>NZ_KZ672982.1:0-395581 GCF_002970975.1 Microbacterium halophytorum
CGCTGCGGCGCCGGAGCCGACGCGGGCGAGCACTGCGCCGACCTCGACGGTGTCGTCTTCGGCGGCGAGCAGTTCGAGCACGGTGCCGGCGACGGGCGAGGGGACCTCGGTGTCGACCTTGTCGGTGGAGATCTCGAGGAGGGGCTCGTCGACGTCGACGGTGTCGCCGACGTTCTTGAGCCAGCGGGTCACGGTGCCCTCGGTGACGCTCTCGCCGAGCTCGGGGAGCGTGACGTCGGTTGCATCGCCGGAAGCGGCGGGTGCCTCGGCGGCGGGGGCCGGGGCCTCGGCGGCGGGCGCGGCCGGAGCCGGTGCGGCGGGTGCCGCTGCCGGTGCGGCGGGAGCCGCGGCCGGGGCCGCGGGAGCGGCGGACGCTGCGGCGCCGGAGCCGACGCGGGCGAGCACTGCGCCGACCTCGACGGTGTCGTCTTCGGCGGCGAGCAGTTCGAGCACGGTGCCGGCGACGGGCGAGGGGACCTCGGTGTCGACCTTGTCGGTGGAGATCTCGAGGAGGGGCTCGTCGACGTCGACGGTGTCGCCGACGTTCTTGAGCCAGCGGGTCACGGTGCCCTCGGTGACGCTCTCGCCGAGCTCGGGGAGCGTGACGTCGGTTGCATCGCCGGAAGCGGCGGGCGCCTCGGCAGCGGGGGCCGGGGCGGCGGGCGCCTCAGCAGCGGGGGTGGCCTCGGCCGCGGGCGCCACGGCGGCAGGGGCGGAGGGCTCGGCCGGCGCGGCGCTGCCGTCGCCGATCTTCGCCAGAACGGCGCCGACCTCGACGGTGTCGTCCTCGCCGAAGAGCAGCTCCTCGACGACGCCCGATACGGGCGAGGGGACCTCGGTGTCGACCTTGTCCGTCGAGACCTCGAGCAGGGCCTCGTCCTCCTGCACCGTGTCGCCGACGTTCTTCAGCCAGCGCGTGATGGTGCCCTCAGTGACGCTCTCGCCGAGCGCGGGGAGGACTACAGAAGTGCTCATGTCGAAGTCTCCTTGGGTAAAGGTTGGTGACGTATGTCAGCTTAGATCCCCGAGCCGCCGCACGAAAACCGGCGCGGCCCGGGCCGGGTGGTCAGAGGGAGTGCAGAGGCTTGCCGGCGAGCGCGAGGAACGCCTCGCCGAGCGCCTCGCTCTGGGTGGGGTGCGCGTGCACGAGGGGGGCGATGTCCTCGGGGTGGGCCTCCCACGCGACGGCGAGCTGGCCTTCCGTGATGAGCTCGCCCACGCGGTCGCCGAGGAGGTGCACGCCGATGACGGGGCCGTTCTTGCGGCGGACGACCTTCGCGAAGCCGCCCGTGCCGATGATCTCGCTGCGCGCATTTCCCGCGAGGTCGAAGCGCTGGGTCACGACGTCGTCGGCACCGAAGGCCTCGGCGGCCTGCGCCTCCGTGAGGCCGACGGAGGCGGCCTCCGGGTGGGAGTACGTGACGCGCGGGATGTGGTTCTCGTCGATGGGTGAGACCCGCTCGCCCGCGATCGCCTCGGCAGCGAGGATGCCCTGCTGGAAGCCGCGGTGCGCGAGCTGGAGGCCGGGCGTGACGTCGCCGACGGCCCAGACGCCCCGCACCGAGGTGCGCATCCGGTCGTCGACCACGATGTGGCCGCGCTCGACGGCGACGCCCGCCGCTTCGAGGCCGATCCCGGATGTCGCGGGGCCGCGCCCGACGGCGACGAGCAGCAGGTCGGCCTCGAGCGCCTCGCCGTCGTCGAGGCGCACCTCGACCCCGGAGGGCGTCTCGGTCGCCCCCGCGACGCTGACGCCGAGCTTGGAGGCGATGCCCCGCTTGCGGAACGCGCGTTCGAGGCCCCGGCTGACGTCGGCGTCCTCATTCGGCACGAGGCGGTCGAGGCCCTCGACGATCGTGACCTCGGCGCCCAGCGATCGCCACGCGCTGGCGAACTCGGCGCCGATCACGCCGCCGCCGAGCACGATCGCGCGGGTCGGGACGTCGGCCAGCGCGAGCGCTCCCTCGCTCGTGACGATTCGCCCACCGAGCTCGATGCCGGGGATCGTCCTGCTGAACGAACCCGTGGCGATAACGACGTCGGTGCCGCGGTACACGTCGTCGCCGACCCGCACGCCGCGGTCGGCCTCGATCACCCCGGTCCCGTCGACGACCGTGATGCGCCTGGCGGAGATCAGGCCCGTCAGGCCCCGGTGCTTCTTGGCGACGATGCCCTCGCGGAACGCGAGGGCCGCCGTGCCGTCGATGCCGGTCAGCTCCGCTCCGACACCGGCGGTCCGGGCCGTGCGCACGGCGTCGGCGACCTCGGCGGTGTGCAACAGCGCTTTGGTCGGCACGCAGCCGCGGTGCAGGCAGGTGCCGCCGACCTTGTCGCGCTCGATCAGCGCGACCGACTTGCCGAGCTCGGCGGAGCGCAGCGCGGCCGCGTAGCCGCCGGAGCCGCCGCCGAGGACGACGACGTCGAACGAGTGCTCGGTCACGTGGGGCCTTCTTCCTGACGAGGTGGGCGGCCGGCGCCGACCGGCGCCGGCCGCATCCGGATCACGCGACCTGGCCGCCCGCGGCGACGAAGTCGATCAGCGCGCGCGTCGACGCGCCCGTCGGGCCCTTGCCCGTGAAGCCGTAGGCGCTCGATGCGCTCATGGCGGAGCCGGCGATGTCGAGGTGCAGCCACGGAATGCGCGGTGCGTCGGACTCGCCCGCGCCGTTTCCGACGAAGCGGCGCAGGAACAGGCCGGCGAAGAGGGAACCGGCCGAGCGGTTTCCGACGTTCGCGTTCTGCATATCGGCCACGCGCGAATCCAGCTCGCTCTCGATGTAGTCCGGGAGCGGCAGCGCCCAGGCGAGCTCGCCCGTGCGGTCGGCCGAGCGCAGGAACGCGTCGACGGGGTCGGCGTCACCCATGATGCCGGTGTAGCGGGTCCCGAGGGCGACGAGCATCGCGCCCGTCAGCGTGGCGACGTCGACGACGACGTCCGGCGTCTCGCGGCTCGCGGCGACGAGGCCGTCCGCGAGCACGAGGCGACCCTCGGCGTCGGTGTTCGTGACCTCGACGGTCGACCCGTTCGCCATCGTGAGCACGTCGCCGGGGCGGGTCGCGCGACCGGACGGCATGTTCTCGGCGATGCACATCCACGCGGTGACCCGCACGGGGAGCTCCAGCTGGGCGGCGGCGCGGACGACGGCGAGCACCTCGGCGGCACCCGTCATGTCCTCCTGCATGCCGACCATGCTGGCCGCCGGCTTGAGGGAGAGCCCGCCGGTGTCGAAGGTGATGCCCTTGCCGACGAGTGCGACGTGGCGCTCGGCGCCCTCGGGCGCGTAGTCGAGGCGCACGAGGCGCGGAGGGTTGTCGGAGCCGCGGCCGACGCCCAGGATGCCGCCGAAGCCGCCCGTCGCGAGCGCCTCCTCGTCCCACACCGTGGCGGTGACCGGCAGGTCGGCGGTGTGGGCCTCGGCGGCCTCGGCGAGCTGGGCCGGGGTCTGGTCGGCGGCGGGCGTCGACACCAGGTCCTTCACGAGCGCGACGGCGTCGGCGTGCGCGCGCGGCGCCGCCAGGTCGGCGTCTTCGAAGCTCTCGGGAGCGTGCAGTCGGATCGCGGTCGCGTGAGCGCCCTTCTCGACCGCGTCGCGGTCGCTCTTGTACGCCGTGAACTCGTAGGCGCCGAGGAGCGCGCCCTCCGCGGCCGTGCGGGAGGCGCCGTCGATGTCGGCGGCGACCGCGACGGCGATCGCGGCGAATCCGGTGAGCTGGCGGGTCCCCGCCCCGACGGCGTCGCGCACGTCGTCAGCGCTGGGGTCGCTGCCGAGGCCCACGACGGCGATCGGCTTGTCGCTGACCTCGGGTGCGTGCACCCTGGCGTAGGAGCCGGCGGCGCCCGTGAAGCCGATGGCCTCGAGCGCGGGGCGGAGCCCTTCGAGCTCGCCGGCGTCGGCGAGCGTCGGAACGGCGATGATCAGAGCGTCCGCCTCGTGGGCGGTGAACGGCGCGTGAGTGACCGTGATCTCGGGAAGGGGCATGGCCTCCATCCTAGGACTCCCTCGCGCAGGGGCGCCCGGAGCGTGTTCACCGCTGGCGTATCCCGCCCCCGGAGCGCCGCGGTGTCGTCTGCGCCTCGTACCATGGGGATATGCCCGTCTTCGGTCCCCTGTACGAACGAGTCGCGAACGCCCCGGCGGTGCCGGAGCGGCTTCCGCTCGTGATCCTGATGACCGGTTTCACCGACGCCGGCGGCGCCGTCTCCGGTCTCGTGGATTTCGCGCGCGAGGATCTCGACCCGCAGCCGCTCGTGGCGTTCTCGAACGACTCGCTGCTCGACTACCGGGCGCGTCGGCCGATCATCACCTTCGACCAGGATCACCTCACGGAGTTCCGCCCGCCGCGGCTCGAGCTGTCGCTCGCGCACGACGCCCTCGGTCAGCCGTTCCTGCTGCTGTCGGGCTACGAGCCGGACTTCGGCTGGGAGGCCTTCGTCGAGTCCGTGCGAACTTTCGCGGACGACTTCGACGTCGCCTCCGTGACCTGGGTCCACGCGATCCCGATGCCGGTGCCGCACACGCGCGCACTCGGCGCCACCGTGAGCGGCACGCGGGGCGACCTGATCGAGGAGCACTCGGTGTGGCGCCCGCACACGCAGGCGCCCGCGACGATCGGCCACCTGCTCGAGCTGCGCCTGATCGAGGCGGGCTTCGCGACCACGGGCTTCGTCCTGTTCGTGCCGCACTACCTCGCGGACACCGAGTTCCCCGGCGCCAGCGCCCTCGGCCTCGAGAAGATCATGGCGGCGACGGGCCTCGTGTTCGACCTCAGCGACCTCCGCGAGGAGAACGAGGAGTACATCGGCAAGGTCGAGGAGCAGATCTCCGGGAACGACGAGCTGCGCCGGATGATCGCGACGCTCGAGGAGCGCCACGACGCCTACGTCGCGGGAGACGCGGCGGGCCACGCGCCGCACGCCGGCATGGACGAGTCGAAGCTGCCGAGCGCGGATGAGCTCGCGGCGGAGCTGGAGCGCTACCTCGCGTCGCGCCCGTCGCGCGACGACGACAAGTCCTCCTGAGCCCCGGGCCGGCGCGGTTCGGGCGCCGGAATCGGCGCGCCCATCCGGAATAGCCGGCTCCGCCCCGGCGTTGCTCCCTGTGAGGTTTGCTCCGCGATTGTCGATTGCGGGGCGGGCTGTGCCATACTAAGCGGACAGACCCGTTGTCAACCCCGGGTGCGAGCGCGGGGACTTGACATGGGTCTTACTCCTGCCCAAAAACACCCGGGGGCGACGCGCAAGCGCCGTCGGTGAAAGGTCTGACGTGACGACAGGAACGAAGACTCCGCGCTCGACCGCGAAGAAGAGCGCTTCGACGAAGGAATCGACCGAGGCTCAGGCCCCGGACGAGGCCGCAGAGACCGCGACGACGACGAAGAAGACGACCGCCGCGAAGAAGACGACCGCCAAGAAGTCCGGCGGCAAGAAGGCGGAGAAGTCTGCCGACGAGGCGACCCCCGAGACCGCGGCGATCGAGGTCGTCGAGGACGGCGACGACGCGAAGCGCAAGGAGAAGGCGGAGCCGCTGCCCACGGGCGCGATCGTCATCTCGCAGGCCGAGGAAGAGGAAGTTCCGGTCTACTCGACCCAGATCACGGGCGCCACCGCCGACCCGGTCAAGGACTACCTCAAGCAGATCGGCAAGGTCCCGCTGCTGAACGCGGCGGAGGAGGTCGATCTCGCCATGCGCATCGAGGCGGGCCTGTTCGCCGAGGACAAGCTGTCGAAGATGTCGGCGACCGAGAAGACGAGCCAGCTCGGCCTCGACCTGCAGTGGGTCGTGCGCGATGGCCGCCGCGCCAAGAGCCACCTGCTCGGCGCCAACCTGCGCCTGGTCGTGTCGCTCGCGAAGCGCTACACGGGCCGCGGCATGCAGTTCCTGGACCTGATCCAGGAGGGCAACCTCGGCCTCATCCGCGCCGTCGAGAAGTTCGACTACACCAAGGGCTTCAAGTTCTCGACCTACGCGACCTGGTGGATCCGTCAGGCGATCACTCGCGCGATGGCCGACCAGGCCCGCACGATCCGCATCCCGGTGCACATGGTCGAGGTCATCAACAAGCTCGCCCGCGTGCAGCGGCAGATGCTGCAGGACCTGGGTCGCGAGCCCACACCCGAGGAGCTCTCCAAGGAGCTCGACATGACGCCCGAGAAGGTCGTCGAGGTGCAGAAGTACGGCCGCGAGCCGATCTCGCTCTCGACGCCGCTCGGTGAGGACGGCGACAGCGAGTTCGGCGACCTCATCGAGGACACGGAGGCCGTGGTCCCCGCCGACGCGGTCGGCTTCACGATGCTGCAGCGCCAGCTCGAGAGCCTGCTCGACTCGCTCTCCGAGCGCGAGGCGGGCGTCATCCGGATGCGCTTCGGCCTCGGCGACGGCCAGCCGAAGACGCTCGACCAGATCGGCGACACCTTTGGGGTGACCCGCGAGCGGATAAGGCAGATCGAGTCGAAGACGATGGCGAAACTCCGCCACCCGAGCCGGTCGCAGTCGCTGCGGGACTACCTCGAGTGATGGCGGGGGCAGCGAACGAGGGCAAGGCTCTCGAGACCGTCATCGACGGCGCGAGCTACCAGCGCATCCCGATCCGGACCCACGTCGTCATGCCGGGCGAGAAGCTCGACGACGTCGTGTCGAAGTACGCGGTCGGCGAGGTGCGCGAGGGCGACCTGCTCTTCATCACGGAGAAGATCGTCGCGATCATGCAGGGACGCTCGTACATGATGGAGGACATCCGCCCGCGCAAGCTGGCCGTGTTCCTGTCGAAGTACGTCACGCGCACGGCGTTCGGCATCGGCCTCGGCATCCCCGAGACGATGGAGTTCGCGATCCGCGAGGTCGGAGCGCCCCGGATCCTGTTCGCCGCGGCCGTGTCCGTGGTCTCGAAGAAGATCCTCCGTCGCAGCGGTGACTTCTACCGCATCGCCGGCGACAAGGCTCGCGCGATCGACGGCCCGACGCCGCACACGATCCCGCCGTACAACAACGCGGTCGTGCTCGGCCCCGAGAAGCCGAAGCAGGTCGCGGCCGACATGAAGCGGCTCGTCGGCTGCGACGTCGCGGTCGTCGACATCAACGACCTCGGCGGCAACATCCTCGGTTCCACGCTCGACAAGGCGGGGGAGCAGCGCCTCCTGAAGATCCTCCAGGACAACCCGCTCGGCCAGGGGCACGAGTCCACACCGATGGGCATCATCCGGAAGGCGTGAACATCTAGCCTGCACTCTTGATCGGACATAATCAAGGTTCAGGTCTTGATCGACCAGTTGCCCGCCTCTAGGCTGGATTCATGTTCGTCATTACGGCCGATCAGGACGCTTCCCGGCGCACCGGGGAGCGAGTGGAGCCGTTGCTGGCCGCCCTGGAAGCGCTGATCGAGACGGAGGGGCTGCCGGGCGTCCTCCGCCCGTTCGAACGCACCGTGGGCGATGAGGTCCAGGCGGTCCTCACCGACGCCGACACCACGGTCCGGCTCGCTCTGGAGCTGCAGCGCCTGCGGGAGTGGGCGGTGGGCATCGGCGTGGGGGAGGTCGAGCATCTGGCCGACGACTCCCGCTCGTCCTCCGGCGCGGTCTTCATCGCCGCCCGCGAAGCGGTGGAACGGGCCGGGAGTCGGAGCGCGCCGGCACCGGTGGCCGTGGTCGCGGGCGGGGCGGCCGAACGCGCCGCCGACCAGGGGGCGGGCCGCGCCGCCCACCGCGCTGAGCCCGCCGCCGTGCTCGTGCGCGACGCCGAAGCACTGCTCCAACTGATGGCAGCCGTGGTGCGCCGGCGCACGGAGGCCGGCTGGGAGATGATCGACGCGCGCCTGCAGGCACCGACTGCGCGGGCCGCCGCCGAGGCGCTCGGGATCTCCCCCCAGGCCGCGAGCCAGAGGCTGCAGGCGGCTCTCTGGGACGAAGTCCGAGGAGTCGAGCCGCTCGCGGCGGGTCTGCTGCGCCGACTGGACGCCGCCACGGCAGGATGACCGGAATGGACGTGCTGTGGACTGTGCTCATCGCGATCGCCGCATTCGCGCTGTCGGCGGGTGCGGGCGCGCCGTTGACAGCCGGCATCCTGAAGCTGGCCGGCGGTCGGCGGCGTCCGCCGGAGGCCGAAGCCCCGGCGCCGGAGGAGATCCTGCGCGGCGGGCTGTGGATCGGCATCCTGGAACGCCTCGCCGTGACCGGATGCATTTTGCTCTCCTACCCGGCGGGAATCGCCGTCGTGGTGGCGATCAAGGGCCTCGGTCGATTCTCTGCGCTGCGCGACGAGCCGACGGGCGGGGTCTCCGAACGCTTCCTCGTCGGTACGCTCACGTCCTATCTCTGGGCGGCAGCCGTGGCCGTGGCAGCGGTGTGGGCGATCGCGGCCGTGGGCTGACGCGCGCCGAAGAGAGGGCGACCGCTGTCGCCCGCGCCCGTACTGTGATAGCCATGAGGCCATGGCCGAACGCATCTCAGCCGAGCAGTTCGCGGCGTTGCCGGAGGTCGCCGACTGGCACGCGGCCGACGATCACGCCCGTGCGCGGTTCCGTACCGGATCGTTCGCGGCGGGCGTCGAGCTGGTCGCGGCCATCGGGGCGCTCGCCGACGCCGCGAACCATCACCCCGACGTCCTTCTCACATACCCGGAGGTGACGGTCACCCTGACCACGCACGATGCCGGCGGGCTCACGGTGCGGGACGCCGACCTGGCGCGGCAGATCTCGCGGGCTGCACGCGAACGCTCCATCCCCGCGGCATAGGCGCCGCGGGCGAGCTCGACCTGCCGTCGTTTCGGAACGCGGAAGGGCGCCCACCCAGCGACCCCGCCTAGCGGCACGTCGGGGCTAGAACCCGATGGCCTGGCGGTAGCGGGGCTTGTGGCCGGTGCGGATGCCGGAGACGCTCGGCTTGTTCTCGTAGACGCCCGCGCCCCAGTTGCCCTCGACGAGGTCGGCGCCGTCAGCCGTGACGACCACGTCCCATCCGGCGTACTGCACCTCGGGCACCTCGCGCGCGGCGCGCTTGATCAGGTCGATCGCCTGGTCGTAGTGCGGCAGCTGCAGGTCGGCGATGCGGTAGCCCGTGTCGGGGTGCGTCTCGTGCACGTGGCCGTGCGAGTCGTAGCCTGCGCTCATCGCGCGGCCCGTGTCGGGGTCGAGCATCGTGTAGAAGCCGCCGAACGACATCTGGTCGCTCACCTGGCCGCGCCCGAACTTCTGCGTCGCGGCGAGGATGTGCACGTCCGTGCCGTCGAAGAAGGCGACGATGCGCGTGGTGTTCACGGTGCCGGGGCAGACGGCCGCGAGCTCGTCGTGCTGCGCGATGACCTCCTCGAGGAGGATCTCGCCGTCGGCCAGCAGCTTCGCGTGGAACTCGGCCCAGTCGGTCACGTCGGCGGCGTGGTAGCGGCGCACGCCGAGGCCCATGTGGCTGACGGGCACCTTGGCGATCACGGTGCCGAGGCGCTCGGCGAAGGCCTGCACCTCTGCGGCGTTGTCCTCAGTGACGACCATCCACTCGCGCTCGATGTAGTCGGCGAAGCGGCGGTTGAACGCGATCTTGTCCTCGAAGACCTTCCGACCCTCCGGCTGCGAGTAGCGCGCGGCGAGCTGCATCGAGACGGGGTGCGTCATGAACGTGGCCCGCTCGGCTCTGTTCAGGATCGCGAAGTCGAAGTCGACGTAGTCCTGGAACGCCACGTCGTGCTTGCCGGCCGACCAGAGCATGTCGACGACCGTCGTGGGGACGGCCTTGCCGTGCTCGGCGTGCACTTCCTTCGCGCGCTCGATGACCGACTTCACGTCGATGCGGCGGGCGCGCTCGTACAGGTAGCGCATCTTGGGTCCGATGGCGAGAGGCATGTGTTCTCCGGGTCGGCGTCGAGGTGCGTGCGCCCGTGGTGCCGGCGCACCCGCCCGAGCCTAGCGCCGCGCGCTGGCGAGAACCTTGGGGCCCGCCGTCACTGGAAGTCGCGCGAGCGGTGCGGCGCCCCCGTGCTCAGCGGCTCGAAGCCGTCGGCGTTCAGGTTCACGACGCCCTGGGGTGAGCGCTCCAGGATGCCGCGCGCGATCAGCGCGGGGCTGTCGCGCACGACGGCGCGATGCCTGGCCCACAGGCCGGGCGAGCAGATCACGTTCACGAGCCCGTGCTCGTCCTCGAGGTTGAGGAAGGTGATGCCGGACGCCGTGCCCGGCCGCTGGCGGTGAGTCACGAGCCCGGCGACCGAGACCCGCCGACCTGGTTCGTGCGTGCGCAGCGCCGTCGAGGGCAGCACGCCGCGCGCGTCGAGGCCCGCGCGGAAATGGGCGATCGGGTGGTCGTCGATCGAGACCCCCGTCGCCCACAGGTCGCCGACGAGCCGCTCGTAGCTGGTGGGGTCGGCGAACAGCGGCGGCTGCACGGCCTGCACCGTGCCCGGCAGGTACTCCGGGCGGTCGGCGGCGGCCGCACCCGCCGCCCAGAGCGATTCCCGGATGCCCTCGCCGAGCCCCGTGAATGCGCCCGCGGTCGCGAGCGCCTCCAGCTGCTTCTCGGTGATCCCCGTGCGGCGCACGAGGTCGTGCTGCGAGGCGAACGGCCCGCCCTCCTCGCGGGCGGCGACGATGCGCTCGGCGGTCGGCAGCCCGACGCTCGTGACGCCCGCGAGCCCGAGCCGCACGGCGAACCCGGCGTCGCGCCGGTGCGCCGCCGAATCGTCGGGCGCATCCGGATCGAACTCGGTCGGCTCCTCCGCCGACCAGTCGCTGATGCAGGCGGCGGAGCCGCTCGGGCCCGCCGCGCCCGGACCGACCGGTTCGAGCTCCTCCTGGGCGCCGGAACCGTTGATGTCGGGCCTGCGCACCTCGACGCCGTGGCGGCGGGCGTCGGCCGTGAGCGTGGCGGGGGAGTAGAACCCCATCGGCTGGGCCCTCAGCAGGCCCGCGAGGAAAGCGGCGGGGTAGTGCAGCTTGATCCAGCTCGAGGCGTAGACGAGCAGCGCGAACGACAGCGAGTGGCTCTCGGCGAAGCCGAAGCTCGCGAAGGCCTGGATCTGCGCGTAGATGGCGTCGCTCGCCTCGGCGCTCAGGCCGTTGCGCTCCATGCCCGCGTACAGCGCGTCCTTGATCCGGTCGATGCGCTCGAGGCCGCGCTTCGAGCCCATCGCGCGGCGCAGCAGGTCGGCGTCCTCCGCCGTGCAGTCGCCGATCGCGACGGCCATCTGCATCAGCTGCTCCTGGAAGACGGGGATGCCGAGCGTGCGCTCGAGCACGGGTGCGAGCTTCGGATGCGGGTAGGTGACGGGCTCGTCGCCGGCCTTGCGGCGCACGAAGGGGTGCACGGCGCCGCCCTGGATGGGGCCGGGCCGGATCAGCGCGATCTGGATCGCGAGGTCGTAGAACCGCCGCGGCTGCAGCCGCGGGAGCAGCCCGATCTGCGCGCGCGACTCGACCTGGAAGACGCCGATCGAGTCGGCGCGGCAGAGCATGTCGTAGACGGCGGGCTCCTCGCGCGGCAGCTCGCGCAGCTCCCATTCCTCGCCCGTCGCGCCCCTGATCAGGTCGAAGGAGTGCTGCAGCGCCGAGAGCATGCCGAGCCCGAGCAGGTCGAACTTCACCAGCCCCATCCACGCGGCGTCGTCCTTGTCCCACTGGATCACGGTGCGGCCGGGCATCCGGGCGTGCTCGACCGGCGCGACGGTGCCGACGGGGCGGTCGGTGAGCACCATGCCGCCGGAATGGATGCCGAGGTGCCGCGGCGCCTTCATCAGCTCGGCGGCGTACTCGATGACCTGCGGCGGGATGCCGCGGCCGTCGCCCAGATCGCCGTGCCGCTCGACGCGGCGCGAGAAGGCGTCCTGCTGGCCCGCCGAGTAGCCGAGGGCCCTCGCCACGTCGCGCACGGCGTTGCGCGGCCGGTACTGGATGACGTTGGCGACCTGCGCCGCCCTGTCCCTGCCGTACCTGTCGTACACCCACTGGATGATCTCCTCGCGGCGGTCGCTGTCGAAGTCGACGTCGATGTCCGGCTCTTCGTCGCGCATCGCCGAGAGGAAGCGCTCGAAGGGCAGGCCGTAGGCGATCGCGTCGACCGCCGTGATGCCCAGCAGATAGCAGACGGCGCTGGCAGCGGCCGAGCCGCGCCCCTGGCACAGGATGCCGCGCCGCCTGGCCTCGGCCACGATGTCGTGCACGATCAGGAAGTAGCCGGGGAAGTCCTTCTGCTCGATCACGTTCAGCTCGTGCTCGATGCGGGCCAGGGCATCCGGGCCCGCCTTCGGGTAGCGGGAGGGCACGGCGCGCCGCACCAGCTCGCGCAGGTACGACATCGGCGTGTGCCCCTCCGGCACCTCCTGTCGGGGGAGGCGCGGACGGCTGAGGCGCAGGGGGAAGGCGAGGTCCTGCGCGAGGTCGGCGGAGCGCTCGACGGCGCCGGGGAAACGCGCGAACAGGCGCGCCATCTCGTCTCCCGACCGGATGTGCGCCGCGTTGTGGGCCGGCAGCCAGCCGTCGAGGTCGTCCATGCTGCGCGTGGCCCGGATGGCGGCGGTCGCACGGGCGAGCCGGGCCCCGTCGGGCGTCGCGTAGTGGACGGCGTTCGTCGCAACCAGCGGGAGACGGGCGCGGCCGGCGAGATCGGCGAGGGCGTCGAGCCTGCGGTCGTCGAGCGGGTCGCCGTGGC
Organism: Microbacterium halophytorum; assembly: GCF_002970975.1. GTDB lineage: Bacteria > Actinomycetota > Actinomycetes > Actinomycetales > Microbacteriaceae > Microbacterium > Microbacterium halophytorum. The sequence goes on from NZ_KZ672982.1 coordinate 12,626, forward strand.
GGGTCAGCTCGACGAAGACGCCGTCGGGGCCGAAGCGGTCGACGAGGCCGCCCATGGCGCGCTCGGCGGCGGAGAGGTCGGCGCCGCCGCCGGCGATGGGCCCCGCGAGCGCCCGCCCGACGGCGCCCTTGCGGCATCCGGTGAGCACGGCCCAGTGGCCGCGACCGAGCTCGGCGAGCTCGTCGAGGTCGTATAACGGGCGCCCCTTCTCGCCGCCGCGCAGCTGGGCCCGCGTGATCGCCTCTGCCAGCCGGTGGTACCCCTCGGCGCCGCGGGCGAGCACGAGGAGGTGCTCGCCCTCTGGGTCGGCCTCGCCCTTCTGGGGAGCCGTCAGCTGCAGGGAGAGCTCGGCACCGAAGACCGTCCTGAGGGACGTGCGCTCGGCGGCCTCCGCGAAGCGCACGATGCCGTAGAAGCCGTCGTGATCGGTGAGCGCGAGCGCCTCGAGGCCCTGCCGCTCGGCCTCGGCGACGAGGTCCTCCGGGGAGGACGCGCCGTCGAGGAACGAGAACGACGAGTGCGCGTGCAGTTCGGCGTAGCGCGCGCCGCCCTCGGGCCGCTCGGCCTCGGCGGCCGGCGCAGCGGCCTTCGGCGGGGCCGGAGCGGGGCCCTGTGGGAGCCTGCCGCTGAGCGTGCGCTCCATCTCGCGCCATGACATCGGGGGGTTCCGCCAGCCCATCGCTACGCGTACCTCCCCTCGAGCGCCCAGCCGGCGGGGGAGAGCACGGCGAGCCAGGCGCCCCCGTCGCCGTCGACGAGCTGGAAGCGGTGCAGACAGCGGGCCCGCTCGGCATCCCAATCGCGCTCGACGAGGGGCCACGGGCCCGCCCACGACACGATCGGCCGGCCCGACAGGCTCGCCGGCTCGGCCGTCAGCGCGCCCCGCTCGTCGACGGCGCACACCGCGCCGCCCGCGCCCGCGACCTCGACGGGGATCGGCTCGCGGAAGACCTCGGCGGGAAGCGGTGCGGGGAGGGCGCCCGGCCAGGGCCGGCCGGCCGTCGCATCCGGCGGCGCGTCGTCGTCCCACGGCAGCAGCACCTCGCGCTCGGCCGCCGTGCGCCCGCCGCCGACGCGCGGGCTGAGCACACCGCGGTGGCCGAGCACCGCCTGTGCTCGGGTCATGGCGTGGTGGGCGCGCTCGTTCGGCCCGTGCCCGATCAGGGCCGGCTGGTGGGCGTTCGCGGCGTCCACCGCCTCCGGCTCGATCCGCACGAGCGCGACACCGCCCCGCATCGCGACCTGCCCCGGTGCGGCCTCGCCCGCCGCCTCCTGCAGCTGCCACCGGATGCGGTCGACCGTCGCGGGGGCGTCGAACGAGACGGGATGCTGCCAGACGCGTTCCGAGCGGCGGCCGTCGTCGTCGACCAGCACGATGCGCACTGCCGTGCACGCCAGCCCCGCGGCGCCGAGCGCCTCGTGGAACTCCTCGACGGTGCGGCGGGCGGCGAAGGCGACCTGCTCGGCGATCTCGAGGGGCGGCTCGAGGGCGATCTCGCGCGCCAGCTCCGGCGGCGGCACGCGGGGGGAGACCTCGCGGGGGTCGGCGCCCGCGGCCCGCGCGTGCAGGGTCGCGCCGGCCGTTCCCATCCGATCGCGCACCAGCCGTGCATCGAGTGCCGCGAACTCCCCGAGCGTGCGCACCCCGAGGCGCGCCAGCAGCGCACCGGCGTCGGCGTCGCCCAGCGCGGAGACGGGCAGCGGGGCGAGGAACGGGGCGGAGCCGCCCGGTGCGACGACGAGGGTGCGCGCGCCCGGTTCCGCGCCGGGAGCCGCCCGACCGCCCGTGCCCGCGCCGCCGGCGAGCCTGGCCGCCTGCTCGGCCGCGAACACGCCGTCGGCGATGCCGGCGCGCACGTCGGCGAAGCCCGAGCCGCGCAGCGGTTCCAGGAGCGAGGCGGCGGCCGCCTCCTCGCCGCCGTAGAACCGGGCGGGCCCGCGGGCCCGCAGCGCCGCGAGGCCGGGGCGCAGCGCCTGCGCGCCGGGGGAGAGCTCCTCGAGGACGCGCAGGGCGTCGTGGAACGCGCGCGCGTCGCGGCCGTCGTCGGCCGGTGCGATCACGAGGGACGGGCAGGCCGACTGCGCGTCGCGCCGGCGCTGCCCCGCGCGGACGCCCTGCGACCGCGCCGCCGCCGAGCACGCGACCACGCGGTTGCCGTGCACGAGCGCGATCGGGGCATCCGGGGCGACGCCCTCCTGCGAGGCGCGCGCGTCGAGCTCCCGAGCGCGCGCCCGCAGCAGCGCCGTCACGGGCCAGTCGGGGAACCACAGCACGATCGTGCGGACGCCGCTCATGAGCCCACCAGCCTCAGCGACGGCCGCTCGGAGTGCCGAGCGGCGGGCTGTTCGGCGGTGAGCGACTCGACGGCGCCCGTCGGGCCCGGCAGCAGCACGCGGGAGGTGCGGGGCATCGGCGCGCGCCTCCCGCGCAGGGAGACCGTCGCGGCGCGGCCCGAGATCAGCCCGTGCCCGCGGCCGATCCCGACCCATTCCTCGCCGCTCACCTCGATCTCGGCCTCGGAACCCGGCCAGCCGCCGAGCGCCAGCAGCGTGCTGGATCGGTCGCGCAGGCGCGCGTCGAGCCGGCTCGCCTCCGCGGGGGCGGGGGATCGAGGCGGGCGCACGGCGACCAGCGGGAACACCTCGCACGCCGACGAGGCCGCCTGCAGCCATCGAGAGCCCGGTTCGGGGATGAGCACGAGCCTGCCCAGGTCGACGCCGTGCCCCGCCGCGGCTTCGACCGAGAGCTCGGGAACGCCGACGACGCAGCACCACTCGCCCGCGGTGGAGGCCGCGCCGAGCAGGGCGAGCATCAGAGACAGCTCGCCGCCCCCGAGCGCGTATGCGGCCCCGACACGGGGACCGCCGTCGGGGAAGAGGCCCGCGAGGGGGCCGGGAGCGGGCAGGGTCGCCGGCGCGGCGCGGCGCTGCTGCATCGACGCGATGCGCTCGCGCAGCTCCGCCACCCGCGCCAGATCACCTCGAGCCGTCCCCATGCCACCAGTTTAGAAACTATGTACGACATTCGCGAGGGGAGAGCCTGGATCTATGTTCTAGTTCGGGTTGAAGGTGAGTCAGCCCGGCGTGCGAGGCGGCCGACGCGCCCGCGCGCTAGGGTGGAGCGGATGAGCGTGGAGCGAACAGCCAGGGGCATGGGAACGCGCGAGGCGCGCGTGCGGGTGTCCCGCGGCGCGCTGCGCCGCAACATCGAGGACATCCTGCGCTGGACCACCGACATCGCGATCGACCTGCGCCGCGACGCCTGCGGGCACGGCGCCGACCTCGTCGCCGGAGTGGCGCGCGAGCTCGGCGTGCGCATCTACTCCGAGGGCGACGACCCCGCGGGCGCCCGTTCGCTGGCTCCGCTCGACGCCGTGTACGGGCTCGCCGGCCGCGGAACCCCGGCGATGACGCTCGCCGCGCCCGTGCTCTCGACGAAGCCGCTGCGCGCGGGCGAGGGCGTCTCGTACGGCTACCGGTTCCGCGCCGAGCGGGACACGACGATCGCCCTGGTCGCCGGCGGCTACGCGCAGGGCCTCGTGCGTGCGATCGGCGGGCACGCGGAGACCCTGCTGAACGGCTCCAGGCGACGCATCGTCGGCCGCATCGCGATGGACGTCCACGTCGTCGACCTGGAGGGCGCCGGCGCCGAACCGGGTGACGAGAGCGTGCTGTTCGGCGAGGGCGATCCTTCTCTGCTGGCGGCGTGGGCCGCCGCGACGGGCATGACGGAGCTCGAGCTGGCCGCCTGCGTCGGCCGCAGCGTCGAACGGGAGGCGATCGCATGACGACGGGAGCGAGGCTCCGCATCGACCTGGCCCGGTTCCGCAGGAACGTGGCGGCCGTGCGCGAGCGCATGGCGCCCGCCGACGTGCTCGTCGTCGTGAAGGACGACGCCTACGGGCACGGCGTCGAGCCGATCGTCCGCGCGGCCGTCGACGCCGGTGCGACGTGGTTCGGCGCGATCGACCCCGCCAGCGCCCTGCGGGCGAAGGCCGTCGCCGGGGATGCCGCCCGGGTGTTCAGCTGGCTGACCGCGACCGATGCCGAGGTCGCGGAGATGCTCGCCGCCGGCCTCGAGCTGGGGGTCGGCGATGCCGGCTACCTCGAGCGGGTCGCGGAGACCGCCCGCGGCGGAGAGCCGGCGCCCGTGCACCTGAAGATCGACACGGGCCTGCACCGGAACGGCATCCGCCCCGAGGCCTGGCCGTCGGTGTGCGCTCGCGCGGCGGAGCTGGAGGCGGCTGGCGACATCAGGGTCGTGGGGCTCTGGAGCCACATCGCAGAGGCGAGCGACGACGAGGACGACGCGTCCCGCGCCGTGTTCGACGGGGCCGTGGCACAGGCGCGGGCCGTCGGGCTCGCGCCCGCGGTGCGACACCTCGCCGCGAGCGCCGCGGCGTGGCACCGGCCGGAGTTCCGGTACGACCTCGTGCGCATCGGCGCATTCTGCTACGGCGTGCGCTCGGCCGACGGCCCCGAGCTCGAGGGGCTCGAGGCCGTCGCAACGCTGACCGCGCCCGTGACCGCCGTCGGCGGCGGCACGGCGACCGTCGACATCGGGTCAGCCGACGGCGTCTTCTCGACGTGGGCCGGTCGCGTCGACGTCGCCGCCCCCGGTGGCCGCCGCGCGCTCGAGAGCGTCGGCCCCTTCGATTCCCGCGTGGCCGCCTGGCCCGGCGCGGCCATCGGCGATGAGGTCGCGATCTTCGGCGCGCGCGCCGATGGCGCGCCGACCTCGACCGATCAGGCCGAGGCGATCGACACGGTCGGCGAGGAGCCCCTGCTCAGGCTCTCGTCGCGCATCCGCCGCGAGTACGTCTGAGGCGGCGTTCGCGCGAACGCACGAGAACGCCCCGGAGGATCATCCGGGGCGTTCGTGCGTGATTGTCCGTTCAGCGCGGGGTCAGAGGGCCGACACCGATTCCAGGCGGTCGGTCTCGTCGTGCCACTCGGTCGCCACGGCGCGGAGCTTCTCCTCGAACTTGCGACCGTGGTGGGCGCAGTACAGGAGCTCGCTGTCGCCGACCGTCGCGGCGATGTACGCCTGCGCGCCGCAGGCGTCGCAGCGGTCGAGCGCCGTGAGGCGGTGGGTCACGGGGGCTTCGGCGGTTGCTGCAGTCATGGTGTCGGCCTCCTCGGGTTGCCTCATGCGGTGAACCGTGTGCATTCATGTAACCACGCGCGGCTGGGGGAGGGCTCCGCTCGGCGGCGCGTTTCGCTCACCGCGAAGCGGGGAATGCGAGCCTCGAGCGCGACTGTGTGTCCAGCGGGCCCGAACGCCGCACGCGGGTAGAGTCGTAGCTTGTGACTGCCGAGTATTCCGCCCACCACCTGCAGGTCCTCGAAGGGCTCGAGGCCGTCCGCAAGCGACCGGGCATGTACATCGGCTCGAACGGCTCGCCGGGCCTCATGCATTGCTTGTGGGAGGTCATCGACAACTCCGTCGACGAGGCGGTGGCCGGCAACGGCGACCGGATCGACATCATCCTGCGTTCCGACGGCAGCGTCGAGGTGCAGGACCGCGGCAGGGGCGTCCCCGTCGACGTCGAGCCGCGCACGGGCCTGACGGGCGTCGAGGTCGTCTTCACGAAGCTGCATGCGGGTGGCAAGTTCGGCGGCGGCTCCTACGCCGCATCCGGCGGCCTGCACGGCGTCGGCGCCTCCGTCGTGAACGCGCTCAGCGAGCGCCTCGACGTCGAGGTCGACCGCGCCGGCAAGACCTACGCCATGAGCTTCCACCGGGGCGAGCCCGGCATCTTCGCCGACTCCGGCGAGAAGACCCCCGACGCCGTGTTCCGCCCGTTCGAGCAGTCGAGCGAGCTGCGCGTGATCGGCAAGGCCAAGAAGGGCGTCTCGGGAACGCGGGTGCGCTACTGGGCCGACCGGCAGATCTTCACGAGGGACGCCGCGTTCCAGCTCGAGGAGCTGATGACGCGCGCCAGGCAGACGGCCTTCCTCGTGCCAGGCCTCGAGATCTCGATCCGCGATGAGCGCGATCCGGATGCGGCCCCGGTCGAGACATCCTACAAGTTCGAGGGCGGCATCTCGGAGTTCGTCGACCATCTCGCAGCCGATGCACCCGTCACCGACACGTGGCGCTTCCAGGGCTCCGGTTCGTTCACCGAGACGGTGCCGACGCTGCAGGCCGACGGGTCGATGCGCTCGACGGAGGTCGAGCGCGAGTGCCGCGTCGACATCGCGCTGCGCTGGGGCACCGGCTACGACACCACGACCCGTTCGTTCGTGAACATCATCGCGACGCCCAAGGGCGGCACGCATCAGCAGGGCTTCGAGCAGGAGCTGCTGAAGCAGATGCGCGCCGAGGTCGACAAGAACGCGCGCCGGTTGAAGGCCGGCAACGACAAGCTCGACAAGGACGACGTGCTCGCGGGCCTGACCGCCGTGCTCATGGTCGAGCTCCCCGAGCCGCAGTTCGAGGGCCAGACCAAGGAGGTGCTCGGCACGCCTGCGGCCAAGCAGATCGTGGCGAAGGTCGTGCGCGAGAACATGAAGGCGATGTTCGCCTCGACCAAGCGCGACGACAAGAGCCAGGTCTCGATGCTGCTCGACAAGGTCGTCGCCGAGATGAAGGCGCGCATCTCCGCGCGCACGCACAAGGAGACTCAGCGCCGCAAGAACGCGCTGGAGAGCTCCACGCTGCCGACGAAGCTCGTCGACTGCCGCACGAAGGAGACCGACTCCTCCGAGCTGTTCATCGTCGAGGGCGACTCGGCTCTGGGCACCGCCAAGCTCGCCCGCGACAGCGAGTTCCAGGCGCTCCTGCCCATCCGGGGCAAGATCCTGAACGTGCAGAAGGCGTCGATCAGCGACATGCTCTCGAATGCCGAGTGCGCGTCGATCATCCAGGTGATCGGCGCCGGATCAGGCCGCAGCTTCGACGTGGACGCCGCTCGCTACGGCAAGGTCATCATGATGAGCGATGCCGACGTCGACGGCGCCCACATCCGGACGCTCCTGCTGACGCTGTTCTACCGCTACATGCGCCCCCTCATCGAGGCGGGCCGCGTGTTCTCGGCCGTGCCGCCGCTGCACCGCGTCGTCGTGATCAACCCCGGCTCGAAGCCGAACGAGACGATCTACACGTACAGCGAGGCCGAGTTGCACAAGCTCCTGACGAAGCTGACCAAGGCAGGCAAGAAGTGGCAGGAGCCGGTGCAGCGGTACAAGGGCCTGGGCGAGATGGACGCCGACCAGCTGGCGGAGACCACGATGCAGCGCGACGGGCGCCTGCTGCGCCGCGTGCGCGTCGAGGATGCCGAGGCCGCTGGCCGGGTGTTCGAGATGCTGATGGGCAACGACGTCGCGCCGCGCCGCGAGTTCATCGTGTCGAGCGCCGACCGCCTCGACCGAGACGCCATCGACGCCTGACTCTTCATTTCTGGCACATCTCCGGGTGGGACTACCACCGGAGATGTGCCAGAAATGTAGAGATGGATCAGGCGAGTGCGCGGCCGATCGATGCGATCACGGCATCGAGCGGCTGCCCTGAGGCGTCGCGGCGGGCGAGCGTCTCCGGGAGCTTCCGCGCCGAGCCCGTCGCGTCGACGGCGTGCGCGGGGTCGGGCCCGACCCACGCCAGCGACAGCGCGCTCTCGCCCTTCAGGAGGGAGTGCGCCCGCACGCCCGCTGTGGCACGGCCCTTGGCCGGGAACTCGGAGAAGTCGCTGATCTTCGCCCTGCCGGCCTCCGTCCCGGGGATCGCGGTGGCGTCGCCCGAGATCGTCACGACCACGGTGTCGGCGCCGGTCGTCGCCCCGAAGAAGATCGCCTCGGCGCCGCTCGCGAGCTTCATGCCCGTCATTCCACCTGCGGGCGCGCCTTGCGGGCGCACGCTGTCGGCCGCGAACCGCAGCAGTTGGGCGGTGTTCGTCACGAACACGAGCTCCGTGCCGTCGGGGGCCGCTGCGGCGCCGACGACGCGGTCGCCCGGCTTCAGGCCGATCACGTCGATCTCCGGCTTCTCGGCGAGCGCGCTCGGCACGATGCGCTTGACGACGCCCTGCGCCGTGCCCAGCGCGACCGGCGCGTCGGAGCCGAGGGGAACGATCGTCAGCACCGTCTCCGACTTGTCGACCAGCCCGATGTAGTCGCGCAGCTTCTCGCCGGCGCCGAGCTGCACCGACGTCGGCGGAACGGAGGGCAGGTCGACGGGGGAGAACCGGATGAGCCTGCCGCGGGACGTGATCGCGCCGAGCTCGCCCCTGACGGTGCCCATCGCCGTCGCGAGGATCGCGTCGTGCTTGCTGCGGCGGGTCGGCACCGTGACCTGCTGGCCGTCGGCGAGGTCGATGCGCACGACGCGACCGGTCGTCGACAGCGCGACGAGCGTCGGGCCGTCGGCGATCTGCAGATCGACCTCCTGGCCGCGCTTCGCCTTCGGCGCGGCGGGCTTCGCGTTCAGCAGCAGCGTGCGGCGCGGGGTGCCGTGCTCCTCGGCGACGGCCTCCAGCTCTCGGGCGACCTGGGCGCGCAGCAGCGTCTCGCTGCCGAGCAGCTCCTCCAGCGCCGCGATCTCGCTGAGCAGCTTGTCGCGCTCCGCTTCGAGCTCGAGGCGCGAGAACTTGGTCAGCCGGCGCAGGCGCAGTTCGAGGATGTACTCGGCCTGCACCTCGTCGAGGTCGAACACCTGGCAGAGGCGCGAGCGCGCCTGGTCGGCCGTCTCGGACGACCGGATGACCTCGATCACCTCGTCGATGTCGAGGATGGCCGTGAGCAGGCCGCGCACGAGGTGCAGGCGCTCCTGCCGGCGCTTGAGGCGGTAGCGGCTGCGGCGCGTGACGACCTCGATGCGGTGGTCGAGGTAGACCCGCAGCATCTCCTTGAGGCCGAGCGTCTGCGGCTGGCCGCCGACGAGCGCGACGTTGTTGAAGGAGAACGAGTCCTCCATCGGCGTCAGCTGGTACAGGCGCTCGAGCACGGCCTGCGGGTCGAACCCCGTCTTCACGCCGATGACGAGCCGCAACCCGTTCGTGCGGTCCGTGAAGTCGTTGACGTCGGCGATGCCCTGCAGCTTCTTCGACTGCACGGCCGTCTTCATCCGCTCGATGACGCGCTCGGGGCCGACCATGTACGGCAGCTCCGTCACGACGATGCCGGTGCGCCGGGGGCCGATCTGCTCGATGGAGGCCTTCGCGCGCACCTTGATGGCGCCGCGCCCGGTCCCGTACGCGTCGGTGATGCCGTCGAGGCCCATCACGATCCCGCCGGAGGGGAAGTCGGGGCCCGGCACGAACTCCATCAGCTCGGCGGTCGTGGCCTCGGGGTTCTCGAGCAGGTGCGTCGCGGCGCCCACCACCTCGATGAGGTTGTGCGGGGCCATGTTGGTCGCCATGCCGACCGCGATGCCGCTGGCGCCGTTGACGAGCAGGTTGGGGTACGCGGCGGGCAGCACGTCCGGCTGCATGAACTGGCCGTCGTAGTTCGGCACGAAGTCGACGACATCCTCGTCGAGGTGCTCCGTCAGGGCGAGCGCGGCCGGCGCCATCCGCGCCTCGGTGTAGCGCGCGGCGGCGGGTCCGTCATCGAGCGAGCCGAAGTTGCCGTGGCCGTCGACGAGCGGCAGGCGCAGCGCGAAGTCCTGCGCGAGGCGCACGAGGGCGTCGTAGATCGCGCTGTCGCCGTGCGGGTGCAGCTTGCCCATCACGTCGCCGACCACGCGCGCGCTCTTGACGTGCCCGCGGTCGGGGCGCAGGCCCATCTCCGCCATCTGGAACAGGATGCGGCGCTGCACGGGCTTCAGGCCGTCGCGCGCATCGGGCAGGGCGCGCGAGTAGATCACGGAGTAGGCGTACTCGAGGTACGAGCCCTGCATCTCGGCCTCGAGGTCGATGTCCTCGATGCGCTCGACAACCGGTTCGGCGGGCGATGACTGCTTCCGCGCCATGGGGTCGTGACCTCTCTCTGAGTGCGGCGGCGCCGAGCGGGCGGCGGCCGTGTCGTGGGGCTCCGGCGGCCTCCGCGCTCGGGCGGCGCTGTGGGAGACTGATCCGGATGTCATCGATCGTAGTCGGGGCCCCGCCGCACGCCCGCAGCCTCGCCGGAATTTCGCCCGAGATCCTGCTCTCGCTGCGGGGCGCGGGCACGTGGCTCCCGGCCGCGCGAGGGGCCGTCATGTTCGTCGTCGACGGGCTCGGCGCGATCCAGCTGCGGCAGCACGCCGGCCACGCCCGGGTGCTGTCGCGGGCCATGGCGAAGAAGGACATCGCGGCCACGGTGTTCCCCTCGACGACGGCCGCCGCACTGACGACACTGCTGACCGGTGCGGAGCCGGGGGTCCACGGCCTCGCCGGCTACCGGGTGATGGACCCGGACCGCGGCCGCGTCGTCGGGCAGATCGACGGCTACGAGAAGGACGGCCTCGATCCCGTGGCGTGGCAGCGCGAGCCGACGGTGTTCGAGCGAGCCGCCGCGGAGGGGCTCGCTCCCTTCGCCGTGAGCCGCCGCAGGTACGCCGAGAAGGGGCTGACGCGCGCCATCATGCGCGGCGCGGAGTTCGTCGGGGAGGACGACGCCGCCCAGCGCGTGCGGGTCGCGCTGTCGCTAGCCGACCGCAACGACGGCGCCTTCGTATACTGCTATCTGCCGGAGCTCGATCAGGCCGGCCACAAGCACGGCGTCGACTCGGCGGAGTGGCGCGGTGCCCTCGAGCTGATCGACGCTGCGCTCGCGCCGGCCGTCGACGCCCCGAGCGGCATCGGCGCGATCGTCACGAGCGACCACGGCATGGTCGACGTTCCGCGGCACAGGCACGTGCTGCTGCGCGACGGGGACCCGCGCCTGGCCGGAGTGCGCGCGCTCGGCGGCGAGCCGCGCCTGCTGCACGTCTACCTCGAGCCGGGCGCCGACTCGGCGGCCGCCGCATCCGTGTGGCGCGAGGAGTCGGGCGCCGCGGCGGACGTCGCGACCCGCGAGGAGGCGATCGGGGGCGGCCTCTTCGGTTCGGAGGTCGCGCCGCACGTGCGCGATCGGATCGGCGACCTCCTCGTCGCCGCGCGCGGTCTCTGGGCGTTCTACGACGATCGCCTGGCGAACAAGCAGGCGCAGAACATGATCGGCCAGCACGGCTCCGTGACGCCGGAGGAGATGACGGTTCCGCTCATCCGGCTCGGCGCGTACGCGCGCTGAGGCGCGGGCCGGCTCAGCCGCAGGACAGCAGGACGACCGACTGCGCCAGAACCGGGTACGGTCCCGCGGCCGGGTCGTGCGCGCCCGCCTCGGAACCGGCGGCGAAGCTCTGGGGGCGCGCCGTGTCGAACTCGACCCGCCAGGGTGCTCCGGAGTCGGACCCGGGCACGACCGCGTCGACGTCGCCGCCCGTGTTGATCAGGATCGCGACGGCTCCGGGAAGGCTCGCCCCGCGCGGATCGTCCGCCGCGCCCCTGAGCACGACGACGACGGTGCGGAAGTCAGGGTCCCGCCAGTCGTCGTCCGTGACGGCGCCGCCGTCCGCGCGCACCCACTCCACGTCGCGGCGCCCGTCCGCGCGGGTGCCGCCGTGCAGGAACGTCTCCTGCCGCAGCACGGGGAGGCGGTGCCTGGCGGCGACGGCGCACCGGACGAAGTCCAGCAGCTCACCGCCGAGCCCCGACCAGTCGAGCCAGCCGGTCTCGTTGTCCTGGGCGTAGGCGTTGTTGTTGCCTCGCTGGCCGTTGCCGAGCTCGTCTCCCGCCAGCAGCATCGGCACGCCCTGCGCGACCAGCAGCGTCCCGAGCATCGCCCTGGCCCGTCGGGAGCGGGCCGCCAGGATGTCGGGGTCGTCGGTGTCGCCCTCGACGCCGAGCCCGTCGGAGAAGTTCTCGGCGTGTCCGTCGCGCCCGTCCTCCCCGTTGGCGTCGTTGTGGCGCCGGGAGTGGGAGACCAGGTCGGCGAGCGTGAACCCGTCGTGCGCCGTGACGAAGTTGATGCTGGCGGTCGCCGCGCGCTGGCCGTGGTCGAACGTCTCGGCGGAGCCGAGGACGCGCCTGCTCAGCGCCGCGAACGCGAGTGGGTCTCCCCGCCAGGCGCGGCGCACGTCGTCGCGGAACCGGTCGTTCCACTCCGACCACGGGTGGCCGAACGCGCCGAGCTGGTACCCGCCGGGCCCGACGTCCCACGGTTCGGCGATCAGCCGGAGCCCCGCGAGCTCCGGATCCTGCCTGACCGCCTGGAAGAAGGCCGCCATGGGGTCGAAGCCATCGGAGCCGCGGCCGACGGCCGCGGCAAGGTCGAAGCGGAAGCCGTCGACGCCGTACCGCCGCGCCCAGTGGCGGAGGCTGTCGAGGATCAGCCGCAGGACCATCGGGCGCTCGGCGGCGAGGGTGTTCCCCGTGCCCGTGTCGTCGATGTATGCGCCGTGGTGCATGCGGTAGTAGCCGGGTTCGTTCAGGCCCCGCAGGCTGAGCACGGGTCCGCCCTCGCCGCCCTCGCCCGTGTGGTTGTAGACGACGTCGACGATCACCTCGATCCCCGCCTCGTGCAGCGCGTGCACGAGGCCGCGCAGCTCGGCGTCGGCGTCGGCCGCGGCGTAGCGGGGCTCGGGGGCGTGCCACGCGATGGGCTGATAGCCCCAGTAGTTCGTGAGCCCCCGGTCTACGACGCCGCGGTCGTCGAAGAAGGCCTGGAGCGGCAGGAACTCGACGGCGTTCACACCGAGCGCGACGAGGTGCTCGAGGACGGCGGAATGGCCAGCGCCCGCGTACGTGCCGCGGAGGTGCTCGGGAACCCCCGGATGCCGCATCGACAGACCCTTGACGTGCGCCTCGTACACGACGAGGTCGGCGCGGTCGTGGAGCGGCCGGTTCGCGGCAGGGTCGGGGCCCGTCGGGCCGGGCAGCACGATGCCCTTCGGGACGACGTCGGCGCTGTCGCGATCGTCGCGGGCGGGGGCGACGTCGTGCCCGACCGGCAGGTCGACGACCGCGTCCATCCGGGGGTGCCAGCGCGCGGGGGTGTCGAGCGCCCGCGCGTACGGGTCGATGAGGAGCTTGTGCTCGTTGTGCGCCGCGGCCACGTGCGAAGCGGGCCCCGAGACGCGGAGTCCGTAGCGGGCGAGCGGCGCGACGCCGGCGATGCTCGCGTGCCAGATGCCGCCGTCGTTGTAGGGGAGGGGCACGCGGGTCTCGGCGCCGTCGTCGTCGAAGAGGCACAGCTCGACGCGCTCGGCGTGCGGCGCCCAGACGGCGACGTTCGCCCCGCCCTCGTCCGGTGTGACGCCGAGGGGCCACGAGCGCCCCGGCGTCACCCGGGGCCGGTCAGGGGTCATCGCGCCAGCTCCGCGAAGAGTTCGGCGTACTGCCGGCCGGAGTCCGACCAGTCGACCTCCGCACGCATGCCCCGTTCGCGCACGCGCCGCCACGCGGCGCGATCGGCGTAGAGGCTGCGGGCGCGGTCCAGCGCCTCTGCGAGGCCCTGCACCGTTGCCTGCGAGAGCACGAAGCCCGTCGCCGTTCCGCTGGCGATGGCGTCGGCGTCCGCGTCCGCGACGGTGTCGCGCAGCCCGCCGGTGGAGGCGACCAGCGGCACGGCGCCGTAGCGCAGGCCGTACAGCTGAGTGAGCCCGCACGGTTCGAAGCGCGATGGCACCACGACCATGTCGCCGCCGGCATACATCCGGTGGCTCAGCGGCTCGTCGTAGCCGATGTGCACGCCGACCGAGCCGGGGAAGCGACCCGCGAGCTCGCGCAGGCCGTGCTCGTAGTCGGCTTCCCCTGAGCCGAGGACGGCGACGGCGCCGCCCTCGGCGACGAAGCCGGGAATCGCCTCCAGCAGCAGATCGATGCCCTTCTGGTGCGTGAGCCTGGTCACGACGACGGCGAGCGGGCCGTCCGGATCGCCCAGGCCGAACTCGCGGAGGAGAGCCGTGCGGGCCGCCTGCTTGGCCCCCGGCGCGTCGGCGGAGTACGGCTCCGCGACGTGCGGGTCGGCGGAGGGATCCCAGATCGCCGTGTCGATGCCGTTCACGATGCCGCCCATCTCCCCGCGCGCGCTCCGGGCCGCGACGACGCCCTCGAGCCCGAACCCGAACTGCGGCGTCGTCAGCTCCTCGGCGTACGTGCGGCTCACGGTGGTCACGCGCGACGCGTGCACCATGCCCGCCTTCAGCGCGCTGACCAGGCCGTGGTACTCGAGCGCGTCGGGGTGGAAGTCCCAGGTCGGGAGGCGCAGGCGGTCGAGCTGGTCGGGCGCGAAGACGCCCTGGAAGGCGATGTTGTGGATCGTCATCACGGTCGGGGTACCGCTGCCGGCGTACTTCAAGTAGGAGGGCACGAGCCCCGCCTGCCAGTCGTGGGCGTGCACGACGTCGGGGCGCCACCTGTCGCTGAGGCCCTCGACCACGATCCGGGCCGCGGCCCAGCTCAGGGCGGCGAAGCGCACGTGGTTGTCCGGGTGGTCGCGCCCGTCGACGCCGTACGGGCCGCCAGCGCGGTCGTACAGGTGGGGTGCGTCGAGGAGTAGGAGGTCGATGCCGTCGACGGAGCACGACCGGACCGCGGCGGGACCGCCGAACAAGTCGTCGGTGCGCCACAGCCGCCTGGACCGCCCGATCCGCTCGCGCACGTGCGGGTACGCGGGCATCAGCACGCGCGAGCGCCACCCGTGCGGGGCGAGGGCCGCCGGCAGCGCGCCGACCACGTCGGCGAGCCCTCCGGTCTTGGCGAGCGGAGTGCACTCCGACGCGACGGACAGGACACGGCGGCGAGCGGATGCGGCGGCCATGGGGCCCGACCTATCCGAGCTCGGCCGCACGGCGGTCGAGCATGTCCTGCGTGATGAGGGTGATCCCTGCGTCGGTGCGGCGGAACCAACGGGCGTCCTCCTCGGCGTCCTCGCCGACGACGAGGCCCTCCGGGATGTGCACGCGGCTGTCGACGACGCAACGGGCGAGGCGCGCGTTCCGCCCGACGTCGACGTGCGGGAGCGCGACGACGTGATCGAGGGTCGAGTACGAGTGCACGCGATTGCCCGTGAACAGCAGCGAGTTGTGCACGTCGGAGCCCGAGATGATCGTGTCGCCCGAGATCAGCGACTGGATCGCCTGGCCGCGGCGCCCCTCGTCGTCGTGGATGAACTTCGCCGGCGGCAGCTGCTCCGCGTACGTCCAGATCGGCCAGTCGTTCTCATACAGGTCGAGCGGCGGCACGAACTCGGTGAGGTCGATGTTCGCCTGCCAGAAGGCATCGATCGTCCCGACGTCGCGCCAGTACGGCTCCGTCTCAAGGCCCGTCATCACGCACGACTCGCTGAACCGATGCGCGTGCGCCCTGCCCTGCTCGACGAGGGCGGGGATGATGTCGTTGCCGAAGTCGTGGCCGGATTCCGGGTCCTCGGAGTCGGCGATGAGGCGGTCGCGGAGGAACGCCCAGTCGAAGACGTAGATGCCCATCGACGCCAGCGCGACGCTCGGGTCGTCCTGCGTGCCGGGAGGATCCGCCGGCTTCTCGAGGAACTCGACGATGCGTCCGGCCGCGTCGGTGTGCATCACGCCGAACGCGCTCGCCTCCTCGCGCGGGACGGTGAGGCAGCCGACCGTGACGTCGGCGCCCGTTTCGACGTGCTGCCGCAGCATCACCTCGTAGTCCATCTTGTAGACGTGGTCGCCGGCGAGCACGATGACGTACTTCACGCCGTAGTCGTCGACGATGTCGATGTTCTGCGTGACGGCGTCCGCGGTGCCGAGGTACCACTTGTGCTCGGCGACGCGCTGGCTGGCCGGCAGGATGTCGAGGTACTCGTTGCGCTCGGCGCGGAGGAAGCCCCAGCCCCTCTGCATGTGCCGGATCAGCGAGTGGGCCTTGTACTGCGTGGCGACGGCCATCTTCCGGATGCCCGAGTTGAGCGCGTTCGACAGGGGGAAGTCGATGATCCGCATGTTGCCGCCGACGTGCACGGCGGGTTTCGCCCTGCGGTCCGTGAGCTCCTTGAGCCTGCTGCCGCGGCCGCCGGCGAGCACGAACGCCATCGTCTGATTCGTCAGCCTGGTCGGTGCGCCCGGCTGCGCTGTTTTGGACAACATCATTCCTCCACGAAGTAGATGGCAGACAGGGGCGGCAGGGTCAGCAGTGCGGACTGCTGCTCGGTGCCCACGGGAACGGGCTCGGTCTCGATGGCGCCGCCGTGGCCGCGATCCGCGCCGCCGTACAGGCGGGAATCCGTGTTCAGGGCCTCGCGCCAGCGGCCGGGAACGGGGAAGCCGACCCGGAATCCGCGGCGCTCGACGGGCGTGAGGTTGAGCACGACGACGACGTGCTTCTCGCCGGGCGCGCCCCGACGCAGCCAGGCGAACACCTGCTCGTCGACGGCGTCGACGAGCAGCCACTGGAAGCCGCGCGGCTCGGCGTCGTACCGGTGCAGGGCCGGCTCGGCGCGGTAGAGACGGTTCAGGTCGCGCACGAGGGACTGCACCCCGGCGTGACCCGGATCCCGCAGCGCGCCCCAGTCGAGCTCGCCCGAGTGGTCCCACTCCGCAGGTTGGCCGAACTCCTGGCCCATGAAGAGCAGCTTCTTGCCGGGGAAGCCCCACATGTAGCCGTAGAAGGCCTTCAGGCCGCCCAGCTTGTCGGCGTGGCTCCCCGGCATCCGGCCGTACAGCGAGCCCTTGCCGTGCACGACCTCGTCGTGGCTGATCGGCAGCACGAAGCGCTCGCTGAACGCGTACGTGAGGCCGAACGTGAGCTGGTCGTGGTGGTGCCGGCGGTAGACGGGGTCTTTGCCGAAGTACGTCAGCGAGTCGTTCATCCAGCCGAGGTTCCACTTGAACGCGAAGCCGAGGCCGCCGTGGTCGGCCGTTCGGGTCACAGAGGGGAACGCCGTCGACTCCTCCGCGATCATGGCGGCGCCGGGCGCGGCGTCGCGGACGGCGGCATTGACCTCGGTCAGGAACGCGATCGCCTCGTAGTTCTCCCTGCCGCCGTCGCTGTTGGGGATCCATTCGCCTTCGGAGCGCGAGTAGTCGCGATAGAGCATCGAGGCGACGGCGTCGACCCGCAGGCCGTCGAGGTGGAACTCGTCGAGCCAGTACAGGGCATTGGCGACGAGGAACGAGCGGACCTCGGGGCGGCCGAAGTTGTAGATGAGGGTGTTCCAATCGGGGTGGAAGCCCTCTTTCGGGTCGAGGTGCTCGTAGAGCGCCGTGCCGTCGAAGCGGCCGAGCCCGTGCGCATCCGTGGGGAAGTGCGCCGGCACCCAATCGGCGATGACGCCGAGCCCACGGTCGTGCGCTGCGTCGACGAAGGCGGCGAACTCCTCCGGGGTTCCGTACCGGATGGTCGGTGCGAACAGCCCGACCGGTTGGTACCCCCACGACCCGTCGAACGGGTGCTCGCTGATGGGCATCACCTCGATGTGGGTGAACCCGAGGTCGGCGGCGTAGCCGACCAGCTCCTCGGCGAGCTCGCGGTACGAGAGCGGGCGGTGCCCGTCGGCGCGCCGCCACGACCCGAGGTGCACCTCGTACACGCTGATCGGGGCGTCCGCTGCGTTCATCCGGATGCGCGCCGCGCGGCGATCGGCGCCGCGGTGCGCGCGCGGGGCCAGCCGGCGCACGACCGATGCCGTCGCCGGCGGGTGCTCGGCGCCGAAGCCGACGGGGTCGGCCTTCTGCGGCAGCGCTCCGCCGCCCGCGTCGCGCACGTCGTACTTGTACGAGGCGCCCTCCGCGACGCCGGGCACGAACAGCTCCCACACGCCGGTGGAGCCGCGGGTGCGCATCGGCAGCTCGGCGGGGTTCCACGCGCAGAAGTCGCCGACGACCGAGACGCGCGAGGCGTTCGGCGCCCAGACGGCGAAGTGCACGCCCTCGATCCCGTCGTGGCGGATCAGGTGCGCCCCGAGCGCGTCCCACAGGCGCCTGTGGGTGCCCTCGGCGAACAGGTGCTCGTCGACCTCGCCGAGCACGGGCCCGAACCGGTACGGGTCCTCCCGCTCGGCGGTGACGCCACCAGGCCATTCCACGCGCAGTCGGTAGAACGGCAGCGATGGCCCCGCGAACACGGCGGGCTCGTCCGGATGCCGGACCAGCTCGACCTCATCCGTGTCGTTGACCGCCCAGACCCGCACGGCGCCCGGGATATGGGCGACGACGCCGCGCCCCTCGTCGACCGGTCCGAGGACCGAGAAGGGGTCGGGGTGCGCGCCGCACGCGAGGAGGGCGGCCGTCGTCGCGGCGGGCAGGTGGGCGGGTTCGCTATGAGCCATCGGCGTCCTTCATCGATTCCGTCTCCGACGGGGGGAACGGGCGGTCACAGCGCGGGGGTCACGTCCCAGATCTCGCTCATGTACTCCCTGATCGCGCGGTCGGAGCTGAAGTAGCCGATGCGCGCCGTGTTCAGGGCGGCCATCCGCTGCCAGCGGTGCGGGTCGAGGTACGCGGCGTCCACGGCGCCCTGGGCGGCGTCGTACGCGTCGAAGTCGCTCGCGACGAGGAACCAGTCGTGGTTCCAGAGCTGGTCGACCAGGCCGCCGTACCGGCCGGGCTCGTCCGGGCTGAACACGCCGTCCGCGATCGCCTGCAGCACGCCGCGGAGGGTCTCGCTGCCCTCGATCGACCGGCGCGCGTGCTCCGGCTGCGCGCGCCTCGCGGCCACCTCGTCGGCCGTGAGGCCGAACAGGAAGAAGTTGTCCGTGCCGACGCGCTCCCGGATCTCGACGTTGGCGCCGTCGAGGGTGCCGATCGTGAGGGCCCCGTTGAGCGCGAACTTCATGTTGCCGGTCCCCGATGCCTCCATGCCCGCCGTCGAGATCTGCTCCGACAGGTCGGCGGCCGGGATGAGGTGCTCGGCCATCGACACGTTGTAGTTCGAGGGGAACACGACGCGCAGCGCGTCCGCCGTCGCGGGGTCGGCGTTCACGACGGCGGCGACGTCGTTGATGAGGCGGATGATGTCCTTCGCCGCCGCGTAGCTCGGCGCCGCCTTGCCGCCGAAGACCTTGACGCGCGGCACCCATCCGGCGCCGGGGTCGGCCTTGATGCTCTGCCAGCGTGCGATGGTCCACAGGATGTTCATCAGCTGTCGCTTGTACTCGTGGATGCGCTTGACCTGCACGTCGAACAGCGCGTGCAGCGGCACGTCGATGCCGTGCTCGTCGGAGAGCCACGCCGCGAGCCGCTGCTTCGCCCGCAGCTTGGTCTCGCCGAACGCGTCGAGGAACGCCGGGTCCGACGCGTGGTCCTCGAGCTCGGCGAGGCGGTCCAGGTCGGTCTCCCAGCCGGAGCCGATCGTGTCCGTCACGAGCGCCGCGAGCGGCCGGTTCGCGAGCTTCAGCCAGCGGCGGGGCGTGATGCCGTTGGTGACGTTGACGATGCGGCCGGGAGAGAGGGCCTCGCGCGCGGGGAACAGGTTCTGGCGCACGAGGTCGGTGTGCAGGGCCGAGACGCCGTTGACGCGATGGCTCGTGGCGAAGGCGAGATCGCCCATCTTCACGTGGTCGTGCTCGATCAGGCCGAGGCCCGCGGCGCGGTCGCCGTGCACCTCGACCTGGCGGCGGTCGAGGCGCTCGATGATCTGCAGGTGGCGCGGCAGCAGGGCGCGCATCAGATCGACGGGCCAGCGCTCCAGGGCCTCGGGCAGCAGGGTGTGGTTGGTGTATCCGAGCACCTTCGTGGCGAGGTCGGCCGCGGCGTCCTGCTCGAACCCGTGGTCGTCCGTCAGGATCCGGATGAGCTCGGGCCCGGCGATCGCGGGGTGCGTGTCGTTCATCTGGATCGCGACGTGCTCGGGGAGGCGGCGCAGGTTGCGGTGCGAGCGCAGGAAGCGGGCGACGACGTCCTGCACGGAGGCGGAGGTCAGGAAGTACTCCTGGGAGAGCCGCAGGTACTTGCCGGCGTCGGTCTCGTCCGTAGGGTAGAGGACCCTCGTCAGGGTCCGCGCCCAGGTCTCCGGGTCGGCCGCTCCCGTGAAGTCGCCCGCATTGAACCGGCCGAGGTCGAACAGCGCCGCATCCGGGAGCGCCGCCCACAGGCGCAGGGTGTTCGCCCAGTGCCCGCCGTAACCGACGACCGGGGTGTCGTGCGCCGCGGCCGCGATGCGCGCATCCGGATGCCAGATCGGCGCGTCGCCGTCGGCGACGTGGCCGCCGAAGCGGACCTCGTAGGCCGTCTCCGCCCGGGTGAACGACCAGGGGTCGCCGGCGTCGAGCCAGCTCTCGGGGTGCTCGACCTGCCTGCCGCTGTCGAAGGCCTGTCGGAACAGGCCGCGCTCGTAGCGCAGCCCGTAGCCGAACGCCGGGCACGCGAGCGTCGCCATCGATTCCAGGTAGCACGCGGCGAGGCGACCGAGACCGCCGTTGCCGAGCGCGGGGTCAGCCTCGTCATCCGCGATGCGATCGAAGCTCTGGCCCAGCCCCGCGAGCGCCTCTTCCGCGGCGTCGCGCAGGCCGAGGTTGATCGCCGTGTCCTCGAGCAGGCGGCCGGGCAGGAACTCCATCGACAGGTAATAGACGCGCTTCCGATCCTCCTGGCGGGCCCGGCGTGCGGAATCGAGCCACGGCTCGGCGGCGGCGTC
Organism: Microbacterium halophytorum; assembly: GCF_002970975.1. Lineage (GTDB taxonomy): Bacteria > Actinomycetota > Actinomycetes > Actinomycetales > Microbacteriaceae > Microbacterium > Microbacterium halophytorum. The sequence continues at coordinate 33,127 of NZ_KZ672982.1, forward strand.
GCGGATCGTCCGGCTGACCGCGACGCGCCAATCGGCGCGCGAGGCAGCGGTCGGCGACTTGCCGACCGTGACGCGCAGGTGGTGCAGCAGGGCGGCGCGGAACTGCGCGGGGGTCATCCTGCTCAGTTCGTCGGTGCGGCTGTCGGCCTCGGCCGTGCGCAGGATCTCGGGCATGGACGCTCCCCGTGTCGCGGCCGAACGCGGCCTCCTCCGCGAGCGCAGCCGCCCGCGTCGCCGCCAGCCTAGGCACGCGCGGAGGTCGGCAGGTTAACTGCTCGAGAACAGGGGATTTCGGCTCGGCGCGGCGCGGGCGGCGAGACGGGGCGTCAGTCGTCGCCGCGGGCGCCGAAGACGATGTCGTCCCACGACGGCAGTGCGGCTCGCCGGCCGCGCCGCTTCGAGGACTCCTGCTTGCGCTGGGCGTCCTGGCGCTCGTCGCCCTCGTCGGGTGCCGGCTCGGCGACGGGCCCGGCATGCGCCGATTCCTCGCGCTCGGCGCCGCCGGTCGGGCGCTCCGCGGCATTCAGGTGATGTGAGGCCCCGACGGGGGAGGGCGAACCCTCGTCGCCCGCTGGCTCGTCGGCCCGCACCAGGTCGAAGAGCGAGACGGGTGCCGTCGGCCTGCCCTTGGCGGGGTGGCGGGCGGTGCTCTCATCGAGCTCCGTGGCGGGGGCGGCCTCCCGCTGCCCGCGCTTGCGCCGCAGCGCTTCGAGCAGGTCGACGGTGTCGGCGCTCGGCTCGTCCGCCGGAGCGGCCGGCGCCGAGGGGCGCTCGGGCCGCGGGGACGCCGCGGCCGAGGCGCCGCGCGGCGTCGCGGGGTCTGCGTCGACGGCGCGCAGGCGGGGGATGAGCCCCTCAGGGAGGGGGCCCTGGCGAGAGAGCTGGGTGGCGTCGCCGTTCGCCGGCGCGAGAGCGCTGCGGCGCGGTTCGAACTGCCAGCGGGCGTCGTGCTCGACCTCGTTCGCCGTGAACTCGAGCTTCACGGTCCAGCCGGAATCGTCCTTCCAGCTGGTCCACCGCTCGCCGGTCGCCCCGAGGTCGGCGAGCTTGGCGCGCAGTGCCGTGCCGAACGTCGGGTTCTCCTCCGGGTCGAACTCGCTGCCGATCACGACGGGCACGGCGAGCGCGCGGTCGACGATGTGCTCGCGCTCGGCGATCACCGGCGTCTCGAACTTGCGCACGACGTCGATGTCGACCGAGAGCAGTTCCGCGGTCTCCTCGGCCGACAGGCCCGCTCGGATGCGCGCCTGGATGTCGCGCGGGCTCGCGCTCAGCACGGGTGCCGGCTTCTGCTCCCGCCCGTTGGAGCGGACCTCGGAGCGCAGGACGTCGTCGACGGCCAGCGCGAACCGCTGGCCCGACTCGTCGGCCAGGATGAGGCGGCCGTCCTCCGATCCGATGATCGTGAGCTGTTCCATGCTGTGCTCCCTCCGCGGTTGCGGTCTGCCGCCATGGTTCCACGTGCGCGCGCCGGTGCCAGGAATACACTGGGCGCGCCGCGAGTTTCATCGCTGGACGCGAGCGAACGCGCCGGGCCGACCGCCCGCATTTGCGAAACGACGCGCACTCGTGCAAACTATCGCCGCTCCTCATCGTGATGAGGGGCCCTCCAGCCACGATGAAAGAAGTGTGACGCCCCGAGATGGCAACCGACTACGACGCCCCGCGCAAGTCTGAAGACGACAACAACGAGTCGATCGAAGCACTGAAGGCCGCGCGGAACAACCCCCAGCCGGGCAACGCGGAATCCGATGACTCGGACAACCCCGGTTTCGAGCTCGGCGGTGCCGACCTCTCGAACGTCGAGCTCGACGTCGTGGTCCTGCCCGCGCAGGACGACGAGTTCACCTGCATGCAGTGCTTCCTCGTGAAGCACCGCTCGCAGCTGGCCGGCTCCGACGCGAACGGCCCGTACTGCAAGGACTGCGCCTGATCCGAACTGCTTCGGCCCGGCCCGCCCGAGAGGCGGCCGGGCCGATGTCGTACCCGCGCGTCAGCGCCGCTGCGCGTGCTCGATCACGGCGGCGAGCCGCTGCGGTGTGCGCGTCGAGATCGTCCATGCCGTCGTGGGGTCGTCGGCGTCGATGACCGGCACGACGACGACCCCGTCGATGCCGCCGCGGATGAGGTGCCAGCCGTTCGCGTCGAGGCCGGGGCCCCGCGCGGCGCGCGCCTCCTCCTCCTCGAGCGCGACGGGGGCGCCGAGGAGCGCGACGTCGATGCGGGCGCGCCCCGCGCGGAGCTCCGATCCTTCGATCGTGATCCGCGGAGCGAGGGCGATGAGTCCGGCGACGACCGCGAGCGCCACGGCGAACCCGATCGCGAGGGCCGCGACCTCGTTCATCCGGATGAACACGAGAGACGCCATCGGTGCCACGACGACGGCGGCGACGATGAGCCAGAGGGACGGCGCGAGCCGCTCGGAGTATGCGGGGCGGACGGTGGCGGCCTGTTGCGGCATAGCTAGTACTCTCGATGCGTGACTGAACCCGTGAACGTGCCCATTGTCGCATCGTCCGCTCCGCGGTACGCCCACGCAGGCGACGCCGGTGCCGACCTCGTGGCCGCCGAGGCCGTGCGGCTCGAGCCCGGCGAGCGCGCTCTCGTCGGCACGGGCGTCCGCATCGCCCTGCCGGACGGGCACGCGGCCTTCGTGGTGCCGCGCAGCGGCCTGGCCGCGAAGCACGGGATCACCATCGTCAATGCGCCGGGCACGATCGACGCCGGCTACCGCGGGGAGATCCGGGTCGCCCTTCTGAACACGGATAGCCGCGAGGCGTACGATGTTGCCGTCGGCGACCGGATCGCGCAGCTGATCGTGATGCCCGTGCAGCAGGCCGTGTTCGTGCCGGTCGACGAGCTGCCGGACAGCGCGCGCGGCGAGGGCGGATTCGGTTCGACCGGCTATCAGGCGGGCGAGACCGCCGTATCCAACGAGGAGACGCAGAGCAAGTGAGCGACGAGACGACGAACGAGACCCCCGGCGACCAGGTCGCGGAGCCCGACGAGGCCGTCGACGACGCGCCGCCGGCCAAGTCGGCGCCGCAGGACCGCGCGGAGGCGGGGCCGTTCGATGCCTCGGAGGCGAACCCCGTGCGCCCCTACATCGACCTGGGCGGCCTGAAGGTGCTGCCGCGCGAGGGCCTCAACCTCCGACTCGAGGTCGAGGAGAAGACGAAGCGCATCGTCGCCGTCGGCCTCGACTACGCCGATTCCACGCTGCAGGTGCAGCCGTTCGCCGCGCCGCGCTCGTCGGGGCTGTGGGACGAGACGCGGGCCCAGCTGCGCGACCAGGTCAGCGGCCAGGGCGGTCGCGTCGAGGAGCGCGATGGGCCGCTCGGTGCGGAGCTGCTGGCCGAGGTGCCGACGGCTGACGAGTCGGGCAAGCAGACGATGCGCCTGGCGCGCTTCGTCGGCGTCGACGGGCCGCGCTGGTTCCTGCGCGGCGTGATCGGCGGCCGTGCCGCCGGCGAGCCGGGCGCCGCCGCGCAGGTCGAAGACCTCTTCCGCTCGCTCGTCGTGGTGCGCGGCCAGAACCCGATGCCTCCCCGTGACCTGATCCCGCTCAAGGTCCCGGCATCGCCGGGCGGCGCGTGACGACCCCGGATGCGGACGACGAGCGGCGAGGCGAGGCGACGCCGCTGACGCCGCCGCCCGCCGATGATCAGAGCGCCCCGGAGATCTTCGGAAGGGCGCTCGGCGGCGCCGCCCGACGCGCCGGCATCGACCCCGACGCCGACGAATCGACGGCGCGCGTCGTGTGGAGCGTCATCGGCGGATGGCGCGGAGTCGCGGAGTCGGTGCTGCCCCTGGTCGGCTTCGTCGTGGCGTACACGGTCACGGGCGAGCTCCTGCTGTCGCTGGGCATCTCGGTCGGGGCCGCCGCTGTGTTCACGATCATCCGGCTCGCGACCAAGTCGCCGCCGGTGGCTGCCCTGTCCGGTCTGCTCGTCGCCGCGATCGCGGCCGGGCTGCCGCTGCTGACGGGGCGCGCGGAGGACCAGTTCGTCATCGGCTTCGCGACGAACATCCTGTACGGCTCGGCGTTCCTCGTGTCGGCGATCGTCCGCTGGCCGATCATCGGCCTCATCGCCGGCTTCCTCATGGGCGAAGGCGTCGCCTGGCGGCAGGACCGCAGGAAGCGCCGCACGTTCGGCTGGCTCTCCGCCGCGTGGGCCGCGCTCTTCTTCCTGCGGCTCGGCGTGCAGCTGCCGTTCTACTTCGCCGAGGACATCGCGACGCTCGGCACGGTGAAGCTCGTGATGGGCATCCCACTGTTCGCGTCGCTCCTCGCCGTCACCTGGCTCGCCGCGCGCCGCCTGTATCCGCGGCGCGCGGAGCCGGATGGAGCGGACGGCACCGCGGATCAGGCATAATAGATTTATCTTGACGTCAAGATAAATTGCCCCCATGACCGGACGCCCCGGGCCCCACCAGAGTTAGGCCTCCCTTGCTAGCCGCACGGCGGCAAGAGGAGCAGGATGTGTGGCAGAGTCCGCGGTCAATTCCGAAGGAGACGAACCGGTGTCCACGGTGAACAGCTTCGGTGCCAAGAGCACCCTGACGGTCGGCAGCACCGACTACGAGATCTATCGACTCGATGCGGTTGAGGGCCAGCAGAAGCTGCCCTACAGCCTCAAGGTTCTGCTCGAGAACCTGCTCCGCACGGAGGACGGCGCCAACGTCACCAAGGAGCAGATCACGGCCCTGGGCAACTGGGACCCGTCCTCCGAGCCGAACACCGAGATCCAGTTCACGCCGGCGCGCGTCGTCATGCAGGACTTCACGGGCGTGCCCTGCATCGTCGACCTCGCGACCATGCGCGAGGCCGTCACCGCACTGGGCGGCGACCCGAACAAGATCAACCCGCTCTCGCCCGCCGAGATGGTCATCGACCACTCGGTCATCGCCGACCTGTTCGGCCGCGAGGACGCGCTCGAGCGCAACGTCGAGATCGAGTACGAGCGCAACGGCGAGCGCTACCAGTTCCTGCGCTGGGGCCAGACGGCCTTCGACGACTTCAAGGTCGTGCCCCCCGGCACCGGCATCGTGCACCAGGTCAACATCGAGCACCTCGCGAAGGTCATCTACGACCGCCCCGCGAACGGCGTTCTGCGGGCCTACCCCGACACCTGCGTCGGCACCGACTCGCACACCACCATGGTCAACGGCCTCGGCGTCCTCGGCTGGGGCGTCGGCGGCATCGAGGCCGAGGCCGCGATGCTCGGCCAGCCCGTGTCGATGCTCATCCCGCGCGTCGTCGGCTTCAAGCTCACGGGCGACATCCCCGCCGGCGTGACCGCGACGGACGTCGTGCTCACGATCACCGACATGCTGCGCCAGCACGGCGTCGTCGGGAAGTTCGTGGAGTTCTACGGCGAGGGCGTCGGCTCGGTGCCGCTCGCCAACCGCGCCACGATCGGCAACATGTCGCCGGAGTTCGGCTCGACTGCCGCGATCTTCCCCGTCGACGACGTGACCCTCGACTACCTGCGGCTCACGGGCCGCGAGGAGCAGGCCGTCGAGCTCGTCGAGAAGTACGCGAAGGAGCAGGGCCTCTGGCACGACCCGTCGCGCGAGGCGGAGTACAGCGAGTACCTCGAGCTCGACCTGTCGACGGTCGTGCCGTCGATCGCCGGCCCGAAGCGCCCGCAGGACCGCATCCTGCTCTCGGACGCGAAGGACCAGTTCGACAAGGACCTCCTGAACTACGCGTCGGCACCGACGGACATCGTCGACGAGGCGGGCGACGAGTCGTTCCCGGCCTCCGACCCCTCGGCCGTCACGGCGGAGGACTCGACCCACGCCTCGTTCGAGAACAAGGCGCGCACGCCGCGCTCGGTCACCAACCCGGCGCACGTCGAGACGGCCGATGCGAAGTACACACTCGACCACGGCGCGGTGGCGCTCGCGGCGATCACGTCGTGCACCAACACCTCGAACCCGTCGGTCATGATCGCCGCCGGCCTCCTGGCCCGCAAGGCGCGCGAGAAGGGCCTGAAGTCGAAGCCGTGGGTCAAGACCACGCTCGGCCCCGGCTCGAAGGTCGTCACCGACTACTACGAGAAGTCGGGCCTCGACAAGGACCTCGAGGGCCTCGGCTTCTACACCGTCGGCTACGGCTGCACGATCTGCATCGGCAACTCGGGCCCGATGATCCCCGAGGTCTCGGCCGCCATCAACGACAACGACCTGGCCGTCACGGCCGTCCTGTCGGGCAACCGCAACTTCGAGGGCCGCATCAGCCCCGACGTCAAGATGAACTACCTGGCGTCGCCGCCGCTCGTCGTCGCGTACGCGCTCGCGGGCTCGATGCACTTCGACTTCGACACCGACGCGCTCGGCAAGGACGCGGACGGCAACGAGGTCTTCCTGAAGGACATCTGGCCCGAGCCCGGCGAGATCCAGGACATCATCGACTCGTCGATCTCGCGCGACCAGTTCATCACGCAGTACGCCACCGTGTTCGACGGCGACGAGCGCTGGACGAGCCTGCCGACGCCCGAGGGTTCGACCTTCGAGTGGGCGGAGGAGTCGACCTACGTCCGCAAGCCCCCGTACTTCGACGGCATGCAGCTCGAGCTGACGCCGGTGAAGGACATCACGGGCGCACGCGTGCTCGCGAAGCTCGGCGACTCCGTCACGACCGACCACATCTCGCCGGCCGGCGCGATCAAGGCGGACACGCCCGCGGGCAAGTACCTGGGCGACCACGGCATCGAGCGCAAGGACTTCAACTCCTACGGCTCGCGCCGCGGCAACCACGAGGTGATGATCCGCGGCACGTTCGCGAACATCCGCCTGCGCAACCAGCTGCTCGACGGCGTGGAGGGCGGCTACACCCGCGACTTCACGCAGCCGGGCGCACCGCAGTCGTTCATCTACGACGCCTCGCAGAACTACCAGGCGGCGGGCACCCCGCTCGTCGTCCTCGGCGGCAAGGAGTACGGCTCCGGCTCGTCGCGCGACTGGGCGGCCAAGGGCACGCGCCTCCTGGGCGTCGGCGCCGTCATCACCGAGAGCTTCGAGCGCATCCACCGCTCGAACCTCATCGGCATGGGCGTCGTCCCCCTGCAGTTCCCGGCGGGTGAGTCGGCCGACTCGCTCGGCCTGGACGGCACCGAGTCGTTCTCGATCACGGGCCTCGAGCAGCTCAACGAGGGTGTGACGCCCAAGACGGTGCACGTCGTCGCGGAGCCGACCGAGCACTCGCCGGCCGGCAAGCAGACGGTCGAGTTCGACGCGGTCGTCCGCATCGACACCCCCGGTGAGGCCGACTACTACCGCAACGGCGGCATCCTGCAGTACGTGCTCCGCTCGCTGGTCTGATCCGCCGCGCAGCACCTCACCGAACCCCGGCCGCGTCCCGCGGCCGGGGTTCGGTGCATCCGGACGCTGTATTCGTGCCGTTGTCGACGTCTCCGACGTGATACGCCGACAACGGCACAAGCGGACAGGATCGGCGCGGCAATGGAAATTCGTCGTCCTGCCCGCCGACGCGCCCAACAGCACTCGCTGACACGACCGGCCGTTGTACTGGACGCCTGTGAGCTCGTGCCCATCAGGCTCACGACGACGCTGCCCTGGCTCGCCGAGGCGGGGCTCTTCCGCCCCCCCTGTGGTCGGATCGCATCCTCGAGGAGGTCGAGCGGAACCTTGCGAGGATCGGCGTCGGGGTTGCGCAAGCCGAGTGCCGCGGGGCGGACATGCGCGACGCGTTCGGCGCCGAGGCACTCGTCGACGGGTACGAGCACCGGATCGTGCGAATGACATGCGACCCGAAGGGCAGGCGTGCCCTTGCGGTCGCGCGGTGCAGGCCGGGGACCCGCGGAGTTCTGGGTCCGTACGTGAGTGAGGTGGGTCGGCGATTCGGCCATTCGAAGAGCCGAGCCTCTGAGCCAGGTCGTCTACGCCGGGTCGTCCATGAGGCCGAGCTCGTCGACCACCTCGGCGACGTGGGCGCGCTGGGCGGCGTCGAGGCCCTGGATCGGCAGCGGCAGGCACCGCGCCGGGGCGAGGCCCAACTGCTCGGCGATCGCGGCGACGACCCGGAGACTCCCGCCGTGCTCCGCGAACAGCGACCACAGGGGCGCAAGGCGCCCCGACTCCGACGCGGCGTCCTCGGCCCGTCCTGCCTGCGCCGCACGCGTGATGGTCAGGGCTGGCTCGGGGAGGGTGCCCCCGATCACTGAGTACCAGGCCTCGCACCCGGCGTTCAGCCCGGCCGCGGCGAAGGCGTCCCCTGACACCCCGATGGTGACGTGCTCGGGGATGACCTGGCGGATCGCCGCGACGTGCTCGCGAGCCCTATCCGGCTCAGAAGGGACGCCGGGGATCTTGATCGACGCGATGCCCGGCAGCTCGGCGATGCGGGCGTACAGCTCGGTCGTGAACTGGAAGTGCGTGGTTCCGGGGTTGTCGTACACGATGACCGGCAGCTCGGTGCGCTCGGCAACGGCGCGGAACAGCTCGAACACGTCGTTGTCCGTGAGCGCCTGATACGTCGTCGGGGCCAGCAGCACACCGGCAGCGCCTGCCTCCTCAGCACTGGCGACATGCGAGAGGACCTGGGATGTCCGCAGCGCACCGACACCGACGAAGACCGGCGTGGTGCCCGCATGCTCGACGGCGAGGCGGGCGACGCGGGCGCGCTCTTCGAGCGAGAGGTACGCGTACGATCCGGTCGATCCGAGGGCGGTGATCGAGTCGACGCCCGACGCTGCGAGGCGCTCGACCAGGCCGGCGAATGCCCGCTCGTCGACGGCGTCGTCCGCGATCGGGGTGAGGGGGAAGGCACTGAGGCCGGTGAAGTCGCTGCTCATGAATGCTCCTGCCTGGTTCTGCCTCTCGTAGGTGGACCCCGCTGGATCAGGCGGGGTGCTGTTCGAGGCATTCGAGGACCTGCCCGAGACCGCGAGGGATCTCACGCACTCGTCGCCGCGCTCGTGCCCGAGGCCACGCACTCCACGGATGGCCCCGCATCAGCGTCGGCGCACCGGACGTCACGCGAGGACCAGCTCCTGCAGGCGCTCGATCGTGCCTCGCTGCTCGTCGAGCTGATCGATGCGCTGCCGCAGCGCGCCCATGTGTTCGCTCAGGTAGCCCGCGATGCAGGCATCGAGTCGGGCTCCGTCGTCGACGAAGCACGGCATGATCTGCGCGACCACGGCGAGTGAGAGCCCTGCGTCCAGGAACATCCGGATGCGTCGCACCGTCTCGACGGCGTCGGCGGCGAAGCGGCGGTGCCCGGCAGCGGAGCGATGCGCCGTCAGCACCCCGTGCTGTTCGTAATGGCGCAGCGCGCGAACGCTCGCTCCCGTTCGCTCGGAGAGCTCGCCGATGCTCAAGGCGACCCGATCCGGATCGGTCATGTCGTTTCCTTTCAACGAGGACTTGCACCTGACGCTAGCGTCAGGCCCTACCTTCGTGGCTATGACGACAGCAACAAACGCAACACGTGCCGCCGAGCAGACCTTCCTCCTCGGGGGCGACCTCCCCGTCAGGCGCATCGGACTCGGCGCGATGCGCCTGACGGATGCCACGGGGGACGGAACGCACGCCGGAGCCCGGATCTGGCGCGGAGCCCCTGATTCGTCCGACGCGATCGCTCTGCTCCGCGGCGCGGTCGAGCGGGGCGTGCAGCTCATCGACACGGCGGACGCGTACGCGCTCGGGGACAACGAGGCGCTCGTGGCCCGGGCGCTGCATCCGTACCGCGACGACCTCGTGATCGCCACGAAGGTCGGCAACCTGCGGCCCTCCCCGGAAGAGTGGGTGCCGCTCGGGCACCCCGCTTACCTGAAACAACAGGTCGAGCTGAGCCTGCGGCGCCTGCGCGTCGACAGGATCGATCTGCTCCAGCTGCACAGGCTCGATCCCGCCTATCCGATACCCGAGCAGGTCGGTGCGCTCGCGGAGTTGCAGCAGGCGGGGAAGATTCGGCACATCGGCCTGTCAGAAGTGAGCGTCGACGAGCTGGAAGAAGCCCGTCGCACCGCCCCGATCGCCGCGGTCCAGAACCTCTACAACCTCGCGTCGCGCGGCCACGATCCCGTTGTCGATCACGCGGCCGCCGCGGGCATCGCCTTCCTGCCGTTCTTCCCCCTCGCCACCGGTGACCTGGCACGCGAGGGAGGCCCGGTGGCCACGATCGCCGCAGAGCTCGGCGCCGCGCCGGGCCAGGTCGCGCTGGCGTGGCTGCTCCATCGTGCGCCGAACATCCTCCCGATCCCGGGCACGACCTCCGTCGACCACGTCGCGGAGAACGTGGCCGCGGGTGCGCTGTGGCTGACCGACGAGCGGTTCCGGCGCATCAGCGGCGACTGAGCGGCCCGGCGTCGAGCGCCACGGCCGGGTCCGTGCCGCTGTCGAGCTCCGCGGCATCGGACGTCGACAACGGCGCAGACCCGCGGGCGGTCGCAGCTGCGGGGGATACCCGCATTGCGCAGGGAGGCTCGGAGTGTTCCCCGGATGCTGGCGTACGCTCGGAGGATGACTCTGCTGGAAACGATCAGCGGTCCGCGCGATCTCGACGCACTGAGCACCGAGCAGCTCGAGCAGCTGGCCGGGGAGATCCGCGAGTTCCTGATCGACAACGTGGCGCGCACGGGCGGGCACCTGGGTCCGAACCTCGGCGTCGTCGAGCTCACGATCGCCCTGCACCGGGTGTTCGATTCCCCGGACGACCCGATCGTCTTCGACACGGGCCACCAGTCGTACGTGCACAAGCTGCTCACGGGCCGGCAGGACTTCTCGGGTCTGCGCACGCGCGGTGGCCTCGCCGGCTACCCGCAGCGCTCCGAGAGCGAGCACGACGTCGTCGAGTCGTCGCATGCTTCGAGCTCCCTCAGCTGGGCCGACGGCATCTCCCGCGCGTTCTCGCGCACGGGCCGCGGCGACCGCCACGTCGTCGCCGTCGTCGGCGACGGCGCCCTCACGGGCGGCATGACGTGGGAGGCGCTGAACAGCATCACCGACGACAACGAGCGCAACCTCGTGATCGTCATCAACGACAACGGGCGCTCCTACGCGCCGACGATCGGCGGTATGGCCCGCTACCTGAACAGGCTGCGCACGGCGGGCACCTACCGGTCGCTCGACGAGACCTCCGGCAGGGTCGCCGGCAAGTTCGGCTCGATCGGCCGCGCGATGTACCGCGGGATCCGCGGGGGAACGCGCGGGTTCCTGTCGCGCTTCGCGAACTACTCGGCCCTGTACTCGCAGCTGGGCATCAAGTACCTCGGGCCCGTCGACGGCCACGACGTGAACGCGATGATGGAATCGCTCGAGCTCGCGAAGTCGTACGGCGCACCCGTCATCGTGCACGCGATCACGGAGAAGGGGCGCGGCTACGAGCCCGCCAGGAACGACGAGGCCGACCAGTTCCACGCCGTGGGCAAGATCGACCCCGAGACGGGAAGGCCGGTCTCGGGCGGTTCCCGCACGAGCTGGACGGACGTCTTCGCGGAGGAGCTCGTCGAGATCGGCGCGGAGCGCGAGGACGTCATCGCCATGACGGCCGCGATGCTGCGCCCGACGGGGCTCGCGCCGTTCGCGGAGCGCTTCCCGAAGCGCGTGTACGACGTCGGCATCGCCGAACAGCACGCCGTCGCTTCGGCCGCGGGGCTCGCGCACGGCGGGCTGCACCCCGTAGTGGCGCTGTACGCGACGTTCATGAACCGCGCGTTCGACCAGGTGCTGATGGACGTCGCGCTGCACAGGGCGGGCGTCACCTTCGTGCTCGACCGCTCGGGCGTGACGGGCCCCGACGGGCCGAGCCACCACGGCATGTGGGACCTCGCGCTGCTGCACATCGTGCCGAACATCCGCATCGCGGCCCCGCGGGACGCCGCGCGCGTCAGGGAGGAGCTGCGCGAGGCCGTCGCCGTCGCCGACGCCCCGACGGTCGTGCGGTACCCGAAGGGTGCGGTTCCGGATGACATCCCCGCGATCGAGCGCCTGGACGACGGCGTCGACGTGCTCGCGCGCGACGAGACGGAGGACGTCCTGCTGATCGGCATCGGGCCGTTCGCCGCCATGGCGCTCGACGTCGCGGGCCGGCTGAAGGCGCAGGGGATCGGCGCCACCGTGATCGACCCCCGCTGGGTCGTGCCCGTGCAGCCGTCCGTCGTCGATCTCGCCGCCCACCACCGCCTCGTGATCACGATCGAGGACGGCATCCGGGTGGGCGGCATCGGCACGCGCGTGCGCCAGGTGCTGCGCGAGGCGAGCATCGACACCGCGGTCGACGAGCTGGGCCTGCCCGATGCGTTCCTCGACCATGCCGAACGCGGTGAGATCCTGGCCGACGCGGGCCTGACGGCGGCGAAGATCGCCCAGGACGTCGTGGCGCAGGTGCTGGGCACCAGGGTCCCCGTCGCGCGCCCCGAGCAGCTCAGCGCACGCGGCGCGGACCGCGCGGATTCCTCGCCGGGCATCGCCGACTCGATGCGCTGATCGGGCACCGGTTCCCCGAATCCGGCGCGCTGAGCGCCCCGCTCTCGCGATCGCCGTTATAGGCTGGAGGGCTTTGCCCCTTCCATCGCTGTGAGTGAGCCATGTCTCAGACATCCACGGGCGCCTCGCGCCCTCCGGTCCACCGCGCCCTGATGCGCCTGCTGCCGTTCGCCAAGGGCGAGCTGCCGCGCATCGGGCTCGGCGGCCTGTCCGCCCTGTGCGCGTCGATCGTCGCGCTGCTGATCCCGACGGCCCTCGAGTGGATCGTCGGCGGCCCGCTCACGTCCGGCGCGACCGGGCCCGTCGTCTGGGGCGCGCTCGCCGTGCTCGGGCTCGGCCTGATCGAGGCCGCGATGGTCTGGCTGCGCCGCTGGTTCGTGCTCGCGCCGTCGACGAAGATCGAATACCGCATCCGCACGACGTTCTACAACAGGCTGCAGACCCTGCCGATCGAGTTCCACGATCGGTGGCAGGGCGGCCAGCTGCTCAGCCGCATGATGCAGGACATCGGCCTCATCCGGCGCTGGATGGCGTTCGGCCTGATCATGCTCGTCGTCAACGGCCTCACGGTCGTGATCGGCGCCGTGCTGCTGTTCCAGTGGCACTGGGCGCTCGGCGTCGTGTTCCTCGTCGCGGGCATCCCCGTCTTCGTCCAGGCGTACCGGTTCGAGCAGCGCTACGGGCTGCTGACGCGCCGGAGCCAGGACCAGCAGGGCGACCTCGCGACGAGCGTCGAGGAGAGCGTGCACGGCATCCGCGTGCTGAAGGCGTTCGGGCGCGGCCCGTACGCGCTGCGCCGGTTCGCCCGCCAGGCCGAGGGCCTGCGCGAGACCGAGCTGAGCAAGGCGCGCTCGATCGCGGGGATCGACTTCGTGCTCGTGCTGATGCCGGAGCTGGCGTTCGCCGCGTGCCTGGGCATGGGCATCTGGCTGATCTCCGAGGGCCAGCTCGACCAGGCGCAGCTGTTCGCGTACTTCGCGATGGCGACGATCCTGCGCTGGCCGATGGAGTCCCTCGGCTTCCTGTTCTCCTTCATGCTCGACACCCGCACCGCGACGGACCGCGTCTTCGAGGTGTTCGACGCCGTCGACACGATCACGACCCCGGATGAGCCCGTCGTCCCGGCCGTCGACGCGGGGGAGCTCCGCTTCGAGGGCGTGCACTTCCGCTACCAGGACGCGAAGGAGCACGAGCGCGACCTGCTCGACGGCGTCGACCTCGACCTGCGACCGGGGGAGACGATGGCGCTCGTGGGCCTGACGGGCAGCGGCAAGACGACGCTGACGACTCTGCCGACGCGCCTGTACGACGTGACCTCGGGCCGCGTCACGCTCGACGGCGTCGACGTGCGCGACATGTCGCTCGTCGAACTGCGCACCCGCATCGCGACGGCATTCGAGGACGCCACCCTGTTCTCGGCCTCGGTCCGCGAGAACGTGCTGCTGGGGCGCGACGACCTCGAACCCGGTTCGGCCGAGGCCGAGCGCGTCATGCGCGAGGCGCTGCAGGTGGCGCAGGCCGAGTTCGTCGACGACCTGCCCGACGGCGCGGACACGCCCGTCGGCGAGGAGGGCATGAGCCTCTCGGGCGGGCAGCGCCAACGGCTCGCCCTCGCGCGGGCCGTCGCGGCGCGCCCCCGCGTCGTCGTGATGGACGACCCGCTGTCGGCGCTGGACGTCAACACCGAGGAGCGGGTGCAGGGGGAGCTCCGCCGGGTGCTGGCGGGCACGACGGCGCTCATCGTGGCGCACCGGCCGTCGACCGTCGCGCTCGCCGATCGCGTCGCGCTGCTGCGAGACGGCAGGATCGCGGCCGTCGGCACGCACAGCGAGCTGATGGCGTCGTCTGCCGAGTACCGCGCCGTCATCTCCAGCATCGACCTCGGCGGCGCCGTCGCACGGGACCCGAACCCGACGAGCGAGCTCGACATCATCGCGCTGCGGGAGCACGCGGCGCAGGAAGGGGGCGAGCGATGAGCTCGTCGGTTCACGGAGTCGCGGGCGAGGACCGCGAAGAGTACTCGCCGGAGGAGAGCCGTGCGATCCGAGAGCGCTCGTTCCGCCTGCTGATCTCTCTGCTGCGGCCGCTGAAATGGCGCCTTGTGCTGGTATCGATCGTGGTCGTCGGCCAGACCGGGTTCCGCGTGCTCGGTCCCACTCTGCTGGCGATCGGCATCAACCAGGCGCTTCCCGCCGTGCTCGACGGCGCCGATTGGGGGCCGACGTGGCTGGTCGTCGGCGCGTACGCGGCAACGGCGGTTCTGGGAGCCGGTCTGTTGGCGTGGTACGACGTGCTCGCCGCGCGCATCGCGCAGACAGTTCTCCTCGACCTGCGCATGCGGGTGTTCCGGCACACGCAGCTGCTGAGCCTCGAGTTCCACGAGACGTATACCTCGGGACGCATCATCTCGCGGCAGACGAGCGACCTCGAGACGATCCGCGAGCTGTTCGGCGGCGGGCTGACCGAGCTCGTCAACGCCGTGCTGTACGGAGCGTTCACCTTCATCGCGCTCATGCTCGTCGACTGGGAGTCCGGCCTCATCGTCGTCGCGTGCGGCGTCCCCCTCGCGTTCCTGATGCGGTGGTTCTACCGCAGCTCGCAGACGGCCTACCGCGGCACGCGCGTGCACAGCGCCCGTGTGATCGTGAAGTTCGTCGAGACGATGACGGGCATCCGGGCCGGCAAGGCGTTCCGCACGGAGCCGCGCAACGAGGCGGAGTTCGGCCGCCTGGCCGGCGCGTACCGCGACGCGAACATGCGCGTCATCCGGCTGTTCGGCACGTTCGAACCCGCGCTCATGGCCATCTCGGCCTTCGCGATCGGCGCCGTCGTGCTCTGGGGCGGCGTGCGCATCACCTGGGGCGAGTTCACAGTCGGCGCGCTGCTGGCCGCCGTGCTCTACGTGCGCAACTTCTTCTCGCCGCTGCAGGAGGTGGCGATGTTCCTGAACTCATACCAGGCCGCCTCCGCGGCCCTCGAGAAGGTCTCGGGGGTGCTGGAGGAGGTGCCGTCGGTGCCGGAGCCGGACGAGCCGGTGGCGCTCGAGCGCGCGGAGGGAGAGCTGCTCTTCGATGACGTCACCTTCGCGTACGGCAGCGGCGCGCCGGTGCTCCCGGAGTTCCGGCTCGCGATCCCGCGCGGCCAGACGGTCGCGGTCGTCGGCACGACGGGGGCGGGGAAGTCGACCCTCGCGAAGCTGCTCTCGCGCTTCTACGACCCGGTCGCCGGCCGCGTGACGCTCGACGGCGTCGACCTGCGCGAGATCGGTCAGGAGGACCTCCGCCGCGCCATCGTGATGGTCACGCAGGAGGCGTACCTGTTCAGCGGAACCGTCGCCGACAACATCGCGCTCGGCAGGCCCGGCGCGTCGAACGAGGAGATCGTCGCGGCGGCGAAGGCCGTCGGCGCGCACGAGTTCATCGAGCATCTGCCCGACGGGTACGACACCGATGTGAACAAGCGGGGCGGTCGCGTGTCGGCCGGCCAGCGCCAGCTGGTGTCGTTCGCACGCGCGTTCCTCGCCGACCCGGCGGTGCTGATCCTGGACGAGGCGACGGCATCGCTCGACATCCCGTCCGAGCGGATGATCCAGGAGGCGCTGCAGACGCTCCTCGCCGACCGCACGGCGATCATCATCGCGCACCGCCTGTCGACCGTGGAGGTCGCCGACCGCGTGCTCGTGATGGAGCACGGCCGCATCATCGAGGACGACGCCCCCGCCGAGCTGATCGCGGGCACCGGCACGTTCGCGCGCCTGCACAAGGCCTGGCGCGACTCGCTCGTCTAGGCCCGCACGACGAACGGCCCCCGGAGCACATCTCATGCTCCGGGGGCCGTTCGTCGTGCGTCTCTACTCGATGCCGCGGATGGCGGGGGAGTGGAACGAACCTCCCGCCGCGCGGTCCGAGGCGCCCGACCTGTCGAGGTAGGGCGTCACGCCGCCGTCGATCATGGGCCATCCGGCGCCGAGGATCAGCGCCAGGTCGATGTCCTCGACCTCGGGGACGACGCCCTCGTCGAGCATGAGCCGGATCTCGCGGGCGAGCTCGTCCTCGACGGCGCGGAGGATCTCCTCCGCGGTCATCGGGTTCTTGCCGACCGAGACGGCCTTCGCCGCCTTCTTCGACCATCCGGTGACGTTCCCGCGCTTGTCGCGCTCGAGCGGCTGGTCGATCTCGGCCGCCGCGTGCAGGTTCGCCGACGCGTGGAAGCGCTCGGGGAAATGCCCTGCCATCGTGTCCTGGACGTGCGCGGCGACCTTCCAGCCGACGAGGTCGATCAGCTCGAACGGACCCATCGGCAGCCCGAAGGGCACGAACGCCTTCTCGACCTCGGCGAGCGGTGTGCCGGCGTCGACCGCACGCACGGCCTCGCCCATGACCTTCGCGAGCAGGCGGTTCACGATGAACCCGGGGGCGTCGGCCGAGCCGATCGCGTTCTTGCGCAGCTTCTTCGCGACGACGTATCCCGTCGAGACGGCTTCGTCGCTCGCTTGCGGCGTGCGAACCACCTCGACGAGCGGCATCACAGCCACGGGGTTGAAGAAGTGGAAGCCGATCAGGCGCTCGGGGTGCGCCAGCACCGACCCGATCTCCTCGACCGACAGCGACGACGTGTTGGTCGCGAGGATCGCATCCTCCGAGACGATCTGCTCGATCTCGCGGA
Organism: Microbacterium halophytorum; assembly: GCF_002970975.1. Taxonomy (GTDB): domain Bacteria; phylum Actinomycetota; class Actinomycetes; order Actinomycetales; family Microbacteriaceae; genus Microbacterium; species Microbacterium halophytorum. The sequence continues at coordinate 50,248 of NZ_KZ672982.1, forward strand.
AGACCTGCTGCTTGACGCTCGTCTCCTCGAACACCGCCTCGATGACGAAGTCGGCGTCGGCGAACTCGGTCCTGTCGACCGTGCCGCTCACGAGGGCGCGCAGGCGGTTCGCGGTGTCGCCGTCGATGCGCCCCTTCTCCTCGAGCTTCCCGATCTCGTCCCGGATGTGCGACAGCCCCTTGTCGACGCGGGCCTGGTCGATGTCCGTGATCACGACGGGCACCTGCAGGCGGCGCACGAAGAGCAGGGCGAACTGGCTCGCCATCAGGCCGGCGCCGATGACACCGACCTTGCTGACGGGCCGGGCCAGCTCCTTGTCGGGCGCGCCGACGGGGCGCTTCGCGCGCTTCTGCACGAGATCGAAGGCATACATCGACGCGGCGAACTGGTCGCCGCAGATCAGGTCGCCGAGTGCTTCGTCCTCCAGGGCGAAGGCGTCCTCCTTGGAGCCGGTGCGCGCGTGCTCGAGCAGATCGAGCGCGCGGTACGGGCTGAGCGGGACGGGGCCGATCTTCTGCTCGAGCGTCGCGCGGGCGATCCTGATCGCCGCTGGCCACTTGACGGTGCGCTCGATGCGCCCGGGTGCGTTCGGCCGTTCGACCGCGATGTCGCCCGACAGCACGCCGTCCGCCCAGGCGAGCGACTGCTCGAGGTAGGCGGCCGGCGGGAACATCGCGTCGAAGATGCCGAGCTCGTGCGCCTGCTGCGGCTTCAGCATCCGGTTCTGCTTCAGCGGGTTCGAGATGACGACGTCGATCGCCTTCTCGATGCCGATCAGGTTCGGCAGCAGGTACGCGCCGCCCCAGCCGGGGATGATGCCGAGGAAGACCTCGGGCAGAGCGACGGCCGCGGCCGACGAGTCGATCGTGCGGTAGGTCGAGTTCAGCGCGATCTCGAGGCCGCCGCCGAGGGCCAGGCCGTTCACGAACGCGAAGCTCGGGACGCCGAGCTCGCCGAGGCGGCCGAGGACCTGGTGGCCGCGCTGGGCGATCATCCGGGCGTTGGCCCTGTCCTGCAGCGCCGAGATCTGCGACAGGTCGGCGCCCGCCGCGAAGATGTACGGCTTGCCGGTGATCGCGACCGCGTCGATCTCGCCCGCCGCGGCGCGGGCCTGCAGCTGGCCGAGCCGATCGTTCAGCGCGGTGAGCGTGCGCGGCCCGAGGGTGTTGGGGCGCTTGTGGTCGCGCCCGTTGTGCATCGTGATGAGGGCGAGGGTGCGCCCCGATGCGAGGGTGACGTCGCGCACGGGGAAGTGCGTGACGACCTCGTCCGCGCTGGCGGCGTCGAGGGGGGCGAAGTCGATCGCGTCGTAGTTCGTCATGGAGGTCACTTCCTCTTCCTGCCGTCGAAGTGCGGGTTCTCCCAGACGACCGAGCCGCCCTGCCCGAGCCCGACGCACATGGCCGTGAGGCCGTAGCGCACGTCGGGGCGCTCGGCGAACTGCGCCGCGAGCTGGATCATCAGGCGCACACCGGATGCCGCGAGCGGGTGGCCGAGCGCGATGGCCCCGCCCCACGCGTTCACGCGCGGATCGTCGTCGGCGATGCCGAAGTGATCCGTGAAGCTGAGCACCTGGATCGCGAACGCCTCGTTCAGCTCGAAGATGCCGATGTCGTCGATCGTGAGGCCCGCCTTGGCGAGCGCCTTCTCGGTGGACGGAATCGGGCCGATGCCCATGATCTCGGGCGCGACGCCCGCGAATCCGAACGACACCATGCGCATCTTCGGCGCCAGGCCGAACTCCTTGACGGCATCGCGACCGGCCAGGAGGCCGACGGTCGCGCCGTCGGTCAGCGGCGACGAGGTGCCGGCCGTGACCCTGCCGTGCGGGCGGAACGGCGTCTTCAGGCCGGCGAGGCCCTCCATGGTGGTCTCGGGCCGGCGCCCTTCGTCCTCGGTCGCGAGGCCGAAGGCGCCGTCGGCGTCCGCGATCGCGACGGGCACGAGGTCGGGCTGGATCTTCCCTGCGTCGTATGCCGCCTGGACCTTGCGCTGGCTCAGCATGCCGAAGCGGTCTGCCCGCTCCTTCGTCAGGTGCGGGAACCGGTCGTGGATGCGCTCGGCCGTGACGCCCATGTTCAGTGCGTCGGCGTCGACCATGCGCTCCGCGACGAAGCGCGGGTTCGGGTCGGCGTTCGATCCGATCGGGTGGCGCCCCATGTGCTCGACGCCGCCGGCGATCGCGACGTCGTACGCGCCGAACCCGATCGAGGCGCCCATCGTGGTCACGGCCGTCATCGCGCCGGCGCACATCCGCTCGATGGCGAGGCCGGGGACCGTCTGCGGCAGCCCCGCGAGCATCGCGGTCGTGCGGCCCAGCGTGAGGCCCTGGTCGCCCGTGAGCGAGGTCGCCGCGATGGCGACGTCGTCGACGCGGTCCTTCGGCACGTCCTGGTTGCGGTCCATCAGACCCATCGTCGCCTTCACGATGAGGTCGTCAGCGCGCGTGTGCGCGTACATTCCCTTGTCTCCTGCGCGCCCGAAGGGCGTGCGGACTCCGTCTACGAAGTAGACGTCAGACAGCTTGGCCACTCTGCCTCCCTAGTTGGTTCATCCCAGCCTAGGGCGGTGCCGGATGCGCGGCGCGAGTCGGTTGGGCGGTGTCTACGAAGCGCGCTCCTCGGCGAGGTCGGCGGCTTGGGCGGCCCGCACAAACGCCGCGGCGATCGGGGCGGCCGTCTGCTCGATCTGCCACTCGCGGGCCCCGGACGCGCGCAGCGCGTCGCCGACGGATTCTGCCGCGATCTCGGCGGGCGGCTCCCACGCCACGAGCCGCAGGGCATCGGGCGTGAGCAGGTTCTCGGCCGGCATCTCGAGCCGCTCGGCGATGTCGGCGAGATCGGCGCGCGCCGCCTTCAGGCGCTTGTCGGCGTCCGGATTCCGGTCGCGCCACGCCTTCGGCGGGGGGAACGCGCTCTCGCTGGGAAGGCGCTCCGGCGGGAGCTCCTGGCTCCGGCGGCCCGCGTCGATCGCGCTCCACCAGCGGTCGATCTGCGAGCGGCTCGCCCTGCCCGTGAACTCCTTCAGCGCGGCGAGGGCGCCGCGCGACGTCGGCCCCGCCTTCACCGCGGCGACGATCGCGCGGTCGGGGATGAGCCGGCCGGGGGAGACGTCGCGCTCGATCGCGTACTCCTCGCGCGCCCGCCACAGCTCGCGGGCGACCGCGAGCCCGCGGCGCCCCCTCACGGTGTGCAGGCCGCTCAGCCGCCGCCAGGGCTCGCGGCGCGGCGGCTTCGGCGGCATCGCCCTGACGTGCTCGAACTCCTCGGCGGCCCACGCCGCCTTGCCCGCCGCGTCGAGCGAATCCGCGACGGCGTCGCGCACGTCGAGGAGGTGCGCGACGTCGAGGGCGGCGTACTCGAGCCACGCGGCGGGCAGCGGGCGGGTCGACCAGTCCGAGGCCGAGTGCTCCTTCTTCAGCTCGACGCCGATCGTGCGCTCCGTGACGGCGGCGAGGCCGACCTTCGGCCAGCCGAGGAGGCGGGCCGAGAGCTCGGTGTCGAAGATGCGCTCGGGCACGAGGCCGAGCTCGCGCAGGGAGGGGAGGTCCTGGCTGGCCGCGTGGAAGACCCACTCCGCGGAGCCGATCGCCTCCTGCAGCGGGGCGAAGCCATCGATCTCGACGGGGTCGAAGAGGAAGACGCCGGCGCCGCGGCGGAACACCTGCACGAGGTACGCGCGCTGCGAGTAGCGGAACCCCGATGCCCGCTCCACGTCGACGGCCACGGGGCCGTCGGCATCGGCGAGCGCACCCACCGCCTCCAGGAACCGTTCTTCGGAGGCGATGACGTCGTAGGAATCAGTCACGTTCTGCTTTCCGAGCGCCGAACACGGCGATCTTCTCTGAGCCGGGCGGCAGGCCGGCCAGCATGCACACCAGCTCCGCCCAGGCTTCGACGTGCGCGCGGGGATCGCCGAGGGGCGACCACGACGCGCGCAGCTCGATCTGCGCGCCGTCGCCCTCTCCCGCGAGCGTTCCGTAGCCCGTCGAGAGCGTTTTCGTTGCGGTGCCGGAAGCAGCGGTGTGCTCGGCCCCGTGTGACGCGAGCGCGTCGATCAGCCACGACCATGCTACGTCGGCCAGGAGCGGGTCGGTCCCGATCTCGGTCTCGAGCGGGGCCTGCGCGAACGCGACGATGCGCAGCGGGCCGTCCCACGCATCCGGCTCGTCGGCGTCGCGCAGCAGCACGAATCGGCCGGTGCCGTAGGCGGACGCGCCCGTCTCGTCGGGGCGCACGTCACCGGCGAGCGCGATCGCGTCGGGCGCCAGGCCGCGCGGCGCGGGGATCTCGCTGACCGCGAAGTCGTCGCGGAACTCGACGTCGCGCACGCGCGCGGCCAGCGACTCGAAGGGAACGAGACGGCCGGAATCGATCACGCCGACAGATTAGAGTGAGCATGACATGAACTCCTCCAGGCGCGCCGGTTCGCTCGGCGCTGGTCTCGTCCTCCTCGGTCTCGGCGTCGGCCTCGTCGCCGGTGCCGTCGCGACCGTCGGCTCCCGCATCACCAGGGTCGCCCGCTCCGTCGTCACGCCCGCCAAGGCGGTCGCCGACCTCGAGATCCTGGGCGTGGACACTCGGGCGCAGACGATCACGCTGAGCCGCACGCCCGACACGGAGCTGGCGGGTCGCTACGGCCTGTTCTCCAACGGCGAGCAGTCCTACCTGAAGCTCGGGGCGGTTCTGCGCGCCGACGGGGCGTCGGTCACGCGCAAGCTCCTCACGCAGATCGGCGCTGGCGAGGACATCGGGCGCTGGGGGCGGTTCAGCGGCTGGTACTTCGTCTCGCCGGATGAACTGCACCTCCCGTACGACGATGTGCCGATACCGACACCCGTGGGCCCCGCGCCGGCGTGGCTGGTGCGGGCCGAGGGAAGCGACACCTGGGCGATCGTGGTGCACGGCAGGGGCGGCACCCGGTCCGAGGGGCTCAGGGCGGTGCCCCTGCTGCGCGACGCCGGCGTCACCTCGCTGCTCGTCTCGTACCGCGCCGACGGGGTCGCGCCGGATGGCCCGTCCGGCCTGCAGGGGCTCGGGACGACAGAGTGGCCGGATGTCGAGGCGGCGATCGAGTACGCCCTCGCGAACGGCGCGGCGCGCGTGCTCCTGATGGGATGGTCGATGGGTGGGGCGATCGCGATGCAGGCGCTCGTGAACTCGGCCTACCGCGAGAGGATCGCCGGCGCCATCCTGGAGTCGCCCGTCGTGGACTGGCGCGATGTGCTCGGCTTCCAGGCGACGCAGATGCGCGTCCCGCAGGCGGCCGCCCGAGCGACGCTGGGGCTCCTCGAGACCCCGTGGGCGGCGCGCGCGGTGCGGGTCGGCGACGGCATCCGGTTCGACGACCTCGACATGGTGGCGCGCGCCGACGAGCTGAGCGAGCCGATCCTGATCCTGCACAGCGACGACGACGGCTACGTGCCGGTCGGCCCGTCCCGCGCGCTCGCGGAGGCGCGCCCCGACATCGTGACGATGCCGCGCTTCACGGGGGCGAGGCACACGAAGATCTGGAACCACGACGAGAAGGCGTGGACCGCGGCGATCCGCGACTGGCTCGCCGCGCGGGGCCTCGCGCGCTGATCCGGCGCCGGGAGGCCGCGCAGGAGCGGCCGCGTAGACTTCACGGGGCACATCGCCCCGGCGCCCGGCGCGCCCATGCACAGCGAAACGAACGGCATATGACTCACATCGGCACCATGACCGGCCGCGTCCGCCTCACCGAGCGGAACCCCCAGCTCTCCGGGGAGGAGATGCTCGCGAGTCTGGTCCCGCCGCCGCAGTTCGACGCCGCGACCTTCGACTCGTACCGGGCCGACGATCAGTACCCTTCGCAGGCGGAGTCGAAGGAGCTTCTGGCGCGCTTCTCGGCGGGGGCGATGCCGCCCAAGCGCGGCCTCTTCTCGCGCAAGCCCAAGGTCGAGCCGATGAAGCCGGGCGTCTACCTCGACGGCGGCTTCGGGGTCGGGAAGACCCACCTGCTCGCGGCCGTCTTCCACGCCGTGCCCGCGCGGAGGAAGTACTTCGGCTCGTTCATCGAGTACACGGCGCTCGTCGGCGCGCTCGGCTACCAGAACACCGTCGAGCTGCTGAAGGGGTCCGCGCTGCTCTGCATCGACGAGTTCGAGCTCGACGACCCTGGCGACACCATGGTGATGACGCGGCTGCTCGGCGAGCTCGTCGCCTCGGGAACCCGCCTCGCCGCCACGAGCAACACCCCGCCGAACGCGCTCGGGGAGGGGCGCTTCGCCGCCCAGGACTTCCTCCGCGAGATCCACGCGATGAGCGACAGCTTCCAGACGATCCGGATCGACGGCGTCGACTTCCGCCAGCGCTCGATCGACGGCACCTCGGTCGTCCTCGACCCCGACGAGTACGACGCCGCGCTGGACGCGGCCGGAGCGACGGTCTCCGACGACGCGTTCGACGACCTGCTCGGCCACCTCGCGCACGTGCACCCCTCGCGCTACATCCGCCTGATCGACGGCCTCGACGCCGTCGGCCTCACGGGCGTGCGGCAGATCACCGATCAATCGGAGGCGCTGCGCTTCGTCGCCTTCGTCGACCGCGTCTACGACGCGCAGCTGCCGATCCGGGCGACGGGCCTGCCGCTGAACGACGTGTTCAGCGCCGAGATGCTCGCCGGCGGCTACCGCAAGAAGTACCTGCGCGCCGTCTCGCGCCTCAACGCGTCCACCCACGCCTGAGCATTCCGCGCGGTCGGTAACGCGCCGGAAACACCCCGGCCGATCCGTAACGCAGGCGAAACCTCGGCGCCGCAGGGCGGAAGCACCCGCTCGTCAGGATGAGGACATCCGGAATACCCGGATCCTCGACTGACGAAACGGAAACACCTCATGGACAGCGGAAATCTGGCGTGGCTGATGATCGCCACGGCGCTCGTGCTGCTGATGACGCCCGGCGTGGCGTTCTTCTACGGCGGCCTCGTCAAGGCCAAGAGCGTCGTCAGCATGATGATGATGAGCTTCGGCGGGCTCGCCCTCACCGCCGTGCTGTGGGTGCTCTACGGCTTCGCGATGACGGCCGTCGACAGCCCGTTCGCCTTCGCGGGCAACCCCTTCGCCGACCTCGGCCTCGTGAACACGATCGCGGACGATCCGACCGGTGAGCTCGGCGTCGGCGCCGCGTTCGGCGCGACGTTCGCGATCATCACGGTCGCCCTGATCTCGGGCGCTATCGCGGACCGGGCGCGGTTCTGGCCCTGGATGGGCTTCGCCGGCGTCTGGGTCACGCTCGTCTACTTCCCCGTCGCGGCCTGGGTCTGGGGCGGCGGTTGGATCATGGAGCTGGGCGCCTGGATGTTCGACGGCGCCGTCGAGGTGATCGACTATGCCGGCGGTACCGCGGTGCACATCAACGCGGGTGCGGCGGCGCTGGCACTGGCCCTCGTGCTCGGCAAGCGCGTGGGCTTCCAGAAGGGCATCAACAAGCCCCACAGCGTTCCGCTCGTGATGCTCGGCGCGACGCTGCTGTGGTTCGGCTGGTTCGGCTTCAACGCCGGCCTGACACCGGCGCCGCTCGGCGAGGACGGCAACACGGCGCTCGGCCTCATCATCGTGAACACGATGGTCTGCCCCGCCGCCGCCATCATCGGCTGGATCGTCGTCGAGAAGCTCAAGGACGGCAAGTCGACCTCGGTCGGCGCCGCATCGGGCGCCGTCGCGGGCCTCGTCGCCATCACCCCGGCGTGCGCCTCGATCGACCCGATCTGGGCGATCCTGCTCGGCGTCGTCTCCGGCGCGGTGTGCGCCCTCGCTGTCGAGCTCAAGTGGAAGTTCGGCTTCGATGACTCGCTCGACGTCGTCGGCGTGCACCTGGTCGGCGGAATGATCGGCACGCTCTGGATCGGCTTCTTCGCGACCGGCACCGGCCTGTTCATGGGCGGCGGCGTCGCCCAGCTGGTCGTGCAGGCCATCGCCGCGATCGCCGTGCTGATCTACTCGTTCGTCGTCGCCTACGTCATCGGCATCGCCATCGAGAAGGTGTTCGGCTTCCGCGTCAAGAACGCCGACGAGATCGCCGGGGTCGACACGGTCGTCCACGGCGAGGAGGGCTACGCGATGGAGGCGCGCTGAGCGCAGACCGAACGACGCGGAGAGGCCGGGCACCGAGGTGCCCGGCCTCTCCGCGTGCGCCGCGCCTTCATGCGGGCTTCACCCCCGCGTCACCCGAACGGGCCGTACGGTTCACGTCGAGCGCCCAACGTGTCTGAAGAAGAACACGAGAGGGGCGCCCCGCCCCTGCTGACGCTCGGGAGGCTGCGTGGCGAAGCACGACGTGCCCGTGGCCTGGATCGAGTCGCCGCTGCAGCTCATCGGCGCGGCGGAGTGGGCGGCCGCCCGCGGAGTGCGGCCCGACCTGGCGGCCCGTCTCGGCGAACAGGTCGAGGAGACCGCCGCCGAACTGCACGCGCGCAGGGCGCCGTTCCGCGACCGCGCCGCCTACTACGGCATCCCGTGGCGCATGCTGGCCTCCCACGACCACTGGCTCGTCGGAGACGGCTACTCCGGGCAGTTCCGGCTCGCGGCGGCGGCCCTGCGGCCGCGCCGCATCACGTTCCTGGACGACGGCGCCAACACCGTGCCGTTCGCCGATGCGCTCGCGGGCGCGCAGCCCTACGCGCGCCCTGGCGTGGTCGAGCGAGGCCTGACCAGGCGCCTCGCACCGATCGCGCTCGACGCCATCCGCATGCGTGCCGCGGCCGGCGCCGTCGAGCTCTTCACGGCGTTCGAGCTCGGCGAGGAGCGCGAGTCCCGCCTGCGCGACCTCGGCGCCGTGACGACGAGGCACGGCTTCGAATGGCTGCGCTCGACGCGGCCGGACGTCGCGGGCGACCCGCTGCCGTCCGGCCGGGTCATCCTCGGCAGCGCGCGCGTCGTCGACGGGCACATCCCCCGGGCCGACTACCTCGCCTGGGTGCGCGCCGAGGCTCGGCGCAGGGGAGCGTCGTATCTGCCGCACCGCCGCGAGACGGGTGACACGCTCGACGCCGTCGCCGCGATCCCCGGCGTCCGGGTCGTGCGCACGCAGCTGCCGATCGAGGTCGTACTGGCGGGCGACCGCGGGCCGTACGAGGTCGTGACACTGCCGTCGAGCGCCGCAACGACGCTGCGCAGCGTGCTGCGCGGCACGGAGAGCACCGTGAAGGAGCGCACGGGCGCGGTCGGCGGGCGCACGGAGCGCGTCGCGTGACCCGCGAGGCCGTGGCGATCATCCCGGCGCGCGGCGGTTCCGTCGGCGTGCCGCGGAAGAACGTCGCACGTGTCGGCGGCATCCCTCTTGTGGCGCGCGCCGTCAGGGCGGCGCACGCGGCAGGCATCGCGCGCGCGGTCGTCTCGACGGACGACGACGAGATCGCGGCGGTGGCCTCGGAGTGGGGAGCCGAGGTCGTCCGCCGCCCTGCCGAGCTCGCGAGCGGCACGGCGACGAGCGAGTCGGCGGTGCTGCATGCCCTTGACGCGCTCGCCGACCGCGGAATCGACGTCGGCGTCGTCGCCTTCCTGCAGGCGACGAGCCCGTTCCAGCCGGTCGGTGCGCTCGCGGAGGCCGTTTCCCGTGTCAGCGACGGCTCCGCGGACTGCGTGTTCTCGGCGCGGGAATCCTTCGAGTTCTTCTGGGCGGACGACGGCGGTGCGGCCCGCGCCGTCGGCCACGACCGCTCGCACCGGCCCCGGCGCCAGGACCGCGAGCCGCTGTACGTCGAGACGGGTGCGTTCTACGTGTTCGGCGCATCCGGGTTCCGGCGCGCGCGCCACCGGTTCTTCGGCCACGTGGAGATCTCCGAGGTGCCCGCGGCGTTCGCCGTGGAGGTCGACACTCCGGCCGAGCTGCGTGCGGCGCGGGCTCTCGCGCCGCTGCACGTCGACGCGGCCGTCGACCGGATGGACGTCGACGCCGTCGTGACCGATTTCGACGGGGTGCACACCGACGACACGGCGACGATCTCCGCGGACGGCACGGAGCACGTGCGGGTCAGCCGCTCCGATGGAATGGGCGTCCGGATGCTCCGCGAGGCCGGCGTCAAGGTGCTGATCCTCTCGACCGAGACCAACCCGGTGGTGGCGGCGCGGGCGGACAAGCTCGGCGTCGACGTCATCCAGGCCTGCGGCGACAAGCGCGCCGCACTGGAGGCCTGGGCCGCCAGGGAGGGCATCCTGATGGCCCGGATCGCCTACGTCGGCAACGACGTGAACGACTTGGGTGCGCTCGAGGCAGCCGGTTGGCCCGTCGTCGTGCCCGGATCGCACCCGCGCGCGCTCGAGAGCGCACGCGTCGTGCTCGCCGCCGAGGGCGGCCGCGGGGCGGTGAGGGAGCTCGCCGAGCGCGTGCTCGCGGACCGCGCCGCATCACAGGACCACAGCAGAGGGGAACGAGTATGAGTGTCACGATCGGATCGCATCAGGTCGGCGGGGGAGCGCCCGCGTTCGTCATCGCGGAGATCGGGCTCAACCACAACGGGTCGGTCGAGCTGGCCAAGCAGCTGATCGACGTCGCCGCGGAAGCCGGCGCCGACGCGGTGAAGTTCCAGAAGCGCACGCCCGAGATCTGCACGCCCGAGCACATGCGCGACACCCCGCGCGAGACGCCGTGGGGCACCATGACGTACCTCGAGTACCGCCACCGCGTCGAGTTCGGCCGCGACGAGTACGTCGAGGTCGGCGACCATGCCGTCATGCGCGGCCTCGAGTGGTTCGCGTCGCCGTGGGACGTGCCGAGCGTGGAGTTCCTCGAGGATCTGAACGTCGTCGCGCACAAGGTCGCCTCCGCCAGCGTGACCGACATCGAGCTGCTCGAGGCGCTGCGCGCGACGGGCAAGCCGATCATCCTGTCGACGGGCATGTCGACGATGTCCGAGATCGACCGGGCGGTCGAGACCGTCGGGACGGAGCGCCTCGTGCTGATGCACGCGACGTCGACGTACCCGATGGAGCCGGACGAGGCGAACCTCCGGATGATCCCGGTGCTGCGCGACCGCTTCCCCGGCGTCCCTGTCGGGTACTCCGGCCACGAGCGCGGCCTGCAGATCTCGCTGGCGGCCGTCGCGATGGGCGCCACGGCGGTCGAGCGCCACATCACGCTCGACCGCACGATGTGGGGCTCGGACCACGCGGCCTCGCTGGAGCCGGGCGGCCTCGCGACGCTCGTCCGCGACATCCGGATCATCGAGGAAGCGCGCGGCGACGGCATCAAGCGCGTGTTCCCCGGCGAGCTCGCGCCCAAGGCCAAGCTGCGCCGCGTCGGAGCGTGAGGGCCGGCGAACCGCTGCGCATCGTCGCGGTCGCCGACACGGACTCGTATGTGAAGTGGGCCGCGGCCACGGTCGCCGACCCGCGTGCGGCGGGCGAGCTGCTCGTGCTCGACACGGAACTGGTGGTGAGCGACGGGCAGCTCGACGCCGCGCTCGCGGGCGCGGGGCTCGCCCGCGATCGGGTCAGCCGGGTGCGCTTCGAGGAGCTCGCGGAGCGGATGCGCGGCGCCGACGTCGTGCTGGCGGCCGCGCGGGGGCCGCTCGTGCGGCTGATCGCGCGCACGGCGGCGCGGCTCGAACCAGCGCCCGTGATCGCGACGGGCCTGCCGGGCATCTCGGTGCCGCCGACCTGGCTGGCGCTGCACTTCCGGCGCCAGTGCGACCTGTTCGTCCTCCACTCGCACCGGGAGGTGCGCGAGTTCCGGCGCCTCGCGGCCGAGCGGGGCATCGAGCAGCGCTTCGCGCTGGCGGGACTGCCGTTCGCGCGCCGGCTGCACGGGCGGGAGCCGGCGGGCACCGATCTGGTGTTCGCGGCGCAGGCGATCGTGCCCAGGGAGCGGCGCGACCGGCTGACGATGGCACGGCTGCTCGTGGATGCGGCGCGATCGGAGCCGTCCCGCCGCGTCGTGGTCAAGCTGCGCGGGCGCGCAGGTGAAGCGCAGACGCACCGGGAGGACGACAGTTACCCGGAGCTGCTCGCCGAGATCGGCGACGTGCCGCCGAACCTCGTCGTGTCGTACGCGCCGATGGAGGAGGCGCTCGCCAGCGCCGCCGGGCTCGTCACGGTGAGCTCGACGGCGGCGATCGAGGCCGCTGCGGCGGGCGTGCCCGTCGTGGCGTTCGACGAGTTCGGCGTCGGCGACGACCTGATCAACACGGTCTTCCTGGGCAGCGGGCTGCTGGCGGGCAGGGAGGGCCTCCTCCCCGGCAGGCAGCGCCATCCGGATCCCGAGTGGCTCACGGACAACTACTTCCACGAGCCGGCGGACGACACCTGGCTCGCCGACCTCGCCTCGCTCGTCGAGCGCAGGCGCGCGGGCGACCTCGCGCCCCGGCCCGACGGCGTCGGCCTCGGTGGCCGGGCGCGGGAGGCGTGGGAACGCCGCCTCGCACTGGGGAACCGCGACCGCACGGCCGGCGGGCGCGCGGCGTACGCCGCCGGCGTCCCCGTGCGCTGGGCGCTCGGCGCCGTCAGGCGCGCCAGGACCCGCCTGTACGGGTCGCACGCCTGAGCGGTCTCGGGCGCGCGACACGGCCGGGATGCGTCCGGTTCGGAGGTCACCGGATCATCCGGTAGTATCTATCGAGGCCCGCAAGGGTCGCTCCGATGGGCGTTTGGCGCAGTTGGTTAGCGCGCTTCCTTCACACGGAAGAGGTCGTGGGTTCGAGTCCCGCATCGCCCACCAAAGGAACCCCCGGTCAGAAGCCTCTCGTCAGGCGACTGCCGGGGGTTCGTCGCGTCCGCAGCGAGGTGAGCCGCGGCCCTGCGGACGACCGGCGTTCCCGGGGGCGGCAGTCACGAGGCCCACTGCGTCAGCACGGCGTCGAGCCCGTCGATGACGCGTTCGAACGTGGCGTCGGTCGACCTGGGCCACTTGAAGCCCGCGCCGAGCTCGAGGGCGACGAAGCCGTGCAGCGTGGAGCGGATGAGCCGGATCGCGTCGGTCAGGTCGTCGCCGTCGAGAGCGTAGGCCCGCAGCGCCGAAGCGAATGCGGCGATCATCTCGCCCGCCGCCGCGGTGCCCTCGGCGTCGTCGGGGTCGGGCGCGATCTGGAGTGCGGCGTATCGGGCGGGGCGGCCCGCCGCCCAGTCGCGGAGCGCGTGGGCGACCGCGCCGAGCGCGTCTCGCCCCGATAGTCCGGCGCAGGCCGCCGACAGCACGGCGGCCGCCTCGCGCGCCGCGTTCTGGGCGATCGCCCCGCGCAGGTCCTCGAGGTCGGCGACGTGGCGATAGACGCCCGGCGGGGCGATCCCGAGTGCGCGGCCGAGCTTCGTGATCGTCAGTTCGTCGAGGCCGATGCGGTCCGCCAGGTCGGCGGCCCGGTCCACGACCGCGGCGCGGTTCAGCCGATCAGGCATGCGACGCACCCCGGCTCAGGAACGGGAGCATCACCGCGAGGACGGCCTCCGCCTGCTCGCCCATCGGGTAGTGGCCCGCGCCGGGAATCATCCGATGCTCGCCCCGCAGCGCCTCCGCGGCCCATCGGGCTTCCGCTTCCGGGTCGGGGAAGTCGCGATCGCGCTCGCCCATGATGATCAGCGCGGGGGCGGACACCCCCGGCAGCGCCGCCTCCGCTGGCGCGTGGGAGGTCCGGGTCGTCCTCTCGAACGCCCGCCACCGCCCGGGCCGGCGCAGGAGGGCGAGTGCCGCGCGCACGTGGTCGTCGTGGTCGTGAGGCAGGCGGTCGCCGAAGAGCGAACGGTAGTAGGCCCGCCAGACGGAGGGCCCCCACGGGCGGGCGAGCGCGAGGCGCATCAGGAACTTCGTCGCGGCCGGGCCAGGATCCCTCAGGAACGGGCCGATGAGCACCAGGCCGTTGATCGCCTCGGGGCTCTCGGCCGCCGCGATGACGGTCGCTGCGGCGCCCATCGAGTTCCCCACCACCGTCGCGGGAGCTCCGCCCAGTGCGTCGACGACCGCGAGCAGGTCGCCGGCGGCGGCCCGATCGTCGTAGGCCGGGAAGCGCGTCGAGCTGTCGCCGTGCCCTCGCAGGTCCATCGTCGCCACGCGGAAACCGGCCTCCACCAGGCCGGGCACCAGGTGCCGGAACGACGCCCTCGTCTCGCCCATACCGGGCACGCCGACGATGAGCGGGCCCGCTCCGTCGACCTGTAGGGCGATCGTGCCTCCGTCACGTTCGATCATCATGTTACGGAGCGTAACTTACTGTGATGGAGAGTTGCAACGACCGAAGGATGCGCGTCTGTCGCGCTGTCATCGACGGCTCGGGCATCGCCAGCGCTGCTCGCTCCGGTCAGTGCTCGCCCGGGGCGGTGTGCGACGAGGCGAGGAGTCCGTGCCGGATGGCGCGGAGGACGGCCTGGGTGCGGTCTCGTGCCCCGAGCTTGACGAGCACGTTCGAGACGTGGTTCTTGACGGTGCCCTCGGCGAGATGCAGCAGCTCGGCGATCTCTCGGTTGCTGTACCCGCCCGCGACGAGCCCGAGAACGTCGGCTTCGCGCTCTGTCAGCTCGGCGGGATGCCAGTCGCCTGCGCCCGCCTCGTCCGCCGGCATCGCGAGGCGCGCGGTCAGCGCGGGCTGCAACGCCGTCCGGCCGGCCGCGACGGCCCTGATCCCATCGACGAGCTCATCCAGCGTGACGTCCTTCAGCAGGTACCCGCGGGCACCGGCGCGAACGGCGCCGAGGACGAGCTCGGCATCATCGAAGGTAGTCAGTACGAGGGCGGGTGCATCGATGCCGCGCCTGGCCATCTCACGCAGCGTGCCGATGCCGTCGCGGCGCGGCATCCGCAGGTCGAGGAGGATGACATCCGGGTCGTGCTCGACGAGCATCCGGAGCGCCTCGTCACCGTCGGCGGCCTCGCCCTCGACGACGACATCCGGGCTGAGCTCCAGCAGCCCGCGGATGCCGGCCCGCACGAGCGTCTGGTCATCGACGATGAGGACGCGCACCTCGGCGCTCATCGCGCGGGCACCGCCATCCGCACGACGAAGCCCCCGTCGGGTCCCCGCGTGAACTCGGCCGATCCGCCCAGGTGCTCAGCCCGTTCGCGGAGGCCGCGCAGCCCGTTGCCCGGCGTGACATCCCGACCCGCCGCGCCGTCGTCGCTGGCGGAGAGCACGAGCGCGTCCGATTCCGGATCACGGCGGACCGTGATCCGGAGCGTGGTCGCCCCGTGCGCGTGCCTGATCGTGTTCGTCAGCGCTTCCTGGGCGGCGCGAACCATGGCCGTGCGGACGCCGGCATCGGCCGAGATCCCGGGGTCGACGGACAGCTCGACGGCGGGTCGGGAGATGTCTGTGATCACGTGCTCGAGCGCGTCGCGCAGCGACCCGCGCTCGTCTCGCAGTTGCGACACGCTGTCCCGGACCTCGGCGAGCAGATCCTTGGCGATCGAGCGGGCGCGGCGCACGTGCTCCGCGGCGTCGCCGTCGGCCTGATGCGACGCGATCTCCAGCTCGAGCGCAAGCGCCGTGAGTCGATGCCCCGCGACATCGTGCAGGTCGCGGGAGATGCGGAGGCGCTCTTCGGCCCGTGCCGATTGGTCGAGCAGCGCCGACGCGGCCGCGAGCTGCACGTGCGCCTCCGCGAGCTGGCGCTGCGAGCGCTCTTGCGAGATCCATGTCGACACCGTCAGGGCCGTGACCGCTTGTACGACGATGTAGAAGGCGGCGTTCACGCCCTTCTCCGCGACTCCCGGCGTGCTCACGACCACGGCCGCCGTGTTCGCGAGGATCACGAGCGCTGTGCCCGACCGGGGGATCACGTAGACGCTGAGCGCCGCGCTGAAGATCAGCACGATCTTCACGAAGCCCATCCCGGTGTGGATCAGGAGCACGCTCGCGATGGCCGCCAGCGCCTGTGCGATGAACCAGGCGAGCAGGGCGCGGCGGCGCGACGATTCGGTCAGTGCGCTCGTCGCGAGGTACGCGGCGATGAAGCCCGCGTACACGATCGGCCACAGCCACGGCGGCCCGAAGGCGACATCCGTGCCCTGCACTTCCTGCACGACGACGGGCACGCCGAGGGCGACGAAGAGCAGGGTGATCAGACCCACGAGCACCAAGCCGGGGTCGAACGCGCGGGCGCCGCTTCCCATGCGGCAACGCTATCGCGTGAGCGGAGGGCTCTTCCCGTGCCGAAAGTCACGACCGGAAGAGGTGACCTCCGGCACGCGCGAACCGAGCCGTGTCATCCATAGCGTCGTTCGCATGATGGAACCAGCAGTGGCGGTCACCGGGCTGACGCGCCGATACGGTCGGAAGACGGCTCTCGACGGCGTCGACCTGCACGTCGAGCCCGGCGGCGCCGTGGGGATCCTCGGCGCGAACGGCGCGGGCAAGACGACGCTCGTCGAGACGATCGTCGGTCTGCGGCGGCCGACGGCCGGCCGTGTTCGGGTGCGGGGGCTCGACCCCATCCGGGACCGGGCCCGGGTGCGCTCGGTCCTGGGGGTGCAGCTCCAGAATGCCGCGATGCACGAAGACCTCACCGTCGCGGAGAACCTGCGACTGCATCGGTCGTTCTATCGCCAGGGCGTCGATCCGGATGCCCTGATTGACGCCCTCGGGCTGCGTCAGGTGGCCGGCACCCGCGCCCAACGGCTCTCGGGTGGGCAGCAGCAACGGCTCTCCGTCGCGGCGGCCCTGATCGGAGGCCCGCGCATCGTCATCCTCGATGAGCTGACCACGGGGCTGGACCCGGAAGGCCGCCACGAGGTCTGGCGGATGATCGAAGAGCTCCGCGAGGAGGGAGTCACGATCCTGCTGGTGAGCCACTCGATGACCGAGGTCGAGCGGCTCTGCGATCGGCTCGTGATGCTCGAGCGCGGCAGGATCGCGATCGAGGGGACCCCGGCGGACGTCATCGAGCGAACGCGCGCGGAAGACCTGGAGGAGGCGTTCCTGCGGCTGCGGGGCCGCGGCGGCGCGAGGAGCAGCTCATGATCGGCAACGGATACGGCGTTCCCAGGCCCGCACACCCGGGGATGCGGGCCTGGGGGCAGCTCGTTCTGGCCGAGACGCGCTCCGTGGTCCGCGACACGGCGGGCCTGATCATCCCGATCGGCATGCCGACCCTCTTGCTGCTCACCCAGGGCGCCGCACCGTCCGAGCAGATCCTGCCGGGCTCCGGTGGGCGCAGCGTGTTCGAGTTGTTCGTGCTGCCGATTCTGCTCGTCATGGTGGTCGCGCTCGTCGGCGTGGTGAACATGCCGTCGTTCCTCGCCGCCTACCGGAAAGGAGGCCTGTTGAAGCGGCTCGCCGCGACGCCGGCGCATCCGGCGATGCTGCTGGTCGCCCAGGTGGTGACGTCGCTCGCGCAGACCCTGGTCGGAGTGGGCATCGCGGTGGCTGCCGCGGCGGCGGTGTTCGGCATCGTGGGGCCCGAACAAGCCGTGGCCGCGATCGGTGCGTTCCTGCTCGTGTGCGCCGCGATGTACGCCGTCGGAATGATCGTCGCGGCAGTAGCGCCGACTCCGAACGCGGCCGTCGCGATCGGGCTCGTCGTGTTCTTCGGCATCGGCGCGGCCGGCGGGCTCTTCGGCGGGAAGGAGCAGCTCCCGGAAGTCGTAGCGGTCGTGGGCGCGTGGCTGCCGTACGGCGCGGGCGTCGAGGCGCTGCAGCACGCGTGGGTCGGCGAGCCCCTGCCGTGGGAGCCGGTCGTCGCCCTGGCCGCGGCCGCGGCGATCGGCGGTGCGGCCGCCGTTCGCCTGTTCCGTTGGAGTCGCTGACGGGCTAACCTCGCCGCATGGGCATCCGGATGGACAACGTCGGAATCGTGGTCGAGGACCTGACGATCGCGATCGACTTCTTCCGCGAGCTGGGCCTCGAGCTCGAGGGCCGCGCCGTGGCCGAGGGGGAGTGGGCCGGGCGCGTCACGGGGCTCGGAGACCAGCGCGTCGAGGTCGCGATGATGCGCACGCCCGACGGGCACGGCAGGCTCGAGCTCTCGCGGTTCCTCGAACCCACCGTCGTGGCGGACAACCGCCGGGCGCCGGTGAATGCGCTCGGCTACCTTCGGGTGATGTTCGAGGTCGACGACATCGACGATACCCTCGCCCGGTTGCGGCCCTACGGTGCGGAGCTCGTCGGTCCGGAGGTCGTGCAGTACGAGGACGTCTACCGGCTCTGTTACATCCGGGGCCCCGAGGGCGTTCTGATCGGTCTCGCCCAGAGCATCGGCTGAGGCCGCGCGGGCTCAGAGCCGGGCGATCTCCTGGCGCGGCCGCACCGGGAGATCGGTGATGTGCACGTCGGCCGGCGCGTCGATGACGAACCGGACCGCCGCGGCGACCGAGTCGGGGCGGACGTAGCGATCGGGGGTGTACGACGCCTCGGGCACCATGGCCCGCAGCATCTCGGTGTCCGTCTGGCCGGGCGACACCGTCGCGACGCGCACGCGATGCGGCTCCTCGTCGATGCGGAGCGTATCGGCGAGGCCCTTGAGCGCGTGCTTGCTCGCGGCGTAGACGGCGCTCCCCGGCACGGGCCGCGTGCTCGCGCCCGAACCGATGAAGACGACGGTGCCGGAGGAGCGCCTGAGCGCCGGCAGCGCCGCCCTGGTGAGCAGCGCGGGCGCGGTGACGTTGATCGCGAAGTGAGCGTCCCACTCCTCGCGCGTGGCTTCCGCGACCGCGAGCGGGTGGGCGATGGCGGCCACGTGCGCCAGGACATCCACGCGGTCGAGCGCAGCGATGCGCTCGGCGAGGGCCTCGGGCTCGGCGATGTCCGCGGCCCACGTGTCGGCACCGGTCGACTCAGCGAGCTCGGCGAGGCGCTCGGTGTTCCTGCCGACGGCGATCACGTGGTGATCGGCGGCCAGATCGCGCACGATCTCGCGGCCCATGCCGCCCGTGGCCCCCGTGACGATAGCGACGGGTGCGTTTGTGGTCATCCGGTCTGGTCCTTCCCGAAGCGGCTCGGTCGGGGCCAGTCTACGGTCGGCTGCGGTCAGCCGCGCTGCGGGCGCAGCTGCGTCACGAGCGCGACGAGGGAGATGCAGGCGATGCAGGTGATGGCGACCGACAGCGACGACAGCGCCGCGATGCCGCCGACGGTCGGCGCGAGCAGCACGGTCGCGACCCGCATCAGCCACCCGACTGCGGTGACGCCGGAGTGCGGGGGGATGCCGGGGATCTCGTCGGCTACGGAGAACGCCAGCGGGATCGTGATGGCACACCCCAGGCCCGCCAGCGCGAGCGCGGCGATCGTCAGCCATGCGGTCGGCGCCCACGCCGTGCCGAGCAGACCGATGAACACGAGGACGAGGCTCGTGATCAGGGCAGCGCGGCGCCCGACCGCGTCGATGAAGCGGTCGCCCGTCATGCGCCCGATGAACTGGGCACCGAGCATGATGCTCAGCCCGATGCCCGCGGACGCGGCCGGCATGCCGCGTTCGGAGCTGAGGAGGACGGCGGACCAGTTGTTGCCGATGTCTTCGACCGACATGCCGGCGAGCGCGACCAGGCCGAGAGGGGCGAGGTGCCAGAGCGCAGCGCGCCCGATCCGGCCGTGGGGCCGCTCCTCGTCAGGCGCGCCCTGGATGTCCGGCAGGAACCGGATCGCCGACAGCGTCATGCTCGCGACGCAGAGCAGCGCCCACACCGCGATGTGTGCCACGAGCGGGACGCCGAGCGTCGCGGCCAGCGCGCCGACCGCGCCGCCGGTGGCCGCGCCGATGCTCCACCCGCCGTGCATCGAGTTGAGGAGGGAGCGCCCGTAGGCCGCCTGGACGCGCAGGCCCTGCGCGTTCTGAGCCACGTCGACGACGGCGTCCCCCAACCCGCACAGCGCCATGCCGACGGCGAAGAGCCAGGGCTGCCCCGTGGCGACCCCGACCGCCGCCGCCGTGATCGTGACGGCGATCCAGACGGTTCCGAACGAGGCCGTCGCGCGCATGCCGAAGCGGCGCAGGATGACGCCCGGCAGGTGGAAGGAGCAGGCCGAGCCGATCATGTACGAAGCGATCAGCACGCCGAAGGCCGCGTCGCCGAGCCCGAGGAACTCCTTGACCTCGGCGTAGCGGGCGAGCAGGGTCGCCGGAAGAGCACCGTTCGTGGCGAACGCCACCATGATCGCGACGCGGGCGCGGCGCTCAACGGGGGACGGGGACATGGTGCTCCTGGTGTGATGCGGGCGAGATCGGGCGATCGCGTCGGCGCGACGCGGCGGGCGGTTCCGCGGTTACAGTGCGCCGGCGAGCGCCGCGATCGCCGCGAACAGCGACGCGGCGGCGATCACCATCGCGGCGATGAACAGGACGAGGTGCACCGTGAGGAACTTCGTGGCGCGCCCGTTCTCGTCCCGGGAGCGCGGGTCCCTGACGACGCGGCGATAGAAGTTCGGCCAGGTGAGCGCGTGGAACGCGGCATTGACGAGGAGCAGTACGGCGAGCATGACCATCAGCAGATCCTATGCGGTGCCGATGGCGGGCGAGTGACGACACCGCGTTCCGGCGGTGTTCCGGCACGGAGGTCACAGGGCGATCGCCGCGGCGGGCCGGCGTGCGCTCGGGCCCCCGTTCCGGGAGACTGGGAGCGCACGCGTGGAGGGGATCCTGTGAAGAGATGGCTGTTCCTGGCCGGAGCGATCGTCACGGAGGTCGCGGCGACGCTCTCCCTGCGGGCATCCGTCGATCATCCGGGCTGGCTCGTCCTGGTCGTCGCCGGCTACGCGTCGGCGTTCGCCCTCCTCGCCCTCACGCTGCGCGCCGGTGCCGCGCTCGGGACGGCGTACGGCACCTGGAGCGCGTGCGGCGTCGGCCTCGTCGCTCTGCTGGGCGTCGCGATCTTCGGCGAGACGCTCACCGTCGTGCAGGTGCTCGGGATCGCCCTGCTGATCGTGGGGGTCGTCGTGGTCGAGACGGGCTCGTCGCCGGCGCACGGCGCCGGTGAGCGGATCGGCGGCGGATCGTGACGTGGGTATGGCTGCTGCTGTCGATCGTCTTCGAGGTCGCGGGGACGCTGAGCCTGCGCGCTTCCGACGGGCTCCGTCGCCGGCGCTGGATCGCCCCGATCATCGCAGGGTACGCACTCGCGTTCGCCTTCCTCGGCCTCACGCTCGCGAGCGGCATGCCTGTCGGCGTCGCGTACGGAACGTGGGCCGCGGTCGGCATCGTGCTCGTGGCGACCGCCGCGCGCGCGATCTGGAAGGACCCGCTCACGAAGCGGATGCTGCGCGGCATGGGACTCATCATCGCCGGCGTGCTCCTGGTCGAGCTCGGCGCGGCGCACTGATCGGCGGCACACTGCGCCCCGGAGACCGCCGAGGCCCTACTTCACCTTCCAGCCGAAGCGCTGCTGCAGCTCGTGGGCGACGCGTGTGTACTTCTCGAGATCGAGGGTCGCGGCCTCGCGCCTCATGCCGTCGTGGTGCACGCTGTACAGCTGGTCGGTGTCGACCCACGACGGGCGTCCCTGCGAGTCCCAGGGGCCCGAGCCGATGCCGACCCTGTCGCGCCGGCCGCTGGCGTTCTTACTCGTCAGCTTGACGGCGTACACGCGGTCCGCTGATTGCCGGGCGATCACGAGCACGGGGCGGTCCTTGCCACGCCCGTCGTTCTCGGCGTACGGCACCCAGGTCCAGACGATCTCGCCCGCGCTCGGAGCCCCGTCGCGCCGCGGGGCGTAGGCGAGCCGCACGCCGCGGACTCGGCTCGGGTCGAGCTCGACCGTCGCGGTGCGTCCCCGCTGCCCGACGGCCGTGCCGGTTCCGGCGCGTTCGCGGCGACGGCCGACGCCGAAGAGGGCGGCGACACCCGCGATGATCAGGCTGGTGAGGGTGCGGCGCTGTGACACGCCCTCCAGCCTATGCCGCCGCGGTCGCAGCTCCGGGCAGCGGCGGCGCGAGGGCCGCGAACGGAGCGGGAGGCGGCGCCGCGCAGGGTGCGACCGGGCCGCCGTTTCCGTCGTGGCTCAGGGGTGCGCCTGTGCGAGGGAGGCGACGAACAGGATGCCGATCGCGCCCAGCACGAGAGCCCCGAGGATCGCGCCGATCGCCGCGAGGGCGATGCGTCGCGATCGGCCGCGCTCGTGCCGGATGATGCCGACGGCGCCCAGCGCGAGCGCGGCGACGGCCGGGGTCGCGGCGATGAGGTCCCCGATCACGGGGATGAGGAGGAAGACGCCCGCGAGGACGCCGCACGCCAGCGCGAGCGGGCCGACCGCGTCGCCGCGGTCGGCCCGCTCGGCATCATCGGAGTCGTTGGTCACGGATCGATCATGACGCACGATCCGGGCGACCTCCGACGCGTCAGGCCGCGAGCGTCGCCGTGTCGATCACGAAGCGGTACCGGACGTCGCCCGCGACGGTGCGCTCGTAGGCGTCGTTGATCTGCGAAGCGGCGATCAGCTCCGTCTCCGGCGCGATGCCGTGCTCGGCGCAGAAGTCCAGCATCTCCTGGGTCTCGCGGATCGAGCCGATGTTGCTGCCCGAGAACGACTTGCCGCCCATCACGACCGAACCCGCGTGGATCTCGAGCGCCTCCGGCGGCATGCCGACGTTGACGAGCGCTCCGTGCGGGCGGAGCGTGGCGAGGTAGGCGTCGATGTCGAACGGCACGCTGAGCGTGCTGATGACAAGGTCGAAGCTGTTGGCGAGAGCCTGCAGCGCGCCCTCCTGCCCGGTGGCGACGTGCGCGACGGCGCCGAACGCGAGCGCGTCGTCCTTCTTCGCGTCGGAGCGGGACAGCACGGTGACCTCCGCGCCCATCGCGACGGCGATCTTCACCGCCATGTGGCCGAGGCCGCCCATGCCGACGACCGCGACGCGCTTGCCGGGGCCCGCGCCCCAGCGGGCGAGCGGCGAGTACGTGGTGATGCCGGCGCACAGCAGCGGTGCGGCCTTGTCGTACGGGATCGACTCCGGCACTTTGAGCACGAAGCCGGCGTCGACGACCACGTCGGTCGAGTAGCCGCCCTGCGTGATCGTGCCGTCGACGTCCTTCGCCGCGTACGTGCCGATGTTGCCCTTCTCGCAGTAGTGCTCGTCGCCGGCGCGGCAGTAGTCGCACTCGCCGCACGAGCCCACCATGCAGCCGACGCCGACGCGGTCGCCGACGGCGTGCCCGGTCACGGCCGAACCGACGGCGGTGACCTCGCCGACGATCTCGTGGCCCACGACCTGCGGGTAGGCGATCTCGCCCCACTCGCCGCGGATGGTGTGGATGTCGCTGTGGCAGATGCCGGCGTATCGGATGGCGATGGCGACGTCGTTCTCGCCGACGTCGCGTCGGGTGATCTCGAGGGGGACCAGCTTCTCGTCGGCGCCGAACGCGCCGAATGCCTTGACTGTCGTGGGCATGATGCTCCTTCGTGATGCGTTACCCGGCGGAACCGGGTCGTGCCAGCCGCCGCGAGGGACGGTCGGGTTTCGGGAATGCCGCGCGGATCGGCGCCGACGACAGGATGACCGTCGCGGCGACGAGGAGGGCGGCGAAGACGAGCTGCTCGACGATCATCCACGTCGGGAAGAATCCGGGGATCGCCGTGAGCGCGAGCGCGATGATCGGGAACACCCGCGTGAACAGCTGCAGGCGTCGGAAGGCCCAGTACCAGCCGATCCAGGCGCGCCAGAGGAAGTAGAACAGCGACGCGGTGATGCCGAGGATGACGAGCCCGCGCACCCAGACGGGCAGGCTCACGTCGTGGCCCGCTGCGAACAGCCAGAAGACCGCGATGACCGTGCCTCCGCCGAGCAACAGGCAGACGACCAGGATGACGCCGACGATCGCAAGGGCCTTCGCGGCCCCCGGCGCGGCGGCTCCCGGTACGCGGAAGTCCCGGTCGCGCCCGCCCGCGAGGCGGTCGACGCGGCGGAACAGGGGCTCGAGCTGCACCAGACAAGCCTAACCGGGAGGGCCGCCGAGGGCGCCGAGGCCGCCCCCGCTCGCGGGCCGTGTCAGAGCTCGACGAACCGTTCAGTGTCCCACGGCTCGGCCCAGCCGAGGGCAGAGAACATTCGGTCGAGCACGCCCGCTGTGAAACCCCAGAGCAGCTGATCGCGCCCGGGGCCGACCCGCCAGCCGGGGCCGGTCATCGTCTCGCCCGCGCGGCGGATCCGGGTCGAGAACCGCTCGGCCGGGTCGAGGAGCTCCGCGACGGGCACACGGAAGACCGACGAGGACTCGCGCTCGTCGACGACTCCGACGGGAGTCGGCCGCGCCCACCAGCCGAGCACAGGCGTCACCCGGTGCGACGAGAAGGGGAGGGGCAGCTCAGGGAGCGTGCCGAGCACGTCGACGCCCGCGCGGTCGAGCCCCGTCTCCTCCACGGCCTCGCGCAGCGCGGCATCCACGACGTCGCGATCGCCGGGGTCGATGCGGCCTCCGGGGAACGCGACCTGGCCGGCGTGGGAGCGGAGCGTCTGAGCACGGGCGAGGAGCAGCACGTCCAGGTCCGTCGAGACCGCGCGGTGGGCGGCACCCCGATCGGCGGCGACGTCGTCGAGCACGCCGAAGAGCACGAGAACCGCGGCCGGTCGCGAGTCGTCGCCGAACGGGAGCGCGCCGAGCCAGTCCGAGAACAGCGCCCGGTCGTGCACGAGCGCGGCCAGCTGCTCGCGAGCCGCCTGATCATCCCCCACGCCTCGACGATACCCCCGTCGAGCAGGCCCGCGGAGGGTGCGCGAGGTTTAGCATGAGGGCATGGCGAAGAAGGCACCGACAGCGGATATCGACGAGTCGATGCTGACCGTCGGGGAGCGCAAGCGCGAGGCGGTCGGGGTCCCGGCCGTCCTGAACTCCCTCAAGATCGCTGTCGATCAGATGGGGGTCAGGCGCAGCGCGGAGACGCTCCTGCGCGTGAACCAGAAGGACGGCTTCGACTGCCCCGGCTGTGCGTGGCCCGAGACCGACAAGCGGCACGTCGCGGAGTTCTGCGAGAACGGCGCGAAGGCGGTCGCGGAGGAGGCGACGATCCGGAGAGTGGAGCCGGAGTTCTTCTCGCGGCATTCCGTCGCGGAGCTGGCCGAGCACGACGACTGGTGGCTCGGCCAGCAGGGCCGCCTCAGCGACCCGATGATCCTCGACGAGGGCGCGACCCATTACCGACCGATCTCTTGGCACGACGCGCTGCAGACCGTTGCCGACGAACTGCGCGCGCTCGACGACCCGAACGAAGCGATCTTCTACACCTCGGGCCGCGCGTCGAACGAGTCCGCGTTCCTGTACCAGCTCCTCGTGCGGGGCCTCGGCACCAACAACATGCCTGATTGCTCGAACATGTGCCACGAGTCGAGCGGTTCGGCCCTCGGCGAAACGCTCGGGATCGGCAAGGGCACGGTGTCGATCGAAGACATCCACAGGGCCGAGCTCCTGATCATCGCGGGCCAGAACCCCGGCACGAACCACCCCCGCATGCTCACGGCGCTCGAGAAGGCGAAGCAGAACGGCGCGACCATCATCGCCGTCAACCCTCTGCCGGAGGCGGGGCTGATGCACTTCAACAACCCGCAGACGCCTCGCGGCGTGGTGTTCGGCGGGACGAAGCTCGCCGATGACTTCGTGCAGATCCGCCTGGGCGGAGACCAGGCGCTGTTCCAGGCGATCGGCAAGCACCTGCTCGAGAAGGAGCAGGAATCGCCCGGCGTTGTCGACCGCTCCTTCGTCGATGCGCACACCTCGGGCTTCGACGACTACGCGACCGCCGTCGGATCGGTGCCGTGGGCCGACCTCGAGGAGGCGACGGGCCTCAGCGAAGACCGGATGCGCGGGGTCGCCGAGCGCGTCAGGGCGTCCGGATCGACGATCGTCTGCTGGGCGATGGGCCTCACGCAGCACAAGCATTCCGTCGCGACGTTGCGCGACGTCGTCAGCGTGCTTCTCCTGCAGGGGAACATCGGCAGGGAGGGCGCCGGTGTGTGCCCCGTCCGCGGCCATTCGAACGTGCAGGGCGATCGCACGGTCGGCATCTACGAGAAGCCGCCCGAGTCGTTCCTCGATGCGCTCAACGCCGAATTCGCGTTCGCCTCGCCCCGCGAGCACGGCCACGACACGGTCGCGGCGATCCGCGCGATGCAGGCGGGCGAGGCGAAGCTCTTCATGGCGCTCGGCGGCAACTTCCTGAGCGCGACGCCCGACACCGCCGCGGTCGAGGAGGGCATGCGCCGCACCCGGATGACGGTGCAGATCTCGACGAAGCTGAACCGCTCCCACGTCGTCACGGGCGCGCGGGCGGTCATCCTGCCGGTGCTCGGCCGCACCGACCGCGACACCCGCGGGGGCGGGGACCAGCGCGTCACGGTCGAGGATTCGATGGGCGCCGTGCACGCCTCGCGCGGGCGCCTCGCGCCGCCGAAGGAGGGCATGCTCAGCGAGACGGCCATCATCGCGCGTCTCGCCGGCCTCGTCTTCGCGGGGCGCGAGAACGCGCCGCGGGCCGACTGGAACGGGCTCGAGAACGACTACTCGCGCGTGCGGCACCACATCTCGCGCGTCGTCCCCGGCTTCGAGGACTACGAGAAGCGGATCGAGAAGGGCCGCACGTTCTACCTGCCGAACGGCCCCCGCGACGCGCGCGAGTTCAGGACGGCGACGGGCAAGGCGATGTTCACGGCGAACGCGCTCGAGTACCCGCACATCCCGGAGGGGCGCCTCCTGCTGCAGACGCTGCGCTCGCACGACCAGTTCAACACCACGATCTACGGCAAGGACGACCGCTACCGCGGCATCCACAACGGCCGGCGCGTCGTCCTGATCAACACCGAGGACATCGCGGAGGCGGGCTTCAGTGAGGGCGACATCGTCGACCTCGTGTCGGAGTGGGACGGCCCCGCCGGCCTGGAGGAGCGCAGGGCCGAGGAGTTCCGCCTCGTCGCGTACGACACGCCCCGCAGGAACGCCGCGGCCTACTACCCCGAGACGAACGTGCTCGTGCCGCTGGAGTCGTTCGCCGACGTCAGCGGCACCCCGACGTCGAAGGCCGTCGTCGTGCGGCTCGAGCGCCGCGCGTGACGAGCGGGGTCAGCGCCGCCGTCATCACGGTGAGCGACCGCTCGGCCGCGGGCGAGCGAGCCGATTCCGGCGGCCCGATCGCCGTCGGCGCGCTGCGCGGCGCGGGCTTCGCCTGCGCCGACGCCGCGATCGTTCCGGATGGTGCGGCCAGCGTCGAGCGTGCCCTGCGCGAGGCGATCGGCGGGGGAGCCAGGGTCGTCGTGACGACCGGCGGAACGGGGGTCGGCCCGCGCGACCTCACGCCGGAGGGGACGGCGCGCGTCATCGAGCGGGAGATCCCCGGCATCGCGGAGGAGCTGCGCCGCGCGGGGGCGCGTGCGCTGCCGGCCGGTATGCTCTCCCGAGGGCTGAGCGGGCTCGCCGCGGGAGCGCTCATCGTCAACCTGCCCGGTTCGCCGTCGGCCGTGCGCGACGGCATGGCGATCGTCCTCTCGGTCGCCGAGCACGTCGTCTCGCAACTCGACGGGGGCGACCACCCGACGCGCGGTCACCACGATCACGGACCCCAGGAGGACGCCGGATGAGCCCCGTCACGATCGCACGCATCAGCGAGGAGCCGCTCGACGTCGCCGCCCACCTCGCGGCCGTCGAGCACGCGGAGGCCGGCGCCGAGACGTCGTTCATCGGCCGCGTGCGCGACCACGACCCGGACGCATCCGGCGCCGTCGACGCGCTCGAGTACACGTCGCACCCCGACGCCGAGCGCACGCTCGGGGAGCTCGCCCGGCGCGCGGCAGAGGAGCACGGCGCCCGCGTCGCCGTGAGCCACCGCATCGGGCGGCTCGCCGTGGGCGACGCGGCCGTCGTGATCGCGGTCTCGGCGGCGCATCGGGGCGAGGCTTTCGCCGCGTGCCGTCAGGTGATCGAGGACATCAAGCGCGAGCTGCCGGTGTGGAAGCGCCAGCTCGCCTCGGACGGCAGCGCCGTCTGGAAGGGCCTCGGGGGCTGACCCCGGCCGGCGTTCGGCCGCTGGCTCGCGTCAGCCGCCGGCGAAGGGCGGCAGGACGTCGACCGTCTCCGCGCCCGTCAGCGGCGCATCGTCGTCGCGCCGGCGGCCGTCGACCAGCACGGCGCAGCGAGGCAGGATGGGCGCGAGCGCCGGGTGATCGGCGGCGAGGGCCGAGCGGAGCGCGTCGAGGGTGGGTTCCGAGCGCGCCTCCTCGGCGCGGCCGGCGGCCTCCTCGGCGGCGGCGAAGTACCTCACGGTCGTCACTGCGCGCCCTCCGGCGCCTCGGTCGCCCAGCTCTCGGCGAGCCGGGTCAGCGCCGCGACGGCCTGGGCCTGCTCGGCGGGTGACCCGCCCGCGCGGCCGGCGGCGAGGCCGGCGAGGAACGCGCTGAGCGGGGCGGCGGGGCGAGCGACCCCGTGCGCGATGTCGCGCGCGAGGTCGAGCACGAGCGGGATCGAGACGTCGCCGGCGTCGAGGCCGAGCCGCTCGCACGCCGCGAGCGTCCACTCGTCCAGCGCCTCCGGCGGAAGCGTGCGGTTCTCGGCCATGGTGATCACTCCCTCCGCGCGGCGCGCTCGCGCCCCGCGATGTCGACATCCTCCCACGTGTCGACGTCTCGGACGACCGATGCCGGGGCGGGGATCGCGGTGATCCGGATGCCGCGCAGCAGCTGCCGCAGGGAAGCGCCCCTGCCGCCGTCCGGCAGCGCCGCAGCGCCGTCGCGGATGCCCCGCGTGGGGTAGGCGCCGGCCAGCCACTGCTCCCGGCCGTCCTGGTCCGCGAGGCACAGCCCGCTCGCGGGGCCGGCGGGGGTTCGCTCGCCCAGCAGCAGCTCGAGCACCCCGTACGGGTCCGCGAGGTCGCCCGCGAGCAGCAGCACGCGTTCGGTCCTGACGTGGGGGAGCGCGGCGGCGATGCCGGCAACGGGGCCTCCGAAGGGAGGGTCCTCCCGGACGCGGGTGACGGGCGGAAGGACCCCGTCGGCCCCGTCCGGCCCCGCGACGACGATCGTCCGGCACCCCGCTTCCGCGGATGCGGACACGACGTCGTCGATCAGCCGGCTGCCTCCCACCGACATCCGGGGCTTGTCGATGCCGCCCAGCCGCGAGGCTCGCCCGCCGGCCAGCACGATCGCATCCGGTGCGGCGGGGGCCGTCATTCGCCCTCGCGCGCCCACGAACCGCTCCGACCGCCCGACTTCGCCACGATCCGCATGTCGGTCATCGCGGCGGAGCGGTCCATGCCCTTGACCATGTCGACGATCGCGAGGCCCGCGACCGTCACGGCCGTCAGCGCCTCCATCTCGACACCCGTGCGGTCGGCCGTGCGGATGGTGGCGGAGATCTCGACGCCCTCGTCGGTGATCTCCAGGTCGACGACGGCACCGTGGACGCCGATGATGTGGGCGAGCGGCAGCAGTTCTGCACACTTCTTCGCTCCCTGGATGCCCGCGATCCGGGCGACGGCGAGCACGTCGCCCTTCGGCACCGAGCCGTCGCGCAGCGCAGAGACCGTCTCGGGGGCGATCGTCACGCGCCCCTTCGCCGTTGCGGAGCGGACGGTGGGCTGCTTGGCGGTGACGTCGACCATCCGCGCGTTCCCGGCCGAGTCGAGGTGTGTGAAGTCTGCGGTCATGCCCCCCATTCTCACCCGGGCGCTCCTCCGGCCCGCGCGGTGGGCTCCCGCCATAGTCTGGAGGCATGGCCTTCCCACCGCTCGTCGAACCCGCGGCCGATCTCTCCGACCTCGAGCGCGCCCGCACGGCGCGGCACCTGGCCCTCGCCGGGTTCGGGGAGGACGCGCAGCGGCGCCTGAAGAACTCCCACGTCGCACTGATCGGCGCCGGTGGGCTCGGTTCCCCCGCGCTGCTCGCACTCGCCGCCGCCGGCGTCGGGACGATCACGGTGGTCGACGACGACGCGGTCGAGGCATCGAACCTGCAGCGACAGGTGATGCACCGGATGAGCGACGTCGGCGAGCCCAAGGCGGCCAGCGCCGTCCGCGCGGCGGCGGACTTGTCGCCGGAGACGCGGGTCGTGCCGGTGATCCGGCGCCTCGATGCGTCCAATGCGGCATCGATCCTCGCGGGCGCGGACGTCGTGCTCGACGGCGCCGACACCTTCGAGACCAGGCTCGACGTCGCCGCGGCGTGCGAGCGCCTCGGGATCCCGCTCGTGTGGGGCGTCATCCAGGAGTTCAGCGCCCAGCTCACGGTGTTCTGGTCGTCGCCGCCCGTCGGCTCGCCGGTCGTGCTGGGCGACCTGTATCCGCGGGGGAGCGCCGGCGTGGTGCCGACGTGCGCACAGGTCGGGGTCCTCGGCGCGATGTGCCTGCAGATCGGTTCCGCGATGGCGATGCAGGCGATCCTGCTGATCGCCGGCATCGGCGAGCCCCTCCTGGGGCGGCTGCAGATCTTCGACGCCCTCGGCTCGCGCTGGCGCGAGGTGCCGCTCGTCGGGGCGGCCGGCCCGCAGCCGTCGGCGCCCGCGCAAGCGCACCGGGAGCGGACACCGATCGTCTCGGTCGACGACCTGTCCGACTTCCTGACGACCCCGCTCGACGGCGGCGAACCGGATGCGCCGGCCTT
The DNA here is from genome assembly GCF_002970975.1 of Microbacterium halophytorum. Classification (GTDB taxonomy): domain Bacteria; phylum Actinomycetota; class Actinomycetes; order Actinomycetales; family Microbacteriaceae; genus Microbacterium; species Microbacterium halophytorum. Next base: position 80,686 of record NZ_KZ672982.1, read on the forward strand.
CGGCGCCCTCCTCGACGTGCGTGAGGCGGCCGAGGTCGCCGAATACGACCCGTTCCCCGGCGCGGTTCACCTCCCGCTCGACGAGGTGCTCGCCGACCCCGCGGCGGCAGCGGCGCGCGTCGGCGGGGGCCGGGTCGCCGTCGTGTGCAGGGCGGGCGTGCGGTCCGCCGTTGCGTCCGAGGCGCTCCGCCGCGTGGGTGCGGACGCCCGCACGGTCGCGGGCGGCGTCCTCGCCTGGGCCGAACGCGAAGGGGCCGGCGCGTGAACTTCAGGAGCATCGCCGAGCACCGGGAGCGCGTCCTCTCCGAAGCCGTCCGCACCCCCGTCGAGACCGTCCCGCTCGCCCTCGCGGCCGGGCGGACCCTCGCCGAGCGGGTGGAGGCGCGCGTGGCGATCCCCGTCTTCGACAACTCGGCGATGGACGGCTTCGCCGTGCGGTTCGCCGATGTCGCAGGGGCCGGGCCCGATGCCCTCGTCCGGCTGCGCGTGGTCGCCGACGTGCCCGCCGGTTCCGGCGACGACCCCGCTATCCGGCCCGGCGAGGCCGCGCGGATCATGACGGGCGCGATCGTGCCGGCCGACGCCGACGCGATCGTCCCGTTCGAAGACACGCGGGGCGGGCTCGACGACTCGCTCCGCTGGGCCGATGTGACGCGGGCGCCGAAGGCCGCGGGAGCGCACATCCGGCGCCGCGGCGAGGACAAGGAGCCCGGCGATCAGATCGTGCCGGCAGGTGCCCGCCTCGGTGCGTTCGAGCTCTCCGCGGCGGCAGCCGCCGGCGTCGACGCCGTCGCGGTCGCGCGCCGGCCGCGCGTTCTCGTGCTCTCGACGGGGTCGGAGCTCGCGCGTCCCGGCGCCGAGCTCGGCCGCGGCCGGATCCCCGAGTCGAACTCCGTGCTCCTGTCGCAGCTCGCGCACGAGGCCGACGCGGAGCTCGCGGCCGTCTCGACCGTCGCCGACGACCCGAGCGCGTTCCTGCGCGCCCTCGCGGATCACACGGGTGTCGATGCCGTCATCACATCCGGCGGCGTGAGCGCCGGGGCGTACGAGGTCGTGAAGAATGCGCTCGGAGGCTCGATCGAGTTCGCGAAGGTGGCGATGCAGCCGGGGAAGCCGCAGGGGTTCGGCCGCCTGCCGTCGGGCGCCGTCCTGTTCGCGCTGCCGGGAAATCCCGTCAGCGCGGCCGTGTCGTTCGAGGCGTTCGTGCGTCCGGCGCTCCTGGCGATGCAGGGCAGGACCCGGATCGACCGCGACGCCATCCGGTTGACCGCGGCCGCCGGTTGGCGCACGCCACCGGGGCGCACCCAGTTCCTTCCGGCGGCGATCGACCGCCGCGACCCCGCCGCCTGGACCGTGTCGCCGGCGACGGCCCGCGGCTCCGGGTCGCACATCGCCGGCGGGCTCGCGGCCGCCGAGGCGTTCGCCGTGGTGCCGGCCGGTGTCGAGGAGGTGCGTGCCGGCGACGCCGTGGATGTGCTGCTGCGGTGCTGAGGCGGGGTCCTCGCCCCGCATCTTCTGAGACGCGCCGGGCGCGGATCGTGCGGAATCGGCGGCGTGTCGCCAACATGGAGGCATGAGCGAGAGACGGAGCGAAGCGGGGGGCCGCCGCGATGCCCCGCCCGGACAGCTGCCGCGCCTGCTCGTGGTTCCGGCGCTGCTGGGGATCGCGATGCTCGCGGCGCCGATCGCGGCATTCGGCTGGCGCCTGGAATGGGCGACGATCTGGTCGGATCTCACCTCGCCCGATGCCCTCGAGGCGCTGGGCCTGTCTGCCCTGACGGCCCTCACCGCGACGGCCGTGTGCCTCGTCATCGGGGTGCCGCTCGCCCTCTGGATCGTCCGTGCGCCCCGCTGGCTCGGCGGCGCTCTGCGCGCGGTCGCCGCGATCCCCCTCCTCATGCCGCCCCTCGTCGGCGGGCTCGCGCTGCTCGCGCTCCTCGGCCCGGACGGGGCTCTCGGCGGCGTGCTCGGCGAGGCGGGGGTCTCGCTGCCGTCGACGGCGGCTGCCGTCGTAGTCGCCCAGATCTTCGTCGCCCTCCCGTTCGTCGTCTTCGCCGCCGAGAACCCGCTGCGCGCCCACGGCGCGGGGCCGGAATCCGCGGCGGCCGGCCTCGGCGCCGGGCGCTGGCGCATCCTGTTCCGGGTGACGCTCCCGCTCGCGGCTCCCGGCATCGTCGTGGGGGCGGTTCTCTGCTTCGTCCGTGCGGCGGGCGAGTTCGGTGCGACGGCGCTGTTCGCCGGCGACGCGCCCGGCGCGACCCGCACGGCGCCGCTGGCCGTCTACGATGCGTTCGCGGGCTCGGGCGGCGGCCAGGGCGCGGCGGCGACGCTGGCGCTGCTGCTCATCGTCCTGGCGATCGCGACGCTCGTCCTCGTGAGGGCCTGGCGCCCCGGAGCGGTCCGATGAGCCGGGCGAAGCCGCACGCGTCGAGCAGCGCGGCCGTCGACGCCCACGTCATCGTCGACAGACGCGGCTTCCGCCTCGACGCCCGCGTGCGCGTCGAGCACGGCGAGGTCGTCGCCGTGATGGGGCCCCCCGGCGCCGGCAAGTCGACGCTGCTGAACGCGATCGCCGGCACGCTGAGGCTGTCGGGCGGATCCATCGCGTTCGACAACGACACGACGGCGACGAAGCACCGCCACGTGCGCCCGCAGAAGAGGGGCGTCGCGCTTCTCGGCGCCGACGCGCGCCTGTTCCCGCATCTGTCGGCGCGGGACAACGTCGCGTTCGGCCTGCGCGTGCGCGGCGTCGACCGCGCACACGCCAGGACTGAGGCGGACGAGTGGCTGTGGCAGGTCGGGCTCGGCGGCAGCGGAGACCACCGCCCCCGCGAGCTCTCGCCCGGCCAGCGGCAGCGCACGGCGCTCGCGCGCGCCCTCGCGGCGGCGCCGCGTGCCGTTCTCCTCGACGAGCCGATGGCCGGCCTCGAACCGGGGGAGGCCTCGGAGATCCGGGCCCTCCTGCAGGAGCAGCTGGTCGCCACGCGGGTCGCCGCGCTCGTGGTCACCCACGACGTGACGGACGCCGCGGCCCTCGGCAGGCGGCTGCTCGTCCTGGAGGGTGGGCAGATCACGCAGGAGGGCGACGCGGCCGACGTGCTGGCTCGACCGGCGACGCCCTTCGCCGCCGGCATCGCCGGCCTGAACCGCGTCGTCGGCACCGGCTCCCGCGGGGGGTGCCTCGTGAAGGCCTCGGAGGGTCCCGTCCGCATCGGCGGCGGTGACCCCGCCCTCGAGTCCCCGGCCCCGGAGCCGCACCGACCGTCGTGGCACGGCCACGAACTGCCGCACGGCTACGAGTCCACGGGCGAGGTGCCGACGGCGAGCGGGGAGGGGCAGCGCGTGACGGCGCTGTTCCGACCGAGCGACGTGACGCTGGAACTCGCGCCGGACACGTCGTGGACGGGGGCGCTCAAGCTCGCGCGCGAGGCCGAGCCGCAGCCGGGCGAATGGCTCGCCCGCGTCGTGCGGTTCGAATCCGACCCGTCGGGTGCGCGCGTCGTCACCGATCAGCCCCGCGTCATCGCCGAGATCCCGGCGGCGCGGTTGGCCGGTATGCACCTGGCACCCGGCGACCCCGTGCGCCTGTCGGTGCCGCCCGAACGCGTGCGGATCATCGCGAGCAGGCGCCGGGCCGTCACCCGGGCGACGCGCGCCGAGGCCCCGCGGGACGAGTAGCCTGGGAGGATGCACAGGAGGCGTTCGTGACGGCGGTGCCGCTCGGGGCGACGATCCCCGTCGGTGCCGGCAGGGACGCCGCGGCGCCGACGGCGTACGAGGGCGCGCTCGGCGGCCCGATCGTGGACCGCTTCGGCCGCGTGCATCGTGATCTGCGCGTGTCGCTGACCGATCGCTGCTCGCTGCGCTGCACCTACTGCATGCCGGAGCAGGGCAACGAATGGCTCGCGCGGGAGAGCATTCTCAGCGTCGACGAGATCGTCCGGGTCGCGCGGGTCGCCGCGGCGAACGGCATCTCGACGTTCCGGCTGACGGGCGGGGAACCGCTCCTGCGCCGCGACATCGCCGAGGTCGTCGGCAGGCTCGCGGAGCTGCGCACGCCCGACGGGCCCGTGAGGATCGCGATGACGACCAACGGCATCCGGCTGGGCGATCATCTCCCGGATCTCATCGACGCCGGCCTGCACCGCCTCAACATCTCGATCGACACGCTCGACCGCGAGAGGTTCCGCGATCTCACCCGGCGCGACCGCCTCGCCGACGTGCTCGAGGGCATCGAGGCCGCGGCCCGCAGCGGGCTCAAGCCGCTGAAGCTCAACACCGTCGCGATGCGCGGCGTCAACGAGGACGAGATCGTCCCCCTCGTCGAGTACGCGGCGTCCCTGGGTGCGCAGCTGCGCTTCATCGAGCAGATGCCGCTCGACGCCGGCCACACGTGGCGCCGCGAGAGCATGGTCACGCGCGAAGAGATCCTCTCCGCCCTCGCGACGCGCTGGCGGCTCGACCCGATCCCCGGCAGGGGAGGGGCGCCCGCCGAGACATGGCTGCTCGACGGCGGCCCCGCTTCCGTCGGCGTCATCGCCTCCGTCACGGCGCCGTTCTGCGGTGACTGCGACCGGATGCGCCTCACGGCCGACGGCCAGATCCGGAACTGCCTCTTCTCGAACGACGAGTACGACCTGGTGCCCCGCCTCCGCGGCGGCGGCTCCGACGACGACATCGAACGCGTGCTCCGCGCCGCGATCGCGGGCAAGCTGCCCGGCCACGCCATCAACGACCCGTCGTTCCTGCAGCCCGAGCGCGGGATGAACGCGATCGGAGGCTGACATGGGCAGGATCACGACCCGACGCCGCGTCACCCGAGTGTCGCTCGTGCACGGCGAGCGGAGCCGGCCGGACGCGCTCGCGGTCGAGGAGCCGCTCGAGATCCGCATCGCGGGCGAGCCCCTCGCCGTGACGATGCGGACGCCCGGCCACGACGTCGAGCTCGCCGCCGGCTTCCTGGTCGCGGAGGGCGTCGTGCGCGCCGGAGCAGACTTCCGCGCTGCGATCCACTGCGGCGGGCCGGGCACGGAGGGTCTGACCGCGTCCGTCGGGGTGCTGCAGATGGCGGAGAACACGTACAACGTGCTCGACGTCGCGCTCGCGCCCGGCGTCGAGCCGCCGAGCAGCGACCTCGCCCGCAACTTCTACACCACGAGTTCGTGCGGGCTGTGCGGCAAGGCGTCGATCGACGCGGTCCGCACGGAATCCGCCCACGACGTGGCCGGCGATGCGTTCGTGCTCGACGCCGGCATCCTGGCCGGCTTCCCCGACGAGCTCCGCGCCCACCAGGACGCCTTCGACAAGACGGGCGGCCTGCACGCCGCCGGCCTGTTCGACGCCCGCACGGGTGGGCTGATCGTGCTCCGCGAGGACGTCGGGCGGCACAACGCGGTCGACAAGGTCGTCGGCTGGGCCGTGCAGAACGACCGCCTGCCGCTGCGCGGCACCGTGCTGATGGTGTCCGGGCGAGCCAGCTTCGAGCTCGTGCAGAAGGCCCTCATGGCCGGCATCCCGGCGCTCGCGGCCGTGTCGGCGCCCTCGTCGCTCGCCGCGGAACTGGCGGAGGAGGCGGGCCTCACCCTCGTCGGCTTCCTGCGGGGAGACACGATGAACGTGTACGCGGGGCACGACCGCATCCGGGTGCCGGAGGCCTCGCGGGCCTGAGCGCGCCGATGACCACCGAGGCCTGTGCTCCGGCGGCGGTTGAGCTTGCCCCTGCGTCAAGGTTTAGCGTCGGTGCCATGAACGTCTCAGTGATCGACAGCGCTTCCGCCATGAGGCGGATACTGGATGCGGCCCCCGAACTCCGCGAGGATCTCGTGCGCGAGATGTGGGAACCGATGGCGGGGATGTATCGCTTCATCCCCGGGGGAATGGACATGGCGGCTGCGCACCGCCAGAACTTCGGCTTCGCCTGGGAGCGCCCCTCGAACGAGCTGCGCGACGCCGCAGCGCGGCTGGAGAGCGCGCAGGCCGGGACCCGCATCGCCGACGCACTCCGGCGGGGAGCGGACGTCTTGGAACACGCAGATCCGAGCGTGACCGTGCCCGACGTGACGGTGCTGCTCCTGCTCGGGGATCCGGCGAACGACCACTTCATCAACGAGGTTCAGGGCCTGTCGGGGTTCGGCGGCATCAGCGGATACATCGTCATCACCGTGTGGCCGACGGCGCGCGTCCTCGATCGCCTCGAAGCGATCGCGGTTCACGAACTCCATCACAACGTCCGCTACTCACCGGGAGGGGTCGTGTGGGACCCGGCGACGGTGACCGTCGGGGAGCACGTCGTGTCTGAGGGCCTCGCCGACGCCTTCGCGAGCGAGCTCTACGGTGACGCGGGGCGCACCCATTTCGTCGACGAGGCGACCCGCACCGACGACCGTGTCCTGGCGAAGGTGGCGAGCGGACTCGACGTCACGGGGATGCAGGACTTCGCCGGTTGGGTCCTCGGGGACGCCACGGCGGAGCTGTTCGGCGGGGCGCCGGTCGGCCTGCCGACCGGCGCAGGCTACGCCGCCGGGGCCCGCTTGTTCGCCGCATACGCTGAGGCGGAGGGCGTCACCGCGGCGGAGAGCGTCCGCACGCCGGCGACCGATATCCTTCTGTGTGCACTGCCCCGCCTCGGCCTCGAGGATGCACGACGGGGCTGATCACCGAGACGCCGCGAGAGAGCACGATGGAATGGACCGTCAGGGAGCTGGCTGATCGCGCGGGGATCAGCGGCCGCACGCTGCGTCACTACCATCGCATCGGGCTGCTCGGACCGGACCGCATCGGTGCGAACGGCTATCGCTACTACGGGGCGGCAGCCGTCGCGCGCCTCCAGCGGATCCTCCTCCTTCGCGACACCGGCATGGCATTGGCGGATATCGCCGCCGTGCTCGAAGCGCAGGAGTCCCAGAGCGCCGAGGTCGAGGCGCTCACGCGCCATCTGGATCAGCTGGCGGACGACCGGGAGAAGCTGGATCGCCGCATCGCCGCGGTGCGGCACACGCTCCGGATGCGGGCCGAGGGGCTGGAGCCCCGGATGGATGTGATGCTGCAGGGGTTCAACGACCGCTACGAGTCCGAGGTCGTCGAACGCTGGGGTCGGGAGGCGTTCGACGCGTCGAACCAGTGGTGGCACGGCAAATCGGTTCGCGAGCAGCGCGAGTGGAAGGCCGTCGCCGAGGCGCTCCTCGCGCGCTGGCGGGAGCTCCAGGAGGAGGGCGAGGAAGCCGACTCGGCCGCCGCTCGACACCATGCGTCGGTGCACGTCGCGTGGTTCGCCGAGATCCCGGGAACGCCGACGCACGCCGGGGATGCGGAGAGATCAGCGGCGATGCTCAGGGGGATCGCCGACCAGTACGAGTCCGATCCGAGCTTCCACGCGATGTTCGGCAGCGAGCCGGCGGCGCGGTTGGCCGCCGATGCTCTTCGGGCCTACGTGCGCCGTCAGCCGCTCTGAGGCGCCAGGAGCTCGGCCGCCGCCGGCTCCGGCACCCGCGCGAGCGCCGCGTCGAGCACCCGCTCGCGCAGGCGGTTGCTGCGGTCGGCGAAGGCGCGCTGGCGCCGCACATAATCCGCCTTGCCCTCGGTGGTCTCGATCCGGACGGGCTCGAAGCCCCACGCCGTCAGGTCGTAGGGCGCGGCCTCCATGTCGAGGCAGCGGATATCGGCGGCCAGCTCGAAGCAGTCGAGCAACAGCTCGCCCGGAACGAGCGGGCCGAGCTTGATCGCCCACTTGTAGACATCCATGCCAGCGTGCAGGCAGCCGGGCTGGTCGAGCTCCGGCTGCGATTCCCGCGTAGGCCGCGTCCGGTTCAGGGGCTCGGCCTCGGGGGTGAAGAAGCGGAAGGCGTCGTAGTGCGTGCAGCGCAGCTCGTGCGACTCGACGACGGCGTCGGTGCCCGCCTGCCCGAGCCGGAGCGGTTGCGGGTGGCGGTGCTCCTCGTCGCGGTAGACCATCGCCCACTCGTGCAGTCCGAAGCAGTCGAACAGTCCCGGCCGCGAGGCGGTGCGGGCGAGCATCACCCTGATCAGCCGGACGAGCCGGTCGTTGCGCGCGACGAAGCCCTCGACATCCGGCGCCAGGGAGCCCGAGTCGGAGCCGGCGCGGTACCAGCGCCAGCCGGACCGCTCCGTGTCGGCGGCACCGGCGAGCTCGACGCCCGCACCGGGGTGCCAGCGCCGCAGCACCTTCGGCTTGTACGAGTAGTACTGGAACAGGAAGTCCCAGACAGGGTGCTTCTCACCGCGGCCGGCGCGCTCGCGGTGGCCGGCCGTGAGCGCGTCGGTGCGCGCGTGATGGGCCGCCTCGAGCCCGCGCCACTCGTCGGGCTCGAGGCGCACGATGCGCGCCGCGGCCGCCGTCACGCCGTCAGGACCTCCGCCATCGCGCGCGAGAGGTGCCACGGGTCGGCGACGGCCGTGAGCTCGCGCGCCGAGTGCATGGACAGGATCGGCACGCCGACGTCCACCGTCCGGATGCCCAGGCGCGTCGCCGAGATCGGCCCGATCGTCGAGCCGCACGGCACCTGATTGTTCGAGACGAACTCCTGCGAGGGCACACCGGCCCGCGCGCACGCCGCGTTCCACGCCGCCGCGCCGTGCGCGTCGGTCGCGTAGCGCTGGTTCCCGTTGATCTTGAGGATCGGGCCGGAGCCTGCCATGGGCTGGTTAGCGGGGTCGTGCTTCTCGGCGTAGTTCGGGTGCACAGAGTGGCCGACGTCGCTCGAGACGTGGAGGGACGAGGCGAACGCGCGCGACCTCTGCTCGGCCGTCGCACCCAGCGCCGCGGCGATCCGGTTCAGGACCTCCTCGTGGAAGGGGCCGGCCGCGCCGGAGCGGGATGCGCTGCCGATCTCCTCGTGGTCGAAGGCGGCGAACATGGCGATGGATTCGGTCGGCTCCGCGTCGAGGATGGCGACGAGACCGGCGTGCGTCGAGAGCAGGTTGTCGAGCCGGCCCGACGCGAACAGCTGCTCGCCCGCGCCGAATACGCGCGGCGGCTGCGTGTCGGCGACCACGACGTCGTAGCCGCCGATCTCGGCGGGGGAGACGCCCGCTTCGCCCGCGAGCACCGCGAGGATGTCCGCCGACTCGGCATCGCCGAAGCCCCAGACGGGCGCGGTGTGGCGCTGCTTGTCGAGCGTGAAGCCCTCGTTCGCGCCCCTGTCGAGGTGGATCGCGAGCTGCGGGATGCGCACGAGAGGTCCGGTGCGGACGATGTGCTCCGCACCGTCGGACGTGACGATGCGGCCGGCCAGTTCGAGCTCGCGGTCGAGCCAGGAGCTCAGCAGCGGCCCGCCGTAGACCTCGACGCCGAGCTGCCACCAGCCGCCGGCGCCGATGGTGGTCGGCTTCGGCTTGAGCTTGAAGCCGGGGGAGTCGGTGTGCGCGCCGACGATCGCGAAGGGCGTCAGAGGGCCCGCGGCATCCGGAACTGCGAAGGCGATCACGGAGCCGTCGCGGCGCACGACGTAGCGGCCGCCGGGCGCGATGCGCCACTCGTCGCGCTCGTCGAGCGCCGTGAAGCCGGCGCCCGTCAGCCGCCGCTCCGCCTCGGCCGCCGCGTGGTACGACGACGGCGATGCCGTCACGAAGGCTGCGAGGTCGTCGATGTGGGTGCGCGCGTCGTCGAAGGTCATCCGTCGATTATCTCCCGCGCACATGCGCGCCGGGGCCGATGCCGTCCAGCCCCGATGTCGGTGCGCTGAATTATCGTTGACGGGTGCTGTCACCGTCCTATCCGCAGAGAGCCCCGTGGGGCACCGCCGAGAACCTCAGGGCCTGGCAGCGCGAGGCGATGGAGGCGTACGACAGGGCGGACAAGCGCGATTTCCTCGTGGCCGCCACGCCGGGCGCCGGCAAGACGACGTTCGCGCTGACCATGGCGCGCAAGCTCCGCAGCGAGGACGTCATCGACCGCGTCATCGTCGTCGCGCCGACCGAGCACCTGAAGACGCAGTGGGCCGACGCGGCCGCTCGCGCCCACATCCGGCTCGACCCGAACTTCCGCAACAGCGACGTGGCGCCCGGCCGCCACTACGCCGGCGTCGTCGTCACGTATGCGCAGGTCGCCGCGAAGGCGTACGTGCATCGGCAGCTCACGGAGCAGGGCCGCACGCTCGTGATCCTCGACGAGGTGCACCACGGCGGCGACGCACTCAGCTGGGGCGACGCCGTTCGCGAGGCGTACGCCCCGGCGACGCGTCGGCTGATGCTCTCCGGCACGCCGTTCCGCAGTGACGACGCGCCCATCCCGTTCGTCGACTACGCGCCCGATCCGAAGGGCGGCCAGGTCTCGATCACCGACTACAACTACGGCTACGGCCGCGCGCTCGCCGACGGCGTCGTGCGACCCGTGCTGTTCCACGTCTACGCCGGACAGATGGCGTGGCGCACGAAGGCGGGCGACGAGGTCGAGGCCCAGCTCGGCCAGGACAACGTGAAGGACGTCACGTCGCAGGCCTGGCGCACGGCGCTCGACCCGAACGGCGAGTGGATGAGCCAGATCCTGCGCTCCGCTGACGCGCGGCTGAGCGAGATCCGGCATCACGTGCCCGACGCAGGAGGGCTCGTGCTCGCGACCGATCAGACGGCCGCACGCGCCTACGCGCGCCTGCTCCTGTCGATCACGGGGCGCCGCGCGACCGTCGTGCTCTCCGATGACAAGGAGGCGTCCCGGCGCATCGAGGACTTCTCTGCGTCCGACGACCGCTGGATGGTCGCGGTGCGCATGGTGTCGGAGGGCGTCGATGTGCCGCGCCTCGCCGTCGGCGTGTACGCGACGAGCTCGTCTACCCCGCTGTTCTTCGCACAGGCGATCGGCCGCTTCGTGCGCGCCAGGCGCCGGGGCGAGGCCGCCAGCGTCTTCCTGCCCCAGGTGCCGCAGCTGACGAGCCTCGCGAGCGAGATGGAGCGGGAACGCGACCACGTCATCGGCCGCGGCGAGAAGGACGGCGACGGCCTCGACGACTCCCTCCTCGATGCCGCGGAGCGCGAGGAGAAGGCGTCGGACGAGCTCGAGCAGGACGAGGGCAAGTTCGAGGCCATCAGCTCGGTTGCCCACTTCGACAAGGTCGTCTTCGACGGCAAGGAGTTCGGCCAGCTCGCGGTGCCCGGCACCGACGAGGAACAGGAGTTCATCGGCATCCCCGGTCTGCTCGAGCCGGAGCACGTGCACGACCTGCTCATGCAGCGCACCGCCAATCAGGCGAAGCACCGCACGCGCAGGGAGGCCGCGGAGCAGGCCAGCGGTGAGAGCGCGCTCCCCGAGCCGATGCACCGCACGCTGAAGGAGCAGCGCCAGCTGCTGAACAACCTCGTCGGCCTCTATTCGCGCCAATCGGGGATGCCGCACGGCCAGATCCACTCGGAACTGCGTCGGACCTGCGGCGGCCCCGCCGTGGCGCAGGCGACCGTCGCGCAGCTCCAGAAGCGCATCCAGAACCTGAGGCGCAAGGTCCGCTCCTGAGCCCCGCGGCGGGCCGCTTCGGGGGCCCGAAATGCTGTCAAAGCGTCTCCCGGCGCCGGCCCTGCGGCGCCCGGCCGATAGCGTTGATGCAGTGAACGACACGCAGTTCCTGACCCCGAGCGAGCCGACGGCCGCCGACCGGCGCCGGTGGGCGCAGTACATCGCGGACGAGCGCGCCGAGGCCGCCGTCTACCGCCGCTTGGCGCGCAAGCGCGACGGCGAAGACCGCGAGATCCTGCTGCAGCTCGAGGAGGCCGAGAAGCGCCACGAGCGCCACTGGATCGATCTGCTCGGCGGCGAGCCGGCGAAGCTGCCGAAGGCCGGCCTGCGCGACCGGTTCACGGGGTGGATGGCGGGAAGGTTCGACTCCGTCTTCACACTCGCGATGGCGCAGCAGGCCGAGGCGCGCTCGCCCTACGATGCCGACCCGTGGGCGACGCCCGCCATGCGCGCCGATGAGAAGATCCACCACGAGGTGGTGCGCGGGCTCGCGGCGAAGAGCCGCCGCAAGCTCTCCGGCACGTTCAGGGCCGCGGTCTTCGGGGCGAACGACGGTCTCGTGAGCAACCTCGCCCTCGTCATGGGCATCGGTGCCACGGGGGCGGCGCCGCAGTTCGTCCTGTTCAGCGGCATCGCGGGCCTGTTGGCCGGGGCGCTGTCGATGGGAGCGGGGGAGTACGTCTCGGTGCGCAGCCAGCGCGAACTGCTCGAGGCGACCGAGCCGAGCGACTTCGCCCACGCGAGCCTGCCCGACCTCGACATCGATGCCAACGAGCTCGCCCTCGTCTTCCGCACCCGAGGCATCCCGGCGGACGAGGCCATGGCGCGCGCACGCCGGGTGATCGATGAGGCGAACCTGGGCCGGCTGCCGAAGCGCCGACCCCACGGCGACGATCACGAGGTCGTCGGCGGTGCGTTCCGCGCGGCGATCTCGAGCTTCCTGCTGTTCGCATCCGGCGCCATCATCCCCGTCCTGCCGTGGCTGTTCGGACTCGCCGGCCTGCCGGCCGTGATCGTTGCGCTCGTCCTGGTCGGCATCGCGCTGAGCGCGACGGGCGCGCTCGTCGGGCTGCTCTCCGGCGCGTCGCCGCTCCCGCGCGCGCTGCGCCAGCTCGCCATCGGGTTCGGCGCCGCGGCGGTGACATACGGGCTGGGCCTCCTGTTCGGCGTCGACGTCGGTTAGGGCGCCCGCCACGCCCGAGACGCGCCGCGATTCGTCGCGCCACAGCCGAGGTGGTAATGTTTTCTCTTGGTTCGGAAAGCGATCCGAGAGGGTCTCCGGGCCGACACCCAATGCGCGGGTGGCGGAATAGGTAGACGCGCTAGCTTGAGGTGCTAGTGCCCGTATTAGGGCGTGGGGGTTCAAGTCCCCCCTCGCGCACAGAACCAAGAGGACCCGGCCGAACGGCCGGGTCCTCTTGTCGTTTCCGCGGCGGAGCGTCACACTTCGTCGCACGTTTTCGCCGGAGCAGGCCACACCTGGAAGGGTGGGTCAGTCGCGCCGGCGCGCGGCGGAGGAGGACCAGATGATCGAGCTGCGGGGCGTCGGCAAGGTGCACCCCGGCGGTGTCACGGCGCTCGACGGCGTCGACCTGACGGTCGCCGACGGGGAGATCCACGGCATCGTGGGGCGCTCGGGAGCCGGCAAGTCCACGCTCATCCGGTGCCTCACGGGGCTCGATCCCGCGACCTCGGGCACCGTCCGGATCGACGGCGTCGACATCTCCTCAGCGTCGGGAGCGGCCCTCGCGAAGGCGCGCCGCTCGATCGGCATGGTGTTCCAGCACGTCAACCTCCTCGACTCGCGCACCGCCGAGCAGAACATCGCTCACCCGCTGGAGATCGCCGGCGTGCCGGCGGCCGAGCGCCGCAGGCGCGTCGACGAGCTGCTCGGGATCGTCGGACTCACGGACAGGCGGGGCAACTACCCCTCCCAGCTCTCGGGCGGGCAGAAGCAGCGCGTCGGCATCGCTCGGGCGCTGGCCGCCGAGCCGCGCGTCCTGCTGTGCGACGAACCGACGAGCGCGCTCGATTCCGCGACGACCCGCCAGATCCTCGATCTCGTGCGCACCCTGCGCGACCGACTCGGCATCACCGTCGTCATCATCACGCACGAGATGTCCGTCGTCCGCGAGATCTGCGACTCCGTTTCCCTGCTCGACTCCGGTCGCGTCGCGCGGTCGGGCACGCTCCTGGATGTCGTCAGGGACGAATCGACGCCCCTCGCGAAGGAGCTCATCGCGCTGCCGCCCGTCGCGCTCGACGACGAGGCCACGGTCGTCGAGGCGTTCCTCACGGGCACCGGCCCCGATGCCGGTGCGGTCTTCGCCCTGCTCGGCCGAGAGGGGATCGCGGCGGAGATCGCGGCGGGAACCATCGAGACGCTGCACGGAGCGCAGGTCGGCCGGCTGCGCTTCTCGACGCCCGCCGCCGAGGCGGATCGGCTCCTGGCCGTCCTCCGGGGCGCCGGCGTGCGCGCCGAGCTCACGACCGCAGGAGCCGCGCGGCGGGGCGACCTCGCCGACGAGGGGAGCGACGCGTGATCAGGGCGACTTCCGACGAGCTCTTCTGGAACAACCCCGTCTTCCACGGCCAGCTGTGGGAGGCGACGGGGGAGACGGTGCTCATGGTCGTGTTCACGACCCTCGCCGTCGCGGTCCTCGGCCTGCCGCTCGGCATCCTCCTGAACGCCACGAGCGCGAAGGGGCTCACGCCGCAGCCCGTCGTCTACCGCGTGCTCAGCCTCGTCGTCGACTTCGGTCGCTCCATCCCGTTCATCATCCTGATGATCGCGCTGATCCCGTTCACGCGCTTCGTCGTGGGCAGCGCGCTGGGCTGGCAGGCGACGGTCGTGCCGCTGGCCGTCGGCGCGATCCCGTTCTTCGCCCGACTCGTGCAGAACGCCCTGCTCGAGATCGACGGCGGCAAGATCGAGGCGGTGCAGATGATGGGCGCCACGAAGCGCCACATCACGCTGCACGTCCTCGTGCGCGAGGCGCTCCCCGGCATCGTCGGAGCGCTCACCGTCACGGTCGTCACCCTGATCGGCTACACGGCCATGGCGGGCACGATCGGAGGAGGCGGCCTCGGCGCCCTCGCGATCGACTACGGCTACCGCCGCTATCAGTCCGATGTCATGATCGCCTGCATCGTGCTGCTCGTCGCCCTCGTGGCGCTCGTGCAGTGGGCAGGCGACGCGACCGTGAAGAAGATCGACCACCGCTGAGAAGCGGTCACACACAGCACAGGAAGCAGGTTCGCACATGCGACGGATCATCACAGCGGCGGCCGCCACGGCTGCGGCAGCACTCCTCCTCACCGGATGCGGCGCAGGCGGCGCCTCCGACGCCGAGGTGGGAACCGACGAGGGCGGCGTCACGAAGCTCACGGTCGGCGTCTCGCCGGTTCCGCACGGCGAGATCCTCGAATTCGTCCGGGACGAGCTCGCGGCCGACGCCGGCCTCGACATCGAGATCGTGTCCTACGACGACTACGCGCTCCCGAACCGCGCGCTCGTCGACGGCGAGCTCGATGCGAACTACTTCCAGCACCAGCCGTACTTCGACTCCGAGGTCGAGAGCCAGGGGTACGAGCTCGCCCATTTCCCCGGCGTGCACATCGAGCCGTTCGCGCTCTACTCCGCGAGCGTGACCGACATCGCCGACCTCCCCGATGGCGCGAAGATCGGCATCAACAACGACCCCTCGAACCAGGGTCGGGCCCTCGACCTGCTCGCGCAGGCAGGCCTCATCGAGCTCGATGAGAACGTCGAGGTCGTCTCGGCGACCGTGGGCGACGTGGTGGACAACCCGCACGGCTTCGAGTTCATCGAAGCGGACGCGGCATCCCTGCCCCGCACGCTCGAGGATGTCGACGCCTCGGTGATCAACGGCAACTACGCCATCGAAGCGGGCCTGTCGCCGACGGAGGACGGGCTGATCTCCGAAGCCGGTGCGGACAACCCGTACGCGAACTTCCTCGCCGTCCGTGCCGGCGACGAGACGAACGAGGACCTGATCGCCCTGAACGATCTGCTCCACTCGGACGAGGTCGCGCAGTTCATCGAGGACACCTGGGCCGACGGCTCCGTCGTCCCGACGGCCTGACGCCTCCCCGCCGAGCCCCCGCGCCGCCGATGCGCGGTGCCGGGGGCTCCTGCGTTCCCGCCGTGCCGGGTTAGGTGAGCCTCACGTAACTCGGGGTGTGGGAGGATGATCCGGATGAACAACGCAGCCCCGGCTGGCAGGAAGCCGCGCCCCACGCACGTTTTCGAGGTCGATCGCACCGAGCGGGTGAGCCCGCACATGGTGCGCGTGCGCTTCCGGGGGGAGGGCGTCGAGAGGTTCATCGACGCGATCCCGGCCGAGCGCATCGGGATCACGGACCTCTACGTCAAGCTCCTGTTCGCGCGGCCCGAGCTCGGGCTCGCGCTGCCCTACGACATGGAGGCGCTGCGCGAGGAGCTCGCGCCGCACGACATGCCGTCGCGCCGCACCTACACGATCCGGGAGATCGACCGCCTGGAGCAGGCGGTCGCGATCGACTTCGTCGTGCACGGCGATGAGGGCATCGCGGGCCCCTGGGCGGCGGCGGCAGGTCCAGGCGATCGCGTCTGCCTCATGGGCCCCGGCGGGAACTACGCACCGTCTCCCGACGTCGACGAGCACCTGTTCTTCGGTGACGACTCGGCGCTGCCGGCCATCGCGGCGTCGATCGAGGCGGCCGATCCGGATGCGCGCGGGCTCGCCGTCATCGAGGTGGGCTCCGCTGCCGACGAGATCGTGATCGATGCGCCCCTCGGCATCGAGGTGCGCTGGGTTCACCGCGACGGCAGTGCGCACGGCGACGCCCTCGTTGCGGCCGTCGAAGCACTCGACGCGCCTGCGAACGCTGTGGACGTCTTCGCGCACGGCGAGCGCGAGGCGATGAAGCGACTGCGCCCGCTGATCCACAAGGAGTGGGGTATCGAGCGCTCCCGGCTGTCCCTGTCCGGCTACTGGGCGTACGGGCGCGCCGAGGACACCTTCCAGGCGGAGAAGAACGCGCCGATCGGGCAGATCTTCGAACCGGAGGCGCCGGCGGCGTAGCGGGACGGCGGGCTCACAGGATCGCCCCGGGTAGCGTTGGCTCGGGCGCCGGCCGGTGCCGCCATCCGCGATCCGGAAGTGAGCACGTGAACTTCTTCGAGGCCTTCATCCTCGGGCTCGTCCAGGGCCTGACCGAGTTCCTGCCGATATCGTCGAGCGCGCACCTGCGCATCGTCGGCGAGTTCCTGCCGTCGCACGTCGACCCCGGCGCGACCTTCACCGCGATCACGCAGATCGGCACCGAGCTCGCGGTGCTCGTCTTCTTCGCCGCGAAGATCGGGCGGATCATCAAGCAGTGGGCCCTCGCCCTCGTCGGCAAGGTGCCGCGGAGCGACCCCGACGCCCGCCTCGGCTGGCTCGTCATCCTCGGTTCGATCCCGATCGGCATCCTCGGCTTCACGCTGCAGGAGTACATCCGCGACGTGTTCCGGAACCTGTGGCTGGTCGCTGGCGTGCTCATCGTCTTCGGCATCATCCTCGGCGCCGTCGACCGGTATGCGGCGCAGAAGCGCGAGATGGAGGACGTTACGTACCCGCACGGCCTCACGATCGGCATCGCGCAGGCGCTCGCGCTCGTTCCGGGCGTCTCACGCTCGGGAGCGACCACCACGGCCGCCCGCGCGTTCGGGTACGACCGCACGGCGGCCGCCGAGTTCTCGTTCCTCCTCGCGGTGCCCGCGGTGCTCGGATCGGGTCTGTTCGAGCTCGTGAACGGGCTCCAGGAGGAAGGCCCAGGCCCCTACGGCTGGGGCGGCGTCGCGACGGCGACGATCGTGTCGGGCATCACGGGCTTCATCGTGATCAAGTACCTGATGCGGTACCTCAAGCACGGCAGCTTCATGCCGTTCGTGATCTATCGCGTCGCGCTCGGCGGCGTGATCATGGTGCTGCTCGGCACCGGTGCGCTCTCGGCGTACTGAGCGGAGCCCGTCAGGGCCGCCCGCGGCGCTCCCGTTGCCAGGCGAGCGGGTGCAGGGCGCGCCTACTTCTTGGCGTCGCCCTTGCCGCGGTCGTCGCGGTTGAGGTACTTCTCAAAGGCGCGGGCGATGGCGTCTCCGGACGCCTCGGGCGCGTCAACGGCGTCGCAGTTCTCCTCGAGCAGCCGGATGTATTCGCGCATCTCCTCGTCCTCCGCGGCGGCCGCGTCGACGGAGGCCTCCCACGCCGCCGCTTCCGTGGGCAGCGAACCGTGCGGCACGGCGGCGCGCGTGAACAGCTCGAGGCGCTCGATCAGCGCGAGGGTCGCCTTCGGCGACGGCGCCTGGCTCGCGACGTAGTGCGGCACGCTGGCCCAGAGCGATGCCGTCGGGAGCCCGGACGACTCCGCGGCGTCCTGGAGCACGGACAGGATCCCGACGGGGCCCTCGTACGTCGCGCTGTCGAGCGCGAGCTCCTCTCGCACCGCCCGGTTCTCGCTGGTCGCCGAGATCGCGATCGGGCGGGTGTGCGGGACGTCCGACATCATCGAGCCGAGCGTCACGAGCCCCGTGATGTCCTCGCGCAGGGCGACGTCCAGGAACTCGGCGACGAAGGCCTTCCAAGCCCTGGCGGGCTCGACGCCGGCGAGCAGCCACAGCTCGGGGCCCTCGCTCGGCGTCGTCGGCCGGAACAGCGTCGCCTCCGGCCAGTCGAGCCTGCGGGAGCCGTCCGCCGAAGTCTTCAGCACCGGGCGGGTGTACTGGTAATCGAAGTACAGCTCCGGATCCACCGAGAACACCGGCTCGTACTCGCCGCTCTGCCTGAGCTGCTCGACGGCCCCGGAGGCCGCCTCGCCCGCATCGTTCCAGCCGTCGAAAGCGGCCACGACGATGCGGCTGCCGAACGTGCCCTCAGAGCTTGTCGTCACTGCGGTCCTCCCGGCCCGAGTCTCGGGCTTCCCACCAGCCTAGGGTGTGTTGGGAGATCTGGTGCCCAGCGCAGTAGGCGTCCAGATCTCCCGGCATGCCCGATGCAGGACCGGCCAGCGGCGGCCGATACGCTGGTGCGATGACTTCTCCGCGCGCCGTTCTCTGGGACATGGACGGCACCCTGATCGATTCCGAGCCGTACTGGATCGCGGCCGAGACCGACCTCGTGGCCCGGCATGGGGGCACGTGGACGGCCGAGCAGGCGCACCAGTGCATCGGCAAGGCGCTCCCCGTCTCGGCGGCTCTCGTGCGAGACGCCGGCGTCGACATGCCGGTCGACGAGATCGTCGACGTGCTGACGGCCGCCGTCACCGACCGCATCATCACGAGCGGTGTGCCGTTCCGCCCCGGCGCCCGCGAGCTCCTCTGGGAGCTGCGCGAGGCCGGCATCCGGACGGCGCTCGTGACGATGTCGATGCGCAGGATGGCGCGCACCGTCGTCGAGCGCATCGATTTCCCCGCGTTCGACCTCGTGATCGGCGGTGACGACGTGGACGAGCCGAAGCCGGCCCCCGAGCCGTACCTGAAGGCGGCGGCCTCTCTGGGCATCGACATCTCCGACGCCGTCGCGATCGAGGACTCCGGCACCGGTGTGGCCTCGGCCGTGGCCTCCGGCGCTGTCACGATCGGTGCGCAGAACCTGGTCGATCTGTCGGGTCTGGGCGCCCACGCGGTCTGGGACGGCCTCGACGGCCGCACGGCCGCCGACGTCTCCGAGCTGTTCCGAACGGTGCGTGCCGCGTGATCGACAAGCCGAGAGGCCCGTTCCGCTACGGCGACCGGGTGCAGCTGACGGGGCCGAAGGGCAAGCTGCACACCGTCACGCTCCGCGAGGGCGCCGAGCTGCAGACGCACCAGGGCGTCCTGCCCCACGCCGCGCTCGTCGGCCTGCCCGACGGCTCGGTCGTCGAGAACAGCTTCGGCCACGAGTACCTCGCCCTGCGCCCGCTGCTGCGCGACTTCGTGATGTCGATGCCGCGCGGCGCCGCGATCGTGTACCCGAAGGACGCCGCAGCGATCGTGCAGCAGGCCGACATCTTCCCCGGCGCCGTCGTGGTGGAGGCCGGCGTCGGCTCCGGCGCCCTCTCGCTGTCGCTCCTGAGGGCGATCGGCGAGGAGGGCCGGCTGACGTCGTTCGAGCGACGGGCCGACTTCGCGGAGGTCGCGGCGCTCAACGTCGAGACGTTCTTCGGCGAGACGCCGCCCCACTGGCGCATCGTCGAGGGCGACCTCGCCGACGCGCTTCCGGACGAGGCGGAGGCGGGCAGCGTCGACCGCGTCGTCCTCGACATGCTCGCGCCCTGGGAAGTCATGCCGGCCGTCTCCGACGCCCTGGCACCCGGCGGCGTCGTGATCTGCTACGTCGCCACCGCGACGCAGCTCTCGCGCACGGCCGAGTTCATCAGGGGACTGGGCGGCTTCACCGAGCCGGATGCCAGCGAGACGATGGTGCGCGGCTGGCACGTCGAAGGGCTGGCCGTTCGGCCGGACCATCGGATGGTGGCGCACACCGGTTTCCTCGTCATGGCGCGCAAGCTCGCGCCGGGCGCTGTCGCGCCCGAGGTCAAGCGCCGGGCCTCCAAGTCGAGCTACGGCGACGAAGACGTCGAGATCTGGACGCCGGGCGCCGTCGGCGACCGCGAGATCACCGACAAGAACCTCCGGAAGCGCGTGCGCGAAGCGGAGAAGGCCGCGGCCGGGGCGCGCATCGCGTCGGCCGCGAGGTCCGCCGCCGAGCCGGCCGAGACCGAACACCCAGCCCACGATGAGGGAGAGGCCCCCGCCCGTGCTTAGACTGAACCGCGTGCGCAAGATCCCCGCAGTCATCTCCCTCCTGGCCCTGACCGGCGTGAGCCTGGTCGCCTGCTCGGCCGCCGACCCGATCGCGCAGTGCGAGCGCCCCGGCGGCGACGACGCGAAGCTCGTGAGCCTCGGCATCGACGCGTCCGGCGAGGCACCCACGAGCCTCGATCTGAACCTGCCCGAGGGCGACGACGCCGCGGCCTACACGACGGCCGAGCCCGTGTTCGCCGACGTCGCCGTCGGAGACGGCGCGGCGCTCGCGGACACCGAGCAGCTGCTCGAGGTCGACGTCGCGTTCTACGTGCCCAAGGACCTGCCCGCGATCGGGCTGAGCGCGGGGGACCGCGCGGGCGGCGTGTCGACCAACGCGCAGAACCCCCAGACCGGCCAGGCGCAGCGCGCCGTCATGACCGAGGAGCTCGTGCTGCAGCAGTACCCGGGCCTCGAGGAGGCGCTCGGATGTGCGACGGCCGGCAGCCGCATCGTCGCCGGCCTGCCGCTGTCGAGCCTCGGCGAGTCGGCCCAGACCTACCTGCAGGCGGGGCTCAGCGAGGACGACTCGCTGCTCGCCGTCATCGACCTGAACGCCGTGTACCCCGCTTCGGCGTGGGGCTCGCACGCCTACAACGCCGTCACGAACATGCCGTCCGTCGTCCGGGCGCCCGACGGACGCCCCGGCATCTCGGTGCCGGATCAGGCGGCACCGGAGGACCTCGTCGTCGAGACGCTGCTGCGGGGCGACGGCCAGGAGATCGCCGAGGGCGACCGCGCCGTTCTGCAGTACACGGGCGTGCTCTGGGACACCGGCGAGGTGTTCGACTCGAGCTGGGACAACGGCACGGCGCTGGTCTGGGACGGGAACACCGTCGAGGGCTTCAGCGAGGCGCTGGTCGGCCAGAAGGTCGGCTCGCAGGTGCTGGCCGTGATCCCGCCCGAGCTCGGCTACGGCGATCAGGAGAACGGGGCGGTCCCCGCGGGGTCGACGCTGGTCTTCGTGATCGACATCGTCGGGGTCCAGGAATAACCGGCTCGCACCCTAGGATGGTCCGGTGGCCCCAAGGATTCCCGCCGAGGAGCGGCAGCTCAACCTGATCGTCGCCCTGATGGCGACCCAGCGCGGCGTGACGAAGGAGGAGATCCTCCACAGCGTCTCCGGTTACCGGCAGCGGGCGGACGGCTCTCGTCAGGCGCTCGAGAAGCTGTTCGACCGCGACAAGGACGACCTGCGACGACTGGGCGTGCCGATCGAGACGATCGGCGCCCACGCCGACCCGAACGACCTGCGCGAGGCGCGCTACCGCATCCCGCAGGCGGAGTACGACCTCCCCGACGACCTGGAGTTCACGCCCGCCGAGCTGGCCGTGCTGGGCGTCGCCGGGGGCGTCTGGAGCGAGGGCTCGCTGTCGGCGGAGGCCCGCGACGGGCTCCGGAAGATCCGGGCGACGGGCGGCGACGCCGACGAGCCCATCATCGGCTTCGCGCCGCGGATGACCACGCGCGAGGAGGCCTTCGGCCCGCTGCAGCAGGCGATCGACGAGGCGGCCGAGGTCGAGTTCGACTACCTCAAACCGGGTGAGCAGCACCCGACGACCCGGACGCTGCGGCCGTGCGCCCTCGTCGACTTCGAAGCCCGCTGGCACGTCGTCGGCTGGGATCCGGACGCCGCGGGGGAGCGCACGTTCCTGCTCAGCCGGATCTCCGGCGACGTGCGCCGGACGGGCGCCGGCTTCGACCCCGCACTGCGGGACGGCGCCGGGGAACGCGCGGCCGCTGAGCTCGCGGCGATCGCCGCGCGCCAGACGGCGCTGATCGAGGTGCACGCGGGCACGGAGGCCGAGCTGCGGCTCCGGCGCAAGGCGCTCCCGGCCGAGCAGGGCATCCGGGTCCCGTACGTCGACATGCACGTCTTCGCCGACGAGCTCGCCTCCTACGGCCCCGAGGCGCGCGTCGTCGCGCCGGATGCCCTGCGCGACGCCGTCATCGACCGCCTCCGCGCCGCCGCCGCCGTGCACGGGGAGGTGCGCGCGTGACACCGCTCGTCTCCTCCGACCGCGTCCGCATCGCGCTCACGCTGGTCCCCTTCCTCCTCGAGCGAGGGGAGGTCTCCGTCGCCGATGCGGCCGCCGAGTTCGGCGTCGCGGAGAACGAGATGCGCCGGATGGTGCAGAAGCTCACGCTCGTCGGCCTGCCGGGCGAGGCCGGCTACTGGCAGCAGCCGCACGAGCTGTTCGACATCGACTGGGACCTGCTCGACGGGCAGGACGTCATCAGGATCACGCAGGCGGTGGGCCTGCGGCGCGCGCCGCGGCTCAGCTCCCGCGAGGCGGCGGCGCTCGTCGCGGGCCTGCGGCTCGCCGCGGCCATCCCCGGCGTCGGCGACACCGACGCGGTCCGTTCGCTCTCCGCCAAGCTCGCGGCGGGCGCAGCGGCCGCCCCCGCCGATGTCGTCGTCGTGCCGCCCGCGGTCGACGCCGTGCGCGACGCGTTCGGGCGCGCGCTGCGGGACCGCGTCGCGCTGCGGTTCCGCTATCGCGCGCCCGACGCGGCCGAGACGACCCGCACGGTCGACCCCGTCAAGCTCACGCTGTCGAACGGGCAGTGGTACCTGCAGGGGT
Organism: Microbacterium halophytorum; assembly: GCF_002970975.1. Lineage (GTDB taxonomy): Bacteria > Actinomycetota > Actinomycetes > Actinomycetales > Microbacteriaceae > Microbacterium > Microbacterium halophytorum. The sequence goes on from NZ_KZ672982.1 coordinate 103,559, forward strand.
GGTGCCACGAGCGCCGCGCCATGCGCACGTTCAACCTCGACCGCGTCAGCGAGCCGCGGCTGACGGGTGTCACGGCGACGCACACGGCCGACGCGGCGCCCGACCTGTTCGCGCCGGGCGACGACGACGACGTCGCCGTGATCCGGTATCGGCGCGAGCACGCTCGGCTCGCCGGCGACTACCTGGCGGCCGCCAGGACCGAGGCCGACGGGGGATACGAGGAGGCGTCCCTGCGCCTCGGCGACGCCCGCTCCCTCAAGCGCCTCGCCGCTCTCCGCGGCGGCCTGATCGAGGTGCTGTCGCCGCCCGCGGCGCGCCGCGCCGCGGCGGAATGGGCACGGGCGGGGCTCGCCCAGTACGGTGAGAGCACCGCGCGTGTCGGCCACGGGCCCGGCGACCGCGAGTAGACTGACCGCAACGAGGCGGTTCCCCCGCCGTCCCCGATCGTACGGAGCGCAACATGGGCAACATGGGCATCTGGCAGATCCTGCTGATCCTGCTCGTCATCCTTCTCATCTTCGGCGCGGCGCGCCTCCCCGCCCTCGCGAAGAGCCTCGGCCAGTCGGCTCGCGCGTTCAAGGGCGAGATGAAGCAGATGAAGAGCGAGGACGCCGCCGACAAGGCGACCGATGCCGCGCCCGAGACGACGGCGCAGCCGACGGCCTCCGAGAAGGACACCGGCTACACGCTGAACGGCGAGCCGGTCAGCAGGCCGAGCGACTCGAACCAGCCGTAGCCCGCGGTGGCCGCTGCAGACAACAGCGCGACGGCGGAGCAGGGTGGCGCGAAGCGCGAGCGCCGCATGAGCCTGGGCGGGCACCTCAAGGAGCTCCGCAAGCGGCTGTTCATCGCGCTCATCGCGCTGGTCGTCGGGATGATCGTGTCGTTCATCGTGACAGACTGGATCATCGGGTTCCTCATCCGGCCGATCGAGATCGTCAGCGAGAACCTCGGCGATGACTTCACGCGCCTGACGTACCAGGACATCACGGGTGCGTTCGACATGCGCCTGCGCATCTCGTTCGCGATCGGCATCGTGATCTCCGCGCCCGTGTGGCTCTGGCAGATCTGGGCGTTCATCATGCCGGGGCTCAAGCGCCGCGAGATCTACTACACGATCGGCTTCCTCGGCGCCGCGATCCCGCTCTTCTTCGCCGGCTGCGCCGTCGCACTCATGGTGATGCCGAACGTGATCCGGATCATGTCCGAGTTCGTTCCGCAGGAGGCGTTCGCGTCGCAGATCTACGAGGCGAAGAGCTACTACGACTTCGTGCTGAAGCTCGTCGTGATCGTGGGCGTCGCCTTCGTGCTGCCCGTCTTCCTCGTCGCCCTCAACCTCGCGGGCATCATGCGCGGCAGGACGATCCTCAGGGGCTGGCGCATCGCCATCCTGGTCTGCCTGGTGTTCGGCATGCTGGCTTCGCCTCCCGCCGACATGATCACGATGCTCGTCCTGGCCGGCATCCTCTTCGTGCTCTACATGACGGCGGGCGTCGTCTCGCTCCTCTTCGACCGCGCGAAGCGGAAGAAGAACCCGGAACTCTTCGTCGAATACTGATCAGCCGTCGCGCGCGGCATAGGCTGGCGGCGATGACACATCCCCGCACGGCGGCGTTCGCCGAATCTCAGCGCTTCCGGCTCGACCCCTTCCAGGTCGCGGCGTGCGAGGCGCTCGAAGACGGCCGCAGCGTCCTCGTCGCGGCACCCACCGGCGCGGGGAAGACGATCGTCGGCGAGTTCGCCGTGCACCTGGCCGCGACCGAGCCGGGCGAGAAGGCGTTCTACACGACGCCGATCAAGGCGCTCTCCAACCAGAAGTTCCGCGAGCTGCAGGAACGGTACGGAGAGGACGAGGTCGGGCTCCTCACGGGCGACGTGAACATCAACGGCTCGGCGCGGATCGTCGTGATGACGACCGAGGTGCTGCGCAACATGATCTACGCGGGCTCGTCGGCGCTCGACGGCCTCCGCTACGTCGTGATGGACGAGGTGCACTATCTCGCCGACCGGTTCCGCGGGGCCGTGTGGGAAGAGGTGATCATCCACCTGCCGGAGAGCGTGCGGCTCGTCTCGCTCTCTGCGACCGTGTCGAACGCGGAGGAGTTCGGCGACTGGCTCGGCACCGTGCGCGGCGACACCGAGGTGATCGTCTCGGAGATCAGGCCGGTCCCGCTCGAGCAGCACGTGCTCGTGCGCGGCGACCTGCTGCCGCTCTTCGACGAGCACGCGGGGGGCGACAGGGTCAACAGGGAGCTGCTGCGGATGCGCGGCTCGCGCGGCGACGCCTACGACAGGACGTTCGACGGCCGTCGTCGAGGAGGCCCGCGCGGGCGACAGCGCGGCCCCCAGGTGCGCCGGATGCCGCGGATCGACCGCCCGCAGGTCGTCGATCTGCTGGGCCGCGCGAACCTGCTGCCCGCGATCTTCTTCATCTTCAGCAGGGCGGGGTGCGACGGCGCCGTGCAGCAGGTGCGGCGCTCCGGCCTGCGCCTGACGACGCAGGACGAGCGGCGGGAGATCCGGCGCGTGGCACGCGAGCGCACGGCGGCGATCGCCGACGAGGACCTCGGCGTGCTCGAGGTCGATGCGTGGATCGACAGCCTCGAGCGCGGCATCGCCGCGCACCACGCGGGGCTGCTCCCCGCCTTCAAAGAGGTCGTCGAGGAGCTCTTCCAGCGGAAGCTGCTGAAGGCCGTCTTCGCGACCGAGACGCTCGCGCTCGGCATCAATATGCCGGCGCGCACCGTCGTGCTCGAGAAGCTCGAGAAGTTCAACGGCGAGGCGCGGGTCCCGATCACTCCGGGGGAGTACACGCAGCTGACGGGCCGCGCTGGCCGCCGCGGCATCGACGTCGAGGGCCACGCCGTCGTGCAGTGGGTGGACGCGCTCGACCCGGAGGCCGTCGCGTCGCTCGCGTCGCGACGCACCTACCCGCTGAACTCGTCGTTCCGCCCGACGTACAACATGGCGGTGAACCTGATCGATCAGTTCGGGCGCGCGAGGGCGCGCGAGATCCTCGAGTCGTCCTTCGCCCAGTTCCAGGCCGACCGCTCCGTCGTCGGCCTCGCCCGCCAGGTCCGCGACGCGGAGGAATCGCTCGCCGGCTACGCGGCCGCGATGGAGTGCGACCACGGCGACTTCCTCGAGTTCGCCGGGATCCGCCGCGAGCTGAAGGACCTCGAGAAGGCGCAGCGCAAGGACGCGTCGGCGAGCCGCGCGAAGCGCGACCAGAGGGTCGCGCAGATCCAGAAGCTGAAGAAGCGGCTCGCCCGACACGGCTGCCAGAGCTGCCCGGAGCGCGAGCAGCACGCCCGCTGGGGCGAGCGGTACTTCTCGCTGAAGCGGCAGACCGACAAGACCCGCCGCCAGATCGCGTCCCGCACCGGGACGGTCGCGCGGCGCTTCGACCGCATCATCGACGTGCTCGACCGGCTCGAGTACGTCTCGATCACGGGCGACGCCGTCGAGCTGACCGAGGCGGGCCGCCGGATGAAGCGCATCTACGGCGAGCGGGACCTGCTCGTCGCTGAGGCGCTGCGGGCCGGCATCTGGAGCGGTCTCGACGCCGCCTCGCTCGCCGCCCTGGCCTGCACGATGGTGTACGAGCCCCGCCGCGACGACCACGGGGAGTCCCCTCTGCCGCGCGGTGCCTTCCGCGCCGCTCTCGCCGAGACCGAGCGGCTCTGGTCCGAGATCGACGACATCGAGCAGGAGCACCACCTTCCGGGAACGCAGCCGCTGGCCCCCGGTCTCAGCCTCGCAATGCACATGTGGGCGAGGGGACAGCTGCTCGACCGCGTCCTGGGCGCCGCCGACATGGCGGCCGGCGACTTCGTCCGCTGGGCGAAGCAGACGATCGATCTGCTCGACCAGGTCGCGATCGCCGCGGACGGCGAGCTCGCTCGCACGGCGCGCCGCGCCCTCGACCTCATCCGGAGGGGAATCGTCGCGTACTCCGCGGTGTGACGGGCGGCGGGGATCCGTGGGGAAGTACGACGGGTGCGCACCCGCCGGACAACTCCATCGAAGAAATGTTCGGGAAACGCCCAGGCTCCAGCCGGTCCCGACGGGGGAGCGCGGCATAGGCTTGACGGGTGCCGATTCAGCCTGTTGTCGATTCCGGGAAGATCACCGTGCGCGGGGCCCGCGTGCACAACCTGAAGAACGTCGACCTCGAGATCCCCCGCGACAAGATGATCGTGTTCACGGGGCTGTCGGGGTCCGGCAAGTCGAGCCTCGCGTTCGACACGATCTTCGCCGAGGGGCAGCGGCGCTACGTCGAGTCGCTGAGCGCCTATGCGCGCCAGTTCCTGGGCCAGGTCGACCGGCCGGACGTCGACGTGATCGAGGGGCTCAGCCCCGCCGTGTCGATCGACCAGAAGTCCACGAACCGCAACCCGCGCTCGACGGTCGGGACGATCACCGAGATCTACGACTACATGCGCCTGCTCTGGGCGCGCATCGGCGTGCCGCACTGCCCGCAGTGCGACGCGAAGATCCAGCGCCAGACGGTGCAGCAGATCGCCGACCAGCTGATGGAGCTCGAGGAGGGCACGCGCTACCAGATCGTGGCGCCCGTCGTTTCCCAGAAGAAGGGCGAGTTCGTCGACCTCTTCGGCGAGCTGAGCGCGAAGGGGTACGCCCGCGCCGTCGTCGACGGCGACCTCGTGCAGCTGGCCGACCCGCCGAAGCTCAAGAAGAGCTACAAGCACGACATCGCCGTCGTGGTCGACCGCCTCGTCGCGCGCGGTGACATCCTGCAGCGGGTCACGGACTCGGTCGAGACGGCGATCACGCTCGCGGGGGGCGTCATGCAGGTCAACTTCGTCGACGAGTCGGGCGACGACGCGTGGCAGTCGTTCTCCGAGAAGCTGTCCTGCCCCAACGGGCACGTGCTGCAGCTCACCGAGATCGAGCCCCGCACCTTCTCCTTCAACGCCCCTTTCGGCGCGTGCGCGACCTGCTCGGGCCTCGGCACCCGGATGTCCGTCGACGTCGACCTGATGCTCGGCGACGACGAGCTCTCGATCCGTGAGGGCGTCATCGTGCCGTGGACGACGCAGGGCAAGGGGCTGTTCCAGTACTACGAGCGCCTCCTCGAGGGGCTCGCTGACGACCTGGCCTTCTCGCTCGACACCCCGTGGCGCGCCCTGCCCGAGCCCGTCCGCGAGGCGGTGCTCTACGGGCAGGACTACAAGGTCAACGTCAGGTTCAAGAACCGCTGGGGCCGCGAGGTCCGCTACGCCAGCGGCTTCGAGGGCGTCGTCCCGTACATCGAGCGGCAGTACGCCCAGGCCGAGAGCGACACCCAGCGCGCCCGGTGGAGCCAGTACCTGAGGGAGGTTCCGTGCTCGGCGTGCGGCGGCGCGCGCCTCAAGCCGGAGGTCCTGGCGGTCAAGGTCGACGGCCGGTCGATCGCCGAGACGGCCGACCTCAGCCTCGAGGACGCCCTCGACGTCGTCAACCGGATCCGGCTCACCGACCGCGAGGCGATGATCGCGGCGCAGGTCCTCCGCGAGATCCGAGTGCGGCTCGACTTCCTGCTCAGGGTGGGGCTCAACTACCTCACGATGAGCAGGTCCGCCGGCTCGCTGTCGGGCGGCGAGGCCCAGCGCATCCGGCTCGCCACGCAGATCGGCACGGGGCTCACCGGGGTGCTGTACGTGCTCGACGAGCCGTCGATCGGCCTGCACCAGCGCGACAACCGGCGCCTCATCTCGACGCTCGAGACGCTGCGCGACCTCGGCAACACGCTCGTGGTCGTCGAGCACGACGAGGAGACGATCGAGTCGTCCGACTGGATCGTCGACATCGGCCCGCACGCCGGCGAGGGCGGCGGCGAGGTGATCCACTCCGGCTCGGTCGCCTCGCTCGGCGACGAGCCCCGTTCGATCACGGCCGACTACCTCACGGGGCGCCGCGCGATCGAGACGCCGAAGAAGCGGCGCAGGATCGACCGGAAACGGATGCTCGAGGTCGTCGGCGCCAGGGCCAACAACCTCAAGGACGTCTCGGCGAAGATCCCGCTCGGCGTCCTGACGGCCGTGACGGGCGTGAGCGGGTCCGGGAAATCGACCCTCATCAACGACATCCTGTATCGGGTGCTCGCATCGCGCCTCAACGGCGCCAGGATCGTACCGGGCCACCACACGCGCGTGACGGGGCTCGACCACCTCGACAAGGTCGTCCACGTCGACCAGGCGCCGATCGGCCGCACGCCGCGTTCGAACCCCGCGACGTACACGGGCGTCTTCGACAAGATCAGGAACCTCTTCGCCGAGACGCCGGAGGCGAAGGTGCGCGGCTACCAGGCGGGCCGGTTCAGCTTCAACGTCAAGGGCGGCCGCTGCGAGGCGTGCTCCGGCGACGGCACCCTGAAGATCGAGATGAACTTCCTGCCGGACGTGTACGTCGACTGCGAGGTCTGCCACGGCAAGCGCTACAACCGCGACACGCTGCAGGTGCACTACAAGGGCAAGAACATCGCAGAGGTCCTCGAGATGCCGATCTCGGAGGCCGCCGAGTTCTTCGAGCCCATCCGCTCGATCCACCGCTACATGCAGACGCTCGTCGACGTCGGCCTCGGCTACGTGCGCCTCGGCCAGGCGGCGACGACCCTCTCGGGCGGCGAGGCGCAGCGCGTCAAGCTCGCGACGGAGCTGCAGAAGCGCTCCAACGGGCGCAGCATCTACGTCCTCGACGAGCCGACCACCGGCCTGCATTTCGAGGACGTCCGCAAGCTGCTCGAGGTGCTGGGCGGCCTCGTCGAGAAGGGCAACTCGGTCGTCGTGATCGAGCACAACCTCGACGTGATCAAGTCGGCCGACTGGATCATCGACCTCGGCCCCGAGGGAGGATCGGGCGGCGGGACGGTCGTCGCGGTCGGAACCCCCGAGCAGGTCGCGGGCGTTCCCGAGAGCCACACCGGCCAGTTCCTGCGCGAGACGCTCGGCCTCGCCGAGCGGCCCAGCGCCGCGAAGGGGAGGGCGGCGACTGCCGCATGACGCCCGCCGACCCCCGCACCTACAAGCCGCGGCCAGGGGAGATCCCGACGCAGCCGGGCGTGTACCGCTTCCGCGACGGCGACGGCAGGGTGCTCTACGTCGGCAAGGCGAAGAACCTCCGGCAGAGGCTCGCGAACTACTTCGCGCCGCTGAACACCCTGCACGAGCGCACGCGCCGGATGGTCACGACGGCGAAGAGCCTCGAATGGACGGTCGTGCCGACCGACGTCGACTCGCTCCAGCTCGAGTACCAGTGGATCAAGGAGTTCGATCCGCCGTTCAACGTCAAGTACCGCGACGACAAGTCGTACCCGTTCATGGCGATCACGCTGGCGGACGAGGCGCCGCGCGTGATGGTCACCAGGAACCGCAGGATCCGGGGCGCCAAGTACTTCGGCCCCTTCCCGAAGGTCTGGGCGGTCCGCGACACGATCGACCTGATGCTGAAGGTATTCCCGATCCGCACCTGCAGCGACTCCGCGTACGAGCGGGCCATGCGCACGGGCAAACCGTGCTTCCCCGGGCAGATCGGCAAGTGCGGCGGGCCCTGCTCGCAGCGCGTCACGATCGCCGAGCACCGCGCGATGGTCGACGACTTCATCGCGTTCATGCAGGGCGGCGACGAGCGATTCACGGTCGAGCTCACGCGCCGGATGAAGGACGCCGCGGCCGGCATGGACTACGAGGCGGCGGCGCAGTACCGCGACAAGCTCGAGTCCCTCGACGCCGTGCTCTCGAAGAGCGCGCTCGTGCTGCCGGAGAAGGCCGACGCGGATCTTTTCGGGGTCGCGGAGGACGAGCTGTCGGCGGCCGTGCACCAGTTCGTCATCCGGGGCGGCCGCGTGCGCGGCGTGCACTCGACGACGATCGACAAGGAGCTCGACATCTCGGGCGGGGAGCTCGTCGAGCAGATCCTGCAGCGCACGTACGGCGACGCCGAGGCCTCCGACGTGCCGCGCCGGGTGCTCGTGCCGAGCCTGCCGGCCGACGCCGACGAGCTGGCCGATTGGCTCGCCGAGCGCGCGGGGCGCCGCGTGGAGCTCGCTGTGGCCCAGCGCGGCCAGCGGGCCGAACTGCTGCGCACCGCCACGCTCAACGCGCAGCAGGCGCTCATCCGGCACAAGACGAGGAGGGGGAGCGACTACGCCTCGCGCACGCAGGCGCTCGCGGAGCTGCAGGACGCCCTCGGCCTCGACGAGGCACCGCTGCGCATCGAGTGCTACGACATCTCGCACCTGCAGGGGACGAACGTCGTCGCCTCGATGGTCGTGTTCGAGGACGGCCTCGCGCGCAAGGACCAGTACCGCTCGTTCGCGATCGCCGAGACGACCGACGACACCGACTCGATGTACCAGGTGCTGATGCGGCGCCTGGCGCGCCTCGACGAGCCGGAGGATCCGGTGCCCGACCCCGCGGCGGACGGCGTCGTCGCGGCCGAGCCTCCCAAACGCAGGCGGTTCTCGTACCCGCCCCAGCTCCTCATCGTCGACGGCGGCCAGCCGCAGGTCGCGGCGGCGGCCCGCGCGCTGCGGGATTCCGGCAGGGAGGGGATCGCGCTGTGCGGCATCGCGAAGCGCCTGGAGGAGATCTGGCTGCCCGACGACGACTTCCCCGTCATCCTGGCCCGCACGTCCGAGGCGCTCTACCTCGTGCAGCGCCTGCGCGACGAGGCGCACCGCTTCGCCATCACGCACCAGCGCAAGAGGCGCAAGCGGGACATCCGGACGGTCCTCAGCGAGGTGCCGGGGCTGGGAGACGCCAGGATCAAGGCGCTCCTGACCCACTTCGGCTCCGTGAAGGCACTGCGCGCGGCGACGACCGAGGAGATCGAGGCCCTGCCGGGGATCGGCCGGAAGCTCGCGGACACGATCGTCAGGCGGCTCGGCGAGGAGTAGCCGCCCGACGTGCCGATAGGGTGGTGGTGTGAGCGAGGAACAGGCGGCGGGCGAGGTCCTGATCGTCACCGGCATGTCCGGCGCCGGCAGGTCGACGGTCGCGAACGCGCTCGAGGACCACGACTGGTACGTCGTCGACAACCTCCCGCCGCAGATGCTCGCGACGCTCCTCGACCTCACGGGCCGGCTCGGCGAGGAGCTGCCGCACGTGGCCGCGGTCGTCGACGTGCGCGGGCGCGACCTGTTCGGCGATCTCCCGCAGCGCGTCGCCGAACTGCGTGCCCGCAGCGGGCTCCGGGTGATGTTCCTCGACGCCTCGGACGACGTTCTGGTGCGGCGCTTCGAGCAGGTGCGCCGCCCCCACCCGCTGCAGGCCGACGGGACGATCCTCGACGGCATCCGGCGGGAGCGCGCGATCATCGCGCCCATCCGCGAGAACGCCGACATCATCGTCGATACCTCGCACACGAACGTGCACCAGCTCGCGAGCCGCGTCGACGACCTGTTCTCCGACGTCGGCGCGCCCAAGCACAACGTCACACTGCTGAGCTTCGGGTACAAGTACGGCCTGCCGACCGACGTCGACCTCGTCGCCGACATGCGATTCCTGCCCAACCCGTTCTGGGTCGAGTCGCTGCGACCGCTCACGGGCGAGGATGCGGCCGTCAGCGAGTTCGTGCTGGCGCAGGAGGGCGCGGCCGAGTTCCTCGACGCCTACGTCGAGGTGCTGCGCACCGTCATCTCCGGGTACGAGCGCGAGAACAAGCGCCATTCGACCGTCGGCATCGGCTGCACCGGCGGCAGGCACCGCTCGGTCGCGATGGTCCGCGAGCTGGCCGCCCGACTGTCGGCGGACGAGGACGTCGCCGTGCGCGTGCAGCACAGGGACATCTCGCGCGACTGACCCGTGCTGGCCAGGATGGGGCGGCGCGCGTATCCTCCCTAGGGTGCGGTGATGAAGCTGGTGCCGTAGCGAGCAGCGCAGTAGGTGCCAGGTTCAGCAACGTGCCCTAGCAGATGAAAACGCGATCTCTCCGGGAACGCGTGCGTCGGGAGCCGGTAGGGTGGTTCTCTGCCATTCGGCCGCGACGCCGGAGTGAAGTGACTGCGCCTGCGGCGCGCGCGTCCCCCGGGTCGTGCTGCTCGTGTGCGGGTCACGAAAGTGCGCGGCGTGAGCCGCCGCGAACGATGAGTGAGGGAGTTCCGTGACACTGACCGCCGATGTGAAGGCCGAACTGGTGATGGTCCGCGACCCGCGGCCCGCTGTGCGGGTATCGGAGACCACGTCCGTGCTGAGGTTCGCGGGGGGTCTGCACTCGATCGCCGGCCGCGTCGCGGTCGAGGCCGAGCTCGACTCGCCGATCCTGGCCAAGCGCACGGCGCGCGACATCGCAGAGATCTACGGTGTCCGCCCCGAGATCGCGCGCATCCAGTCCTCGGGCGACGGCGAGCGGTTCGCGGTCCGTGTGATCGACGGCGGCGAGACGCTCGCGCGCCAGACCGGCCTCCTCGACGCGAGGCGGCGCCCCGTGCGCGGCCTGCCCAACAAGCTCACGACGGGCGACCGCCACGCTCTCGCGGCGATCTGGCGCGGTGCGTTCCTGGCCGCCGGCAGCCTCTCGGAGCCCGGTCGCTCCGCCGCGCTCGAGGTGGGCTGCCCGTCGGGCGAGGCCGCGATGGCGCTCGTCGGCGCCGCCGGCCGCCTCGACATCCCGGCGAAGGCGCGCGAGGTGCGCGGCGTGCCGCGCGTCGTCGTGCGCGAACCGGATGCGATCAAGGGCATGCTCGTCGCGATGGGTGCAGTCGATCGCGCCGCCGACTGGGACCAGATGCGCCAGCGCCGCGAGGTGCGGGCGGGGGTCAACCGCCTCGTCAACTTCGACGACGCCAACCTGCGCCGTTCGGCGCAGGCCGCTGTCGCGGCGTGCGCACGCGTGGAGCGCGCGCTCGAGATCCTGGGCGACGAGGTGCCCGACCACCTGAAGCAGGCGGGCGACCTGCGCCTGACGCACCGCGATGCGAGCCTCGACGAGCTCGGCCAGCACGCGGATCCGCCGCTGACGAAGGACGCCGTCGCCGGCCGCATCCGGCGCCTGCTCGCCATGGCGGACAAGCGGGCCGAGCAGCTCGGCCTGCCTGGCACGGAGTCCGCCGTCGCCGCCGCCGAGGCTGCGGCCGTCGCCAAGTCCGCGTGACGCCTGCCGTAACGACGCGCCATCCGGCGCCCGCCGCTCTCCCGCATCATTAGGATGGGGACGACGGCTCCGTTACCCGCGTGCAGCGCGGGCGGAGGACATCGGATGCGCCGCCGGCGCGGATGGGAAGAATCACACGATGGCCACCTACACGCTCCCTGAGCTTCCTTACGACTACGCGGCACTCGAGCCGCACATCAGCGCGCAGATCATGCAGCTGCACCACGACAAGCACCACGCGGCCTACGTCGCCGGTGCGAACACGGCCCTCGAGCAGCTCGCCGAGGCCCGCGCGAACGGCAGCTTCGGCGCCATCAACAAGCTCGAGAAGGACCTGGCCTTCAACCTCGGCGGCCACACCAACCACTCGATCTTCTGGACGAACCTGTCGCCCGAGGGCCACGAGCGCCCCGAGGGCGAGATCGCTGCCGCGATCGACGAGTACTTCGGCTCGTTCGAGGGCTTCCAGGGCCAGTTCGGCGCCGCGGCCCTCGGCATCCAGGGCTCCGGCTGGGCCGGCGTGTTCTGGGACTCGATCGGCCAGCAGCTCGTGATCCAGCAGTTCTTCGACCAGCAGTCGCAGTTCGCGGCGGGCACCGTCCCGATCCTGCTGCTCGACATGTGGGAGCACGCCTTCTACCTCGACTACCAGAACGTCAAGGGCGACTACGTCAAGGCGTTCTGGAACATCGTGAACTGGGAGAACGTGCAGCAGCGCTTCCAGACGGCTCGCGAGCAGACCAAGGGCCTGCTGGTAGCCTCCTGACCACGGGGGTGTCCCCGCCGGGTGCGTGCCGGCGGGGACACCGCACCCCCGACCCGATAGGCGCCCCAGGGCGCACAACACACATCCACAGGAGACATACGTGTCCGTAAAGATCGGAATCAACGGCTTCGGCCGTATTGGTCGCAACTACCTGCGTGCGGCTCTCGCACAGGGCGCTGACCTGGAGATCGTTGCCGTCAACGACCTCACCGACAACAAGACTCTCGCCCACCTTCTGAAGTACGATTCGATCCTCGGCCGCCTCGACCGCGAGGTGTCGTTCGACGAGGAGTCGATCACGGTCGGCGACCAGAAGATCAAGGTCCTCGCGGAGCGCGACCCCGCCGCCCTCCCGTGGGGCGAGCTGGGCGTCGACATCGTCATCGAGTCGACCGGCCGCTTCACCAACGCCGACGACGCGCGCAAGCACATCGCCGGCGGCGCGAAGAAGGTCCTCATCTCGGCTCCCGCCAAGGGCGAGGACGCGACCTTCGTCATCGGCGTCAACGAGCACCTCTACGACCCCGAGAACCACCACATCATCTCGAACGCGTCGTGCACGACGAACTGCCTCGGCCCCCTCGCCAAGGTCTTCAACGAGGCCTTCGGCATCGAGAAGGGCCTGATGACGACGGTCCACGCCTACACGGCCGACCAGAACCTGCAGGACGGCCCGCACAGCGACCTGCGTCGCTCGCGCGGCGCCGCGCAGAGCATCATCCCGACCTCGACCGGTGCCGCCAAGGCCATCGGCCTGGTCCTTCCCGAGCTCAAGGGCAAGCTCGACGGCTTCGCGCTGCGCGTTCCGGTCCCGACCGGCTCGATCACCGACCTGACCGTCGAGGCGAGCCGCGAGGTCACCGTCGACGAGGTGAAGGCCGCTTACAAGGCCGCCGCCGAGGGCCCCCTCAAGGGCATCCTGAAGTACACCGAGGACGAGATCGTCTCGGCCGACATCGTCACGGACGACCACTCGTCGATCTTCGACGCCGGCCTCGTGCGCGTCATCGGCAACCAGGTCAAGCTCTCCAGCTGGTACGACAACGAGTGGGGCTACTCCAACCGCCTCGTCGACCTCACCGAGATCGTGGCAGGAAAGCTCTAAGAGCTCTCCAGCAGTGCTCTCTGGCCCCGGGTCGCTTCGCGCCCCGGGGCCGTGCACTGCGGCGGCCTGGAGCACGCGCCTCGCGGCGCCGGGCTCGTCGACGGCCATGCGGCCGCCTTCCCTCACCCGCCTTGCGTTGCACGCACTCCGGCCCGTCCTCGCGCCTTCGCTGTCGGCGTCACCGAGGACTGACGGGGCCATGCATCCCCGCTAAGATCAGGAACTGATGACTCTTCGCACAATCGAATCCCTCGGCGACCTCGCCGGCAAGCGCGTCATCGTCCGCTGCGACCTCAACGTCCCCCTGAAGGACGGCGAGATCACGGACGACGGGCGCGTGCGCGCCTCCGTGCCCACGCTCAGGGCGCTCACGTCGGCCGGTGCCCGCGTGATCGTCACCTCGCACCTCGGCCGCCCCAAGGGCGAGCCCGACCCCCAGTACAGCCTCGCGCCCGTCGCCGCTCGCCTCGGCGAGCTGCTCGGCACCGACGTCGCGTTCGCGACCGACACGGTCGGCGAATCGGCGAAGGCGGCCGTCGCCGCGCTCGGCGACGGCGACGTCGCGCTGCTCGAGAACCTGCGCTTCAACGCCGGCGAGACGTCGAAGGACGACTCCGTGCGCCAGGCGTTCGCGAGGGAGCTGGCGGCCCTCGGCGACGCCGTCGTGTCCGACGGCTTCGGCGCCGTGCACCGCCGCCACGCCTCGACCGCGGAGATCGAGACGCTCCTGCCGAGCGCGGCCGGCCTGCTGATCGCGGCCGAGCTGGAGGTGCTCGACCGCCTGACGGCGAACCCCGAGCGCCCCTACACCGTCGTGCTCGGCGGGTCGAAGGTCTCCGACAAGCTCGGCGTCATCGACCACCTCCTGCCGCGCGTGGATCGCATCCTCGTCGGCGGCGGCATGCTGTTCACGTTCCTCGCGGCACAGGGCCACAGGATCGGCTCCTCGCTCCTGGAGGAGGATCAGATCCCCACGGTGCTCCGCTACCTCGACGAGGCGCGCGAGCGCGGCGTCGAGATCGTCGTCCCGACCGACGTGGTCGTCGCCTCGAAGTTCGGCGCGGACGCCGAGCACCAGGTCGCGGCGGTCGACTCGATCGAGGACACGCCCTTCGGCGCATCCGGCCTCGGTCTCGACATCGGCCCGGAGACGGCGGCGGCGTTCGCCGACGCCGTCAGGGAGTCCAAGACGGTCTTCTGGAACGGCCCCATGGGCGTGTTCGAGCTCGCGCCGTTCGCGGCAGGCACGCAGGCCGTCGCGCAGGCGCTCACCGAGGTCGACGGTCTCGGGGTCGTCGGCGGCGGCGACTCGGCCGCGGCCGTTCGCCAGCTCGGCTTCGCCGACGAGCAGTTCGGCCACATCTCAACGGGCGGCGGAGCCAGCCTGGAATTTCTCGAGGGCAAGAAGCTGCCCGGACTGGAGGCACTCGGATGGGCATGAGCCGCACCCCGCTGATCGCGGGCAACTGGAAGATGAACCTCGACCACCTGCAGGCGGTCGCGCTGGTGCAGAAGCTGCACTGGGCGCTGAAGGACGCTAAGCACGACTTCGACAGCGTCGACGTCGCGGTGTTCCCGCCGTTCACCGACCTGCGCAGCGCGCAGACGCTGATCGACGCGGACAAGATCCCGTTCGCCCTCGGGGCGCAGGACCTCTCGGTCCACGACTCCGGCGCGTACACGGGTGAGGTCTCTGGCGGGTTCCTCGCGAAGCTCGACGTGCAGCAGGTCATCATCGGCCACTCCGAGCGCCGCGAATACCACGGCGAGGGCGACGACGTCCTGCAGGCGAAGACGGCCGCGGCCCTGAAGCACGGCCTGGTCCCCGTCATCTGCGTCGGCGAGACGCAGGAGGAGCTCGACGAGCACGGCGCGAGCGCCGTCCCCGTCGCCCAGCTGCGCGCGGCGCTCGAGGGCGTCGACAAGGGTGCCGAGATCGTCGTCGCGTACGAGCCCGTCTGGGCGATCGGCACCGGCCAGGTGGCGACTCCCGAGCAGGCCCAGGAGGTCTGCGCGAAGCTGCGCGAGGTCGTCGCGGAGCTCCTCGGCGCCGAGGCGGCGCAGAAGACGCGCATCCTGTACGGCGGTTCGGTGAAGGCTGCGAACATCGCCAGCTTCATGCGCGAGCCCGATGTCGACGGCGCGCTCGTCGGCGGCGCGAGCATCAAGGTCGACGAGTTCGCGTCGATCGTCCGCTTCCGCAGCCACGTCGGCGTGTAGGCTGGGAGGCACCATGGCGATCCTCGAATTCATCCTGCAGGTGCTGCTCGGCCTGACCAGCCTGATCCTGACGTTCTTCATCCTGCTCCACCGCGGACGCGGCGGCGGGCTGAGCGATATGTTCGGCGGCGGAATGTCCCAGGCGGTCGGCTCCAGCGGCGTCGCCGAGCGGAACCTGAACATCATCACGGTCGTGGTCGCGCTCGTGTGGTTCCTCTCGATCGTGGGGCTCGGGCTGATCACCAAGTTCCAGGTCATCTGATGGCGGCGGGCGGCGGCAGCGCCATCCGCGGGACCCGCATCGGGTCCGGCCCGATGGGCGAGCAGGACCACGGCTACCAGGCCGAGCGCCGCTCCGTGTCCTACTGGGACGCCGAGGGCAACGAGACCGTCCGCTGGTTCGCCGCGGACGTGCCCGATGACGAGCTGCCCGCGGAGATCACGCATCCGAAGTCGGGCCTGCCGGCCGGTCGGGACCGCGAGAATCCGCCCAGCGCGGAGTCGGCGCAGCCCTACAAGACGCACCTCGCGTACGTGCAGGAGCGCCGCACGGAGGCGGAGGCCGAGGAGCTCCTCGACGAGGCGCTGCACAAGCTCCGCGAGCGCCGCGGTCAGTAGTCTCGGCCGGAGAGAAGCGGCCCGCCCCATCCTGTGCGGATGGGGCGGGCCGCTTCCTCGTTCGGCGCCGTTCGCTACGCGAGCCGGGCCGCCGCCGCATCGTCGAGCCACGCGATCGTCTCCGCGGTGCCACGAGCGGCTCCCGCCGGCGCATCCTGCGGCGCCGCGCCGCCCAAGGCGCGGCCGAGGGCCTCCGCCTTGTCGGAGCCGGCGGCGACGAGCCACACGCGCTCGGACGCCGTGATGACCGGGAGCGAGAAGGTGACCCGCTCGGGAGGGGGCTTGGGGGAGTCCCGCACGGCCAGAACCGTCGGCTCCGGCACGGCGATCTCGTCCCTGCCGGGGAAGAGCGACGCAATATGCGCGTCGGGACCGACACCGAGGAAGCACACGTCGAAGACCGGGTGCGGGCGCTCCGCGGTTCCGAACCGGGCGAGCTCCGCCGCGTAGGCGGCGGCGGCCTCGTCGAGCGTGACGCCGTCGTCGGAGGCGGCCGGCTCGTGAACGTTCGCGGCGGGGACGTCGATCCGGTCGAGCAGCGCGTCGCGCGCCTGTCGGGCGTTGCGCTCAGCATCGCCCCTGGGCAGGAAGCGCTCGTCGCTCCACCAGAAGTGGACCTTCGAGAAGTCGACGGCGGCAGTGCCCGCGTGACCGGGCACGAGGCCGAGGACGGCGGCGCCCATGGAGCCCCCCGTGAGGGAGACGTGCACGGCGTCCCGCTCGGCCGTCAGGCGCGCCAGTTCGTCGAGGAAGCGCGCGGCGACCCGTTCGGCGAGCGTCGGCTTGTCGGGCGCGACGACGAGCACGGCCTCCGCCGACATCAGTCGCGCTCCGGCTTCGGCAGCTTCGCCCACCCCTCGGTGAGCACGCGCCCGTAGAGCAGGTCTGGATCGAGGCGCCGCAGCTCCTCGGCGAGGCATTCGCGCAGCGTGCGGCGGGGGAGGTGCAGCTCGTGGCTCGGCTGCCCCGGCTGGGTGAGCACGGCCACCGTCTGGTCCCTGCGCTCGAGCAGCACGTCGCCGGATGCCCGTGTGAGGCGCACCGAGTGGATGCCGTGGTCCCAGACCTCCGGCGATTCGACCCGCCACGTGACGGGGATGTCGAGGGCCATGCCGAGCCAGCCGGCCAGGAGCGCCGTCGAGGGCGATTCGGCCGCGCCGCGGACGTCGACGGCCGTGATCTCCTCGTAGGGCGGCTGGTCGAGGACCGAGGCGAGCTGTTCCCGCCACCGCGTCAGGCGCGTCCAGGCGATGTCGGTGTCGCCGGGCGTGTAGGCCTCGATGAGCCGGTTGAGGCGCTGGCGGTCCGACGGCGCCGTGGAGGTGTCGGTGATGCGCCGCTGCGCGATGCGGCCGAGATCGCTCTCGGCGGGGTTCTCGGGGGGCTGGTCCGGCCACCACACGATCACGGGCGCGTCCGGCAGCAGCAGGCCCGTGACGAGGCTCTCCTTGTTGACGGCCGTCTCGCCGCTCGCGTCGAGCACGATGACCTCGCTCGCGCCGGCGTCGCCGCCGACCCGGATCTGCGCGTCCAGGTGCGTGGGGGCGTCCGGCTCCGTCCGGATGACGATGACGCGCATCGGGTGCTCCGCAGAGGCCGCGTTGGCCGCGTCGATCGCGGCCTCGTGGTACTCGCCGGGCGAGGCGATCACGAGGGTGAGCACGCGACCGAGTGCGACGGCGCCGCCCTCTTCGCGCATGCTGACGAGCGCCTTCGCGATGCGCGAGACGGTGGTGTTGGGCAGGTCGTGGATCACGGGCGCCTCCAGACGCGGCCGTCGCGGGCGAGGAGTTCATCGGCTTCCGCCGGGCCCCAGGAGCCGGGGCCGTACTGTTCGAGCTTGCCCGAGCCTGCGGCGTCGAGCTCGGCCCAGTACTCCTCGACGGGGTCGAGGATGCGCCAGGAGAGCTCGACCTCCTTGTGGCGGGGGAAGAGCGGCGGGTCGCCCAGCAGCACGTCGAGGATGAGGCGCTCGTAGGCCTCGGGGCTGTCCTCCGTGAAGGCGTGGCCGTAGCCGAAGTCCATGGTGACGTCGCGCACGTGCGTGCCGTTGCCCGGGACCTTCGAGCCGAACTTGAGCGTGACGCCCTCGTCGGGCTGCACCCGGATGACCAGGGCGTTCTGGCTGAGCTCGGCCGCCTGGTTGTGCGAGAACACCTGGCCGGGCGACTTCTTGAAGACGACGGCGATCTCCGTCACGCGGCGGCCGAGGCGCTTGCCCGTGCGGAGGTAGAACGGAACGTCCGCCCAGCGCCTGGTGTTGATCCCGAGCTTGACGGCGGCGTAGGTCTCCGAGGTCGATTCGGGGTTCATGCCCTCCTCGTCGAGGAATCCCGTCACCTTCTCGCCGCCCTGCCAGCCTCCGGCGTACTGGCCGCGGGCGGTCGCCGTCGAGAGGTCGTCGGGCAGCTGCACGGCCGCGAGGACCTTCTCCTTCTCGTCGCGCAGGTGGTCGGCCGAGAGGCTGATCGGCTCCTCCATGGCCGTGAGCGCGAGGAGCTGCAGCAGGTGGTTCTGGATGACGTCGCGCGCGGCGCCGACGCCGTCGTAGTAGCCGGCGCGGCCGCCGACCCCGATGTCCTCGGCCATCGTGATCTGGACATGGTCGACGTAGTTGCGGTTCCAGATCGGCTCGTAGAGCTCGTTCGCGAAGCGGAGGGCCAGGATGTTCTGGACCGTCTCCTTGCCCAGGTAGTGGTCGATCCGGAAGATCGAGTCGGCGGGGAACGCCGCCTCGAGCGAGTCGTTCAGCTCCCGCGCGGAGGCGAGGTCGTGGCCGAACGGCTTCTCGATCACGACGCGGCGCCAGCTGTCCGTGTTCGGGCCGTCTGAGACGAGGCCGGACTTCAGGAGCTGCTGGGCGACCGAGTCGAAGGCCTTCGGCGGGATCGAGAGGTAGAAGGCATGATTCCCCATCGTGCCCCGCTCCGCGTCGAGCGCGTCGATCGTCTCGCGCAGGCGGCGGAACGCGTCGTCGTCATCGAACGTGCCCTGCACGAAGCGGATGCCGCGCGCCAGCTGCTCCCACGTCTCCTCGCGGAACTCGGTGCGGGCGCCGGCCGCGACGGCGGTGCGGACGACCTCCGCGAAGTCCTCGTCCTCCCACTCGCGCCTCGCGAAGCCCACGAGCGCGAAGCCGGGAGGGAGGAGACCGCGGTTGGCGAGGTCGTACACCGCTGGGAGCAGCTTCTTGCGGGCGAGATCGCCCGTGACGCCGAACAGCACGAGCGCGCTCGGGCCCGCGATGCGATTCAGCCGCAGGTCGTCTGGGTCGCGCAGCGGGTTGCCGCCGCGCGAGATGGGGGCCGTCATGGAACTCCTGGTCTCTTCCGCCTGCCGGCGGTGCGTGGTGTGAGGGCGGCTCGGCGGGGCGCCTGACGGGCGCCCCGCCGAGCCGAGAGGGGATGTGCGGTCAGGCCGCGGCCGACAGCGCGTCCTGCACCGTCTGCTTCAGTTCCTGCCACGAGGCGATGAACTTGTCGACGCCCTCGTCCTCGAGCACGTGCGTGACGTCGGCGAAGTCGACGCCGACGCCCGCGAGGCCGTCGATCACGGCGTGGGCGTCCGCGTAGGCGCCCGTCACCCTGTCCCCTTCGACCACACCGTGGTCGAAGGTCGCCTCGAGCGTCTTCTCGGGCATCGTGTTGACGGTTCCGGCCGTCGCCAGCTCCGTCACGTAGAGCGTGTCCGGCAGCGACGGGTCCTTGACGCCCGTCGAGGCCCACAGCGGGCGCTGCACGTTCGCACCGGCGGCGACGAGCGCCACGGCCTTCTCCTCCGCGAACTTCTGCTCGAAGAGCTCGAACGCGAGGCGCGCGTTCGCGACGCCCGCCTTCGACAGGAGCGCCGTCGCCTCGTCGGTGCCGACGGCCTTGAGGCGCTTGTCGACCTCGCTGTCCACGCGCGAGACGAAGAACGAAGCGACCGAGTGGATCTGCGAGAGGTCGTGGCCGGCGTCCTTCGCCTTCTCGAGGCCCGCGAGGTACGCGTCGATGACGGCGGCGTAGCGCTCGAGCGAGAAGATCAGCGTCACGTTCACGCTGATGCCCTTGGCGATCGTCTCCGTGATCGCGGGAAGGCCGGCGAGCGTCGCGGGGATCTTGATGAGCGCGTTCGGGCGGTCGACCGTGGTCCAGAGCTGCTCGGCCTGGGCGATCGTGCCCGCGGTGTCGTTGGCGAGATCGGGGGAGACCTCGATCGACACGCGGCCGTCGACGCCGCCCGTCGCGTCGTAGATTGGGCGGAAGACGTCGCAGGCGTCGCGCACGTCGTTCGTCGTGATCGCGATGATCGCGTCGTCGACCGACGCCCCCGCCGCGGCCTGCTCGCCGACCTGGTCGGCGTAGGACGCGCCGTTGCTGAGGGCGCCGGCGAAGATCGTCGGGTTCGTCGTCACGCCGACGACGTTGCGCGTCTCGATGAGCTGCGCCAGGTTGCCCGACGCGATGCGCTCGCGCGAGAGGTCGTCGAGCCAGATGCTGACTCCGACGTCGGAAAGCTGGGAAGTGGGGGTGGTCACGCGTTCTCCTCGATGGTCTCGCGGGCGGCGGCGACGACGGCCTCCGTCGTCACGCCGAACTTCTGGAACAGGGTCTTGGCATCGGCGGAGGCGCCGAAGTGCTCGATCGACACCGAACGGCCGGTGTCGCCGACGATGTCGCGCCAGCTGAGCGCGAGCCCAGCCTCGACCGAGACGCGCGCCTTCACGGACCTCGGCAGCACGCTCTCGCGGTACTCCTCGCTCTGCTCGGCGAACCACTCGAGCGACGGGACGGACACGACCCGCGCGTTCACGCCGTCGGCCGCGAGCCGCTCGCGCGCCTCGACGGCGAGCTGGACCTCGCTGCCCGTCGCGATCAGCAGCACGTCGGGCGTGCCGCCCGGCGCCTCGGCCAGGACGTACGCGCCCTTGCCGGTCAGCGAAGCCGGACCGAACGCGTCGCCGGCCGCCGCGCCCTCGCCGCGCGCGTAGGTCGGAACGCCCTGGCGCGTGAGGGCGATGCCCGTGGGGCCGCCGCGCCGCTTCAGGATCTCGAGCCACGCGTACGCCGTCTCGGCGGCGTCGGCGGGGCGGACGATCGCGAGGTTCGGGATCGCGCGCAGCGCCGCGAGGTGCTCGACGGGCTGGTGCGTCGGGCCGTCCTCGCCGAGGCCGACGGAGTCGTGCGTCCAGACGAACACGCTCGGGATGTCCATGAGCGCCGCGAGGCGGACGGCGGGGCGCATGTAGTCGGCGAACTGCAGGAACGTGCCGCCGTACGCGCGGGTCTTCCCGTGCAGGACGATGCCGTTCAGGATCGCTCCCATGGCGTGCTCGCGGATGCCGAAGTGCAGCACGCGGCCGTAGGGGTCTCCCGTGAACTTCGCGGTGGTCGCCGAAGGCGGGTTGAACGAGGGCACGCCCTCGATCGTCGTGTTGTTGCTGCCGGCGAGGTCGGCAGAGCCGCCCCACAGCTCGGGCAGCAGCGGCGCGAGCGCGTTGAGCACCTTGCCCGAGGCCGCGCGCGTGGCCAGCCCCTTGCCCGCCTCGAACTCGGGGAGCGCCTGCTCGAGGCCCTCGGGGAGCTCGCCCGCCTCGAGGCGGTCGAAGAGCGCCTTGCGCTCGGGGTTCGCGACGGCCCACGCGTCGAACTTCTGCTGCCAGGCGGCGCGCGTCTCGGCGGCGCGGTCCGCGAGCGACCGCGTGTGCGAGATGACGTCCTCCGCGACGTCGAAGGTCTTCTCGGGGTCGAAGCCGAGCGCCTGCTTGGTCGCGGCGAGCTCCTCGGCGCCGAGCGCCGAGCCGTGGATGCCGCCCGTGTTCTGCTTCTTCGGGGCGGGCCAGCCGATGATCGTCTTCAGCACGATGAGCGTCGGCTTGCTCGTCTCCGACTTGGCCTCTTCGATCGCGGCGTAGAGCGCGTGCACGTCCTCGACGTACTCGCCCGTCTTCTTCCAGTCGACAGTGAGCACCTGCCACCCGTACGCGGCATAGCGCGCGGCGACGTCCTCGCTGAACGCGACGTCCGTGTCGTCCTCGATCGAGATCTGGTTCGAGTCGTAGATCGCGATCAGGTTGCCGAGCTGCTGGTGGCCCGCGAGTGACGACGCTTCGCTGGTGACGCCTTCCTGCAGGTCGCCGTCGCCGGCGACGACGTAGACGAAGTGGTCGAAGGGGCTCTCGCCCGCGGCGGCCTCCGGGTCGAACAGGCCGCGCTCGTAGCGGGCCGCGTAGGCGAAGCCGACCGAGGACGCCAGGCCCTGCCCGAGCGGGCCCGTCGTGATCTCGACGCCGTCGGTCTCGCCGTACTCCGGGTGGCCGGGCGTCTTCGAGCCCCAGGTGCGCAGCGACGAGATGTCGTCGAGCTCGAGGCCGAAGCCGCCGAGGTACAGCTGCACGTACTGCGTGAGCGACGAGTGGCCCGCAGACAGGATGAAGCGGTCGCGGCCGATCCAGTCCTTGTCGGCCGGGTCGTGGTTCATGACCCGCTGGTACAGCAGGTACGCCGCGGGGGCGAGGCTCATGGCCGTGCCGGGGTGGCCGTTTCCGACCTTCTCCACGGCATCCGCCGCGAGCACGCGCGCCGTGTCGACAGCACGCTCGTCCAAGTGGTCCCAACGCAGATCCGTCACCGGGCCGCCTTTCATCAGGGTTGTGCGCCCGTGCCATCGGGTCCCATCCGCACGAAGGGTCGGCGGGCGCGCTTGCCATTCCATCCTAGCCACGCGGTTGTTACCGGGACGTGTCGGGCGTCACAACCCGAAACCGTCCGGAAACCGCCCGGTCGCACTGTCCGAGGCGGCTCCCAGGGTCGCCATCGACTAGACTTGCGCGAGTCCGTGTACGAGCGAGCCCAGAAGGGACGTGCGATGTCGACAGCCGTCTCGACCCGCCGCACCGCAGAGGACATCCGGCGCACGATCAGCGCGTACGTGATGCTGACGAAGCCCAGGGTGCTCGAGCTGCTGCTCGTCTCCACCGTTCCCGTCATGTTCCTCGCCGCCGACGGGCTGCCGAACCTCTGGCTCGTGCTCGCAACGGTGATCGGGGGCTCGGCGAGCGCCAGTTCCGCCGCCGCGTTCAACATGTACATCGACCGCGACATGGACGCGCACATGCAGCGGACGAAGAACCGTCCGCTCGTGACCGGCGAGGTATCGCCGCGCGGCGCGCTCGTCTTCGCCTGGTCGCTCGCGATCGGCTCGACGCTCTGGTTCCTCGCGACGACCAACGTGCTCACCGCGGCACTCTCGGCGGCGGCCATCTTCTTCTACGTCGTCATCTACACGCTGCTGCTCAAGCGCCACACCGAGCAGAACATCGTGTGGGGCGGCATCGCCGGCTGCTTCCCCGTGCTGATCGGCTGGGCCGCCGTCACGGGTTCGCTCGCCTGGCCGGCGTTCATCCTGTTCCTGCTCGTCTTCCTGTGGACGCCGCCGCACTACTGGCCGCTCTCGATCAAGTACGCGGCCGACTACGAGAACGCCGACGTCCCCATGCTCGGCGCCACGCGCAACGGCGTGCAGGTGGGCCTCCAGATCATCCTGTACGCGTGGGCCACGGTCGCCTGCTCGCTCCTGCTGATCCCCGTCGCCGACATGGGCATCGTCTACTCGGCGTCGGCCGTCGTGTTCGGCGGTTGGTTCCTGTACGAGTCGCACCGCCTGTACAGCCGCACGGTGAAGGGCGAGGTCGCCGGCCCCATGCGCGTCTTCCACGCCTCGATCACGTACCTCACGCTCGTGTTCGTCGCGGTGGCGGTCGACCCGCTCCTGCCGTTCTGATCGGCCCGTCGTGGTCGATGACGCGGAGCCGCCGGTCACGAGGTCCATCGTTCTGAACGACGCCCAGCGCTGGCGCGCCTTCTGGGTGTGCGTCTCGGTCGCGGCCTTCACGATCCTCGACATCTCCAAGGTCAACGTCGCGCTTCCCACGATCGAGGGCTCGCTGGGCGGCGGCTCGACCGAGCTCCAGCTCGTCGTCTCCGGCTACATCCTCTCGTTCGGGCTCGGGCTCGTTCCGTTCGGCCGCATCGGCGACCAGCGCTCTCGGCGCACGCTGATGCTCGTCGGGCTCTGCGGCTTCGCGCTCGCGAGCCTGCTGTGCGCCGTCGCGCCGACGATCTGGTGGCTCGTGATCGCGCGCTTCCTGCAGGGCGTCGCGGCGGGCATCCAGGTGCCGCAGGTGATGGGGACGATCCAGTTGCTGTTCACGGGCCGCGAGCGAGGCGTCGCGTTCGGCCTGTTCGGCGCCACCGTCGGCCTCGCAACGGCCTTCGGCCCGACGCTCGGCGGCGCGCTCATCGCGATCGGCGGCGCGGAGGACGGATGGCGCTGGATCTTCTGGATGAACGTCCCGCTCGCGCTGCTCGTCGCGCTCGGCGTGCTCCTGCTGCTCCCGCAGGTGCGACGCCCCGCGAACGGCCGGCTCGAGCTCGACCCCGTCGGACTGCTGCTCTTCGCCGTCGCCGTCGTGTGCCTCATGACTCCGTTCCTGCTCACCACGGGGTCGCCCGAGGACAGCCCGGCGCGCTGGTGGCTCCTGGTCCCGTTCCTGCTCTTCTGCGCAGCGTTCATCGCCTGGGAGCGGCGCTATGCCGCGAGGGGCCTTCCGCCGCTCGTGCCCCTGCGCCTGTTCCGCGTGGTGTCCTGGCGCAACGGCAACGCGATCCAGCTGCTCTACTTCGCGGGCCTGCCGACCGTGTTCCTCCTGACGGCCGTCTTCCTGCAGACGGGGCTCGGCCTCGAGGCCGTGTACGCGGGAATGGTCACGATCGGCTTCGCCGTGCTGAGCGCGTTCACCTCATGGCTCAGCGGTCGCCTCGTGCACCGCTTCGGCCGCGCTCTCGTGATCGTCGGCCTGATGATCGTGCTCGGCGCGATCGTCGGTCTCGTGCTGGTCGCCTATTTCGCCCCCGACGAGGCGGCCCCGTGGCTGATGGCGGCGATCCTCGCGGTGGGCGGCCTCGGCGGCGGCATCGTCATCTCGCCCAATCAGACGCTGACGCTCGCCGAGATCCCTCCCGTCGAGGGCGGGCTCGCCGGCTCCGTCGGCCAGCTCGGCCAGCGCATCGGCAACGCCGTCGGGACATCGATCGGGCTTTCGCTGTTCTACGCGACGATCTACTCGGAATCCGGCGGCGATGGCGCTCACGCGGATTCGGCCGTCTTCCACGACGCGTACGGCGCCGGGCTCCTCGCCGCCGCGGTATGCGTCGCGGGCGCGCTCGCCGTCGCGTTCATGGACATGGGGGAGCGCCGCCGCGCGGCCAGGGCCGGGGAGGGCGCGCTGTGAGGCGCGGCGCGCGTCGATAGCCGCATCCCGCGCGTTCTCCGTCACAATGCTGGGATGGATCCCGCTCTGCTCACCAGCCTCTGGTGGCTCCTCGGCGTCGTCGTCTCGCTGGCGATCAGCGTCACCGCGCTCGTCGTCATACCGCGGCACAGGAAGCCGACGGCCGCGATGGCGTGGCTGCTGCTGATCTTCCTCCTGCCCGTCGTCGGGATCGCGATCTTCCTGCTCATCGGCAGCATCCGCCTGCCGAAGCGCCGGCGCGACGAGCAGGCGCGCATCGACCGGATGATCGAGGAGCGGCACACGGCACCGGTTGCCACGGACGCGTGGCCGGCGCACCTCGCGAGCGTCGCCCGCCAGAACCTGGAGCTGACGAAGTTCCCGCCGGTGGGCGGCGGAGCCGCGACCCTGATCGAGGACTACGAGGACTCCGTCCGCGCGATGGCGGCCGAGATCGACCGCGCGGAGAGGTTCGTGCACGTCGAGTTCTACATCGCGGCGTGGGACGACACCACCAGTGTGTTCTTCATTGCGCTCGAGAACGCCGTCGAACGCGGTGTGTCCGTGCGCTTCCTCGCGGACTACGTCGCCTCGCGGAAGGTCGCCGATTCCGACAGGACCTTCGCGGAGCTCGACCGCATCGGCGTGACGTGGGCGTGGATGCTGCCCGTCCGACCGCTGAAGGGCCAGTTCCAGCGGCCCGACCTGCGCAACCACCGCAAGCTCGTCGTCGTCGACGGCCGCGCGGCGTTCATGGGCTCGCAGAACCTCATCCACCGCAGCTACAACGCGCCCAAGAACATCAAGCGCGGCCTGAAGTGGCAGGAGCTCGTCACCCGCGTGACGGGGCCCGCTGTCGCACAGATCGACGCGGTGTTCGCCTCGGACTGGTTGATCGAGACGGGGGAGTCGATCTTCGCGGAGCTCGTGCCCGCGGATGCCGTGCCCGCGTCGGGCGGCGACCTCGAGTGCCAGCTCGTGCCGTCGGGGCCCGGCTACGCGACCGAGAACAACCTGCGCCTGTTCCTCTCGCTCATCCATGGGGCGACCGAACGGGTGATCATCACGAGCCCGTACTTCGTCCCGGACGAGGCGATGATGTACGCCATCACGACGGCGTGCCGAAGGGGCGTCGAGGTGCAGCTGTTCGTCTCCGAGATCGGCGACCAGACGATGGTGTACCACGCCCAGCGCTCGTACTACGAGACCCTGCTCGAGGCGGGCGTGCGCATCTTCCTCTACCCCGCGCCGTACATCCTGCACGCCAAGCACTTCTCGGTCGACGGAGACGTCGCCGTGATCGGCTCGAGCAACATGGACATCCGGTCGTTCAGCCTGAACATGGAGATCTCGCTCATGGTGCGCGGCGCGGAGTTCACGCGGGCGATGCGGCGGGTCGAGCAGAACTACCGCGACGTCAGCCGCGAGCTGACGCTCGACGAGTGGCGCCGCGAGCCGCGCACCGCGACGTTCCTCGACGGCGTGATGCGGCTGACCTCCGCGCTCACGTGACGGCCGGTCAGGCGGCGACCGCCTCGCGTTCGGCCGGGCTCGCCGCGCCGGCGGGCTCCTTCATCCGGAGCACGAGCACGACCCAGCTCGACGCCGACAGCGCGGCGAGCACCATGTGGATCCCCACCAGGAGCGGGGGGAGCGCCGCGTTCGCCTGCCAGACCCCGACGAGGATCTGGGCCACGAGCAGGGCGAGGAAGGTCGTCGCCCAGGCGCGCGTCGGCAGGCGCAGGGCCCACGCCGCGCCCGCGATCACGAGCGCGAGGACGAACAGCGCGTAGCCGGGCCACGAGTGGACGTGCGCGAGCAGCGATGCATCGAAGCCGTCGCGCACGACGTCGGCGTCACCCGAATGCGGCCCGTTCGCGGTCGTCAGCACACCGAAGAAGACCGTCAGCGCGAGCACGAGCGATGCGGCGTGCGCCAGGATCAGGTACCACCGCGGGACGGCCGGCATGCGCGGGCCGGGTGCGGTGTTCATCCGGACGATGAAGGCGGCGGCGACGCACGCGAGCGAGAGCGACGCCGCGTAGTGGAAGCCGACGATGAACGGGTTGAGGCCCGTCAGCACGGCGCTGCCGCCGACGACCGCCTGCGCCATGACACCGAACAGCACGACCCATGCGAGCACGAGCAGGTCGCGGCGCACGCGCACTGTCGCGATCGAGTGGACCGCTCCGGCGAGGACGGCGGCCAGCAGGACCGCCGACATCGCGACGGACCCGCCGGCGCTGTGGCCGAGCGCGTTCATCACGGCGTAGGTGCCGGCGGCGGCGATGACGCCTCCGACCGCGAAGATCGCGGCGGGAGCGACGGCCCTCATCCTGCCGGCGGAGAAGAGCACGAGGAACAGGACGACGAGCGCCAGGATGCCGACGAGGCCCGTCATGGTGCGGTTGCCGAACTCGATCAGACCGTGGATGCCCATCGCGGGCGTCGGCACGAGGGAGTCGGGGGTGCACAGGGGCCACTGGTCGCAGCCGAGGCCGGAGCCCGTGAGGCGCACGGCGCCGCCCGTGCCGATGATGATCACCTGGGCCAGGAACGAGAGCCAGGCGAAGACCTTCAGGGTGGGGGAGATGCGCACCCGCGCAGTCTAGGTACCGAACCTTCGGTGAACGTGTGTTTCGCGCGGCTCGCCGCTCCCGGCGCCGGATCGCGCACAGCCTGTAGACTTGAATGGTTGAAGACAAGCGCTTCATCACGCGAACACACCGGGTCCCCCACAGCGCCCCTTTCTCCGTAAGGGCGGGCCGGATGACACCGATTCGGGATCCACGAGGAGAGTTGAGACGTCATGTCGGATGTGCTGATCGACCGCCCAGAGCTCGAAGGTCTGGGGGTGTACGAGTTCGGCTGGCACGATGAGGATGCCGCTGGTTCCAGCGCGAAGCGCGGCCTCAGCGAGGCCGTCGTGCGCGACATCTCCCAGCTGAAGAGCGAGCCGGAATGGATGCTGAAGACGCGGCTCAAGGGCCTGAAGCTCTTCGAGAAGAAGCCGATGCCCACGTGGGGCGCCGATCTCAGCGAGATCGACTTCGACAACATCAAGTACTTCGTGCGCTCCACGGAGAAGCAGGCGGAGAGCTGGGAGGACCTCCCTGACGAGATCAAGGAGACCTACGAGAAGCTCGGCATCCCTGAGGCCGAGCGCCAGCGCCTCGTCGCGGGCGTCGCCGCCCAGTACGAGTCCGAGGTCGTCTACCACCAGATCCGCGAGGACCTCGAGGCCCAGGGCGTCATCTTCATGGACACCGACACGGCGCTGCGCGAGCACCCCGAGTTCTTCGAGGAGTACTTCGGCACCGTCATCCCTCCCGGCGACAACAAGTTCGCGGCGCTGAACACGGCCGTGTGGTCGGGCGGCTCGTTCGTGTACGTGCCGAAGGGCGTGCACGTCGAGATCCCGCTGCAGGCGTACTTCCGCATCAACACCGAGAACATGGGCCAGTTCGAGCGGACCCTGATCATCGCCGACGAGGACAGCTACGTCCACTACATCGAGGGCTGCACCGCCCCGATCTACAAGTCGGACTCGCTGCACTCGGCCGTCGTCGAGATCATCGTGAAGAAGAACGCCCGCGTGCGCTACACGACGATCCAGAACTGGTCGAACAACGTGTACAACCTCGTCACGAAGCGCGCCGTCGCCCACGAGGGCGCGACGATGGAATGGGTCGACGGCAACATCGGCTCCAAGGTGACGATGAAGTACCCGTCGATCTTCCTGATGGGCGAGCACGCCAAGGGCGAGACCCTCTCGGTCGCCTTCGCCGGCCCCGGCCAGCACCAGGACGCCGGCGCGAAGATGATCCACATGGCTCCCTACACGCAGTCGTCGATCGTCTCGAAGTCGATCGCCCGCGGCGGCGGCAGGGCCGGCTACCGCGGCGAGGTCCGCGTCGACGAGAACGCGCACCACTCGGCCAACTCGGTCGTCTGCGACGCGCTGCTCGTCGACACGCAGTCGCGCTCCGACACGTACCCCTCGATCGACATCCGGGTCGACGACGTGGTCCTCGGCCACGAGGCCACGGTGTCGAAGGTCAGCGAGGAGCAGCTGTTCTACCTGATGAGCCGCGGCCTCGAGGAGACCGAGGCGATGGCGATGATCGTGCGCGGCTTCATCGAGCCGATCGCCCGCGAGCTGCCGATGGAGTACGCGCTCGAGCTCAACAAGCTCATCGAGATGGGCATGGAAGGATCCGTCGGCTGATATGGCAGACACGACACAGGCGCCGCTCGCGGCGCAGGACGAGCACGCCCACCGCGACCCGGCGACCGTGCTGATCGAACCGCAGGACGAGGTCAGCATCCCCGTGCAGACCCGTTCGGAGCGCCCCCGCTCGTACGAGCCCGACGACTTCGGCATCCCGACCGGCCGCGAGGTCAACTGGAAGCACACGCCGCTCCAGCGCCTCGCGCCGCTGTTCGCCGCCGGCGGCGCGAACGACGGCGTCGACTACGAGTTCTCCTCGGGCGCCGAGCACCTCGTCGGCACGCTGCGCGCGGGCGAGGCCCCGCGCGGAGAGTTCTTCGTGCCGGAGGACCTCACGGCCGCCATCGCCTGGCAGGGCTCGACCGACGCCGCGCACATCCGCGTGCCGCGCGAGGCCGAGCTGGCGGAGCCGATCGTCCTCGACATCCGGGGCCTGGGCGCCGACAAGCGCGCCGACGGCCACATCGTGATCGAGGCCGAGCCGATGTCGAAGGCCACGGTGGTGCTGAACCACTCGGGCAGCGCGGCGTACAACCAGAACGTCGAGATCCTCGTGCGCGACGGCGCGAATCTCACGGTCATCTCCGTGCACAAGTGGGAGGACGACGCGGTGCACGCGGCCGCCCACCAGGCGCGCGTCGACCGCGATGCGTCGCTGACGCACTTCGTCGTGAGCTTCGGCGGCGGCGTCGTGCGCGTCAACCCGAACGTCGAGCTCGCCGGCGCCGGCTCCGAGGGCCAGATGTTCGGGCTGAGCTTCAGCGACGACGGACAGCACCTGGAGAGCCAGGTCTACCTGCACCACGCCGGCCCCGACACGACGGGCGACGTGCTGTACAAGACCGCGCTGCAGGGCGCGACCGCCCGCGCCGTGTGGATCGGCGACGTGCTGATCGGCGCCGACGCGACGGGCACCGACTCGTACGAGGCGAACCGCAACCTCCTGCTCACGAACGGCGCGCGCGCCGACTCGATCCCGAACCTCGAGATCAAGACGGGCGACATCAAGGGCGCCGGCCACGCATCGGCGACGGGGCGCTTCGACGACGAGCAGCTGTTCTACCTGCAGGCCCGCGGCGTCAGCGAGGAGGAGGCGCGCCGCCTGATCGTGCTCGGCTTCCTCGCCGAGATCCCCCAGAAGATCCAGGTGCCCGGCCTCGCCGACCAGCTGATCGCCGACATCGAGCAGGAGATCGCGGAGGGCACGAAGTGACCGCGATCCGCGTCTGCGCGAAGAGCGAGCTGGTGCAGGACGAGGCGCTGCGCGTCGAGGCCGACGGCGTGCCGATCGCCGTCGTGCTCGATTCCAGCGGCGAGATCCACGCGATCGGCGACACCTGCACCCACGGCGACATCTCGCTGTCCGAGGGCTTCGTCGAGGGCGAGACCCTGGAGTGCTGGGCCCACGGCTCGGCGTTCTCGCTCACGACGGGCAAGCCCCTCTCCCTCCCCGCTTACGAGCCCGTCCCCGTCTACGTCGTCGAGATCGACGGCGACGACGTGCTCATCGACCCCAACGTGAAGAAGGAAGTCTGACATGGCTGTTCTCGAGATCCGCGACCTGCATGTCACGGTCGAGACCGACGAGGGGATCATCCCCATCCTCAACGGCGTGGACCTGACGGTCCGCTCCGGCGAGACCCACGCGATCATGGGCCCGAACGGTTCGGGCAAGTCGACGCTCGCCTCGACGATCGCCGGCCACCCGAAGTACACCGTCACGGGCGGCACCATCACGCTCGACGGCGAGGACGTCCTCGAGATGGCCGTCGACGAGCGCGCCCGCGCCGGCCTGTTCCTCGCGATGCAGTACCCGGTCGAGATCCCCGGCGTCACCGTGACCAACTTCCTGCGCACGGCCAAGACCGCGATCGACGGCGAAGCGCCGTCGATCCGGAGCTGGACGAAGGACGTCAAGGAGGGCATGAAGAACCTCCGGATGGACCCGAAGTTCGCGCAGCGCAACGTCAACGAGGGCTTCTCGGGCGGCGAGAAGAAGCGCCACGAGATCCTCCAGCTCGAGCTGCTCAAGCCGCAGCTGGCGATCCTCGACGAGACCGACTCAGGCCTCGACGTCGACGCCCTCAAGGTCGTGTCCGAGGGCGTCAACCGCGCCCGCGAGGCGACCGGCCTCGGCACGCTGCTGATCACGCACTACACGCGCATCCTCCGCTACATCAAGCCCGACTTCGTGCACGTCATGGTCGCGGGCAAGATCGTCGAGGAGGGCGGCTCGGAGCTCGCCGACAAGCTGGAGGAGTCGGGCTACGCCGGCTACCTCCCCGCCGACGCGCCGCTCGAGGCGTAGGGTCAGCACTATGACCGCCACGCTTGCCGACGAGAAGTACGACGAGGTCACCGAGGCGCTCAAGGACGTCATGGACCCCGAGCTCGGTGTCAACGTCGTCGACCTCGGCCTGATCTACGACCTGAGCTGGGACGACGAGAACGACGCCCTGGTCATCCACATGACGCTCACGAGCGCCGGATGCCCTCTGACCGACGTGCTCGAGGAGCAGACGGGCCAGGCGCTGGACGGCGTCGTCGAGCGGTACCGGATCAACTGGGTCTGGATGCCGCCGTGGGGCCCCGAGCGGATCACGGAGGACGGGCGCGACATGATGCGCGCGCTCGGTTTCTCGATCTGACCCGACGCCTCGGAAAGGGCTCGCAGCTCCGGCTGCGGGCCCTTTCGCCGCTTCACTGCGCGGCCTCCGCCCCGATCCGACGGAGCTCGTCCAGGACCGAGCGCACCGCGAGGCGCTCGGCCCGGTGCGGCTGGCACAGCGCCGTGATGTACCGCCGGGGCTCGATCTCTGCGAGCGGTCGGAGCACCACCGTGCCGGCGTCGGGCGTCGTGAAGCGGGGGAGCACAGCGAGCTGGTCGCCGCCGGCCACGAGCGCCTCGATCAGCCGATTGTCGCGCAGTCGCTGTTCGACCCGCAGGTCCCGCCCCAGGGCCAGCGCGATCGCCTGGAGCACCGTGTCGAACGGATATCCCGGCGGCACGCCGATCCAGGCCTCGTCCGCGACGTCGCGCGGCGACACCTCGCCGAGCGCCGCGAGCCGGTGGCCGGGAGCCATCGCGACGTCGAGCGGTTCCCGCGCGAGCGGAACGACGTGCAGGCCTTCACCTCCCGTGGGGGTCGGCCCCGTCAGGCTGTGCCCGATGACGATGTCGTACTCGCGCGTGAGCTCGGCGTACGAGGATTCGGCGACGTCGGCGTCGTCGAGGGACAGCTCGACGCCGGAGTCCGCGAACCGGCTCACCAGCGGCGCGAGGAGGAACACGCCGGCGCTCGGGAACGCGGCGACGGACACCGGACCACTGGGCCCGGAGCGGAAGGCGTCCCATTCCGCGCCCACCTGTTCGAGTGCGACCGCGACGCGCTCACCGCCGGCGGCCAGCACCTCACCGGCGGGGGTGAGCCGCAGACCCCGTCCGGACGGTTCGAGCAGCTCGGCGCCGAGGGCGCGCTCCGCCGCGCGCAGCTGCTGGGACACGGCCGAGGGCGTGCGGTGCGTGACATCGGCGACCGCCGTGACGCTCCCGTACGCGGCGAAGAGCCGCAGCAGCTCGAGATGACGCGGATCCATGAAGAGACTCTACAGAGTAGATGAAGAAATGCTCGATTGTGCTTCATTATCGGGAGGAGGACGATCGGAGCATGCCGATCACCCATCGACTCCTGGCGGTGTCCGTCGCGGTCATGTGGGGCCTGAACTTCCTCGCGATCGACGCCTCGCTCGCCCAGTTCCCGCCCTACTTCCTCGTCGCGCTGCGGTTCGCCCTCATCGCGATGCCGACGATCCTGCTCGTCCCGTTCCCGAAGGTGCAGGTCCGCTGGCTGATCGGGTACGGGCTCGGGTTCGGCACCCTCCAGTTCCTCTTCCTGTACTGGGGCATGGCGATCGGCATGCCGCCCGGCCTCGCCTCGCTCGTCCTCCAGGCGTCCGCTCCGTTCACGGTGCTGCTCGGTGCGACGCTGCTGCGTGAGCGGCTGAGCGCCGCGCAGGTCGTCGGCATCCTCATCGCGGTCGCCGGGCTCGCCATCGTCGGCATGCATCGGGCAGGGACCGCCGCGCTCGCGCCGTTCCTGCTCACCGTCGCAGGCGCGTTCGGATGGGCCCTCGGCAACATCTGCAATCGGCAGGCACGGGCGACCGAGCCCCTGCGCTTCACGCTCTGGATGTCCGTCGTTCCGCCCCTCCCGATGCTCGCCCTCTCCCTCGCCGTCGAAGGGAGCGATGCGATCGCGGCATCGTTCACGGATCTGACGTCGCCGACGGGCATTCTCGCCCTCGCGGGTCTCGCCTACACCATTCTGATCGGCACCGTCGCGGGCTCCGGCATCTGGTCGTGGCTCATGGCGCGGCACGCTGCGGGCGTCGTCGCGCCGTTCTCACTGCTCGTGCCCGTCGTCGGGATCGCCGCCGCCTGGATCGTCCTCGGGCAGGCCGCGGCGTGGCAGGAGCTGATCGGCGGTGCGCTGCTCGTCGGCGGTGTGCTCCTCGGTTCGCTCCGCCCCGGCTCGCCCCGTCAGCTCGCGAGGCCGCGCACGAGCGCCGCGATGCCCGCGTCGAACTCGGCGTCGAAGTCGCGGGCGACGGCATCCGGCGCCCCCTCGTAGGCGCCCAGTTCGGCGGCCTGGATGCGCTGCTGCACGAGGGAGGCGTGGCCCAGCACGAACTGTGCGAGCACGTTCGCGCCGGTCGCCGCGTCCGGCGCGCCTTGCTCTTCGAGCGCTCGACGGAGATGCTCGGCCGCGCCCGAGCCGCCGAGGCCGAGCGCGGCCGAGCTGAGCACGACCTCCGCACCGTCGCGGTGCGCCAGGAGCGCGCCGCGCAGCTCCCGCGCCGCACCGGCCACGTCATCGGCGGGGGAGGCGCCCGCGACGATGCGGTCGGCGACGGCCGCGAGCAGCGTCTGCTTGTCGGCGACGTGCCAGTACAGGGCACTGGGCCGGATGCCGAGGTCGTCCGCGAGGGCCCGCATCGTCACAGAAGCCAGGCCGAAGCGGTCGAGGAGCGCGATCGCGCGGTCGACGATCCCTTCGAGGTCGATTCCGGCGCGCATGACCCCAGCCTAGTGAACGCCGTTCACCCGCGGCTGTGCCATACTGAACAACGTTCAATGAACATCGTTCAGGAGGAAGTATGACCCGCAGGCCCGACCCCTGGGAGGCGCGCGACACGGCGCGCGTCGCCGTCTTCGCAGCGATCATCGTCGTGCTCGGGCTGATGGGGCCGATCCCCGTGCCGGGGCTCGTCCCGATCACGGCGCAGACGCTCGGCGTCATGCTGGCGGGCACGGTGCTGGGGTGGAAGCGCGGCGCCGCCGCCGTGGTCGTCGTGCTCGTGCTCGTCGCGATCGGGCTCCCCGTGCTGTCCGGGGGCCGCGGCGGTCTCGGCGTGTTCCTCGGCCCGACGGTCGGCTACCTGGTCGGCTGGGTCCCCGGCGTCATCGTGATCGGCCTGATCGCGCAGTCCGGCGCGCTTCGGTGGTGGCGGGTCGCGCTCGGCGCACTCGTCGGGGGAGTGCTCGTGATCTACGCGTTCGGGATCCCGGCGCAGGCGGTCATCGCCGATCTGCCGCTCGGCGGGGCCGCGATCGCCTCGGCGGCCTTCCTCCCGGGGGACATCATCAAGGTCGTCCTCTGTACGATCCTCACGATGAGTCTCTACCGCGCCTACCCTCCCGCATTCCCCGCGCGCGTGCGCGCCGCACGCTCCCGCCGCACGACCGGATGAACGAGGGCATCTCGGCAGAGGGGCTCGGCGTCGAGATCGACGGCACGGAGATCCTGCACGCGGTGACGGTATTCCTGCCTCATCGCCGCATCGCCGTCATCGGGGCGAACGGGGCGGGGAAGTCGACGTTCGCGCGAACGCTGAACGGGCTCGTCCGCCCGACATCGGGGCGCGTGACCGTCGCCGGCCTCGACCCCGCCCGCGAGCCCCGCCGCGCACGCGAGGCCGTCGGGTTCCTCTTCAGCAGCCCCGACGCGCAGATCCTGATGCCGACGCCGTCGGAGGACATCGCGCTCTCGCTCAAGGCCGCAGGCATCCCGCGCGCGGACAGGGCCGAACGGGCGGCCGCGGAGCTGGCGCGCTTCGGTCTGACCGGCCATGCCGACCAGCCGGCGCACAGCCTCTCGGGCGGGCAGAAGCAGCTGCTCGCCCTCGCGGCGGTGCTCGCGAGCGCGCCCCGCGTGCTCGTCGCCGACGAGCCGACCACGCTCCTCGACCTCGGCAACGCGCGCCGCATGGGCGACCTGCTGCTCGACGGCGACGAGGCGGGGCCCGTGGCGGAGCAGGTCGTGATCGTTACGCACGACCTCGAGCTCGCCGCGCGCTGCGACGTCGCGCTGCGATTCTCGGACGGGCGGCTCGCCGAGCAGGGCGACCCCGACGAGGTCATCGCCCGGTACCGCGCGGAGTTCGCGTGACGGGCGGA
This sequence comes from Microbacterium halophytorum, assembly GCF_002970975.1. GTDB lineage: Bacteria > Actinomycetota > Actinomycetes > Actinomycetales > Microbacteriaceae > Microbacterium > Microbacterium halophytorum. Next base: position 139,324 of record NZ_KZ672982.1, read on the forward strand.
ACGGGCGGGCGCCCGTGATCTCGCTGTACCGCCCGGGGACGAGCCCGCTCCACCGGCTGCCGGCGGGCGCGAAGCTGATCGGCCTCGCGGTGCTCGCGCTGGCGGCATCGCTGTGGCCGCACACGATCTGGACGGCGCTCGGGACGCTCGTCGCGGTCCTCGCCCTGTTCGTGCTGGGAGGCCAGCCGCCCTCCGTCTTCTGGCGCCAGCTCTGGGCGGCGAAGTGGATCATCGTGCTCCTCGTCGTCACGCAGCTGCTGTTCTCATCGTGGCAGGCCGCGATCACCGTGACGGCCAGGGTGCTCGCCGTCGTGCTGCTCGCCGCCCTGGTGACGCTGACGACCCGGATGGGCGACCTGCTCGATGCCCTGGAGCGCGCGCTCGGGCCGCTGCGCGCGCTCGGGGTGGAACCGGCGCGCGTCGCGTTCGTGCTGTCCCTGACGATCGCCGCGATCCCGGTGATCGCCGGCCTCGCGCGCCAGGTCGGCGACGCGCACCGCGCCAGGGGCGTTCGCCCTGGTCCTCACGCGATCGTGACGCTGCTCGTGCTCGCTCTCCGACACGCCGACGACGTCGGCGACGCCATCACGGCCCGCGCCGCGCACCCGTGACGGCACCGCCCTCCGGCGACGCGGCCGCGCCCGCGCACGCCTGACCGGGGAGGCTCCGCCCAGGCGCGCCGCGGTAGAGTGGGCAGTTGGCGCGAACGCGCCGAGACGACTTCGACCGAACGGATGTGGCCTGTGCTTGCCGTGCACGATCTCGAGATCCGCGTGGGCGCGCGCATGCTCATGTCCGGCGTGGACTTCCGCGTCGGGCCCGGGGACAAGGTCGGCCTCGTCGGCCGGAACGGCGCGGGGAAGACGACCCTGACCAAGGTCCTCGCCGGCGACAAGATGCCGGCCGACGGCTCCGTCAGCGTGCGCGGCGAGCTCGGCTACCTGCCGCAGGACCCCCGCTCGGGCGACCCGGAGGAGCTCGCGCGCACGCGCATCCTGAACGCCCGCGGCCTCGGCGACCTCACCGCGAACATCGCCAAGTTCTCGGCGCAGATGGGCGACGACGACCCGAAGGTCGCTGAGAAGGCCATCCGCAAGTACGGCAACCTCATGGAGCGCTTCGAGGCGCTCGGCGGCTACTCGACCGAGTCGGAGGCAGCCGTCATCGCGAACAACCTCTCGTTGCCCGATCGCATCCTCGACCAGCCGCTGAAGACACTCTCGGGCGGCCAGCGCCGCCGCATCGAGCTCGCGCGCATCCTGTTCAGCGACGCCGACTCGATGATCCTCGACGAGCCGACCAACCACCTCGACGCCGACAGCGTCGTGTGGCTGCGCGAGTTCCTGAAGTCGTACAGGGGCGGCCTGATCGTGATCAGCCACGACGTCGAGCTCGTCGGCGAGACGGTCAACCGGGTGTTCTACCTCGACGCCAACCGGCAGGTCATCGACATCTACAACATGGGCTGGAAGCACTACCAGCGCCAGCGCGTCGCCGACGAGGAGCGTCGCAAGAAGGAGCGGGCGAACGCCGAGAAGAAGGCGTCGGCCCTGCAGCAGCAGGCGGCCAAGTTCGGCGCGAAGGCGACCAAGGCCGCCGCGGCGCACCAGATGCAGGCGCGCGCCGAGAAGCTGCTCGCCGGCCTCGACGAGGTGCGCCAGGAGGATCGCGTCGCGAGCATCCGGTTCCCCAAGCCCGCCGCGTGCGGGAAGACGCCGCTGATGGCCTCGAGCCTGTCGAAGTCGTACGGAGCGCTCGAGATCTTCGCGGGCGTCGACCTCGCGATCGACCGGGGCAGCAAGGTCGTCGTGCTCGGCCTGAACGGAGCGGGCAAGACAACGCTGCTGCGCATCCTCGCCGGCGTCGACGCGAGCGACACCGGCCGGATCGAACCGGGTCACGGCCTCAAGATCGGCTACTACGCGCAGGAGCACGAGAACCTCGACATCGGGCGCAGCGTTCTGCAGAACATGATGTCGGCCTCGCCGAACCTGAACGAGACCGAAGCGCGCAAGGTGCTCGGCTCGTTCCTGTTCACGGGCGATGACGTGCACAAGCCGGCCGGCGTTCTGTCCGGCGGCGAGAAGACCCGGCTCTCGCTCGCCACGCTCGTCGTCTCGAGCGCGAACGTCCTCCTGCTCGACGAACCCACCAACAACCTCGACCCGGCCAGCCGCGACGAGATCCTCGGCGCGCTGGCGCACTACGAGGGCGCCGTCGTCCTCGTCTCGCACGACGAGGGCGCCGTCGAGGCGCTGAACCCCGAGCGCGTGCTCCTGCTGCCCGACGGCGTCGAGGACATCTGGAACAAGGGCTACGCCGACCTGATCACGCTGGCGTAACCAGGGCGCGACGCGCCCCGCATCCTCAGCGGTGCTGCGGCGCGTCGAGGAGGGCGTCCTCCGCCTCCATGTCGGCGTCGCGACGACGCTCGCCCCTGGCTCGCTTCCGGCGGCGCCCGCGCCTCGGTGCGTCATCGGTCTCGTCGAGCTCGTCGGGGTCGTCGTCCTGCTCGCGGGAGGCCCGGATCTCCGTGCGGATCATGTAACCGATGAACGCGAAGCCCATGACGGCGAACAGGATCCACTGCACGGCGTACGACAGGAAGGGCCCCGGATCCTCCTCCGGGTTCTCCAGCGCGTGCGGCGTACCTGCGGCCTCCGGCTCCTCGGACACCATCAGCGCGTAGACGTCCGTGAGCGCGCCGGGGCCGGCGACCTCAGCCGCCGACGGCACGTGCAGCGTCGGCAGCTGACCGGGGGGCGCTCCCCGGCCGGATGCCGGCAGGGGCTCCGTCGGACGCAGGCGCGCCACGACCGTGACCTCGCCCTCAGGCGCCGCGGGGACGGCGTCAGGGGCGTCCGCCTCCTCGCCGGGGGGAATCCAGCCGCGGTCGACGATCACGGTGCGTCCGTCATCCATCCGGAGCGGCACGAGCACCTCGTAGGCGCTCGTGCCGCCGTGCGGTCGGTTGCGCACGAGCAGCTGCCCCTCGACGTCGTACTCGCCCGTGATCACGACCGGGCGCCATTCGTCGGAGGGGGAGAAGCCGTCGCCCACCCCGATGAGATCGGAGAACGGCACGGGGTCGGCGTCGTAGTTGTTCTCGATCAGGGCCAGGTCGGCGGCGCGCTCGGCGTTGCGCGAGAACTGCCAGTGCGAGAGGAACGCGCACGCGACCGCGAACAGGCAGGCGACGAGCGCGTAGACCGTCCAGCGGACGGCGGGGGAGCTGTTCTTCACGTGCCGGCCTCCGACGTTCCTCCCGCGACGCCCTCGACGACCTCGAGCGGGAAGGTGCGGGAGGCGAGGAACTCGCGCAGGTAGGAGACGTGCTCGTCGCACGCCAACCAGACCTTCCGGCGGTCAGCGCCGTGGATCTTCGGGTTTCGCCAGAGGATGCTCCAGGCGGCCGCCGCACGGCACCCCGCTCGCGAGCACGTCGGGCGCACGGGGTCGAGGCCGATCACGCGGCGGCTCCTGGCTCGCGGCCGTCCGGTTCCCCTGGTTCGCCGTCCGCGGTGCGCGCATCGGCGTCGCGATCGCGTCCCGCCCCGGCCGCGTCATCGCCGCCGTGTGCTTCGTCGATGCGGAAGACGCCGGGGCCGGCGGGCTCCTCGGCCTGCGGAGCCGGGGCCGAGACCTCCGCCGCTCCGGGGGCGACGGCACCTTCGACCCGCTGAGCGGAGCGCGCATTGGCCCCGACGACGGCGATGTAGGGCAGGAAGATCGCGCCGATCGCGAAGACGAACGTCCACCATCCGTACGGCTGCACTGCGACGGCCAGGATGAGGCAGGCGATGCGGATGCCCATCGTGATGAGGTAGCGCCGCTCGCGGGAGCGCGAGTCGTCGCCGGGCGCGACGTCGAGCGACGTCGCGGACTGCCTGTGTTTCTTGCGCCTGGACACGATGCCCTCAGCGTATGCCCGGAACCAGTGAGCGGGCCCAGAACGGGCCCCACTGCATAGAATGGCGGGGCCCGTGCAAGCCGATCTGGGAGCACCACTGTGACCGCAGCAGACAACACCGACCGCGTCGCCCTCGTCACGGGGGGAAACCGCGGCATCGGCCGCGCGATCGCCGAGCGCCTCGTCAGCGACGGCTACCGGGTAGCGGTGACGGTGCGCGGCGGCGCCGGCCCCGACGGCACGCTCGCGGTCGTCGCCGACGTGAACGACGGCGAGTCGCTCGACGCCGCCGTGAAGCAGGTCGAGGCCGAGCTGGGCCCCGTCACGACTGTCGTAGCCAACGCCGGCATCACGCGCGACACGCTCCTGATGCGGATGAGCGACGACGACTTCGATTCCGTCGTCGGAACGAACCTCGGCGGCGCCTTCCGCACCGTCAAGCGCGCGATCAAGAGCATGATCCGGGCGCGCCGCGGCCGCATCATCCTGATCTCGAGCGTCTCCGGGCTCTACGGCGTCGCCGGTCAGGCGAACTACTCGTCGTCGAAGGCGGGGCTCGTCGGCATGGCGCGCTCGATCACCCGCGAGCTCGGCGGCCGCGGGATCACCGCGAACGTCGTGGCGCCCGGGTTCATCGAAAGCGACATGACCGCCGAGCTCGACGACGCGACGCAGGACACGTACAAGAAGCAGATCCCGGCCGGGCGCTACGGCACGACCGCGGAGGTCGCCGGCGTGGTGTCGTGGCTCGCGAGCGACGACGCGGCCTACATCTCGGGCGCGGTCATCCCCGTCGACGGCGGCCTGGGCATGGGCCACTAAGCTGGGTTCATGACCGACGCGAGCATCTTCACGCGCATCTACCGGGGCGAGATCCCCGGCGACATCGTCGCGGAGACGGAGCGGGTCTTCGCGATCCGCGACATCGACCCGCAGGCACCCGTGCACCTGCTCGTCATCCCCAAGGACGAGACCTACCGCGACGTCACGGAGCTGGCCTCCGGCGACCCCGCCCTGCTGGCCGAGATGGTGTCGCTCGCGAAGCGGCTCGCGGACGAGGAGGCGAACGGCGAGTACCGCCTCATCTTCAACAACGGCGCGTCCGCCGCGCAGTCCGTCTTCCACGTCCACGCCCACGTGCTCGCGAACATCGAGGAGAACAAGCTCGTTGGATTCTGAATCCTCCCCCCAGGTCACCGACCGGATCCTCGCCGACGGCGTTGCGATGGTGCAGCTGCTCGGCCCCCAGGACCGCCTGCTCCGGATGGTCGAGAAGGCCCATCCGGATGTCGACGTGCTCGTCCGCGGCAACGAGATCACGCTCACGGGCGCCGAGGCCGATGTGCGCGCGGCGCGCGGTCTCGTCGACGAGCTGATCTCGCTCACGACGAACGGCCACGATCTCTCTGAGCCCGACGTAGACCGGTCGGCCCGCATGCTCACGAACGAGTCGGGGCCCCGCCCCAGCGAGGTGCTCGGCGAAGCGATCCTGTCGTCGCGGGGCAAGACCATCCGCCCGAAGACCGCCGGGCAGAAGGAGTACGTCGACGCGATCGAGGAGAACACGATCGTGTTCGGCATCGGCCCCGCCGGAACCGGCAAGACGTACCTCGCGATGGCGAAAGCCGTGCAGGCGCTGCAGCGTCGAGAGGTCGAGCGCATCATCCTCACGCGACCGGCGGTCGAGGCGGGGGAGCGGCTGGGCTTCCTGCCGGGCACGCTGACGGACAAGATCGATCCGTACCTGCGGCCCCTCTACGACGCCGTGAACGAGATGATGGACCCGGAGATCGTCCCGAAGCTCATGGCGAGCGGGACGATCGAGGTCGCCCCGCTGGCCTACATGCGCGGCCGCACCCTGAACAACTCGTTCATCGTGCTCGACGAGGCGCAGAACACGACGCCCGAGCAGATGAAGATGTTCCTGACGCGCCTCGGCTTCGGCACGAAGATGGTCGTCACGGGCGACATCACCCAGGTCGACATCCCCGGCGGAGCGAGCGGGCTGCGCACCGTCACTCGCATCCTCGACAGGGTCGACGACATCCACTTCTCCCGGCTGTCGAGCGACGACGTCGTGCGCCACTCGCTCGTCGGGAAGATCGTCGACGCCTACACGGAGTACGACGAGCAGCGCACGGCGCAGCGCCACGAGCGCGAAGAGGCCCGCGAGTTCGCCAATCGCGCCGAGCGCCGATCGGCTGCCCGTCGCGGCGGCCGCGACAACAGGGGGAGGGCCCGGTCGTGATCGAGATCAACAACGAGTCGGCGATGGAGGTCGACGAGGCGCAGCTGCTGCGCCTGACGGAGCGGAACCTGGCGGAGCTCAGGGTCAGCCCCGACGCGGATCTCGCGATCCTGCTCGTCGACGAGGGCGCCATGGAACAGCTCCACCTGCAGTGGATGGACGAGCCGGGCCCGACGGACGTCCTCAGCTTCCCGATGGACGAGCTGCGGCCCGGCACCGACGACGAGCCGACGCCCGCCGGCCTGCTCGGCGACATCGTGCTCTGCCCGCAGGTCGCCGAGTCGCAGGCGCAGACCGCCGGCCACACGACGGCCGACGAGCTCATCCTGCTCACGACGCACGGCCTGCTGCATCTGCTCGGCTTCGACCACGCCGAGCCGGAGGAGTACCGCGAGATGTTCGGCCTGCAGAAGGAGCTCATCGACGGCTTCGGCGCGGAGGAGCGCCGACGCTCGTGAAGCGCCCCCGAGAACCCTTCCCGGCAGCGGGGGCATTACGGTGACCGAGACCCTGATGTTCCTCGCCGCCGCGGCACTCGTCGCGCTCGGCGGCCTGATGAGCGCGATCGATGCGGCGCTGTCGGTGACATCCCGCGCCGAGATCGTCGACCTCGCGGCCGCGGCCAAGCACCGCAGGGCGGCCTCGCTCGCCCGCATCGCCGACGACGTCGACGCCCATGCGACTGTCGTGACGTTCGTGCGGGTCGTCGCCGAGACCGGCGCGGCGGTGTTCGTCACGCTCGCGTTCCTGCTCGTCTTCGACAGCATGTGGTGGGCCGCGCTGGCCGCCGCGGTGCTGATGGTAGGACTGAGCTTCGTCGCGGTGTTCTCGAGCCCCCGCTCGGTCGGCCGCCGGAACTCCGACGCCTTCATCGGCGCCACGGCGCGCCTCGTGCACGGGCTGCGCGTCGTGCTCGGGCCGATCGCCGGCCTGCTCGCCCGCATCGGGGCCAGGCGCGAACGGTCACGAGGGCGTCAGGGCTTCGACAGCGAGGACCAGCTGCTGAGCATGGTCGACGAGGCCGCCAGCAATGACCTCATCGACGACGACGACCGCGACCTCGTGCACAGCGTGTTCGACTTCACCGACCAGGTCGTCCGCGCCGTGATGGTGCCCCGCACCGACATCGTCTCGGTCGATGCCGCCGCCACGACGCGCGAGGCGATGCAGCTCTTCCTCGACTCGGGGATCTCCCGGATGCCCGTCATCGACGGCGAGGTCGACGACGTCATCGGCGTGCTGTACCTGAAGGACCTGGTGCAGTTCGGCTTCCGCGAGACGCCGGGTTGGCACGACCAGGCCGTCCGCGCGCTCGCCCGCCCCGCGTCGTTCGTTCCGGAGCAGATGCGCGCCGAGACCCTGCTGCAGCAGATGAAGCGCGACGCCGTGCACGTCTGCCTCGTCGTCGACGAGTACGGCGGCGTCGCGGGCATCGTCACGCTCGAGGACCTCATCGAGGAGCTCGTCGGCGAGATCGCCGACGAGTACGACGCGCCGTCGAACGAGATCGTCGAGCTCGCGGAGGGCAGCTACCGCGTGGCGGCGCGCCTCGGCCTCGACGAGGTCGGAGACCTGTTCGACTACGAGCTCGAGGACGAGGACGTCGACTCGATCGGCGGCCTGCTGGGCAAGGCGCTCGGGCACGTGCCGCGGCCCGGCGAGTCGGTCGAGTCGCACGGCCTGATCATCACGGGCGGCACCTCCCGCGGCCGCGGGCGGGGGCTCGCGACGGTCTTCGTCGAGCGCGGCGAGGGCCTCAGGGCGCTCCAGGAGGTCCGATCGCGCCACCCGCGCACGGGGGAGACCCCGATCACCGACGACGACAGGTCGCAGCGCCGAGGCGACCGCAACGGAAGAGAGCACTGATGAGCGACGAGAAGACCCGCAGCGGATTCGTCACCTTCGTCGGGCGGCCGAACGTCGGCAAGTCCACGCTGATGAACGCGCTCGTCGGCGAGAAGGTCGCGATCACGAGCGACAAGCCGCAGACGACGCGGCGAGCCATCCGGGGCATCATCAACCGGCCGGGCGGCCAGCTCGTCGTCGTCGACACCCCCGGCGTGCACCGCCCGCGCACCCTGCTCGGTCAGCGCCTGAACGACCTCGTCGAGCAGGTGCTCGGCGACGTCGACGTGATCGCGTTCTGCGCGCCGGCCGACGAGAAGGTGGGCCCCGGCGACCGCCGCATCGCCGAGTCGCTCAGCGACTACCCGCACGCGAAGAAGATCGCCCTCGTGACGAAGACCGACCGCTCCGATCGGGACGAGATCATGCAGCGCCTGATGGAGGTCGACTCGCTGCGCGAGGACTGGGCGGCGGTCATCCCGCTCTCCTCGGTGTCGGGCGAACAGCTCGAGGTGCTCGCCGACGAGGTGCTCGCGCTGATGCCGGAGGGCCCCGCCCTGTACCCCGACGACGTCGTCACCGACGAGTCGACCGAGGACCGCGTCGCCGAGATCATCCGCGAGGCCGCGCTCGACGGCGTGCGCGACGAGCTCCCGCACTCGATCGCCGTGACGGTCGACGACATCGCGGCCCGCGAGGGCCGCGACGGCCTGACCGACGTCTACGCGAACATCGTCGTGGAGCGCGACAGCCAGAAGGCGATCATCATCGGGCACAAGGGGTCGCGGCTGCGCGACGTCGGCGCCAGGGCCCGTGCCGAGCTCGAACCGCTGCTGGGCACCAGGGTCTACCTCGCCCTGCACGTGCGCGTCGCCAAGGAGTGGCAGCGCGACCCGAAGCAGCTGGGCCGCCTGGGCTTCTGATGCGCAATGTGCGCAGCGGGGGAACGCCCGGGGCATCGCCGGCCGTGCAGATTGAGTGCTACGCTGGTCCGGTGAGCTTCCGCGGCCTTCTCCTCCTTCGCAGCCGCGACGAGACCTCGATCTAGGGCCTTCTCGTCGCGGAGTCTCCTGCGGGCCCGAAACATCCCCGCCGCGAAAGAAGAAGACGATGCAGAACAATCAGAAGCCCTCGGCTATGCCGGTGCACAAGTACGTGCCCTTCCACGAGCAGATCACGGTCGACCTGCCCGACCGCACCTGGCCCGCGAAGCGGATCGAGAAGGCGCCCCGCTGGTGCGCCGTCGACCTGCGGGACGGCAACCAGGCGCTCATCGACCCGATGGACCCGCACCGCAAGCGCGTCATGTTCGACCTCCTGGTCGAGATGGGCTACAAGGAGATCGAGGTCGGTTTCCCCTCGGCGAGCCAGACCGACTTCGACTTCGTCCGCAGCCTGATCGACGAGGGCGCGATCCCGGATGACGTCACGATCCAGGTCCTGACGCAGGCGCGCGAGCACCTGATCGCCCGCACCTACGAGTCGATCGCCGGCGCGAAGCAGGCCATCGTGCACCTGTACAACTCGACGAGCGCCCTCCAGCGCGAGGTCGTGTTCCGCACGGACCAGCAGGGCATCATCGACATCGCGATGAACGGCGCCCGGCTGTGCAAGAAGTACGAGGCGACGATCCCTGAGACGACCGTCTACTACGAGTACTCGCCCGAGTCGTACACGGGCACGGAGCTCGAGTTCGCCGCCGAGATCTGCAACCAGGTGATGACGGTGCTGGTGCCGACGCCCGAGCGCAAGATCATCCTGAACCTGCCCGCGACGGTCGAGATGGCGACGCCGAACGTCTACGCCGACTCGATCGAGTGGATGAACCGGCACCTCGCCAACCGGGAGAACGTCATCCTGTCGCTGCACCCGCACAACGACCGCGGCACGGGCATCGCGGCCGCCGAGCTGGGCTACATGGCCGGCGCCGACCGCATCGAGGGATGCCTGTTCGGCAACGGCGAGCGCACGGGCAACGTCGACCTGGTGGCGCTGGGCATCAACCTGTTCACGCAGGGGATCGACCCACAGATCGATTTCAGCGACATCGACCGCGTCAAGAGCACGGCCGAGTACTGCAACCAGCTCAAGGTGCACGAGCGCAGCCCGTGGGCCGGCGACCTCGTCTTCACCGCCTTCAGCGGCTCGCACCAGGACGCCATCAAGAAGGGCTTCGAGGCCATGGAGGCGCGAGCGGCCGAGGCGGGAACGACGGTCGAGGACACCCAGTGGGGCGTACCGTACCTGCCCGTCGACCCGAAGGACCTGGGGCGCTCGTACGAGGCGGTCATCCGGGTCAACTCGCAGTCGGGCAAGGGCGGCGTCGCCTACCTGCTGAAGACCGACAGGAACCTCGACCTGCCGCGGAAGCTGCAGATCGAGTTCTCCGGGGTCGTGCAGAGCCGCACCGACAGCGAGGGCGGCGAGGTCTCGAGCGACCAGATCTGGCGCATCTTCCAGGACGAGTACCTGCCGGCCGACACCGCCGACGAGCGCTGGGGCCGCTTCGAGATCCTGTCGACCGACACGCGCAGCGACGGCCAGGACGTCACGCTCGACGTGACGATGCGCGACGGCGACGAGACCCGCTCGATCACGGCGAAGGGCAACGGCCCGATTGCCGCGTTCCTCGAGGCGGTCCGCGCGACGGGTCACGAGGTGACGCTGTACGACTATGTCGAGCACGCCATGTCGGCGTCGGGCGACGCGAAGGCGGCCTCGTACGTCGACCTGCAGATCGACGACCAGCGCCTGTGGGGCGTCGGCATCGACGGCGACATCTCGATGGCGTCGCTGAAGGCGATCGTCTCAGCGCTGAACCGCACCATCCGGGCACGCGAGTCGCAACTGGTCTCGGCCTGACGGTTGTTCGATCCGCCCGCGCGTGCCGTGCCGCACGCCCGGGCGGATCGGCGACCGGACGAACTAGGCTGAGGGCGTGGCCACCTACCGAGACGAAGCGGTCGTGCTGCGCACCCACAAGCTGGGCGAGGCCGACCGGATCGTCTCGCTGCTGACCCGCCAGCACGGAAAGGTGCGCGCCGTCGCCAAGGGCGTGCGGCGCACGTCGTCCAAGTTCGGGGCGCGCCTCGAGCCGTTCATGGTCGTCGACGCGCAGCTCTACGCCGGCCGCAGCCTCGACATCGTGCAGCAGGCGGAGACCCTCGGATCCTACGGCGCCGCGATCGCGGCCGACTACGACAGCTATACGGCGGCCAGCGCCATGGCGGAGGCCGCCGACCGCATCTCCGAGGCGGAGCCGAGCTCGCAGCAGTACTTCCTCCTCGTCGGCGCCCTTCGCTCTCTCTCGCGGGGCGAGCACGGGCCGGAGGCCATCCGGACCTCCTACCTGCTGCGCGCCATGGCACTGGCCGGCTGGTCGCCGGCCCTCGATGCGTGCGCCCGCTGCGGCCAAGAGGGCCCGCACCGCGGCTTCGCGGTGCAGCTCGGCGGCAGCGTCTGCCCGAACTGCGCGCCGCCGGGCACGCCGAACGTGTCGCCGACGACGCTCGACCTGCTCGGCGCACTGCTCGGCGGGCGCTGGGAAGACGTCGACGCGGCGCCGGAGCGTGAGCTGCACGCAGCATCCGGGCTCGCGAACGCCTACGTGCAGCATCACCTCGAGAGGGGCCTGAGGGCCCTCGGCCAGACCGCAGGAGGCAGCCACCGATGAAGCCGTACACGCACGCCGACGCCGTGGCCTACCGTCCGATCGACTGGACGGGCGCGGCACCGCCGGAGTTCACAGGCCCCGTGCCGAACCACATCGCCGTCGTGATGGACGGCAACGGCCGCTGGGCGAACCAGCGAGGGCTCAGCCGGATCGAGGGGCACAAGGCGGGGGAGGAGGTGCTGCTCGACGTCGTCGCCGGGGCGATCCAGGCGGGCGTGAAGCACCTCTCGGTCTACGCGTTCTCGACCGAGAACTGGCGCCGTTCGCCCGACGAGGTGCGGTTCCTGATGGGCTTCAACCGCGACGTGCTGCACCGGCGCCGAGACCAGCTGAACGAGTGGGGCGTGCGCGTGCGCTGGGCGGGGCGCGAGCCGCGCCTGTGGCGCAGCGTGATCAAGGAGCTGCGGTTCGCCGAGGAGCTCACGAAGGCCAACGACGTGCTCACGCTCACGATGTGCGTCAACTACGGCGGGCGCAACGAGATCGTCGACGCCGTGCGGGCGATCGCCGACGACGTGAAGGCGGGCCGGATGAAGCCGTCGGGCGTCACGGAGAAGTCCCTGCTGCGGCACATGTACCAGCCGGACATGCCCGACGTCGACCTCTTCGTGCGCTCGAGCGGCGAGCAGCGCACATCGAACTTCCTGCTCTGGCAGGCCGCCTACGCCGAGATGGTGTTCCTCGACACCCTGTGGCCCGATTTCTCGCGCGCGGACCTGTGGGAGGCCATCCGGATCTTCCACTCCCGCGACCGCCGTTTCGGCGGTGCGGTCGACAGGCCCGGCGTCGCCTGAGGGACGCGCTATGCCTTGAGCGCGCCCCGGATCGCGGAGACGACCGCGGGGTCGTCGGGCTTCGTCGGCGGGCGGAAGCGCGTGACCGAGCCGTCGTCGCCGACGAGGAACTTCTCGAAGTTCCAGGCGACGCGGCCGGCCTTGCCTGCGCCGTCCTCGCTCTTCTTGAGCGCCTTGTAGAGGGGGTGCGCGTTCCTGCCGTTGACCTTGATCTTGTCGGCGATCGGGAACGACACGCCCCACGTCGTGGAGCAGTACTCGAGGATCTCGTCGATCTTCCCCGGTTCCTGGCCCATGAACTGGTTGCACGGGAACCCGAGCACCGTCAGGCCCTTGTCGCCGTAGTCGCGCTGCAGCTGTTCGAGCTGCTCGTACTGGGGCGTCAGCCCGCACTTGGACGCGACGTTCACGACGAGCACGGGGCCGGTGCCGACCTCGTTCAGCGTCGTCGTGCGACCGTCGGCCGTCTCGAACGGGATGTCGCGCACATCGGTCGTGTCAGTCATGCGTCCAGCCTACGACCGCGACTCGGGGCCCGGGGCCGCTGAGGGCCGGTGCCCAGCCGGATTCTGGGAGAATGGCGAGGTGAGCAGCAGCATCCTCGAGCACCCAGGGATCCGGCGGGAGAACCCCGCGGGCGGCCCCCTGAAGATCGGCCCGCTGACGGTCGACGTCCCCGTCGTGCTCGCGCCCATGGCGGGCATCACGAACACGGCGTTCCGCCGACTGTGCCGCGAGTACGGCGCCGGGCTGTACGTCAGCGAGATGATCACGACGCGCGCCCTGGTCGAGCGCAACCCCGTCACGATGCGCCTCATCCAGCACCACGAGTCCGAGACGCCCCGCTCCATCCAGCTGTACGGCGTCGACCCGAAGTACACGGGCGAGGCCGCCCGCATCATCGCGGCCGAGGACCACGCCGACCACATCGACCTGAACTTCGGCTGCCCCGTGCCGAAGGTGACCCGCAAGGGCGGGGGAGCGGCACTGCCGTGGAAGCTCGACCTGTTCCGCGACATCGTCTCGGCGGCCGTCGAGGGCGCGGGCGATCTGCCCGTCACCGTGAAGATGCGCAAGGGCATCGACGACGACCACCTCACGTTCCTCGACGCCGGCCGTATCGCGGAGGAGGTCGGGGCGAAGGCCGTCGCTCTGCACGGCCGCACCGCCAACCAGCATTACTCCGGGCACGCGGACTGGGGCGCGATCGCCGAGCTGAAGCAGGCCGTCACAAGCATCCCCGTCCTCGGCAACGGCGATATCTGGAGCGCCGACGACGCCGTGCGGATGGTCGAGGAGACCGGGTGCGACGGCGTCGTCGTCGGGCGCGGCTGCCTCGGGCGCCCGTGGCTCTTCGGCGACCTCGCGTCGGCGTTCGGCGGCGACGGCGTCTCCGTCGACGCGACTCTCGGCTTCGTCGCGCGGGCGTTCAAGCGCCACGCGGAGCTGCTCGGCGAATTCTTCGAGAGCGAGGAGCACGGCTGCCGCGACGTGCGCAAGCACGCGTCGTGGTACTTCAAGGGGTACCCGATCGGCGGCGACCTGCGCGGCCAGTTCTCGCAGGTGACGTCCTACGCCCACATCGACGACCTCATCGGGCAGCTCGACCTCGACGCGCCGTACCCCGGCGAAGCCGCCGAGGGCCAGCGGGGGCGCGCGGGCCACCCGAAGCGCCCCGTGCTCCCCGAGGGCTGGCTAGACTCGCGTGAGATGGGCGCGGACGCGACCAGCGAACTTCAGGAAGCGGAGCTGGACACCAGTGGCGGATGAGCGGAGCAGTCGGCCTGCCGGGTACACCGAGGCGGACGAGGAGCGCTTCCACACGGAGCACCACCGCTCGCGGCGCGACAGCTTCGCCAGGGACCGCGCCCGGGTCCTGCACTCCGCGGGCCTGAGGCGCCTGGCCGCCAAGACGCAGGTCCTGAGCCCCGCGAGCCCCGCCGACTTCGCCCGCAACCGGCTGACGCACTCCCTCGAGGTCGCGCAGGTCGGTCGCGAGATCGGGCACGCGCTCGGGCTCGCCGCCGACGTGGTCGACACGGCGTGCCTCGCGCACGACCTGGGCCACCCGCCTTTCGGGCACAATGGCGAGCGGGCGCTGAACTCCTGGGCGGCCGGGATCGGCGGCTTCGAGGGGAACGCGCAGAGCCTGCGCATCCTGACGCGGCTCGAGGCGAAGGTGTGGGGCGGCGGCCGCTCGCACGGCCTCAACCTCACCCGCGCGACGCTCGACGCCGTGTGCAAGTACCCGTGGACCGTCGAGGACCCGGTGCCCGACCCCGGTGGGCGCCTCAAGTTCGGCGTCTACCCGGAGGACGAGGACGTCTTCGCGTGGATGCGGGACGACGCCCCGTACCGCACCCGGTGCATCGAGGCGGAGGTCATGGACCTCTCCGACGACATCGCGTACTCGGTGCACGACGTCGAGGACGCCCTGCTGAACGGGTACCTCGATCTGCGCCTCATCAACGACCCCGTCGAGCACCACCCGCTGATCGGCCGCATCCAGCAGTGGGTCGGCTATGACTTCTCGCGCGAGGAGCTGGCCGATGGCCTGTACCGCCTGTCCCGGCAGCCGATGTGGCCGCGCTCCTTCGACCGGTCGCGCGCCGACATCGGCCGGCTCAAGAACCTCACGAGCGACCTGATCGGTCGATTCGCGACCGAGTGCGTCCGCGCCACCCACGAGGCGTACGGCACCGAGCGCCTCGCCCGCTACGGCGCGCACGTGGTCGTACCTCGGGATGTGGAGGTCGAGATCGCCGTGCTCAAGGGCATCATGGGCGCCACGATCGCCGGAACGGACACGAGGCGCGGCATCTACCACGAACAGCGCCGCGTGCTCGAGCGCCTCGCGAACACCCTGCTGTCGACGGACACGCTCTTCTCCTCCGGCGCCGACCGGCTCGATCCGGAGTTCGCCGCCGATTTCGCCGAGGCGCGGACCGACGCGGAGCGCCAGCGCGTCGTCGTGGACCAGGTGGCGAGCCTGACGGACCAGACGGCGCTCGCGTGGCACAACCGCCTCGTGGGCCACATCGACCCCGAGGAGGTCGGCATCTGGGCCCCGCGCCCCACAGAACTGGCGGGGGTGTAGCGTGCCGAGGATCAGGCAGGCGGATGTCGAAGAGGTCAAGGCCCGCACCAACATCGCCGACGTGATCGGCGAGCGCGTCGCGCTGAAGCCGGCGGGCATCGGGTCGATGAAGGGGCTGTGCCCGTTCCACGACGAGAAGTCGCCCAGCTTCCACGTGCGCCCCCAGCACGGCTACTACCACTGCTTCGGCTGCGGCGAGTCGGGGGACGTCTACAGCTTCCTGCGCGAGATGGACCACATGTCGTTCACGGAGGCGGTCGAGCGGCTCGCCGGGCGCATCGGCTTCCCGCTGCACTACGAGGAGGGCGGCGGGCCCGGCCCCGAGCAGAGCGGCCGCGCCCGACTCCTCGCCGTGAACAAGGCCGCCGAGCAGTACTTCCGCTCGCAGCTCGGCGCGCCGGAGGCCGACGCGGCCCGCCGCTTCCTCGGCGGCCGCGGCTTCGACCCGGCGGCGGCGGCGCACTTCGGCGTCGGCTACGCCCCGAAGGGGTGGGACCACATGCTGCACGCCCTCGAGAAGCAGGGGTTCACGCGCGAGGAGATGATCACGGCCGGCGTCGTGTCGCAGAATCAGCGCGGCGGCGTCTACGACCGCTTCCGCGGCCGCGTCGTCTGGCCCATCCGGGACGTCACCGGCCAGACCATCGGCTTCGGCGCGCGCCGGCTGTACGACGACGACAAGGGGCCGAAGTACCTCAACACGCCCGAGACGCCCGTCTACAAGAAGAACCAGGTGCTGTACGGCCTCGACCTGGCCAAGCGCGACATCTCCCGCGGCGACCCCAAACGCGTCGTCGTCGTCGAGGGGTACACCGACGTGATGGCCTGCCACCTCGCGGGCATCACGACCGCGATCGCGACGTGCGGCACGGCGTTCGGCTCCGAGCACGTCACGGTGCTCCGGCGCGTGATGGGCGACGACTCGGCCAACGGCGAAGTGATCTTCACCTTCGACCCGGACGAGGCGGGCCAGAAGGCGGCCGTCCGCGCCTTCGCCGAGGAGAAGCGCTTCAACGCCCAGTCCTTCGTCGCCGTGGCGCCCGACGGGCTGGACCCGTGCGACCTGCGGCTGCAACGAGGAGATGCGGCCGTGATGGGGCTCGTCGAGCACAAGAAGCCCATGTTCGAATTCATGATCGATCGGCGCATCTCCGGCTTCGACCTCGCCACCGTCGAGGGCAGGGTCGGTGCGCTGCGCTCGGCGGCGCCGATCGTCGCCGAGATCAGGGACCGCCTCCTGCGCCCCGGGTACGAGCGCGTCCTCGCGCTGCGGCTCGGCATGGACCCCTCCGACGTGCATCGGGAGGTCGAGCATGCCTCGCGCGCGCCGAAGCAGGAGCAGCGCCGCACGCACCAGCCGGAGACCGAAGCGCCCGTCGCGGCTCCGGCCGTCACGCTCGCGACGCTGCCGCGGACGCCGCAGAACGCGCGCGAGCGCGACGCGCTGACGGGGTTCCTGCAGTACGGCCACCGCGTCGAGCCCTCCCTGTTCGCCAGGGCCATCGCCGTGCCGTTCCACCACCCGGCGCTGGAGGGCGTGCGGCGGGCGCTCGAGGCGACCGACCGGACGAAGCCCGGATGGGCGCTCGCCGTCGTCGAGAGCGCGCCAGGGGCGTACGCGACCCTCGCGGGTGAGCTGCTGGCCCGCGATTTCCCCGCGCGCGACGAGGAGCACGCGGTCGCATCGATCAACGACCTCGCCCGCCAGCTCATCCTGGGCGCCCTGGCCGAGCAGAAGAATCAGCTCCTCGGCGCGATCCAGCGCGTCCCCGCAGACTCCGACGAGGGCCGCACGCTCCGGATGCAGCTGCGCGATCTCGACGCCGAGCGGGCCAGGCTCACGGCCGACGACTGACCGCTGCCTCGCAGCGGGTGACCTCCGTTACCGATTCGTAAGGCAGGATGGGGGGATGCGCATCGAAGACCACCCGGACGTCGCGATCACGTGCAGCGACCTGAGCGTCGCCCGCTCGGGCAGCGGCCAGAAGATCCGCGCGGCGGACGGCGTCTCGTTCGAGCTGGCCTGGGGCGGCACCATGTGCATCAGCGGGCCGACCGGTTCCGGGAAGTCGAGCCTCGTCTCGGTGCTCGCGGGCGAGCGCGACGAGACCCGCGAGGTCGCGGGGGGAGAGGCGACGGTGTGCGGCGTGAACGTGCGCAAGCCGGGCAGGGCGCACCGTGTGCTCACGTACCGCGTCGGCTACCTCCCGCAGAGCGCCGGCGCGAACCTCCCACCGCGGCTCAACGTCGCCGAGATCATCGCCGAACCGATCCTGTCGCGCGATCGCAACGCGACCGGCCGCGCACTCGACCTGCGCATCGCCGCGCTCCTCGACGAGGTGCAGCTGCAGCTCGGCGCCGTCGACAAGTTCCCTTACGAATTGAGCGCCGGCATGCGCCAGCGCGTGGCGATCGCCCGCGCGCTCGTGCTCGACCCGCAGCTGCTGGTCGCCGACGAGCCGCTCGCGAACCTCGACCTCGAGGTGCGCCACACGGTGTTCGACGCCATCGTCCGGCGGCGCGCCGAGTGGGACATGGCCTCGCTCATCGTCAGCAACGACCCGTACCTCGCCCGCGAGCTGAAGGCCGACCGGATGCAGCTGCGCGGCGGACACGTCGTCGCGATCGGTTCGAGCGAGGACGTGCAGTGGACGCCGGGCGCTCAGGAGGACGGCTCGCTGTCGCTCACGTGACGCGCCCGGGCGTGCGCCCGAGTCGATTCCACCCCGCAATGTTTGCTAAGCTGTACGGGTTGCCGCGAGAGCGGAACACATTCCCCTGTAGCTCAACGGCAGAGCAATCGGCTGTTAACCGATAGGTTGTTGGTTCGAATCCAACCGGGGGAGCCACAGGCCCTCACCGCACCGGTGAGGGCCTTCTGCGTGTTCGGGGCCGCGCACCGCGCACGAATTCCCCCTCGGCTCTGGACAACCGCCCCGCCGTGGGTGAGACTGGCCTCAGCCGGCCGGGGAGCCGGACTCCTCAGGGGAAGGAGCGCTTATGGGGATCGAAGATCTCGCTGCCAGCGCGAAAGATGCTCTCGCTTCCGACAAGGGGGAGGAGATCAGCGACCAGGTACTGGACGGGGCCGAAGGCCTCGCGAACAAGGTCACAGGAAACAACTTCGCCGACAACATCGAGGCCGCGAAGAACGCGGCTGACGACTTCCTCGGCAAGCAGTAACTTTCGCGATTGACGCGACGAACTCCCTCCGCAGGCTCTGCGGAGGGAGTTCTCCTGTGCGGGGTCAGCCCTCGAGGTCGTCGACCCCGGGGAGCCAGGACTGCCCGGGCCGCCCCCAGCCGCGCTTCTTCGAGATCTTCTGCGCCGTCTTCCAGTCGCCGTCCGAGACGCGGTCGACGTAGATGATGCCGTCGAGGTGGTCGAACTCGTGCTGCATGATCCGCGCGCGCCAGCCGTCCACGTCGATCCGGACGGGCTCGCCCGACAGGTCGATGCCCGTCACCACGGCGCGGTCCGCCCGGCGCAGCGGGAACCGCTCGCCGGGGAACGACAGGCAGCCCTCGCTCTCGGCGTCCTCATCCGGGTGCCCCGGCTCGGGCGGCGTCATCAGCAGCTCGGGATTGATGATCTCGCCGCGCCACGGCTGACCGTCGTCGTCCTCGTAGGAGTAGACGTAGATCCGCAGACTGACGCCGACCTGGGGCGCCGCGAGGCCGACACCGGGTGCCGCGTCCATCGTCTCGTACATGTCGGCGACGAGGGTGCGCACGTCGTCCGTGATCTCGCCGACGGGGTCGGCCGGCGCATGCAGGACGGGATCGCCCCAGATGCGGATGGGAAGAACTGCCATGCTCCCCAGCCTAGTCGCGGCGGATTGTGACCCGCCGGGGCTAGGCTCGGATACCGTGATAGGGCTCAGCGAGGTCGATGTGAGCGAGCAGTTCGTCGGGTTCCTCCAGAATCCGGGGCTCCTGCTCGGGATCCCGCTCGCCCTCGCGGGCGCGGTCTTCATGTCGTTGGGTGCCCAGTACCAGAGCCGCGGCGTGCGCAAGGCGGAGCGCACGTCGGGCGCGACGGGTCGGCACGGCCTCGGGCTGACGCATCTCCTCCATCTGCTGCGGCGCCCGTCATGGATCGTCGGCACCCTCCTGCTCGGGCTCGCGATCGTCTGCCAGCTCAGCGCGCTGGCCGTCGCGCCGCTCATCGTGGTGCAGCCGCTCGGCGCCGTCTCCTTGGTGATCACGACGCTGCTCAACGCCCAGGTCACAGGCCACATGCCGACGAAGCGGTCCATGACCGCGATCGGGCTCTGCATCGGCGGCATCTTCCTGTTCGTGATCGTCGCAGCGCTCTACGCGACCGAGCGCCCGGTCACCGACACGGATCTGCTGATCGTGATGACGATCATGGTCGTCGTCGCCATCGTGATCGCGACGTCGTGGCTGCTGCTGCGCCGGAAGCTCCCCGCCCTGTTCTACATCGCTGTCGCCGGCATCCTGTACGGCTTCGTCGCGACGCTCGCCAAGATCATCATCCTGCGCATCCAGAACGACGACTTCGGGTGGGTCACGATCGCGTGCGGCATCGCGCTCATCGCGGCCGCCGTCGTCGGCGCGTACTTCGTACAGTCCGCGTACTCCTCGGGCCCGCCCGACCTCGTCATCGCGGGGCTCACGGTGATCGACCCGATCGTCGCCGTGCTCATCGGCGCGCTCGTGCTCGGCGAGGCCTCGGAGGCGCCGCCCTGGGCGATCGTCGTCTTCATCGTCACGGGCGCCGTCGCGACGGTCGGCGTGATCCTGCTCGCCCGCCACCACCCGCAGGTGATCAGCGAGTCCCAGCAGGTGGACATCGCCCGCGGCAGCAACGCGGGCGTCGACAGGGCGGCGACCGACGCCGGCCGCCCTCGCGAGTCGCGCGAGGCCTTCGAACAGGATTCGGCCGTGATCCGCGACGAACCGGACGAGGTCGGCCGCGGGCGCGAGCACAGGAACCCTCCGACGACGCCGCTCGACGACCTGCGGGCGCTGCGAGACCCCGACGACCTCCTCGACAGGCGGAACCCGCCGAAGGACGAGCGGCAGCCCCCTCCGCGATAGGCTGGGCGACGCGGGGCCGTAGCCAAGATGGTCAAGGCAGCGAGCTCATAACTCGACGATCCGTGGGTTCAAGTCCCACCGGCCCCACTCGAGGTCACGTCACCGGATGTTCAGACACCCGTGTAACTACCCGCTTGTCATTTCGGCGGCGGGGGTGTGATAATCGAGACGCAACCGAATACACCAGCCGGATCTTCCGGTCGGGTCCACGACAGGTCGTAGGGGAAGACGCACCTGACGCAGGACCAGACGAAAACGGAGAGATCATGGCGACACCACACGCGCGCGGAGTGATCTATGTGCACTCCGCGCCGAAAGCGCTCTGCCCGCACCTCGAGTGGGCGGTCGGCCGTTCGCTCGGCCGTGCCGTCAGCTTCGACTGGGCGGAGCAGCCGGTCATGCCCGGCGCGCGCCGCACGGAGTACTCGTGGGAGGGCCCGGCTGGCACGGGCGCCGCGCTGGCGACCGCGATCCGAGGCTGGGAGCACCTGCGCTTCGAGGTCACGGAGGATCCGACGCCGCGCAGCGACGGCGGTCGATGGATGCACACGCCCGACCTCGGCATCCACTACGCCCAGATGGACGCGTCGGGGAACATCGTGATCCCCGAGGACCGCGTCCGCTACGCCATGGAGGTCGCCGCCGGCGACGCCTTCGAGCTGCAGCGCGAGCTCGACGTCGCCCTCGGCACGTCCTGGGACGACGAGCTCGAGGCCTTCCGCCACGCCGGCGACCACCAGCAGGTCGTGTGGTTGCACAAGGTCGGCTGACCCGGATGACCTGCGGCGGCCGCGAGGCCGCGGACACGAAGACTGCGGCCGCCCGGTGAAGGATCCCGGGCGGCCGCAAAGCGTCTGGCGAACGCGTCAGTCGTCGTAGCTCGCGAAGGCCGCTACCGCGTTGTGCCCGCCGAAGCCGAACGAGTTGCTGATCGCCAGCTGCGGGCCGTCGCCCAGCGGCTGCGGCTCGCCCGAGAGCTTGAACGGGACTGCGGGGTCGGGCTCCGTCATGTTGATCGTCGGGGGAGCGACGCGGTTCTTCAGGGCGAGGACGGTGTACACGGCCTCGAGCGCACCCGTGCCGCCGAGGAGGTGGCCGGTCGACGCCTTGGTCGCCGACACCGGGATCTCGTCGATCCGATCGCCGAAGACGTTCTTGAGCGCGACGTACTCGTTGGGGTCGCCGACGGGCGTCGACGTCGCGTGCGCGTTGACGTGCGTGACGTCGTCGGGGGAGGCCCCCGCCTGCTTCAGCGCGAGCTCGACGGCGCGGGCGGCGCCCGCGCCCTCGGGGTCGTTGCCCGTGATGTGGTAGGAGTCGGCCGTGACGCCCGAGCCGACGAGCGTTGCGTAGATCTTCGCGCCGCGGGCCTTCGCGTGCTCCTCGGTCTCCAGGACGAGCGCCGCGCCGCCCTCGCCCATGACGAAGCCGTCGCGGTCGATCGCGCCCGGTCGCGAAGCGGTCTCGGGGGAGTCGTTGCGGCGCGAGAGGGCCTGGGCGGAGGCGAACGACGCCATGGTGATCGGGTGGATGGCCGATTCGGCGCCGCCGGCGATCACGACATCGGCGAGCCCCGCCTGCAGGTGCTCGTAGGCGTTCCCGATCGACTCGGTGCTCGAGGCGCACGCGCTGACGACGGTGCGGGCGAAGGCCTTCGCCCCGAATTGGAGCGAGAGATTCCCCGCCCCGGCGTTCGGCATGAGCATCGGGACCGTGAGCGGCATCACCCGCCGCGGGCCCTTCTCGCGGAGCGTATCCCACGCGTCGAGCAGGGTCCACACGCCGCCGATGCCCGTCGCCCAGTCGATGCCGAGGCGCTCGGGGGCGACCTCGGGGCTGCCGGCATCGGCCCAGGCCTCGCGGGCGGCGATCAGGGCGAACTGCGTCGACGGGTCGAGGCGCTTGGCCTCGTGCCGCGGCAGGACCTCGGACGGCCGGACCGATGCCTCGGCCGCGAAGGTGACGGGGATCTGGTACTGCTCGATCCACTCGTGGGTCAGGGTGCGGGTTCCGGAGACGCCCTCGAGGAGGTTCTTCCAGTTCTCCTCCGCCGTGCCGCCGAGGGCGGACGTCGCTCCGATGCCTGTGACGACGATGCGCTTGGTCATGTTGGTTCCTTGATCCGGGCTTGCTTCATGCTCGGGTGAGCCCCGCCCCGTGAGAGCGGGCGATGTCGCGGTGCCGCGCCCGCGGGCACGGCACCGCGTCCGCTCACTGGTTGTTCGTGATGAAGTCGACCGCGTCCTTCACGGTCTTGAGGTTCTTGACCTCGTCGTCCGGGATGGTCACGCCGAACTTCTCCTCCGCGTTGACGACGATCGTCATCATCGAGATCGAGTCGATGTCGAGGTCGTCGGTGAACGACTTCTCGAGCGCCACCTCCGAAGCGTCGATGCCGGTCTCGTCGGTGATCAGCTCGGCGAGGCCTGCGAGGACCTCATCGTTCGTGAATGCCATGGGTTTTCTCCTTATCGGGGGATTGTTCGGGTCTCAGAACCGCGTCAAGTCTATGAGCAAACGAGCGCGATCACGGCAGCACGACGACCTGGGCCGCGAAAACGAGGCCGGCGCCGAAGCCGATCTGCAGGGCGAGGCCGCCGCTGATCTCGGGGTGCTCCTCGAGCAGGCGATGCGCCGCGAGCGGCACGGATGCCGCGGACGTGTTGCCCGTCGTCGTGATGTCGTCGGCGATCGCAACGGTGTCGGGCAGACCGAGCTGCTTGGCGAACTCGCTCACGATGCGCATGTTCGCCTGGTGCGGGATGAACGCCGCGAGGTCCTCGGGCCGAACGCCCGCCTCGTCGAGCGTCTTCTGCGCGACCTTGACCATGTCCCACACGGCCCAGCGGAACACGCTCGGGCCCTCCTGGCGCAGCGTCGGCCACTCGGCCTCGCCGTCGCGGAACTGCGTGAGCGTCGCGTTCATGCCGACGAGGTCGGCCTTCGAACCGTCAGAGCCCCACTGCGTCTTGGAGACGCCGGGAGTGTCACTCGGGCCGAGCACGGCGGCGCCGGCGCCGTCGCCGAGGAGGAACGAGATGCTGCGATCCGTGGGATCGATGATGTCGCTGAGCTTCTCGGCACCGATCACGACGACGTACTTCGCGGCGCCGGTCCGGATGAGCGCATCGGCCTGGGCGATCCCGTAGCAGTACCCCGCGCAGGCGGCGTTCATGTCGTACGCAGCCGCGGGGTTCGCGCCGATGCGGTCGGCCACGATCGCCGACACCGACGGCGTCTGCTTGGGGTTGCTGATCGTGGCGACGATGACGGCGTCGACATCGGACGGGGCGACGCCGGAGCGCTCGAGCGCCTGCGCGGCCGCAACGGCTGCGAGGTCGATCGCCGAGGTGTCTTTGTCTGCACGGACGCGAGTGATCACACCCGTGCGCTTCTGGATCCACTCGTCCGACGAGTTGATCGGCTCGATGATGTCGGCGTTCGGCACGGCGTTCTGGCCACGGGCCGCGCCCAGGGCGTAGATGCGCGAATGGGCGGCGCCGGCCGCTTCTGTGAGGGTGACGGTCATGGAAGTCTTTCTGCTCAGGCGGCGAGGAGCTCGCGCGCTGCCGCGAGGTCGTCCGGTGTCTTGACGGCGACGCTCGGCACGCCCCGCAGGCCGCGCTTGGCGAGGCCGACGAGTGCGCCCGCCGGCGCCATCTCGATGAGGCCGGTGACGCCGCGCTCGGCGAAATCGGCCATCGTGAGGTCCCAGCGGACCGGGTTCGAGATCTGGTGGACGATCAGTTCAAGCGCTCGAGCGCCGGTGCCGACGGGCTTGCCGTCGCTGTTGGTCCACAGCCGGATGGCGGGGTCCGAGACATCGGCGACGTCGTCGACGGCGGCCTGGAGTGCGTCCTTCGCCTGCGCCATGTAGCGCGTGTGGAACGCGCCGGCGACCTGCAGCGGGATCACCCGCGTGCCGCGCGGGGCCGCTTCCGCGAGGGCCGCGAGCGCATCCTTCGCCCCGGCCGCGACGACCTGTCCGCCGCCGTTGAAGTTCGCCGGCTCCAGGTCGTGCTCGGCGATCGCTTGCAGCACCTGCTCCTCGACGCCGCCGACGACGGCGCTCATCCCGGTGTCCGCCTGCGCGGCGGCCTCGGCCATCGCGCGGCCGCGCACGCCCACGACGCGCACGGCGTCGGACTGGCTGATGACCCCGGCGGCTCCGAGCGCCGCGAGCTCGCCGACCGAGTGGCCCGCGACGCCGTCAGGGGCGTGCCCACCGGCCGTCAGCGCGTTCCACGACAGAAGGCTCGCCGCGACGATGAGCGGCTGGGCGACCTTCGTATCGCGGATGCGGTCGGCATCCCACTCGGTGCCGGCCGCGACGAGGTCGACGCCCGCGGCGTCACTGAACGCCGCGATCGTCTCGCGCGCGCCGTCCAGTTCGAGCCACGGGGAGAGGAAGCCGGGGGTCTGGGAGCCCTGTCCAGGGCATGCGACAACAATCACCCGTCAAGTCTGCCAAGCGAATCGCCGAGCCGTGTGGAGGCTCTCGCACAATGATCCGGATTCGCGTTGTGCGAGCCCCACGAATCGCGGTTCCGCGTGCGGCATATGCCGTCAGCGCGCGCGGCCATGCCCCTGCCGGTTGGGGCGGCGGCGCGAAAACGCGTCGGTCGTGCTCATGGAGCCCAGGATGAGGGACGTCTGCAGGATGAGCGCCTCGCGGGCCCCCTGCGCGTCCCATCCGATGACGTCGCCGACCTTCTTCAGCCGGTAGCGCACGGTGTTCGGGTGCACGAACAGCTCGCGCGCCGTCGCCTCGAGCGAGCGCCCGTTGTCGAGGTAGGCCCACAGCGTCGTGACCAGGTCGGTCGAGTGGTCGGCCAGCGGCTGATAGACGCGCTCGACGAGGGTGCGCTTGGCGAGGGGGTCGCCCGCGAGCGCGCGCTCGGGGAGGAGGTCGTCCGCCTCGACGGGCCGCGGTGCGCCCCGCCACGCACGGGCGACGGCGAAGCCCGCCAGCGCGGCCCTCGCGCTCAGGCTCGCGTCGACGAGCGCATCGACGGTCGGGCCGAGGACGAGGTGGCCCTCGCCGAAGTACGGCTCGAGCCCCAGCGCGATCTGGGCGAACGAGATCTCGCCGGTGTCCTCGTTCTTCGGCCCCGGATGCGCGCGGCCCAGCACGAGCACGAGGCGGGAGCCCTGCACGCCGATGAGCACGTCCACGCCGAGCTTGCGCGCCGTGCGGCGCACGTAGTCGACGTCGAACGCGCGCGGCGTCGTCCCGACGAGCACGCATGACTCGCCGTGGCCGTGCCAGCCGAGGGCCGCGATCCGGCTCGGAAGCTCCTCGTCCGTCTCGCCCGTGAGGATCGAGTCGACGACGAGCGCCTCGAGCCGTGCATCCCACAGCCCGCGCGATTCGGCGGCGCGGGCATAGACGTCCGCCGCCGTGAACGCGACCTCGCGCGAGTAGAGCAGGATCGCGTCGCGGAGCTGCTCGCTCTTCGACGCCACCCGCTCCTCGACGACCTCGACCGTCAGCCGCACGAGCTGCAGCGTCTGCTGCAGGCTGACGCTGCGCAGCAGCTCGCGAGGGGCCGCCGCGAAGATGTCCGCCGCGACGGACGGCGTCGATGTCGGGTCGTCGAACCACTGGATGAAGGACGAGATGCCCGCCTGCGCCACGAGCCCCACGGCCGAGCGGCGCGAAGCCGGCATCTCGTTGAACCACGGCAGCTCCTCTTCGAGGCGCTTCGTGGTCGCGGTGGCGAGGTCGCCGGAGATGCGCCGGAGCCACGCGAGCGTGGCCTCCTTGTCCATTCCGACGACCCCGCCGCTGCGGGCGGGCCTGTCAGGCATCCCCGCCGGCGTTGCCGGACGTGCCGGCGTTGACGTCGTGCAGGCGGTACTTCTCGATCGCCTGGGCGACCACCGCGCGGTCGACCTTGCCCTGCTCGGCGAGCATCTGCAGCGCCTTCACGACCATAGACGGGCCGTCGATCGTGAAGAAGCGGCGAGCGGCCTGGCGGGTGTCGCTGAAGCCGAAGCCGTCGGCGCCGAGCGTGCCGTAGGGCCCGGGGACCCACTGCCGGATCTGGTCCTGCACGGCGTGCATGTAGTCGCTCGTGGCGACGAACGGCTGGCCCTCCGCGTGCTTCAGCTTGCTCGTGACGTAGGCCTCGCGCGGGTCCTCGTCCGGGTGCAGGAGGTTGTGCTCCTCGGCGTCGAGGCCGTCGCGGCGGAGCTCGTTCCAGCTCGTGACCGACCAGACGTCAGCGGACACGCCCCAATCGTCGGCGAGCAGCTGCTGCGCCTCGAGCGCCCAGGGCACGCCGACGCCGGAGGCGAGGAGCTGCACGCTCTCGCCCTGGCCGGAGCCGGTGGCGACGCGGTGGATGCCCTTGACGATGCCCTCGACGTCGACGCCCTCCGGCTCGGCGGGCTGGCGCATCGGCTCGTTGTACACCGTCATGTAGTACATGACGTCGGGGTCGGGGTGGCTGCCGCCGTACATCCGCTCGATGCCCGACTGCACGATGTGCGCGACCTCGTAGCCGTACGCGGGGTCGTAGGAGAGCACGGCGGGGTTCGTCGACGCGAGCAGCGGCGAGTGGCCGTCCATGTGCTGGGTGCCCTCGCCCGTGAGCGTCGTGCGACCGGCGGTCGCGCCGATGACGAAGCCCTTCGCCATCTGGTCGCCCGCGGCCCAGAAGGCGTCGCCCGTGCGCTGGAAGCCGAACATCGAGTAGAAGATGTAGACCGGGATGAGCGTCTCGCCGTGTGTCGAGTACGACGTACCGGCGGCGGTGAACGCGGCCGTCGCGCCGGCCTCGTTGATGCCGACGTGGATCATCTGGCCCTGGGGGCTCTCCTTGTAGGCCAGGAGCAGCTCGCGGTCGACCGAGGTGTAGTTCTGCCCGTTCGGGTTGTAGATCTTCGCGGACGGGAAGTAGGAGTCCATGCCGAAGGTGCGCGCCTCGTCCGGGATCACCGGGACGATCCGCTCGCCGAAGCCCTTCGTGCGCATGATGTCCTTGAGCATCCGGACGAACGCCATCGTCGTGGCGACCTCCTGGTTGCCCGAGCCCTTCTTGGGCATGGCGTACGCCTTCTCCTCCGGGAGGTTCAGCGGCACGTTCGTGACGCGGCGCTCGGGGAGGAAGCCGCCCAGCTGCTGACGGCGGTCGACCATGTACTTGATCGTCTCGTCGCCCTCGCCGGGGTGGTAGTACGGCGGGGCGTACGGGTCGGCCTCGAGCTGCGCGTCCGTGACGGGGATGTCCATCGTGTCGCGGAAGAGCTTGAGGTCGTCCAGCGTCATCTTCTTCATCTGGTGGGTCGCGTTGCGGCCCTCGAAGTGCGGGCCGAGGCCGTAGCCCTTGACCGTCTTCGCCAGGATGACGGTCGGCTGGCCCTTGTGCTCGACGGCCGCTTTGTACGCCGCGTACACCTTGCGGTAGTCGTGGCCGCCGCGCTGCAGCGCCCAGATGTCGTCGTCGGAGTAGTCCTTGACGAGTTCGAGCGCGCGCGGGTCGCGGCCGAAGAAGTTCTCGCGCACGTAGCGGCCGTCCTCGGCCTTGTACGTCTGGAAGTCGCCGTCGGGCGTCGTGTTCATCAGGTTCAGCAGGGCGCCCGTGGTGTCGCGGGCGAACAGGTCGTCCCAGCCGCGGCCCCAGATGAGCTTGATGACGTTCCAGCCGGCGCCGCGGAAGAAGCTCTCCAGCTCCTGCACGATCTTGCCGTTTCCGCGCACGGGGCCGTCGAGGCGCTGCAGGTTGCAGTTGATCACGAACGTCAGGTTGTCGAGGTGCTCGTTCGCCGCGACCTGCAGCTGGCCGCGCGACTCGACCTCGTCCATCTCGCCGTCGCCGAGGAACGCCCAGACGTGCGAGTCGGAGACGTCCTTGATGCCCCGGTTGGCGAGGTAC
Source organism: Microbacterium halophytorum (assembly GCF_002970975.1). Taxonomy (GTDB): domain Bacteria; phylum Actinomycetota; class Actinomycetes; order Actinomycetales; family Microbacteriaceae; genus Microbacterium; species Microbacterium halophytorum. The sequence continues at coordinate 167,834 of NZ_KZ672982.1, forward strand.
TTGTTCGTCATCGCCTGGTAGATCGCGTTGATGGGGCCGAGACCCATCGACACGGTCGGGAACTGCCAGAACTCCGGCAGCATGCGCGGGTGCGGGTACGACGGGATGCCGTGGGGCGCGGCCGACTTCTCCTGGCGGAAGCCGTCGAGCTGCTGCTCCGTGAGGCGGCCCTCGAGGAACGCGCGGCTGTACATGCCGGGGGAGGCGTGGCCCTGGTAGAAGATCTGGTCGCCGCCGTTGGCGTTGTCCTGGCCGCGGAAGAAGTGGTTGTGGCCGACCTCGTACAGCGACGCCGCCGACGCGTAGGTCGACAGGTGGCCGCCGACGCCGATGCCCGGCCGCTGGGCGCGGTGCACCATGACGGCGGCGTTCCAGCGCAGCCACTTGCGGTAGCGGCGCTCGAGGTCCTCGTCACCGGGGAAATCGGGCTCGTCGGAGGCCGAGATCGTGTTGACGTAGTCCGTCGTCGGAACCATCGGAACGCCCAGCCGCTGCTCCTTCGAGCGGCTCAGGAGGCTGAGCATGATCTCGCGGGCCCGCTGCGGGCCCTTGGCGGCGATCAGCTCGTCGAGGGACTGCTGCCACTCGCTGGTCTCTTCGGGGTCGCTGTCCTGCGGCCCCTGCGAGTACGGATCCTGGTCGTGAACAGCCACCGGATGACCTTTCGTCGTTGCGGCAGTTCATGCCGCGGTGTATTGCCGGGGCGCGCGGGCTCGCCCGATCCGGACCTGCCCGCACGCTGTCGGCCCCCAGCCTATCCCCATCCGCGACGCCCCGATCAATCCGCGCGCGGGCGCGCGACGGTGATCTAGGGTGACGGATATGAGCGACGACTGGGCCCGGCTGTGCGAGCTGCTCGACGACGATCCGGAGGTGCGGCGGACCGTCGTGCAGGCGGCCGACGAGCCGGAGGCGTTCCTCGCCGAGCACGAGCAGGTGCTCGGCGAGCTCGGGGTCGCCGACGCATCGCAGATCGATCCGTGGCTGGCGCTCATCGACGCGATCGACGACGCCGGTGCGCTCGCCTACCTCGAGCCGGACGACACGGGCGAGGAGCTCGCCGACGCGCTGTCGGGGCTGCCGCGCGCGATCGCGGCGGGCGTCGACGTCGACGCGGTATCGGACGTCGACGGTTCGCAGCGCGAGGCCATCGCGGTCGCCGACGGGCTGCTCGCGCCGCACGGCCTCCGCGTCGTCTACCTCGATGAGGGCACGGAGGACGTGCCGCTCGTCGTCGTGCCGATCGCGAACGCCCGCGAGATCGTCCAGCTCGCGGAGCGGCTCGGGCACACGGCCTCCGTCTTCGCCTGAGCCGGCCGCTCAGGCGCCGGCGAGGCGGTACACGACCTCGGGCCGCCCGCGCCCGCCGTAGCGGTGGGCCGCGGCCGCGATGCCGTCGTCGGCGAGGTGCTCGAGGTAGCGCCGCGCGCTCGCCCGCGAGATGCCCGCCCGCTCCGCGACCTCGGCCGCGGACGCCGCCGTGAGCGGATCGAGCGCGCCGACCACGCGCTCCAGGGTGACGGCCGCGATTCCCTTGGGCAGATCTGTCCGCCCGACGCGCCGCGCCCCGCCCGTCGTGCGGATGCCTCCCGTCGCCAGCAGGCGATCGATGTCGCCCTGCGCGAGCTCCCTGTCCCGCAGGTGCGCCTCCGGCAGCGGCGCGTGCTCGCTGCGATACGCCGCGAGCCGGGCGGAGAAGGCCTCCTGCGTGAACGGCTTGACGAGGTAGCCGGCGACGCGGCCGGCGAGCGCCTGCCGCACCGTGACCTGGTCCCTCGAGGAGCTGACCGCGATGACGTCCGGCGAAGCGGCTCCCATCGTCCGGATGCGATGCAGCACCTCGATTCCGCTGATGTCGGGCAGGCGCAGATCGAGCAGCACGAGATCGACGCCGCCGCTCGACGCGAGCCCCAGCGCGGCCGTTCCCGTCGCCGCCGTGCCCGCGACGACGAAGCCGTCGACGTCCGCCACGAAGCGCGCGTGCAGCGAGCGGGCCGCCGCGTCGTCGTCCACGACGAGCACCCGGATGCCGCCGCTCACGAGCGGGCCCCCATGTCGAAGGCGAAGCGCGCCCCGCCCATCGGGCTCTCGGACACCTCGACGGTGCCGCCGCGACGCGTCACCGCGCGGCGGACGAGGTCGAGCCCGATGCCGCGCCCGGTGCCCCGGTTGTCGGGCTTGGTCGTCACGCCGCGGTCGAACATCCTGGCGCGGCGCGCCGGCGGAATGCCGGGGCCGTCGTCGTCGACGACGCCGTGCACCCGACCGCCGCGCTCGCGGATCTCGCAGCGCACGTGCCGTGCGCCCGCCTCCGCCGCGTTCCGGCAGAGGTTGCCGACCACGAGCGTGAGCGCGTCGTCGGCGGGGGAGGAGATGTCGATGGCGGTCTCCAGCGCCGTGCCCGCGGCGCCGAGCTCGGCACGCAGGGCCTCGATCGCGGCGCGCAGGAGCGGCTGGCCCGCGAGGCCCGGCTCCGGCTCGCTCGTGACGACGTTCGTCGCGCCGTCGATGTACTCCACGGCCTCTGCCGCGTCTCCGTTCGCCACGAGACCGCGCACGACGTGCATCCGGGTGTCGAACTCGTGGGCCTGCTCGCGGAGCGCATCGGCCGTGCGCCCCACGTGCTCCAGCTCGCGGGCGTCCTCCTCCGCCTGGCGCAGGCGCCGCCGGATCGCGGCCGTGAGCCACGCGCTCGCGGCGAGCCCGACGACGAGCGCCGCCGCAACCCAGGGCAGGATGCCGCGGAGGCCCTCCTCGTAGTCGGCCGTCATCCGGTGCTCGAACATCCCGACGGAGACGCCGCCGATCACGGCGCCGCTGTCGTCGAGCACGGGGCGCTTCGCGCGCAGAGTGCGGCCGATCGTGCCCGTCTGGATCTCCAGGACGTCCTCCCCGGCGAGGACCCTGTCGCTGTCGGTCGACACGGGACGCCCGCGCTCGGCGGGGGTCGGGTGCGTCACGCGATTCCCGTCCGGCGCGATCACGACGACGTAGTCGACGCCGGAGGTCCGTTCGACGAGCGTGGCCATCGGCTGCAGCGCCGCCGTCGCCGCCGCGCGATCGGTCATGCCGTCGAGCGCGTCGACGACCTGGTCGAGACCGGCGAGGCCATCCGCGACGTCGACGACGCGCGCCGCCGTCGCATCGCGGATGGCGCTGCGCTGCTCGGTGATGGCGATCGCCGTCGTCGACCCGACGGCCGCGAGCACGATCACGCTCGGCAGCACGAGCAGTGCCGCCCGCGTCATCCGGAACCGCCGCGACGTCGACATCTCTGGTCCGCCTCTGCCGCCCGCTGTTGGCATCAATGAGCACAATTCCGGATCGGGCCGCTCCGGTGCGCGCTCGTCATGCATGCTAACCAGGTTGTGCAGGGACAACGCTGTCAGCACGAAGGAGCGAGATGATGCAGGACGCACCCCGCGCACCCGAGGACGACGCCGTGAAGGCGCCGGGAAAGGTGCGCAGAATCACGACCAGGACGATCGGGATCGCCGTGGCGGTCAGCGCCATCGGCGTCGCGGGCTACGGCTCGATCAGCTCCGCCTCGAGCGGGGAGGACTTCCACTCGTCGCTGACGATCGTCGCCCCCGCCGCGGCGGGCGGCGGCTGGGACACGTTCGCGCGCGAGTTCCAGCAGGCGCAGAAGGCGAACGGGCTCGTCAACAACGTGCAGGTCGTGAACATGCCCGGCGCCGGCGGCACGATCGCGCTCGGCAACGTCGCGACCCTCGAGGGCGAGGCGACGACGATGCTCGTGGGCGGAACCGGTCTGCTGGCGGCCACACAGCAGTACGACTCCGCGACGACGCTGGACGACGTGACGAACCTCGCGGTCCTGTTCGAGGAGTACAACGTGATCGTCGTGCCCGCGGACTCGCCCTACGAGACGCTCGACGACCTCATCGCGGCGTGGCGCGACGACCCGGCGGCTCTGCCGTGGACGGGCGGCGGCTCGTTCGATCAGCTCGTGATGACGGACTTCGCGCTCGCGGCCGGCATCGACCCCGTCGACACGACCTACATCTCGTCGGACGGCGGGGGAGAGGCGATCCAGGCGCTCCTCAACGGCACGGCAGCCGCCGCCGCGGGCGGCTACGCCGACAATATCGACCAGATCGAGGCCGGGCGGCTGCGCGCGCTGGCGCTGGTCGCCGCCGAGCCGGTCGACGCCATCGACATCCCGACGGCCGCGGAACAGGGCTACGACGTCACGCTGTCGAACTGGCGCAGCCTCTCGGCCCCGCCCGGCATCACGGACGAGCAGGCGGAGGGCCTGGACGACCTCATCACCGAAACGATCGAGACCCCGGAGTGGGAGGACGCGATGGAGCGATACCACTGGACGGCGAACGTGCGCATGGGCGACGAGCTCGCGCCGTTCCTCGCGGAGGAGAGCGAGCGCATCGCCCGCCTGTACGAGGAGATGGGGCAATGAGCTTCGCGGACCACGCATCGAACAATCCCACCGCCGTCTCGGCCACGCTCGGCCGGAGCCTGACGGGCGACCCGCGCGCGAACGGCACCGTCGAGTTCGTCAAGAACCTCGTGATGCCTGCGCTGCTGGCGGCCATGGCGACCTACTTCGTCGTCGGCATCGTCAACATGGACGTGCCGGAGGGGACGATGTTCCCCGGCCCCGGCTTCTTCCCCGGTCTGATCGCCGCCGGGCTCTACCTCTTCGCCGTGCTCCTGATCGGCGGAGCGGTGCGGCAGAAGCGGGCGGACGCCGCCAGGGCCGGCGAGCGGGAGGCCGCCGCGGCGCTCGGCGAGACCCCCGAGGCCGAAGGCGCCGACGACGAGCCCGCCAGGATGCGCTGGGGATCCCTGGCGTGGGTCGTGCTCGGATTCCTGGGCTTCGCCCTGACCCTCGGCTTCCTCGGCTGGATCATCGGCGCCGCGCTCCTGTTCTGGTGCGTCGCCCGAGGCTTCGGCGAGAAGCGCCACGTGCTCAGCCTCGTCGTCGGCCTCACGGCCAGCTCCATCGCGTACATCGCATTCGACATGGCGCTGGGGCTCTCGCTGCCCAGCGGGATCCTGGGAGGTGTTCTCTAGATCATGGACGTGCTTCCCCTCCTCGCGGAAGGCTTCGCCGGCGCGCTGACCCCCGCCAACCTGATGTGGGTCCTGATCGGCTGCCTCCTGGGAACGGCCGTCGGCGTGATGCCGGGCCTCGGCTCGTCGATGGCGGTGGCGCTGCTGCTGCCCGTCACGTTCGCGCTCGACCCGACGGCGGCGTTCATCATGTTCGCGGGCGTCTACTTCGGCGGGCTCTTCGGCGATTCGACGATGGGCATCCTGATGAACACGCCCGGCCAGGCGTCCGCGATCGCGTCGACGTTCGAGGGCCACAGGATGGCGCTCGACGGCAGGGCCGCGAAGGCGCTCGCGACGGCCGCGATCGGCGCCTTCATCGGCGGCTTCGTCGCGAGCATCTGCGTCGTGTTCGCCGCTCCGTTCCTCGCCGAGTTCTCGACGCAGTTCGGTCCGGCCGAGTTCTTCGCCCTCGCGGTGTTCGCGTTCGCCGCAACCTCGACCGTCGTCACGGACAACACCGTCAAGGGCTTGGCCTCGCTGTTCGTCGGCCTCGGCATCGCGGTGATCGGCATCGACGGCGTCTCCGGCACCCCGCGCTTCACGATGGGCTCGCCGTTCCTGTTCGACGGCGTGTCGCTCGTCACCGTCACGGTCGCGATCCTCGCGCTCGGCGAGGTCATCTTCGTCGCGGCGATCGCCCGCCACGGCGCGGGCGGTGAGCTCATCCGGCCGAAGGGTCGCCCCTGGCTGTCGCGTGCCGAGATGAGGGAGGCCGCGCCGGCATGGGCCAGGGGCACCGCCATCGGCCTGCCGTTCGGCGTCGTGCCCGCGGGCGGCTCCGAGATCCCCACGTTCCTCGCCTTCGGGCTCGAGAAGCGCCTCGACGCGCGGCGCAAGGAGCCGAAGTTCGGCAAGGGCGCCATCCGGGGCCTCGCGGCGCCCGAAGCGGCGGGGAACTCGACGACGGGCATGGCGATGGGCGCCCTGCTCGCGCTCGGCCTCCCGATCTCGGCGACGGCGGCCATCATGCTCGCGGCGTTCCGGCAGTACGGGCTGCAGCCGGGCCCCCTTCTGTTCGACCGTTCGCCCGAGCTGGTCTGGTCGCTGCTGGCCAGCTTCTTCATCGCGATGGTCGTGCTGCTCATCCTGAACCTGCCGTTCGCGATGCTCTGGGCGAAGCTGCTGCTGATCCCGAGGCCGTTCCTGTACGCGGGCATCACGATGTTCTGCGCCATGGGCATCTACGCCTCGAGCGGGCAGGTGTTCGACCTGCTGATGGTGCTCGGCGTCGGCGTGTTCGGCTTCGTCATGCGGGCGCTCGACTTCCCGCTGGCACCGCTCATCATCGGCATGGTGCTCGGCCCGCTGGCCGAGACGAGCCTGCGCGACGCGACCATGAGCGCGAACGGCGACTTCGCGGTGCTCGTGCAGAGCCCGATCGCGGTCGGCCTGTACGCCCTGCTGGCCGTCGTGCTCGCGTTCGCCGTGACGAGCCGCGTCCGCGCCCGTCGGCGCGAGCGCGTCGCCGCCTAGCGCGACGGTGAGGACGCCCCGCGGTGCAGCAGCGCCGTGGGGCGTCCTGCGCGCGATAGCGTTGACGGCATGGAGTACACGCCCCTCGGAAACAGCGGTCTCGTCGTCTCGGCTCTCGGGGTGGGGTGCAATGCGTTCGGGCGCCGGATCGACCAGGAAGCCGCGACGGATGTCGTCAGCGGCGCTCTCGACAACGGCGTCACCTTCTTCGACACGGCGGACGCGTACGGCCTCGGCGCCTCCGAGGAGATGCTCGGGCGAGCCCTCGGCGGCCGGCGCGACGAGGTCGTCGTCGCGACGAAGTTCGGCATGGACCTCGGCGACACGTACCCCGGCGCGCGCGAGAACCGGGCCAGCCGCGGCTACATCCGGCGCGCCGTCGAGGGCAGCCTCAGCCGCCTCGGCACCGACTACATCGACCTGTACCAGCTGCACACGCCCGACAGGATCACACCGATCGACGAGACGCTCTCGGCGCTCGACGACCTCGTCCGCTCCGGCAAGGTGCGCTACATCGGCTGCTCGAACTTCGCGGCGTGGGAGGTCGCCGACGCCGAGCGGGTGGCCGAGGCGATCGGCTCGGAGCGCTTCGTCACGGCGCAGAACGAGTACTCGCTCTACAACCGCAGCGCCGAGGCCGAGCTCGTCCCGGCGCTCGAGCACTACGGCATGAGCCTGCTGCCGTACTTCCCGCTCGCGTACGGCCTGCTCACGGGCAAGTACACCCGAGACGAGGTGCCGGCAGGCAGCCGCCTCGAGACCGAGAGGAAGCGCCACGAGGGCGCGCGCTGGGACGTCGTCGAGGGGATCAGGGAGTTCGCCGCCGACCGGGGCATCAGCATGCTCGACGTCGCGCTCGGCGGCCTGCGCGCCCAGCCGGCGGTCGACTCGATCATCGCGGGCGCGACGCGCTCCTCGCAGATCGCCGCGAACGCCGCCTCTGTGATGTGGGAGCCCGCGGATGAGGACCTCGACGCGCTGGACGCGATCGTCGCGCCCGGAAGCGGCACGGGCCACCTCACGTTCGCGACGCAGCGGCGCTGACGCCGGGTCGTCCTGCGGTGGGCCCTGCCGGGATCGAACCGACGACATCCACGGTGTAAACGTGGCGCTCTACCAGCTGAGCTAAAGGCCCTGACCGGATCAGTCTAGCCGCCGGCGCGGGGCGCCCCGACGAGCGCGTGTCCGGTTCCGGAGGCCGTGCCGTAGGTTGGACGTGTGAATGCTTCGCCCGCCGACCAGCGCCTCCTGCTCGACCTCGTCGCGATCGACGACCGACGCGATCGCGCGAAGCGCGCCAAGGAGAACCCGCCGCAGGCGGCGCGCGTGCGCGAGCTCGTCGAGCAGCGCACGGCGCAGAACCGGGTGCTCGCCGAGCGCGTCGGCGAGCGGGACGCCCTGCGCACCGAGCTGACGAAGATCGACTCCGACGTCGAGCTCGCCTCCCGGCGCCGCGACCGCGATTCGCAGCGCCTCGAGGAGGCGACCGACCTCGCCGCGATCCGGGCGCTCGAGCAGGAGCTCGCGTCGCTCGCGCGGCGCCTCGACGACCTCGAGACCGCCCAGCTCGAGCTGATGGAGAAGCTCGACCCCGCCGAAGCCTCCGTCGCCGAGCAGGAAGCGGCCGTGCGCGCGACGATCGAGGAGGGGCAGCGGCTGAGCGCCGAGGGCAGGGAAGCGGTCCAGGCCGCCGACCGCGAGCTCGCCGAGGCCGCGCGCGACCGCGCCGCCGTCGCAGAGAAGCTGCCGGATGCGCTGCTCGCGATGTACGACAGGCTCCGCGCCAGGGGCACGGGCGCCGGTGCCTTCGCCGAGGGCGTGTGCGGCGGCTGCCATATGGCGCTCGCCCCGAGCGACGCCGCCGACGTGCGCGCGCTGGGAGCCGACGTCGTGGCGACGTGCCCGGAGTGCGGAGCGATCCTGGTGCGCACGGGCGACGCCTCCTGACGGCCTCGCGGAGACCGGCGTGTGGAGCGAGGCCGACGCGATCTGCCTCGGCGTCGACAGGGGCGACCGGGTCGTCGCCGCCGCGTTCCGGCGGGCGGACCCGACCGGGCTCGTCGAGCTCGGCCGCCGGCCGCTGGCCTCGGGCGAGGTCGCCGCGTGGGTCGGCCGGCGCGAGTCGGAGGCGCACGCCGCCGGCCGGCACATCCGGTGGGTGTGGTCGTCGACCGCCACCTGGTACCCGCGCCTGCTCGATGCGGGTGTGCGGGTCGAGAGGTGCACGGATCTGCGCCTGTGCCGCGCGATCCTCTCCTCGGCGCTCGACGATGCCCTCCCGCCCCTGCCCGTGTGGGATGCGCCGCACGAGGAGCCGGCGCCGGCGGCGCTGTTCGACGTCGTTCCGGATGGCGCCGCTCGCGCCGAGGAGATCGACGAGACCGCGGCGGAGTACGCCAGGCAGGAGCGCGTCGCTGTCAGTTCCGGGCTCCGGCTCCTCCTCGCCGCGGAGTCCGCAGGTTCGCTCGCCGCCGCAGAGATGACGTCCGCGGGGCTGCCGTGGAACCGTGGCGGCCACGAACAGATCCTCGTATCGGAACTGGGGGAGCGCACCGCAGCGGGCCGGCCGCGGCTCATCGAGGAGCGGGCGCGCGAGGTGCGCGCGGCGCTCGACGATGAGACGGCCTCGCTCGACTCGCAGCCGAAGCTGCTGCGGGCCCTGCACCGCGCGGGCGTCGCGGCGGAATCCACCAGCAAGTGGGAGCTCGCCGAGCACGACCACCCCGCGATCGCGCCCCTCCTCGACTACAAGAGGATGATGCGCCTGTACACGGCGAACGGGTGGGGCTGGCTCGACGAATGGGTCGTCGACGGCCGTTTCCGGCCGACGTACGTCGTCGGCGGGGTCGTGACGGGGCGCTGGGCGTCGTCCGGTGGGGGAGCCCTGCAGATCCCCCGCCTGCTCCGCCCCGCGGTGCGTGCGGACCCCGGCTGGGCGATCGTCGATGCCGACGTCGCGCAGCTGGAGCCGCGCGTGCTCGCGGCGATGGCGCACGACAGGGCCATGGCGGCCGCCGCGGCTGGGCGGGATCTGTACGACGGCGTCGTCTCGGCGGGGGTCGCCGCCACCCGATCGGAGGCGAAGTACGCCGTGCTCGGGGCTCTGTACGGCTCGACGACCGGCGACGCGGCCCGGCTGATGCCGCGGCTCCGCCGCGCGTTCCCTCGCGCCGTCGGCCTCACCGATGACGCCGCCCTGGCGGGGGAGCGGGGCGAGCGCGTCTCGACGATGCTCGGGCGCACCTCGCCGGCGCCCGGCCCCCGGTGGGAGGCGATGCAGCAGCGCGCGAACGCGTCGGCGGCGGACGAGCGGTCGGCGCGGTCCGCCGCACGCGAACGGGGCCGGTTCACGCGGAACTTCGTGGTGCAGGGCACCGCAGCGGAGTGGGCGCTCGCGTGGATGGCCGACCTGCGCACGCGGCTGGCCGCATTCCCGCCGTCTGAGGTGCCTGCGCCGCGCTCGGGCCCGGCGTTTGCGCGCCGACCGCACCTGGCGTTCTTCCTGCACGACGAGGTCATCGTGCACGCACCGGCCGATCAGGCGGAGGCCGCCGCGGAGGCGGTGCGGGAGTCGGCCGCGCGGGCGGGGCGCCTGCTGTTCGGCGAGTTCCCGATCGACTTCCCGCTGGACATCCGGATCGGGCCGAGCGCGGCGGAGTAGCGCGGCCGGAAGTGCGAATGGGCCGGCCTGTACGCCGGGTTCTGTCCAGGGGCCGTTGGGCCCCTTGGGCGGCCATCTCTCTCGGCGACACGTTGCCGTGCCGCTCCAGCAACCTACCCGGGGACTCGGCGGGCCGCGTCGACATCCCCTGTCTGGTCTTGCTCCTGGCGAGGTTTACCCAGCGGGCCGTGTCACCACGGCCCCTGGTGGTCTCTTACACCACCGTTTCACCCTTACCGGCCGAAGCCGGCGGTCTGCTCTCTGTTGCACTTTCTCGCGGATTTCTCCGGGTGGGCGTTACCCACCGCCATGCCCTGCGGAGCCCGGACGTTCCTCGGCGTGCCATCGGCACGACGCGACCGCCCGGCCGACCCATTCGCCCCGCCAGTCTACCCGCGGCGGCCCGCGCCGCCGACCGGCGCCGTGCCGGTCAGGCGCCTGCGAGGTGCTCCTCGTCGCTGCGGGCGAGGCTCGCGGCACCGATGATGCCTGCGTTGTTGCGGTGCTCGCAGATGCGCATCTCGGCGCGCGTCGACAGGTACGGCATGAACTTCTCGGGGTTCTTCGAGACGCCGCCGCCGACGAGGAACAGGTCGGGGGAGAACAGGAATTCGACGTGCTCGTAGAAGGCCTGCAGGTGCTGCGCCCATTCCTTCCACTTCAGGTCGAGGCGCTCGCGCGCCGAGGCCGAGGCGAAGCGCTCGATCGACTCGCCCTTCCACCGCAGGTGGCCGAGCTCGGTGTTCGGCACGAGGCGGCCCTCGTAGAGGAATGCGGAGCCGATGCCGGTGCCGAGCGTCGTGAGGATCGTGAGGCCCTTCTGGCCCTTCGCGGCGCCGTAGCGCAGCTCGGCCAGGCCGGCGGCATCGGCGTCGTTGACGAAGTGGATGTCGCGGCCGAGCCCCTTCTCGAAGAACTCCTCGGCGGCGAAGTCGATCCAGTCGTCCGAGATGTTGGCGGCCGACAGCGTGCGGCCGTGCTTGACGATCGCGGGGAAGCACACGCCGAGCGGCAGGCCATCGGCCTGGTCGCCCAGCATCCCGATCAGCTCGCGAGCGGTGTCGAGGACGTCCTGGGGGTGTGCTCCCTCGGGGGTGGGAATGCGCACGCGGTCGGTGACCAGTTCACCCGTATCGAGATCCACGATCCCGGCCTTCATCCCGGTGCCACCGACGTCGATTCCTACCGCACGATTGCTGATTGCCATGACGTTCAGCTTACTGGTGCTTCGGACCCGGATTGCGCCGCCGCGAGCCGCAGTTCCGCCGGAAACGCCGAGGGCGTCCGATCCGGTTTCCTCCGGATCGGACGCCCTCGGCGCAGCGATTACGCGCTCTTAGCGGCCTTGTCGCCCTCGCCCCGACGGGCCCTGACGAACTCCAGCCGCTCGGCCAGGATCTCCTCGAGCTCGGGAAGCGTGCGGCGCTCGAGCAGCATGTCCCAGTGGGTGCGCGGGGTCTTGTCGTCGGAGTGGTCGACCTCGGCCTGACCGGTCTCCGTCTGCAGCAGCGCCTCGGCGCCGCAGGTCCGGCATTCCCATCCGGCGGGCGGCTCGGCGTCGGCCGCGAAGTTCAGCACGGTCTCGCGCTCGCACTTGGTGCATTTGTAGGTGTACTGGGCGCGCTCCATGAACACGACGCCGTCTTCGCTCTGTAGGCTCTGGGCGCCGAGTCGGATGCCACGAAGGCTGCGGTCTGCCATTTTGTGGTCCTCTCGTCAACTCTTCTTTATATCGCGCGCGTCTGAATGGATCATCCGAAGGTACACCCGCGCGGGCACGCTGTCAGCCCCTTCTCCGGGGGCCCGATCGGGCGCGCTCACGGGCACCGCGGAGGGTCAGCTCCCGAGCGCTTCGAGCGCCGCATCGGCGACGTCCGTGACGACGCCGTCGACGCCCATCGCGACGAGCTCGCGCATGCGCTTCGTGTCGTTCACGGTCCACACGTGCACCTCGGTGCCCGCCGCGTGGGCGTACTCGATCAGGCGCCGTGACAGCACGCGCACGGGCCCCTGGCGCTCGGGGATCTGGAGGGCGTCGATCCCGCGGAGGATCTCGGCGGCCCTGGTCGCGCGGCGCAGGGCGACGGCCCCGAGCAGCCGGATGATCGTCTCCTTCCCCGCGCTCGTCGCGGGCCGCGAGGGACCGGCGGCCGCGAGGCCCTCCGCCCGTCGCGCGTCCGAGAAGCTCGTCAGCAGGGCGCGCTCCGCATACTCGCCGATGATGCGACCGGCGGGCGCCGCGGCGGCCTCCGCCTTCACGTCGATGTTGAACCGGGTGTCGGGGAACGCGTCGAAGGCCTGCTCGAGGGTGACGAGCCCGCCGACGCCGGCGAGCTGGTCCTCCATCTCGCGCTCGGTCACCTCGTCGACGCGGCGCGGGTCACCGGTGATCGACGCGAGCGTGTCGTCGTGGAACAGCACGACGACGCCGTCGGAGGTGAGGTGGCAGTCGCTCTCGATGTAGTCGACGCCGGCGGCCTGCGCCGCGGCGAACGCCGCGAACGTGTTCGGCTCCGTGCCCCGATCGGCGACGAGCCCCCGGTGTGCGAACACGCGGGGGCTCGAGGCGCTGAAGAACGGATGCGTCATTCGTTGGGCGGGAACGCACCCGGCGCCGGGGGAGCGGCGGGCGGGGCTGGCGGCTCCGCCGCGGCGCGCTGTGCCGCGCGAGTCGCGGGTTCGCTCTCCGTCAGGCCGGCGGTCGCCTCGGCCTCGGCCTCCTCGGTCACCTTCGCGGCCTCGGCCACGGCGGCGGCCGCGGCCTCCGCAGCGCTCGACGAGCCGGGAACGACGGGCGGGGCCGGGCGCGGCGGCACGGGGCCCGCCCCGCCCGCGGGCCCGCCGGGGCCGAAGCCCGTGGCGATGCTCTTGAGCGCCTCAGTCATCTCGCTCGGGATGATCCAGAGCTTGCTGGCCTCGCCCTCGGCGATCTTCGGCAGCGTCTGCAGGTACTGGTACGAGAGCAGCTTGTCGTCCGGAGCGCCGGCGTGGATCGCGCCGAACACCGTCTGGATCGCCTCCGACTCACCCTGGGCGCGCAGCACCTGCGCCTGCTTGTCACCGTCGGCCTTGAGGATCTCCGACTGGCGGGAGCCCTCGGCGACGAGGATCTGCGACTGCTTGTGGCCCTCCGCCGTCAGGATCGCGGCGCGGCGGTCCCGCTCGGCGCGCATCTGCTTCTCCATGGCGTCCTGCAGCGATGCGGGGGGATCGATCGCCTTCAGCTCCACCCGGTTGACCTTGATGCCCCAGCGGCCGGTCGCCTCGTCCAGTTCGCTCATCAGCTTCGCGTTGATCGTGTCGCGGCTGACGAGCGCCTGCTCGAGGTTCAGCGAGCCGACGACGTTTCGCAGCGTCGTGATCGTGAGCTGTTCGACGGCGCCGAGGTAGTTGGCGATCTCGTACGTCGCAGCGCGCGGGTCGGTGACCGTGAAGTACACCACGGTGTCGACGTCGACCGTCAGGTTGTCCTCGGTGATGACGCCCTGCGGCGGGAACGACACGACCTGCTCGCGCAGGTCCACGCGCAGGCGGGGCTTCTCGAGGAACGGGATGATGCCGTGCGGGCCGCCGAACAGCGTGCGGTTGTACTTGCCGAGGCGCTCGATGATCAGGGCGTCGCTCTGGCGCACGATCGTGATCGCCTTGATCAGGGTCACGATGACGAAGATCAGGATCGCCAGCGCGACGACCCAGAGGAAGATGGTTCCGGGCATATCAGTTCTCCGGTTCGGCGGTCGGGGTCGGTTGGTCTGTCACGTACAGGGTCGCGCCGGCCACGCGCAGCACGCGGATGACGGCGCCGGCGGGGATCTGCCGCACGCCCTCCGTGCGGGCGGTCCAGGTCTGCCCGTTCGAGAGCTTCACGACGCCGGTCGTGGGCGTCACCGGCTGCTGCACGGTGCCGGCCTCGCCGAGCAGGGCGTCGACGTTGAACTTCTGCGGGTCCTTCGGCCTCCGGATGCGCTTCAGCAGGGGAGGCCGGATGAAGAGCAGGAGCACGGCGGCGAGGAGGGCCACGAGGATCACCTGCAGCCAGACGGGCGCACCGACGAGCGATGACACGACACCGGCGACGCCGCCGAGCGCGAGCATCAGGAACGTCAACTCGCCCGACACCATCTCGATCACGAGCAGGATCGCGATGACCGCGATCCAGCCGATCCAGGCGTAGTCGCTGATGAACTCCATGCGTCCCTCTCGTCTGCGTGTCATTCGAGCCTATCGGTATAGTCTCCCGTGGCGCGCCGCGGCGCACCGCCAGAATTCTGCGGCACGGAAGTGCCGACCGCACGCCCAGAGGAGTACACCGTGACCCAGCCGCTCGCCCCCGGATCGCTCGCAGGAAAGACCGCCGTCGTGACCGGCTCTTCGCGCGGCATCGGGGCCGACACCGTCCGCTACTTCGCCCAGGCGGGTGCGAACGTCGTCATCAACTACCGGAACAAGGCGCCGCGCGCCCAGAAGCTCGCGAACGAGGTCAGGGAGCTGGGCGTCGAGGCGCTCGTCGTCGGCGCCGACCTGACCGATGCGGATTCGCTCGCGGCGATGTTCGGAGAGGTGGAGGAAGCCTTCGGCTCGGTCGACATCCTGGTCCTGAACGCCTCTGGCGGCATGGAGTCCGGCATGGGGGAGGACTACGCCCTCACGCTGAACCGCGACGCGCAGCTCGCGACGCTCGACGCGGCGACGCCGCTCATGGCCGCGGGCTCCCGCGTCGTGTTCGTGACGAGCCACCAGGCACACTTCATCCGCACGACGCCGACCATGGCCGAGTACGAGCCAGTGGCGCTGTCCAAGCGCGCCGGCGAGGACGCCCTCCGCGAGCGGATCCCCGCGCTGACGGAGGCCGGCATCGAGTTCGTCGTCGTCTCCGGCGACATGATCGAGGGCACCATCACCGCCACCCTGCTCGAGCGCACCAACCCCGGCGCGATCTCGTCGCGGCGCGAGGAGGCCGGACGGCTCTACAACGTGTCGGAGTTCGCCGCCGAGATCGCGCAGGCCGCCCTCGACCCGATCCCCGCCGACAACGAGCGCATCGTCGGCGACACCTCGAGCTTCGTCTCCTGACGCCGCGGGCGCCCGCGCGGGGCGCTCGCGGCCCCGCGGAAGATCCCTCCGCAGCGGGATGCGGGCTCGGGCGTGCCGGTGCGAGCATCCGGGTATGGAAGACCAGAAACCCGCCCGGCGCTGGCTGAGCGCGCACACGACCGGCGCCTGGTACATCGGCACAGGCGCCGTCGCGGTCGTGCTGTACGCGATCACCGCCCCGCTGGAGGCCGCCGTCTACGGGCACCACGTCCTGACGGCGCTGTTCGCCACGGCCGCCGCTTACGGATCGCTCGTCGTCGCCGTCAGGTTCCCCGTGATCGCGACGATCGCGTTCGGTCTCGCGACGCTCGTCCCGCGCGCCGTCTACACCTCGCCGGAGCCGGCGCCCTGGCCGTGGTCGGCCACCGCGATCATCGCGTTCTGCGCCCTCGTCTTCACGGTGTGGGCGCGCCACGGCTGGAGCCGAGGGCTGGTGGCGTACCTCGTGCCCGGGCTCTCGGTGAGCACCATGACGCTCATCTACCTCGACGGCTACACGCTCGCGAACTCGATCGTCGCACTCGGCACGGGCGCGGTCTCCGCCGCGCTCGCGGCGCTGCTGCGCGACCGGATGCGGCTGGGCGCCCAGCTGACGCAGGAGCGCGAGCTGAGCCAGGCCGAGCAGGAGCGCCGCATGGTCGCCGAGGAGCGCCAGCGCATCGCGCGCGAGATGCACGACGTCGTCGCGCACGGGCTCTCGCTGATCCAGGTGCAGGCGACGTCGGCGAAGTACCGGATCCCGGACGTCCCGGCACCGGCGGCGGCCGAATTCGACGACATCGCGGCGTCGGCCCGCACGGCTCTCGCCGAGATGCGGCGGCTGCTCGGGGTGCTGCGCGGCGACGACGAACGCGCCGAGCGCGCGCCCCAGCCGACGCTCGCCGACCTGCCGCGCCTCGTCGCGGAGGCGCGGCGGGCCGGCGCGGACATCGAGCTCGTCGGGCCCCCGCACGACGAGATGTCGGCGGCGGCCTCGCTCGCCGCCTACCGCATCGCCCAGGAGGCCGTGAGCAACGCGATCCGGCACGCACCGGGCAGCCGCATCGATGTCACGGTGCGGCGCGACGGCGGCGACCTGTTCGTCGAGGTCGCGAACACGGCGGCCGCCGCGCCAACGCGCCAGACCGACGGCGCGGGCCACGGCATCATCGGCATGCGCGAGCGCGCGGCACAGCTCGGCGGCTCCCTGTCGGCGGGCCCCACCGAGAGCGGCGGGTACCTTGTTGTTGCGGCCATACCGCTGCGAACGGGGGAGAGCGCATGACGACGGAGCGGATCACCGCGCTGATCGCCGACGACCAGGCGATGGTGCGCGCCGGATTCGCCGCGCTCCTCGACGCGCAGCCCGACATCAGGGTCGTCGGCCAGGCGGCCGACGGGGACGCGGCCGTCGCCCTCGCTCGCGAGCTGCGCCCCGACGTCGTGCTCATGGACATCCGGATGCCCGGCACGGACGGCATCGAGGCGACGAAGCGGCTGCTCCGCCCGGACCGACCGCTCCCGCACGTGCCGAGGGTGCTGATGCTGACGACGTTCGACATCGACGACTACGTGCACGAGGCGCTGCGCGCGGGCGCGAGCGGGTTCCTGCTCAAGGATGCGCTGCCCGAGGAGCTCGCGCACGCCGTGCGGGTCGTCGCGGCCGGCGACGCGCTCCTGGCGCCCAGCGTGACCAAGCGCCTGATCGAGCGCTTCGCGGACACGCGCGACCCCGCTCCCAGCAGGGCCGCGCTCAGCCTGAACGGGCTCACCGACCGCGAGCGCGAGGTGCTGCAGCTCATCGGCCGCGGCCTGTCGAACGCCGAGATCGCGACGGAGCTCTTCATCGGCGAGCAGACCGTGAAGACGCACGTCGGGAAGCTCCTGCAGAAGCTCCCCGCGCGCGACAGGGTGCAGCTCGTGATCACGGCGTACGACGCCGGCCTCGTGGCCCCGGAGTGATCCCTCCTCCGTAGGGGGCCGCCGCTCGAATTCTCGCTCCGCGGGGCGATGCCCCCGCGGCGGTCACCGGCATAGCTTTCCCGGAGTCGATCCGAGGAGAGCACCGTGACCACCATTCATGTACCGCCGAGCGCGTCCTCCGCGGCCGGTCGCCCGCCGGGCGCCGCCGACCGCCTCCGGGACCGGACCATCGACCTCATCCGGTCGGCGAGCCTCGTGCTCGTCGTCCTGCTGCACGCGATGATGGTCGGCGTCACCGTCACCGACGCGGGCCCCGTCTTCGAGAACGCCCTCGAGACCGCCTGGTTCGGCCCCGTCAGCTGGCTCGTGCAGATGATGCCCCTGTTCTTCATCGCCGGCGGGTTCACCGCCGCCGGGTCGTGGCGCGCGGCGCGCGCATCCGGGGCCACCGCGACGACCTTCGTCGCACGACGGGTGAAGCGGTTGATGGCACCGGCGATCGCGCTGTTCGCGGTGATCGCTGTCGGGCTGGCCACGCTGTCCGCCGCTGGGGTGGCGCCCGACGTCGTCGCCACGGCCGGGTTCCGGATCTCCCAGCCGCTCTGGTTCCTCGGTGTGTTCCTGCTGGCGCAGGCGCTCGTCCCCGCCATGGTCCGGCTGCACGAGCGCAGCCCGTTCCTCACCGCTGCCGCGCTCCTGACCGTCGCCGGAGCGATCGACGCCGTTCGGTTCGCGACGGGCTGGGAGGCCATCGGGTTCGTGAACCTCGCCGTCGTGTGGCTGTTCGTGCAGCAGCTCGGGTTCTTCGAAGCCGACGGGTTCGTCGCTCGCGTCCCGCACCGCGTCCGGGCCGTCGGCGCCCCGGTGCTCATCGCCGGTCTCGTCATCCTTGTGGCGACGACGCCGTACGTCGCCGACATGTACGCCAACCAGGACCCTCCGACGCTGCTCCTGGCGCTGTTCGGCGCCGCCCAGCTGCTGCTGCTCTCGCTCGCGCGGCCCCGCCTGGCGCGCTGGATGCGGAACCCCGCGGTGGAACGGACGGTCGACTGGATCGGCGCCCGCTCGATGACGATCTACCTGTGGCACATGAGCGTGCTGATCGCCCTCGCCGGCATCGGCGTGCTGGCCGCGCAGCACGAGCTCATCGTTCTGCCGGAGCTCCACTCGGCCGCGTGGTGGCTGCCCCGCCCGGCGTGGCTGGCGTGCGCCGTGGTCGCCGTCCTGGTGGTGGCCGTGCTCGCCGCCCGGTTCGAACCGGCCGTGCGCCGGCCCTCGCGGACCCCCTGGCGCTCCGCGACGGCGGCGGCGGTGGGGATCGGCTGCGTCGCCGTCGTGTTCGTCGTCGGCCTCTCGTGGCCGACCGCTCTCGCCTGCGCCGCGCTGGCGGCGGCCGCCGCGGCCCTCGCCGGCGACGGCCCCCTGCGAGGGCGTCGGCGACGGGCCGCGGCCGACGCCCTGCCGACGCCCTGACGCCGCATCCCTCCAGGGGTGGACGCCGCGGGCGCAAGATCATGCTCAGGTCCGATGCGGACGGCTCCGGCTCGGCCGTACCTTCCATACAGACCACACGAGGAGAGACCATGACGATGGATGAGCGCCCGGCGGGCACGGGGTGCGGGGGACCGGGGGAATACCCCCGCACGAAGACTCCGGGGACCGCCATCGCGCCGGGCCGCGACGCCCGCGAGGCTGGAAGCATGCAGACAGAGCGAGGAGCACGCGCGTGACCGAGATCACCGATTTCCTGCTCTCCTTCGCAGGTTCCCCCTGGGTGTACGCCATCGCGTTCGCCGCCACGATGCTCGACGGGTTCTTCCCGCCGCTGCCGAGCGAGTCGCTCGTCGTCGCGCTCTCGGCGATCGCGAGCGCGACCGGCGAGCCGAACGTCCTCCTGCTCGGCGTGTGCATGGCGGTCGGCGCGTTCGCGGGGGACAACCTCACGTACGCGATCGGCCGCGCCGTCGGCACCGACAGGTTCGCCTGGATGCGGGGCAGGCGCTCGCGGCGAGCGATCGCCTGGGCCGAGAGGTCGCTCGACCGACGGGGTGCGATGCTGATCCTCGTCGCCCGGTACATCCCCATCGGCCGCATCGCCGTGAACCTCTCGGCCGGCGCGACGCACTTCCCCCGCCGCCGCTTCGTCCCGGTGTCGGCGGTCGCCGCCGTGCTGTGGGCCGCCTACTCGGTCGGCATCGGCCTGATCGCCGGCCAGCTGTTCGAGGACGTGCCGCTCCTGGGTGCCGCGGTAGGAGTCGTGCTCGCGGTCGGGATCGGCCTGCTCATCGACAAGCTGCACGGCTACTACCGCCGGCTGCGGCACGGCCGCTCCGACTCACCCGAGGAGCCAGACGACGACGAGGAGCACGGGAACGCTGCCGACGGTCGTGATGAACACGATGTCGCGGGCGACGACCTCGCCGACGCCGTAGCGCTGGGCGTAGTTGAACACGTTCTGAGCGCTGGGGAGCGAGGCCATCACGACGACGGCGAGGAGCGCGGCGCCGGTCATGCCGAAGACCAGGGAGCCGACGAGCCACGCGACAGCGGGCATCAGGAACAGCTTCATCGCGGACGCCACCAGCACATCCGCCCTGGTACCGCGAGTCGACAGCACGCGGCTGCCGCTCAGAGACAGGCCGAAGCTGATCAGCAGAACCGGGATCGCCGCGTCGGCCAGCAGCTGCGTCGGTTCCACCACGATGGGCGGCAGGTCGATGCCCGTCGCGGCCACGATCGTTCCGAGCAGCGCGCCGATGATCATCGGGTTGCGCGCCGTGCGCCCGAGGATCGGCCCCAGCTTCATGCCACCGGTTGAGATCCCGTCCAGCAGCACCAGGAAGACCGGGGTGAACAGCAGCAGCTGCATCAGGATGACGGGCGCCGAGTACGCGCCGTTGCCGAGCACGTAGGTCGCGATCGGCAGGCCGATGTTATTTGCGTTGACGTACCCGGCACCGAGCGAGCCGATGACCGCGGCGCCGGCGGTGCGGCGCAGAACGAGCCCCGCGACGAGCCCGTACAGCACGAAGACGGTCACGGCCGAGATCGCGGCCACGGGCAGCTGCGACGAGAACAGCATGTGCACATCGGCCTGCGACAGCACGCTGAAAAGCAGGAACGGCGACAGCACGAAGAACGTCAGGCGGCTCAGCACGTACCTGCCGTGCTCGCCGACGAGGCCCGTGCGCCCGACGATGAAGCCGACGATGATCGCGAGACCCACGACCGCGAAGCCCGTCAGGGCGTTCAGCATGTCGAACCAGGCAGGCGGTGGCTGGACGGTCGGTGCATCGCCTCCCACAATACCGGGCGCGCGCGTGGCACCCTGCGCCGCCGCGCACTAACGTCGACAGCATGCCCCAGCACGCAGCAGACTCCCACGACACGATCCGGGTGCGAGGCGCCCGCGAGAACAACCTGCGCGGCGTCGACGCCGACATCAGGAAGCGGCGCCTCACGGTCTTCACCGGTGTATCCGGATCCGGCAAGAGCTCCCTCGCGTTCGGCACCATCGCCGCGGAATCGCAGCGCATGATCAACGAGACCTACAGCGCTTTCGTGCAGGGGTTCATGCCCGATCTCGGCAGGCCCGAGGTCGATTCGCTCGACGGGCTGACGACCGCGATCCTCGTCGATCAAGAGCGGCTCGGGGCGAACATCCGGTCGACGGTCGGCACCGCGAGCGACGCCAACGCGATGCTGCGCACCCTGTTCAGCCGGGCGGCGGAACCGCAAATCGGCCCGCCCAACGCGTACTCGTTCAACACGCCTTCTGTGAGGGCGTCCGGTGCGATCACGATCGAACGCACCGGCAAGGAGAAGAAGCAGCGAGCGTCGTTCACGGTGCTGGGCGGTATGTGCCAGGGCTGCGAGGGCACCGGCCGGGTCTCCGACCTCGACCTGAGCCAGCTGTACGACGAGTCGCTGTCGATCAACGACGGCGCCATCACGATCCCCGGCTACAAGCCGGGCGGCTGGTCCGTGCGCTACTACGCGGAGTCCGGGTTCTTCGACCCGGACAAGCCCGTGCGCGACTTCACGGACGACGAGCTCGCGGCGTTCCTCCACATGGACGAGGCGAAGATCAAGGTCAACGGCATCAACATCACCTATCTGGGCCTCGTGCCGCAGGTGCGCAAGTCGATGCTGTCGAAGGACCGCGAGGCGATGCAGCCGCACATCCGCGCGTTCGTGGACCGCGCCGTGACGTTCATGCCGTGCCCGGCATGCGACGGCACGCGGCTCGCGGAGGCCGCCAGGTCGTCGAAGATCGACGGTCTGCACATCGGCGATGTGTGCGCCATGCAGATCTCCGACGCGCTCGAGTGGGTGCGGGGGCGCGAGATCCCCGGCGCCGCGCCGATGCTGGAGGCGATCGCGTCGCTGCTGCAGTCCTTCGTCGATATCGGCCTCGGCTACCTGTCGCTGGATCGCGCATCCGGAACCCTGAGCGGGGGAGAGGCGCAGCGGCTGAAGATGATCAAACACCTCGGCTCCGCCCTGACGGACGTCACCTACGTGTTCGACGAGCCGACGGCCGGCCTCCACCCGGCGGACATCGAGCGGATGAACCGGCTGCTGCTGCAGCTGCGCGACAAGGGCAACACCGTGCTGGTCGTCGAGCACAAGCCGGAGACGATCGCGATCGCCGACGAGGTCATCGACATGGGCCCCGGCGCCGGGCGGCACGGGGGAGAGGTGTGCTTCACCGGCACGGTCGACGGCCTGCGCGAGAGCGACACCGCGACCGGGCGCCACCTGCACGACAGGGCGCGCCTCAAGGACGCCGTGCGGACTCCGACAGGCGCGATCGAGCTGCGCGGCGCCGTCTCGAACAACCTGCGCGGCGTCGATGTCGACGTTCCGACGGGGGTCCTCGTCGCGCTCACGGGTGTCGCCGGCTCCGGCAAGAGCTCGCTCGTGACCGAGAAGCTCGTCGGCCGCGAGGGGCTCGCGTTCGTCGATCAGACGCCGATCAAGGGCTCGAGCCGCAGCAACCCGGCGACCTACACGGGCCTGCTGGAACCGGTGCGCAAGGCATTCGCGAAGGCCAACGGCGTCAAGCCGGCGCTGTTCAGCTCGAACAGCGCCGGCGCGTGCCCGAGCTGCAAGGGCAACGGCACCATCACGACGGAGTTCGGTTTCATGCAGGGCGTCACGACGCCGTGCGAGGACTGCGGCGGCCGGCGGTTCACCGCCGAGGTGCTCGAGTACCGCCTCGGCGGGCGCTCGATCGCGGACGTGTTCGAGATGCCCGTCTCCGAGGCGCTCGAGTTCTTCTCAGGCGGCGAGGCGAAGGTGCCCGCCGCCGCCAAGATCCTGAAGCGCCTCAACGACGTCGGCCTCGGTTATGTCAGTTTGGGCCAGGCGCTCACGACGCTGTCGGGCGGGGAGCGCCAGCGCCTCAAGCTCGCGGCGCAGATGGGCGAAGGCGCCGACGTGTACGTGCTCGACGAACCGACGACGGGCCTGCACCTGCAGGACGTCGAAGCGATGCTCGCAATGCTCGACGCGCTCGTCGACTCCGGGCACTCCGTCATCGCGATCGAGCACCACCAGGCCGTGATGGCCCACGCCGACTGGATCATCGACATGGGCCCCGGCGCCGGCCACGACGGCGGCGCCGTGGTGTTCGAGGGAACGCCGGCCGACCTCGCCGCGGCGCGCAGCACGACGACGGGTGAGCATCTCGCGGCGTACGTCGGCGCCTGACGCGCCCCAACGCCACGCGTCGCCTCACGCGTCGCGACGGGCATTAGCCGATAATGCACATTATGTCAGTTCGGCTCCGAGAAGCCCTCCCCGCACGCCGGCACCAGCGCCACACGACGCCGACGAACGGGATGAGCGCGCGCTCGATATCGACGGGGTGCTTCGCCACCACACTCCCGGCGGATCACCTCAGCGAGGCGACCCAGCGGTCGACCTCGCGCACCGACCGCAGGTGCACGAATTCGAAGTCATCGCGCGCGGCCAGCTCGGAGAGCACGTCACCGAACTCGCGCCGGTACTTGTTCCGCGTGCGCCAGCCCCAGCGCAGGATGTGCTCCGGGTTGGTGAAGATCGTCCACAGCGGCGGTTCGACCATGCCCGCCCGCCACAGCGCGACCCGTCGCACGCGCCTCCGCACCGTGCGCTTGATCAGGCGCCAGTACTGAACGCGGAACGGCAGATCGATCCAGACGAGCGCCTGCGCCCTGTCGAGCAGGATCGGCCGCGCATCGCTGTACTGCCACTCCGTTACCCACGCCCCGCTGCTCGCGAGCTTCCGCACCTCGTCGAGGAAATCGGGACGCGGCGCCCACCCTGGCCCCCAGTGCAGGTCATCGATCTCGACGTGGGGAACGTCGAGCAGCCGACCGACGCGAGCCGCCAGGGTCGTCTTCCCGACGCCCGTGACGCCCGCGACGAGGATCCTGCGATGATCGAACGGCATCCGTCGAGCCTAGCGCCAGCTCGTGCGCGGCCCGCTGATCCGTACTCGTCAGTCCTGGTGGCGCCGGCGCTCGATGAGGGCCCGCGTCATCCGCTCGAGGAGCTCCGCCGCACCCTCGAGGTCGGCCCCGGGCGGGGCGACCTCGGCGAGCAGGTCCGCCCAGTTCCCTCGCAGGCGTTCGAGGTTCTCCCCCGCGAACGCCGTCGAGCGGACGACGACGCCGCGGCCGTCGCCGTGTCCGCTCTCTCGTGTGACGAGCCCCTTGGCTTCGAGGCCGCGCAGCGCTGTCGACAGATTCGAGCGCTGCAGGCCGAGCAGCTCCGCCAGTTCGCTCGGCGCGATCCCCCCGGCGCGATCGATCACGCGCAGCGCGATGCGCTCGTTGAGCGTGAGCGGAACCACCGACTCATACCGATGCCCCGACTCGATCTCGCGCGCCATCGCGACGACCCCGTCGGCCAGATCGGCCAGCGCCTCTCGTCTCGCCACCATTCCCCCATCGTAGATCCGGTTCGACATTTGATGTTAGTTATATTACTATTATCACCTATGACCACGCTCAACGACCGCTCCACCGGATCGATCCCCACATCGCGCGCCGCGCTGACGACGGGGCTGCTCGGCATCCTCGCCCTGCTCTCCGCCGTCGCACCGTTCGCGACGGACCTCTACCTGCCGACCTTCCCCGCGATCGCCGCTGAGTTCGGCGCCGATGCCACCGGTGTGCAGCTCACGCTCACCGCCTTCCTCATCGGGGTGGCCGCCGGCCAGCTGATGTTCGGCCCGCTCTCGGACCGCTTCGGGCGGCGTCCGCTGCTCCTGATCGGCGCCGTCGTGTTCGTCATCGCGAGCGCCGCAACCGTGTTCGCGCCCTCCCTCGGCGTCCTGATCGCGGCCCGACTGCTGCAGGGCCTGTCCGGCGCCGCGGGAATGGTCCTCGGGCGCGCCGTGATCGCCGACCTCGCCGTCGGCCCCGCCGCCGCCCGCGCCATGAGCCTCATGATGATCGTCGGCGGCGTCGCGCCCGTGGTGGCCCCGCTCGTCGGGGGCGCCATCGCCGAGTCGCTCGGATGGCGGGGCGTGCTCGCCGTCGTCCTGGGCATCGCCGTCGTGATGCTCGTCGCGGTCTCCGCCGGCATCCGGGAGAGCCTGCCGCGCGAGCGCCGCGCGGAGCTCGCCGTCCTCCGCCGCGCCACAGGCTCGCCCCTGCGCGCCATGCTGTCCCGTGAGTACATCGGCTACACGCTGACGTTCGCGTTCAGCTTCACCGCGATGATGGGCTACATCTCCGCTTCGCCGTTCCTCTACCAGAGCATGATGGGGCTGACGGAGCTGCAGTACGGGCTCCTCTTCGGCGCCAACTCGCTCGCGCTGATGGCCACGAGCGCGGTCTCGTCGAAGCTCGTCGGCCGGGTGCCCGCACGCCGCCTCGTCGCGATCGGCCTGATCGCGATGGCCGTCGGCGTGGCCGCTCTGCTCCTGCTCGCACTCGCCGGCGCCGCCGCCTGGACCCTCGCAGTCGCGGTGTTCGTCGTCGTCGCGTCACTCGGCTTCGTGTTCGGCAACGCCACGGCGCTCGCCCTCGGCGCGGTCCCGGATGCCGCTGGCAGCGCATCGGCCGTGCTCGGCGCACTGCAGTTCGGCCTCGCCGCCGTCGTGTCGCCGCTCGTGAGCATCGGCGGCGAGACGACCGCGGTCCCGCTCGCGATCGTGATGGCCGTCGCCGCCGCGATCTCCGTCGCGGCGTTCCTCACGACGCGCCGCGTGCGCTGAGGCGGCGCTCGTCGGCGAACCGACCGGAGTAGCGTAGCCGGGTGCGAACCGTCACCGACTCCCCCTCCTGGCGGTCATGGCTCATCTGGGGCGTCGGGGTCGCGGCGTACCTGCTCGCGATCACGAACCGCGCCTCGCTCAGCGCGGTCGGCGTCGACGCGGCCGAACGGTTCCACGCGGACGCTGCAACGCTCTCCCTCTTCGCAGTCATGCAGCTCGCCGTGTACGGCGGCGCCCAGATCCCCGTCGGCGTACTGCTCGATCGGTTCGGGGCCAGGCCGATCATCACGGCGGGGATGCTGCTCATGGCGGCCGGGCAGTTCGTGATGGCGGTCTCCCCCAGCATCGGCATCGCGATCCTGGCCCGGATGCTCCTCGGCGCCGGTGACGCCGCTGTCTTCCCCGCCGTACTGCGGCTCGTCGCCACGTGGTTCCCGGCCCAGCGCGGGCCGCTCATGGTGCAGCTGACGGGCCTCGTCGGGCAATCAGGTCAGCTGCTCGCCCTGATCCCGCTCGCCGCCCTTCTGCACGCGACGACCTGGACCATCACGTTCGGCAGCATCGCCGGTCTGTGCGTGCTCTTCGCCATCCTGGTCTGGCTCATCGTGCGGAACCATCCGCCGGAGCGCACCGCCGACGTGACGGTCAACACCGAGACCGGTGCGGTACGCGTCGTCACTTCGTCCATCGACACGGGTGTCGGCATCCGCGGCGCCTGGGCGCACCCCGGCACGCGCCTCGCGTTCTGGTCGCACTTCACGACGCCGTTCGCGGGAACCGCGTTCCTGCTGCTCTGGGGTATGCCGTTCCTGACGGCCGGCGAGGGGCTGAGCAGCGCCGCCGCCGCGTCCCTGCTCTCGCTCAACGTCGTCGCCGCGATGGTGCTGGGCCCCGTGGTCGGGGAGCTCTCTCGGCGCATCCCGCTGCGCCGTTCGCTCGCACTGGTCCTCCCCAGCGTCGGCGTACAGGTCGCCGCCTGGCTCGCGGTCATCCTGTGGCCGGGCCCCGCGCCGCTCTGGCTGCTGACCGCGCTCGTCGTGGCGCTCGCCGCCGGCGGTCCGGCTTCCATGATCGCGTTCGACCACGCGCGCACCCACAACCCCGCCCACCGGCTCAGCACGGCGACCGGCGTGACGAACTCGGGCGGCTTCCTCGCCGCGCTCATCGCGATCTTCCTGATCGGCCTCACCCTCGACCTCCAGGGCGCCGGAACGCCCGACACCTACAACCTCGAGGCATTCCGCTGCGCCTTCCTCACGCAGCTGCCGCTCTGGGCGATCGGCACGCTCGGCATCCTCGTCAACCGCAAGCGCACCCGCATCCGGATGGGCCTGGACCCCGATCCGAAAGCCCGATAGGGACCGGGCTCAGTCCAGTGGTTTCATCGAAGCAATCACACGCTCCGGCACCATGTGGACGAGCGGCGTCAGGTCTACCGGCGGGTACTCGTCGTCAATGCACTCACGCCAGAACGTGACGTGGTGCTGGTCGAGCCAGTGCTCCGACAGCGCGACATCGACGTCCACTTCGCCCTGCACGCTGTACCAGTACAGGTACTGCACGCCCTCGACCTTCTCTGTGAAGATCGTCTCGACGTACATCTGCTCGGGCTCAAGCGTCTCGCGCACTGCCTCTGCGTTGGCGTTCAGGAAGCCCATCCATTCCGCGACGCGTTCGCCCGCGCCGTCTCGTACCCGGAAACGGGTCAGTTCGATCCTCACCCGTCCATTGTGGCCCGTTCCGTGCCCGCCAGAGTGATGCACGGCACCATCGCCTAGCGTGGCGGCATGGAGTTCGAGGCCGATGCCGCGCTGTTCGACGTCAACGGGACGCTGCTGCGGTTCGGGCGGGCGCTGCCGGGTGCGGTCGATCTCGTGTCCGCACTGCCGAAGCACAGGTGGGCGATCGTCACGACCGCCCTGGCGGCGGGCACGTCGCCCCGGCTCGCCGCTCAGGGCTTCCCGCTGCCTGATGTCGTGATCGGCGGCGAGGACGTGACCGTCGGGAAGCCCGACCCCGAGGGATACCTCCTCGCGGCCTCGCGGCTCGGGGTCGATCCGGCCCGATGCGTCGTCTTCGAGGACACGGTGCGCGGCGTTTCTGCGGGCCGCGCGGCGGGCGCGACCGTCGTCGCGATCGCGACGACGCGGCCGGCTGCGCAGTTGAGCCGTGCGGACGCCGTCGTGGACTCGCTGACGGGCATCCGGATCGAAGTCACCCTCGCGGGCAGCCTGCTCGTGCGCACCTCGCCCTGATCCGCCCCCTGGTGCGGACGCGCGAAGGATGGAACCCTTGGAACCCCGTTCCAGTGCCGCCACGAGGAGAGCAGAATGGCCCGCACAGTCGCCGAGAAGCTGCAGATCAAACCGAACGAAGAGCTGCTGTTCGAGGGCACGGATGATCAGCTCGCCCTGCTCGCACCCCTGCCCGAAGGCGTCAGCGTCGTGCGGGGGATCGAGCGCGACACGAGCGATACCGCCTTCGCGTTCGCCGCCGACCGCGCGCGCCTCGACGAGCTGCTCGCTTCGAACCTGCCGGCGCTGACGTCGTTCCGCGCGGCATGGATCGGCTACCCGAAGGGCGGGCGCAGCGACATCAACCGCGACAGGATCTGGGAGCGCGTCGAGGAGGAGGGCTGGACCCTCACCGCGAACATCGCGATCTCCGAGGAGTGGTCATCCGTGCGCCTCAAACGGGCCTGACGCACCGCACCCCGCTCACGCGATCCGGTGCTCCCCCAGATGCGCGCTGTGCGCAGCGCCGTTGATCTCGAGATACAGCTGCCCCTCCGTGACCGAGAGCGTGACGGAGTTGCGGCGGGCGAGGTCGCCGGCGACGGCGTCGACGAAGGCGGGGTCGAAGGCCCGCACGACGACGTCCTCGGCCCTGTGGATCTTCTTGCCCGCCCAGTTGGCGAGCAGCTTCCCGGGGTCGCGGTGCGTGTACACGGCGACCCTGTCGGCGAGCTTGCTGCCGAAGTGGACGCGCTCGGCGTCCGGTGCGCCCACTTCGATCCACGCCGTCAGTCTGCCCGTGAGATCGCGGACCTGCACCGCCGGCTCGTCGGTCGACGCGATACCGTCCGGGCTGAATCCGATGCCCTCCTCGTACTCGAGCAGGTAGGCCAGGAGGCGCGTCACCATGAACGCGTCCGTCTCGGACTGGTGCCGCGCCACGCGCAGCGAGACCTCGTCGTAGACGCCGCGATCCACGTCGGCGAGCTGGATGTCGAATGTGTGGATCGTCGTGCCGATTGCCATGGACTTGAAGCCTACCGGGGCGCCGCCAGGGTTCCCGCCCGCTGGTTCACCCGCGCGGCTCGGCCCCGACGACCGCCGACAGCGCCGCGGGCGCGAGGTCACCTGCCCCGCGGAGATCGACCCGCCTCGCACCACACGATGCGCACAAGACGTAGGCGATCGTTCCCTCGCTCGTCGGATGCGTCGACTCCGTGATCCATCCGTGCTCGTGGGCTCGCGGCGTCGCCGTGCGGATCGCCTGGGAGATGTGCTCTGTCGCCATGGCCACAAGCCTGGTGTAATGCCCTTATGCATCTCAACCCTTACGGAGAGTACGCCGTCCTCCTCGCCGCATCCCTGGCGAACGATTGGCCGCCCGCCCGCGCGCAGATCGAGGAGCGCACGCGCGAGTTCGGCATGACGATGGCGTTCGCGCGGCACGAGGACGACCATGCGCGGGCCCGCACCGTCATCGACGGGTGGCTCGAGGTCGTGGACGCCGAGGACGACGCCCGCCGAGCCGAACTCCTCAATCGGCAGATGTCGCGTGCCACGGCATACCCCCGGCTCGTCAACCACGACGACGAGGGCTGGCACCTGCACTACCGTGACGAGGATCAGTCGCTCGCCCACGTGCTGCACGCCGTGATCAGCGTCGGCACGGCGTTCCATCTGACGACACGGGGAATGCACCGACTGTCGCGCTGCGCGGCCGCGCCGTGCCGGACCGTCGTGGTCGACGTCACGCGGAACGGGCGACAGCGCTACTGCTCGGTGCGGTGCGCGAATCGCGATGCTGTCCGGCGGCACCGGGCCAGGGCACGCTGAGGCGCGGGCGCCCGGCGCGCACGGACGAGGGCGGGCGCCCGGTCATCCCGGGTACCCGCCCTCACGGCGAACTGACGCGCGTCAGCTCTGCGGCAGCACGAGCTCCTGGCCGACCTCGATGTGGTCGGGGTTGGTCAGCGCGTCCTGGTTGACGGCGAAGACGCCGAGCCAGCCGCTGTCGAGGTCCGCCTTCTCGGCGATCTCGAAGAGCGTGTCGCCCGACTCGACCGTGACGGTCTCGTCCGACGCCTCGACATCGGGCAGGTCGTACGTCGGCTCGGCGGGCGCGGCCTCTTCGGCCGGAGCCGACTCGACGGGGGTTTGCTCCTGGGCGGGAGCCTGCTCCTGCGCGGGAGCCGCCTGCTCGGTCGGGGCGGGCTCGGACGTCGCCTCACGCGGCTCGGCCGACCCGGACGCGCCGATCTGCGCCGAGCACGACGGCCACGCGCCCCAGCCCTGGGACGCGAGGACGTTCTCGGCGACGCGGATCTGCTCGGCGCGCGAGGCGTCGGCGGGGTTCCCGCTGCCGCCGTTGGCCTGCCAGGTCGACATCGAGAACTGCAGGCCGCCATAGTAGCCGTTGCCCGTGTTGATCGACCAGTTGCCGCCGGACTCGCACTGCGCGAGGGCGTCCCAGGTCGAGTCCGATGCGGCGTTGGCGGCGGTCGGCATCAGTACGGCGCCCGCCACGACGGCGAGACCGGCGGCGGCGAGGCCGCCCTTCGCGAGCAGGCCGCCGCGGCGGCTGTCAGCGGTGGGGGTGGAAGTCTTGTTGAACACGGCACTCTTCTCCACGGTCCCGCCTCGGCGCGACGGTCGTCGCGCGGCATCGTCCGCCCGGCCTGGGTTGTTTCGGGTGTGCACGAAGGGCTGGGGCGGATACGGCGGCGCACCTTCGTGATCGAGTCCGACCACGATACACATAAATCACGATTAGATAACAAACGAATTCAGGGACTTGCCAGGATGCTCCACTCCCCCGACAGGATTCGCCCCGCCGCTACACGACCAACGCCCGGTAGTCGTCCGCGGTCAGCCCCGTGGCCGCGGCGGTCCCGTCGAGCACGTCGTCGAAGAGGCGCCGCTTCGCGTCTTGGAGCTCGCGCACCTTCTGCTCGATCGTGCCGGCCGCGATCATCCGGTACACCATCACGGGTTTGTGCTGACCGATGCGGTGGGCGCGGTCGATCGCCTGGGCCTCGGCGGCGGGGTTCCACCACGGATCGAGGATGATGCAGTAATCGGCGGCCGTCAGATTGAGGCCGGTGCCGCCCGCCTTCAGGGAGATGAAGAACGCCGGCACTTCGCCGCTCGAGAAGCGGTCGACCATCGCCTGTCGGCGCCGCGCGGGCGTCGCGCCGTCGAGGTAGGCGTACCGGATGCCGCGCTCGTCGGCCGTGCGGGCGGCGAGGCCGAGGAAATCGGTGAACTGGCTGAAGACGAGCACGCGGTGACCGTCTTCGGTGATCTCTTCGAGCAGCTCCCCGAGTGCGTCGAGCTTCGCCGACGCCGCATCCGGATCGCCGTCCCCGAGCGACGGGTCGAGCGCGTGGCGACGCAGCGTCGTGAGCGTCGCGAGGATCTGCACCTGGTGCTTCTTGACGTCGTCGAGCAGGCCGAGCAGCTTCTGCTGTTCGCGCCGGAAGCGACGGTCGTATGCGCGGCGATGCGCAGGCGAGAGGTCGATCTCGAGCACTTGCTCGGTCTTGGGCGGCAGCTCGGGCGCGACCTCCTCCTTCGTCCTGCGGAGCAGGAACGGCCGGATGCGCGCACGGAGCTCGGCGACGCGCTTCGACGACCCGCGCGAGATCGCCCTGTGGAAATGCTCGCGGAAGTGCTCGCGCGTGCCGAACAGGCCCGGCGCGGCGAGCGTCGCCAGTGCGAACAGCTCCATCACGTTGTTCTCGAGCGGCGTGCCCGTGACGACGAACTTCGTGGGCGCATCGAGAGCGCGTGCCAGTGCGTATCCCTTCGAAGCGGAGTTCTTCACGTTCTGGGCCTCGTCGAGCACCAGCACGCGGAACCCCATGCGGGCGAACTCCTCGTGGTCCAAGCGGAACACGGCGTAGCTGGTCACGACGAGCGAAGCCCCGCCCACGGCGTCCGCGAGCCCCGTGCCCCGTTTGCGCGCCGTCTCGGCGACGCCGACGGCGCCGAGCCCCGGAGCGAACCGCGCGGCCTCTCGCGTCCAGTGGCCGACGACGCTCGTCGGCGCGACGACCAGGAACCGCGAACCGGGCTCGTCGACGCGGGCGCGCTCGAGCGCGGCGAGCATCTGCACCGTCTTGCCGAGCCCCATGTCGTCGGCGAGCACGCCGCCGAGGCGGTGCCGCCTGAGGAAGTCGAGCCAGCTGTAGCCTTCGGCCTGATAATCGCGCAGCTCGGCGTGGAAGCCCCCGGGCGGGTCGCGGCGCTCGATGCCGCCGGAGCCCAGAGAGCGCATCGCATCGAGCCACGACCGCTGCTGTGTCGAGATGACCCCGACCTCCGCGAGCTCCTGCCACAGATCGGCGTCGAGGCGGGGAACGCGATAGGTGCCGGAGGGGCGATCGGTGAGGGCGCGGGCCTCCGTGAGCACGTCACGCAGCTTCGCGAAGCGCGGATCCGTCAGGGGAAAGACGGTGCCGCTGAGCAGCCGCAGGTAGTTCTGGCCGCGGGAGAGCGCCGTGAGCAGGTCGCCGCTCGAGACCGGCTCCCCCTGCACCGTCACGACGATCCTCAGCTCGAGCCAGTCCCGCCCGTCCGGATCGACGCCGAACGAGATCTCGGGGGCGTCGGCGGCGAATTCGTACCGCGGCAGCTCGTCGTGGGCCTCGATGCGGAGCCCGTCGACGCCGCGCAGAAGCGGCAGCACGTGGGCCATGAACTCGACCGTCTCGTCGCGGCCCAAGTCGCGGGCGGGGAACGCCCTGTCGTCGGGTCGCCTGCCCAACAGTTGCGCCCAGCGCCCCGCAGCGAACTCGATGTCGTCGAGGAGCTCGCGCTCGGCGGCGGGGTGGCGCCTCTGCCCGGGCGGGTACTCCCACTCCCAGAACAGCCGCACGATGTCGCTGCTGTGCCGGATGGCGAGCACCAGTTCGGGCGGGGCGGGTTCCGGTATCTCGAACGACCCGTCGGAGGATTCCAGCGGCGCGGCACCGCGCAGGCGCGGGAGGAAGTCCTCGACGAACGCTCCGATGTCGGTCGCCGGGATGCTCAGCCGCCCCTGCCGCTGGAGCGTGTCGAATTCGGATGTCGTCGGGGACGTCAGCGGCGCAACGCCGACCACGTGAGCCGACGCTTCGCCGAGCCGTGCGACCGCGACCGTCGGAGCACCGATCGGCAGCACGTCCGCGCCCGACCAGGTGTCGCCTCCCCCGAACCTCGCCTCGACCACCAGCCCGTCGTCGACTGCACGAATGTCGATCACGGCTTCGACCGGCCCGCCGAAGGGCACGGCGGCCTGGGGCCGCGCGTCGGCGATGAGCGGAAGCCCCGCACCGACCGCGGCTTCGAGGAGCTCCCGCAGTCCGTGCGACGGCACGGCGTCGAGCCGCATCCATTCCGGCGAGCCCCACGGGGCGCTGTGCCGCTCCCAGGTCGTGCTCGGCTGTATTCGCGTCACTGCGGCGGGGAAGTTGTCCCGCCCGGCGAAGAGCGCCTCGATGTCGGCCAGCGCTCGCCAGCGGGCGTCGGTGCTGCCCGACGCCGCAACGTCATGCCACGTGACCTCTCCGCGCACCCACGCGCCGCTCACGCCGCGCACCGCGGGGCGCGCCGCGACCGCGACGTCGCGTTGGCCGCCTCGGCGGGTCTCCTGCACCGTGAGCAGCAGCCCGATCTCGCCCGAGTCCTCCGCATCGTCGGATACCGTGCCGAGAGCCTCGCGGAGCGCTCCGCGCCACCCGCCCTGAGGCTGTTCACGCACCGGCGCCGCCGCAGGCTCGCCCACTGGAAACGTGCTGCCGACACCGGGCGCGCCTTCCGCACGCTCCCTCGGCGACGACGCCTGCCGGGGAGCCGCGCTCCGCGAGACTCCGCCCACTCCGAACGGCTCGGAGCGATCGGCCAGGGCGAACATCGCCGCGGCGACGTGCGCACACGGCGTGACGCCGCAGTGCGCGCACCAGGGCTGGATCGAGCCGTCGCTCGCCAGCTCGACCGCGACGCTCAGGGCACCGACCGACACGTGCGCGATCGAGATGTCCTGCCCCGTCTCGGCCTTGAGGACCCTCACGGGCACGCGAGCCGCCAGCGCCCGGCCGTCGCCCGCATCGTCGTCCGCGAAGAGCGACTCAACGAGATCGTCGGTGAGGCTGATGCGGGTCATGAGACGACACTACGGAGGGCCGGCGACAATCTCGCAATCGGCCAGCGGCGCCCCGCGAGCGGGCTCGCCGGGCGCCGCCTAGCGCGTTAGTGAGGGTGTGACGAAAGCGAAATCCTTGTCACCGGGCTCGAGCACCGCCGTGAGGCGGCCGAGCACCGACGCGTCACCCGTGACCTCGAGCCCAGCGGCTGCGATCGCGTCGGCGGACCCAGCAGCGAGCGCCGGGAGCGCCTTCTTCGCGCCCGTGATCGTCAGGTCGGCGTCGCCCTTCTGGGGCGCCGCGCTGTAGGTGAGCACGCCGTTGGCGAGGCTCAGGCGGTAGCGCGCATCGGCGTCGGTGAGCACGATGTCGATGCTGAGCTTCTCGTCCCACGCCTTCGGCCCGTTCACCTGGATCGCGATGGCGTCGAACAGCATCTCGGGCGAGAGGTTCGCGATCACATCGGGCGCGTTGGTCTCCGTCGGGGTGCCGAACTGACCGTCGCGCAGCTCGGTGGCACCCGACAGATACCAGGTGCGCCACGGGCCGTTCTCCGCACCGTAGCCGAGCTGTTCGTACGTGTCGGCGAGCAGGTCGCGCGCCTCAGCGTGATCCGGCTGCGCGAACACGGCGTGGCTGCCCACCTCGGCGGCCCAGCGGAAGTCGCCCTCGTCGAACGCCTTGCGCGCGTTGGCCACGAGCGCGTCGACGCCGCCCGCGAGCTCCGCGTAGCGCTTCGCCTTCTCCTCGGGAACGTGCGGCCACAGGCTCGCCGGGTTGCCGTCGAAGAAGCCGAGGTAGCGCTGGTAGATGGCGCGGACGTTGTGGCTGACGGAGCCGTAATAGCCGCGCGTCGACCACGCGTTCTCCAGCACCGGGGGCAGCTCGATTACCTCGGCGATCTCGGGACCCGTCAGGCCCTGGTTCATCAGGCGGAGCGTCTGGTCGTGCACGTAGCCGTAGAGATCGCGCTGCAGGGAGAGGAACTCGACGACCCGGTCGGCGCCCCACGTCGGCCAGTGGTGCGACGCGAACACGACCTCGGCGTCGCCGCCGAACAGGTCGATCGTCTCGGTCGTGTACTTCGACCACACGTGCGGGTCGCGCACGACGGCGCCGCGCAGCGTCAGCAGGTTGTGGAAGTTGTGGGTCATGACCTCGGCGGCGCAGAGCGCCTTGAAGTCGGGGAAGTACGTGAGCATCTCGGCCGGCGCCTCAGTACCGGGCGCCATCTGGAAGATCATCCGGACGCCGTCGACGACCTCTTCGTGCCCCGTCGTGTCGATGATGTCGCTGGGTGCGAGGAGCGTGACCTCTCCCGTCGAGAGCGTCTGGCCGAGGCCGGCACCGACCTGCCCCTGCGGGCCGCGGGCCAGCGCCGCACCGTACATGTAACCGGCGCGGCGGTTCATCGCCGTGCCCGCGAAGACGTTCTCCGAGACGGCGTGCTCCATGAAACCTTCGGGCGCGAAGATCCTGATCTCCCCGGAGTCGACCTGCTCCTGCGTCGCGAAGCCCTTGACTCCGCCGTAGTGGTCGGCGTGCGAGTGGGTGTAGATGATCGCCTTGACGGGCCGATCGCCCCGGTGCTCGCGGTAGAGCGCGAGCGCCGCGGCGCCCGTCTCCTTCGTGAGCAGGGTATCGATGACGATGACACCCTCGTCGCCCTCGATGATCGTGGTGTTCGACAGGTCCATACCGCGCACCTGGTAGATACCGGGCACGACCTCGAAGAGGCCCTCGATCGCGGCGAGCTGCGACTGCCGCCACAGGCTCGGGTTGACCGAGTCGGGAGCATCGCCTTCGAGGAACGAGTAGGTCGAGTTGTCCCACACCACGTTTCCGTCGACATCGGTCACCTGGCTCGGCTCGCGCCTGGCGACGAGCCCGCGCGTCGCGTCGTCGAAGTCCTGGGTGTCGTGGAACGGGAGGGTCTTCTTGATGACCTCCTGCTGGGCGATGATGGTGGCACTGGCCGGCTTCTGGTTGGTCATGGGGCGAGTCAATCAGGAGCCGGTCGCCGCCGAGGGCGGGACTCGCCCCTTCCGGGTGAAGGCCGGCAGCGATCCCGCACGACGCCGCCTGGGACAATGGCCGGATGACCGGTGCGCACCTCTTCGACCTCGACGCGATCGGCGCCGGGCTCACCGTGGCCTCGGCGCGTCGGGAACTCACCGAGGCCGCCGCCACGGGTGCCATGGTCGTCACGGCACCGCCGGGAACGGGCAAGACGACGTTCGTTCCCCCGCTGCTCGCGAACGCGCGGCCCGGTGCGGGGCGCGTCCTCGTCGTGCAGCCGCGCCGCGTCTCCGTGCGCGCCGCGGCGCGTCGGCTCGCGCAGCTCGACGGCACGCCGCTCGGCGGGCCCTCGGGGTTCGCGGTGCGGGGCGAGAACGAGACCTCGGCGGCGACGCGCGTCGAGTTCCTCACCCCCGGCATTCTGCTCAGGCGCCTGTTCGCCGACCCTGGGCTCGAGGGCGTCTGCGCCGTCGTCGTCGATGAGGTGCACGAACGATCGGTCGACGCCGACCTGCTGCTCGGCATGCTCAGCGAGGTGCGCGAGCTGCGCGAAGACCTCGTCCTCGTCGCGATGTCGGCGACCGTCGACGCGACAGCCGTGGCAGAACTGATCGGCGGGGAGAGAGCGGCGCCCGTCGTCGATGTGCCATCGCCCCTGCATCCGCTCGCGATCGAGTACGCACCGTACGCGCCGGGGCGCATCGACGCACGCGGCGTGGCGGCGGGCTTCCTCGATCATGTCGCGCGCACGGCAATCGCCGCGCAGGCCTCGGCAGGCGCTGACGCGCTCGTATTCGTCCCGGCGGCCCGCGACGTCGACCGCGTCGTCTCGGCCATCCGGGCCCTCTCACCCGGCGTCGAGGCTCTGCCCCTGCACGGGCAGCTGCCGCCGCGCGAGCAGGATCGCGCGACCGCGGGGCGTCACGGCCGCGACGACCCGCCGCGCATCGTCGTCAGCACGGCACTCGCCGAGAGCTCCCTCACGGTCCCGGGCGTGCGGCTCGTCGTCGACGCGGGGCTCTCGCGCGAGCCGCGGCGCGACTCCGGCCGCGGCGTTTCGGGTCTCGTCACCGTCAGCGCATCCCGAGCGAGCGCCGACCAGCGCTCCGGTCGCGCGGCGCGCCAAGGGCCCGGTCGCGCCGTGCGCGCGTACTCCGAGGCCGACTACGCGCGGATGCCCGCCTCCGCGGCGCCAGAGATCCGCTCCGCCGACCTCACGGATGCGGCGCTCGCGCTCGCCGTGTGGGGCACGCCAGCAGCAGCTGGCCTGCGACTGCTCACGCCCCCGCCCGCGGCGTCGATCGGCGCCGCCGTCACCGCGCTGCGCGCGCTCGGGCTCGTCGACGACGACGGGCGCGCCACCGACCTGGGCACCCGCGTGGCCCGGATGCCCGCTGGCGCCAGGGAAGCCAGGGCGCTCCTCGCGGCGGCGGACGCCGGCGCGGACCCGCGCAGTGCCGCGGAGGCCGTCGCCGCCCTGTCCGGCGGCCACAGAGACCCGGGCGCCGATCTCGTTCACCTCATCGGCGAGCTGCGGAGCGGCCGCGCACCCGGCGCCGAGAGGTGGCGACGCGACGCGCGCCGCCTCGAACGCGTCGCGCGGGAAGCACGAGGCGAGACCCCCGCGCACAACGACGAAATCAAGGAGAAACCGCAACATCGAGGAGACAACGCCGAGATTTCTCCTCGATCCCGCGCAATCTCCTCCGAAACGCGCGACCCCGCGCCCGTGCGGAACCAGCGCGACGCGCGCCACGCCGGGCGCACCGCGCGGAAAGCACGAGGCGCGACCCCCGCGCACGACGACGAAATCGCGGAGAAACCGCAACATCGAGGAGAGAACCTGCAGATTCCTCCTCGATCCCGCGCATCCTCCTCGGAAGCGCGCGACCCCGCGTCCGCGGGGAGCCACCGCAGCACGGGGCACCCGCGCGACGCCGCGGGTCTCGTCGCCGCGCTCGCGCGGCCGGAGTGGATCGCGCGCCGCGTCTCCCCCGGCTCACGGAGCTACCTGCTCGCTTCCGGCACGCGCGCCGCCGTCCCGGAGGCGAGCGCGCTCGCCTCCTCCGAGTGGCTCGCCGTCGCCGCCGCGCAGCGCGCCGAGGGGCGGGCGGCCGACGCGACCGGCACCGTCATCCGGTTGGCCGCCCCGCTCTCCGAGGCCGACGCGCTCGCGCTCGGCGGCGGCCTCACCCGGAGCGAACGCGTCGCACGCGTCGCGGACGGCGCCGTTCGGGTGCGGGAGGTGCGCGGGCTCGGCGCGATCGAGCTCTCGTCGACGCCGGTCGCGGCCGAGCCGGGCGACACCGTTCCCGCGCTCACGGCCGAGATCCGCGAACGCGGCGTCGCGGCACTGCCGTGGGCACCGGCCGCGGCGGGACTGCGCGCGCGGCTCGGCCTCATCCGGCGGGAGCTCGGCGCCCCGTGGCCGGACGTCGCCGATGAGGCGCTCCTCGCGGGCCTCGACGAATGGCTCACCCCCGCGCTCCCGGCGGCCGGGGGCTCGCTCGCCCGCGTCGACACGCTCGCGGCGCTGCGCGGGCTGCTCCCCTGGCCCGAGGCGGCACGGCTCGACGATCTCGCGCCCGAGCGGCTGCCCGTGCCGTCGGGCTCGGCCCCGCGCATCGCCTACCCCGATCCGAACGACCCCGATGCCCTGCCCGTCGTCGCCGTGAAGCTGCAGGAGGTCTTCGGGCTCGCCGACACCCCGCGGCTCGTCGACGGCCGCGTACCGGTGCTGTTCCACCTGCTGTCCCCCGGCCGGCAGCCGCTCGCCGTGACGAGCGACCTCGCCGGATTCTGGAACGGCGCCTACGCGGAAGCGCGCAAGCAGATGCGCGGCCGCTACCCGAAGCACCCCTGGCCGGAGGACCCCTGGTCGGCGATCGCGACGGCGAAGACGAACCGGGCGCTGCGCCGCGGGTGACCCGGGCGCCGTCCGGTCAGCGACCGCGCGCCCACCGGCGCCACCATGGGACCGCTGTGCCTGCGACGCCCCCGCCGGGCGCGTCGGCACCGCCGGACGGGGCGCGTTCGGCGCGCCTGTCCCGCCACGCCGATACCTCCGCTTCGACGTCGAGCGTGGGCGTCACGACCGGC
Source organism: Microbacterium halophytorum (assembly GCF_002970975.1). Lineage (GTDB taxonomy): Bacteria > Actinomycetota > Actinomycetes > Actinomycetales > Microbacteriaceae > Microbacterium > Microbacterium halophytorum. The sequence continues at coordinate 206,747 of NZ_KZ672982.1, forward strand.
GGCCCGCCCTCCAGCTGCAGCCGGGCGCTGCGCACACGTGCGTTGAAGTCCTCGAGGTGGGCGCGCACGTCCGCCTCCCTGGGCAGTTCGTCGAGCGTCGCCGACATGCCCTTGTGCTCGGTCCGCAGCTGGATCGCCGGCGGCGCCATGCCGCTCAGGCCCTCGCGCTCGATCTTGCGCTTGATCCACCAATCCGGATCGCTCGAGGCGACGAGGCCCTCGAGCGGCTTCCCCGCGCCGGGCAGATCGTCGAACTCGCCGCGCCGGATGGCCTGCTGGATGGACGCCTCGACGACGGCCCAGCGCTCCTCGCGCGTGGACCACTGCGGCGACGGCGCCGAACCGCGCTCGCCCTCCGCCAGCTCCTTCTCGGCCCGGTAGCGGGCCGCCTCTGATCGCGGGTCGGACATCCGGAAACCTCCCCGCTCAGGGTACTCCGCCGGCTAACGCAGCGGGGTCCAGCCGAAGGGCACGGGCCCGTCGACCAGGGCGTTCTCCTCATCGGCCGCGGCGGACCAGCCCTGTGCCGCGCCGTCGCCGTCGAACGCGCCGCGCGCGAGGCGCATGCCGACGTCGTCGTGGTGCATGCGCGGTCCGCCGCCGCGCCGCGTCGAGGCGCGCACGCTCCATGCCGGGTCGTCGAATCCTCCGCCGCGGAACACGCGGTAGTCGCCGTAGCGCGCGGGGTCCAGCAGGTCCCAGCACCACTCCCACGCGTTGCCGAGCGTGTCGAAGAGCCCGAAGAGGTTGGGCATCTTGCCGCCCACGTCGCTGGGGTGCCCGACACCGTCCGCTTCCGTCCAGGCGACATCCGCCAGCGGCCCGTACTGGGGCTTCGCCGAGCCGGCCCGGCAGGCGAACTCCCACTCGGCCTCGGTCGGCAGCCGGTATCCGTCGGAGTCCACGAACCATCGGACGGCCTCGCCGTCGACGCTGTATGCCGGGTCGAGCCCCTCCCATTCCGAGAGCGCGTTGCACAACCGGATCGCCCGCTGCCAGCTGACGTCGACGGCCGGCCTGCGCGCGTGCGCCGCGGGTACTCCGAGGAGCTCGGCGAGCGCCTCCTCCGTCACGGCGAAGACGCCGATCTCGAACGGCTCCAGCTCGACGGTGCGCCGAGCGCTCCGGCGCGCATCGTGGAGGGTCACGGCACCGGCCGGGATCGCGGCCATCTCGATATCGGGCATCACCGTTCCAGTCTCCCGCACGTGCTTCCCGCCGCGTGCCAGACTTGCCCCATGCCGCAGAGCACAGCTGATTCCCGCGAGGCCCGTCGCCTGCCCGAGACCCTGAACGAGTTCCAGAACGCGGAGGGGCACCCGCACTTCCGGGTCGACGTCGAGCGCATCCGGTTCTCGCCGTTCTACTCGCGGCTGTCCGCCGTGACGCAGGTCATCTCGCAGGCGGGCGCCGGTCTGGCCGTGCACAACCGGCTCACGCATTCCGTGAAGGTCGCCGCCGTCGCCCGCGCGATCGCGACGCACCTCGCGACGCGCACCGACGACGCCCCGCGCACGGTCAGCGCGCTCGGCGGGGCCCACCCCGTCGTCGTGCAGGCGGCCGCCGCCGCGCACGACCTCGGCCACCCGCCGTTCGGGCACCTCGGCGAGCAGGCGCTCGACCACCTGGCGCGCACGCGCTTCGGCCTGTCGGAGGGCTTCGAGGGCAATGCCCAGACCTACCGGATCATCACGCGCCTGGACGAGCACGACCGACCCGGCGTCGGCCTGAACCTCACGGCGGCTGTGCGCGCCGCCGTGCTGAAGTACCCGTGGCGCCGCGGCGAGGGCGGGCAGAGGCGCGGCGGGGCGAGCAAGTTCAACTACTACGCCGTCGACGAGCAGGACGTGGCGCAGGCGCTCGCCGCCTACCCCGCGATCGAACAGGGGCAGCAGACGGTCGAGTGCTCCATCATGGACATCGCCGACGACATCGCATACTCCCTGCACGATCTCGACGACTTCTACCGCGCCGACCTGCTCAACCCCGCCACCCTCTCAGCCGAGTTCCGGATGTGGCACCGCGACCTCGCGGCGCTGCGCGCGCTAGACGAGCGGGAGCTCGCCGCGGCGGCCCGCACGCCCGGGCACTCGCTCGAGCTGCTCTGGCGCGAGCTGCTGCGGAAGGACTCCTGGATCGCCGACCCGGACGCCTTCGCCGAGGCGGTCGCGAAGGTGCGCGCCGAGGTCATCGACGGCCTCATCGCCGAACCGTTCGACGGTTCGCTCGCCAGCGAGCGGACGCTGGCGAGGTTCACGACCGCGTGGATCGCCCGCCTGCAGTCGTCGGTCGAGGTGCACAGGGCGCCGAACATCCGCTCGGGGCACGTCAGCCTCAGTCGGCAGGCCTGGCACGAGGTGGCCGTGCTGAAGTTCCTGCACCAGCGCTTCATCCTCGAGCGCCCCGACCTCGCGGTGTACCAACGGGGGCAGGCGAGCGTGCTCGAACGGCTCGTCGACGGCTTCTCCGCCTGGCTCGACGACCCGCGCGATGCCCGCAGAGCGCCTCGGCGCCTCATCGACCTCGTCGAGCTCGCGACGGACGACTACCGGCGGCTGCGCAGGGACGCCCCCGCGCTCGTCGAGTCCCGCTCCGACGCCGACCTCGACCGCCTCGCCCGCGGCAGGGGCATCATCGACTACGTCGCGTCGCTCACCGACGCGCAGGCGACGAGCCTCGACGGCCTGCTCTCGGGCCGCACCGAGCGCCTCTGGGAGGCCGGCCAGGGGCTCTGAGCACCACGCCGGCACCGCGTCGCTCACCGACGCGCAGGCGGCGAGTCTTGACGGTCTGCCCTCGGACCGCCGAGCCTCAGGCAGCCCCGACCGTCACGTACGCCGGGTGCTTCGGGCGGCGGCCGTCACCCGACGACGTGCGCGTCACGCGCCGCTTTACCCACGGCGCGACGTGGGCGCGATAGTACTCGCGCGTGCCCAGGTGGGGTTCTGCGGGCTCGGGGAGGTCCCACCACTCGGGGTCGACGCGCTGCCCCAGGGCGTCGAGCACGCGCGCCGCGACCCTGTGGTGTCCGCGGGAGTTCATGTGCAGGCGGTCGGGCGACCAGAACGCCTGGTCGCGCAGCTTCTCGTCGGTCCAGTTGATCGCCCAGACGATATCGTCAGCGCCGCGGAGCCTGGCTGTCACGGCGGCGAAGAGGGCGTCCCCCCTGCTCCGGATGAGCCGGGACATCGGCAGGCCGCCCGACGGGTCGGCGCCCGCGAGCAGGATCGGCACGACGCCCTCCTCACGGCACCGCATCAGGACCTTCACGAACGTATCGACGATGCCCGAGGTGTTCGATCCGGGCCGCAGCATATCGTTGCCGCCGCCGTTGAACGACAGGTGCGTCGGCTTCAGCGCGAGCGCCGGCTCGAGCTGCTCGTCCACGACGGGCCACGCGAGGCGCCCCCGGATGGCGAGATTGGCGTACTCGATCGACCCGCCGAGCGAAGCGGCCCAGCCGCGGGCGGCCAGGTCGGCCCACCCCCGAGGCGTGCCGTCGGGCCGCTCGTCCCCCACGCCCTCCGTGAAGCTGTCCCCGATGGCCACATATCTCACGCTCGTCACGTCGACATCCTACGAGGCGTCGCCGGTGCGAGGGCGAGGGGCCTCAGTCGAGCGGCCCTCAGCCCTCGAGGATCACGAGGCGCTCGGTCGCCCTCGTCATCGCGACGTACCTGTCGACGGCGCCCGTGATGCCGTCGCCGAGCCCGTCCGGATCCACCAGCACGACCAGGTCGAATTCGAGCCCCTTGGACTCGGCGGCGGTCATCGCCGCGACCCGCGGAAGGTCAGGCACCTCCGCGGCGCCGATGACGCAGGCGATGCCCTGTTCGTGGTCGGCGAGCCATTCCTCCAGCACGGTGCGCAGCTCGGCGGCGGCGCCCCGACGCACGGGCACGCCCGATTCCCGCACGGACGCAGGCACATTCGCATCCGGGATCGCCTCGCGGATCGCGGGCGCGGCCTCCGCCATCACCTCGGCCGGCGTGCGGTAGTTGATCGTGAGGCCCGCGACCTCGGCGCGCCGGATGCCGACCTCGGCGAGGCGCTCCTGCCACGACTGCGCGAAGCCGTGCCGCGCCTGGGCGCGATCGCCGACGATCGTGAAGCTCTTCGACGGGCAGCGCCGGATGAGCATGCGCCATTCCGCGTCGGTGAGCTCCTGTGCCTCGTCGACGATCACGTGGGCGAACGGGCCCGCGAGCTCGTCGTACGGCAGCGCCGGCAGCGCGCCCGGGTCGATCAGTCGCTCCTGCATGTCGCCGGCGTCGAGCATCAGGGAGACGCCCTCGCCGTCCTCGTCGGAGTCGTGCAGGTACTCCACGACCGTCTCGATCCGCTCGCGCTCCGCCGCCAGTGCGCGGTCGTGGGCGCGCCGGCGCCTGGTCGCCTCCGGGTCGCCGATCAGGTCGCGGGCCGCGTCGATCAGCGGCAGGTCGTCGTCGGTCCACGCCGCGCCGTCCGTGCGGCGCAGCAGCGCGATGTCGTCGGCCGAGAGCTCGGGCGCCGAGCGCTTCAGCAGCGTCGGCGACGTCCACAGCGCCGCGACGAGGCGCGCGGGGTCGAGCATCGGCCAGACCTTCTCGAACGCGGCGCGCAGCCCGGAGTGGGTCGCGAGCTCGCGGCGCGCCAGGTGCGGCGGCATCTCGCGCGCTTTGGCCGTCAGGATGTCGAGCAGCTCCTCCCAGACGAGGTGCTGCGCCTCGTTGTGCGGCGTGCCGTCGTCGGCGGCCTCGAACGCCTGCTCCCACTCCTCCGGCTGGATGTCGATGTCCGCCCACGACATCGGCACGACGATCTCGTCATCGGGCGCGCGGCGGTAGCCGGCGACGATCCGCTCGATCGCGCGTTCGAGGGCGATCGAGCCCTTCAGCGCGGACACGCGCGGGTCCGCTTCCGGCAGCGCCTCGACGCCCTCCGGGGTCATCCGGCGCAGCGTCGCGATCCTGACGCTCCCCTCCCCGAGGCTCGGCAGCACGTCGTCGACGTACGACAGGTAGCGATCGTTCGGGCCGACGAAGAGCACGCCGCCGCCCCCACGCTGCGAGATGCGGGTGTCGGAGTACAGCAGGTATGCCGCGCGGTGCAGCGCGACGACCGTCTTCCCCGTGCCGGGGCCCCCGTCGACGACGAGGGCATCGCGGCCGCCGGCCCGGATGATGGCGTCCTGGTCGGCCTGGATCGTACCGAGCACGTCGCGCATCCGGTCGGAGCGCGAGGCGCCCAGGCTACGGATGAACGCCGACTGGTCATCGAGGGCCGCGTCGGTCTCGCGCAGTTCGGCGTCGAAGACCTCGTCCCAGTAGTCGACGACGCGGCCGGACTGCCACCGGAAGCGGCGGCGCATGCTGAGCCCCATCGGGGTCTGGTGCGTGGCGGCGAAGAAGGGCTCGGCGGCGGGTGCGCGCCAGTCGATCAGCAGGCGCGTGCCGTCGCTCGCGACGAGCCCCGTGCGGCCGATGTACAGCTCTTCCCCGGCCGACGAGACGATCTTGCCGAGGCACAGGTCGCGCGTGAACCGGCGCAGCACCGTCTGGCGCGCGACGAGATGGTGCACCAGGATGTCGCGGTCCATCGCGTCCTGGCCCTCGTCGGTCTCGAGCCGTCGGGCATCGGCGAGCCGGCGCTCGACGTCGTCGCGCGCGTCGAAGAGCGCCTGATCGATGGCCGCGAGGTGCGCGGCGTCGCTGCCGATGAGCGAGTCGTCGGCCTTCGCGGCGCGGGAAGCGGGCAGGGCGAATGCCTCAGCGGAACGTGTCACTCGCTCAATTCTCCCGGATTCCGAGCCCCGCGGCGCCGCTCGGCGCGCCCCGCGGCCTGCAGCCCGAATCCGCTCGACCGCGCGCACGTACCGAGGCCGTGCTCCCTCACTCGTCGCGCATGGCCACGACATCGAGCACCGCTCCCGTGCGGCTCTGCTTCCGCCCGCGCGAGACGATGCGCATGGCGAGCCGCTCGTAGAGCGCGATGTTGCGTGCCTCCTCGGCGCGGACGAGGCAGGACAGGCCGCGCAGGCCCTCGCCGCGCGCGTGCTCGCGCAGCGCGCGTACGAAGCGCCCGCCGATGCCCTGACCACGGGCATCCGGGATCACGCCGAGGCGCGAGAAGTACAGGGTGCCGTCGTCGGCGACGTGATGCTTGACCGACGCGACGGCCCGGCCGTCGTGTCGGGCGATGCCGACCCGGACGTCGCCCGTCATCTCGGCGCGCAGCGAATCGACCGTCTCGCGCAGTGCGCCCGAGGGCTCCCCCGTCAGCGAGAACTCCGCGAAGGCGGAATGCATGACCGAGATGGCGTCGCCTGCCTCGGAGGGCGGCACGGCGAGGGCGATCGTCTCGAGCGCGGGTGCGGTGGCGTCGTTCACGGGAAGACGGTAGCAGGACGGCGATGCGACGAGCGGAGTCAGGTCCAGCGCGCGACGAGCTGGCCGCCTGGCGATCCGCCACCGCTACGCTCGAGCCATGGCTCCCATCGTTCTCTCCCGTCCGCGTGACGACCGGATGATCGCCGGTGTCTGCGCCATGGTCGCGCGTCGATTCGGGTGGAGCAGCACCTGGACGCGCGTACTGGCGCTCTTCGGGCTGCTCTTCTTCGGCAGCACCATCCCGATCTACATCGCCTTCTGGCTGATCGTCCCCGCGGAGTAGGACCCGCGGGCGAGGACCCGCGCTGGCCCGGGCCGACCGCCGCTCGACCGACGGTTCCTCGTTCCGGCGGGCGTCGTGCTACGCCAGCGTCGGTGCGAAGTCGATGGGACCCGCGGGCGTGGGTGCGCCGTTCGGCGCGGTCGCCGGTTCGAGGTGCGCGCCCAGGATGCGTTCGATCGCGGACGCCTCGGTGGGCGCGGTGGGGAGGGTTTCGTCGAGGAGCTCGGTGACGCTCCAGTCGCCGATCGCGTCGCCTGATGCTTCGAGCGCGCGTTCTGCGACGTGTTGGTCTGCGAGTCGTTGGCGCGCGTCGGCGGCGCGGGCGCGCTCGTCGGCGCGCGCGGCAGCGTCCGCGCGGCAGCGTCCGCGCGGCGGACCCGGGCTGCGTCGAGGCGGGGCAGGGCTGTCGCCTCGAACCGATCGCGTGCGGCGGACCGGGACGCAGCCGCCTTCTCGGCGGACGCGGCGGGCGAGGACGCGGTGTTCTTCTCGGCAGGCGCGGCGGGCATGGACGCACTCGTCCCCTCGACACGTGCAGCGGGCATGGACGCACTCGTTCCCGTACCCGTGGTCGGTGGTTCGAAGGGTGCGGGGCTGTCGTCGGTGAGGAGTTCGCGGAAGTAGACGCGGCTCTCGGGCCCGGTCGGGTAGGTGCGGCCGGTGGGGCTGGTCCATTCCAGCTGCCCGCCACCGAGGGCGCGGACTCTCCACCCCGAGGTGTGTTTCATGATGTGGTGCCGCTCGCACAGCGCTTCGAGGTTCCCTACCTGGGTGGTGCCGCCGAGGGCGTAGTCGTGGACGTGGTCGATGTCGCAGTTGCGGGCGGGCACAGTGCACCCCATCACCCGGCAGGTCGCGTCTCGCGCGACGATCATGCGCCGTTGGGCGTTGGAGGGCCGGTACCGGTCGACGGCGAGCAGTTCGCCGGTCTCGGCGGCGGCGAACAGGCGATCCCACCCGGTCGCGTGCCCCGCGGCGGCGAGGGCGTCGTCGGTGGCGATGATCGTGCCGCGCGCGTCGAGGACGATGCCTTCGGAGGGGTTGATGATCGTGCGGGCGGGGATGACGACCTGCACGTGTGCGGTCACGCCCGACAGCAGTCCCGCCAGGGCGGTAGCGCCGAACTCGTGCCCCGCAGACGGGCTCCCGGTGAGGGCGAGGTCCGCGGCCAGATCGGCGCGGAGCTGGTCGAAGGTGCGGGTGTCGCTCGCGCGCAGGCCGAGTTCCTCGCCCGTGCCGGCGAAGATCCGGTCCGAAGTCGAAGCCGAAGCCGAAGCCGACTGGCGACCCGTTCCGACCGTCGATGTCCACGCGCCGGCGCGCACGCCAGAAGTGCCGTCCGCGAAGCCGTCCCGATCATCCACGGTCGCGCGGGCGGCCGCGGCGAGCATCGCCGGGGTCGCCTCGTCGAGGAGGTGCTCCCAGCCCGCCTCCGGGCGGGCGAAGCCGGCCGCGACCCAGGCGCGGCGGGCCGCGCGACGCTCGTCATCGACGCGGCGGGCCATGCGGGTGAGGCGATCGTGGATGCCGTGGGCGTGCAGCGTCGGAACCCGCACCGCCAGCTCACTCATCCCGTCATCCAGATCCGTCAGGAACACCCCCCGCTCGGCACGGGCGGCTTCGTGCCGCTCCGCCGGCGTCACGGCAGAAACCCGCGCGGCCTGCAGCTTCACGACCTTCGCGAACTGCCCCGGCGTCAGCGTCTCCGCAAACGACACCGCGAGTCCGTCCAGTGACGCCCGCGCACCCTCATCGAGCGTGAGCCCGGCGTCGGTGACGGCCTTCGCGTGCTTGGCGGTGATCCGGCCCTCCGACAGGGCCGCATGCGTGACCGGGAAGCTCGTCACGAGCCGCTCGGCCGACTCCAGCTCCGCCCGTGCCGACCCCGGATGCACCCGCGTCGCCGCGGCGACCTCCGCCGCCATCGCCCGCCGCGCATACTCCGGCCCATGCGACGACCCCATCGCCTCACCCTGCGCCTGAGCGATCTCCGCCAGCCGCGCCACACACGACGCGACCTCCCCATCCATCCGGGCCTGCGCCTCCCGCAGCCGCACGACCTCCGCCACCAGGCGACGCGTCTCGGCGAGCTCTGCCGGACCGAGGTCCTTGAGCTTGTCTTCGATCGTCACCTTCGACATACCCTCATTCTATCGAAACTTTCTGCTACTCGCAAGCGTCAACAACGACATTCCTCTCGAATCTTTGGCCAATGCCGTCACCAGATCCACGCGCGAGGTTCGGGCCGTCGTGCGGGGTTCGCCGCTGCGCGAGTACGACTCCAGCCGCAGCGGGGCACGGCGCCGGTCGGAACATCAGAAGTCGTCGCGCCCATGCATCCGCGCTCAGCCCTGCGCCATCAGTGCCGTGCGGCCTGGAGGTAGGTCAGAACGGCCCTGACCCGTCGGTTCTCCTCGACCGGGCCGAGCCCGAGCTTGGCGAACACGTTGCCGACGTGCTTGCTCACGGCAGCGTCGGTGAGCGTCAGGGTCGTCGCAATGTCGGTGTTCGACTGCCCGTCCGCCATCAGTGCCAGCACCTCTCGCTCGCGCGGGGTGAGGCGGTCGAGCGGACCCGGCCGCGAGCCGCTGAGCAGGTGGTGCACAACATCCGGGTCGATAACGGTCCCGCCGCTTGCAACCGTCTCGAGAGCGGCCGCGAAGTCGCGGACGCGGTTCACCCGATCCTTCAACAGGTATCCGATCGCCCCCTCGCGAAGGGTGAGCAGCTCCCGCGCGTAGGTGTCCGCGAGGTACTGCGAGAGCACCATGACGGGCTGCGCCGGCGCGGCCGTCCGGATCTCGAGAGCCGCACGGAGCCCGTCGTCCCCGCCGTCGGGAGGCATCCGCACGTCAGTGAGCACGAGGTCGGGCGGCTCCCCGGCATCGGCGAGCCGCCCGTACGCGTCGACGAGGCCTGGCGCCGTCGCGGCCGTCGCAGCGATCGTGTGGCCGAGACGCTCCAGGAGCGCGACGAGCGCCTCGCGCAGCAGCGCGGAGTCCTCAGCGAGCAGCAGGCGCATCGACTCCGACCTCCTCTCTGACGATCGGGACCGACATGTACAGCGTCGTCGGCCCGCCGATCGGGCTGACGACCCGGAACGTGCCGCCCAGGGTGTCGGCGCGTTCGCGCAGGCCGCTGAGCCCCGTTCCGGCGCTCTCGTCGGCACCGCCCTGGCCGTCGTCGGTCACCGCCACCGAGAGGGATCCTTCGTCGAGCCGCGCGCTGACAGTGACGCGGGTCGCGGTCGTGTGCTTCGCAGCGTTGCTGATCGCCTCGGTGACCAGGTAGTAGGCGGCCGATTCCACGGCGCTCGGCAGTCGACCGAACTCCTCGATCTCGAGGGTGATCGCGACCGGCGTGCGGTCGGCGAGCTCGTGCAGCGCGGCGCCGAGGCCGTGATCGGTCAGCACGGCCGGATGGATGCCCCTCACGGTGCTGCGCAGCGCCGCCATCGCATGCTCCGCCTGGCCCTGCGCGGCGTCGAGCGCCTCGCGCGCTGCCACGGTGTCGGCGCCACGCGCCGTCAGGTCATCGATCTCGAGGCTGACGATGCCGAGCCGAGCACCGAGGGTCACGAGCTCCTGCTGCACGCCGTCGTGCAGGTCGCGCTCGATGTGTCGCCGCTCCGCCTCCGACGCGGCGACGAGCGCCGCCCGGGACTGCACGAGCCGCTCGACGTTGCGGGTGAGCTCCCGCTGCCGCGGTCCGCACAACGCCCTCAGCAGCGTCGCCTGCCCGGCCGCGAGCATCGCGTTGACGTACGCGAACAGGAGGACAGCGAACAGTGCGATCGGAAGGACCAGCCACCAGTTGTCCGCCCCGATCACCACGTGCGTGTCGCCGTACAGGTTGACCCGCCCCGGGCCCCGCAGGCCGAGCACGGCGATCGCACCGAGTGCGAGCAGGCAGAACGCCTCGGCGCACAGGACGATCAGCACGGCCCAACCGAGCACGAGGTCCGCCAGGAGAGCGCCGGTCTCGCGCCAGGTCGCAGGCTCGGCAACGCGGACCGATAGCCACATGTGGCGCTGTTCTGGGGCGACCGCGACGTGGCCCGACGCCTGATGGCCGAAGCCGAGGAGGCGCGTGCGGCGCCGTTCCAACGCCCCGACGGCGATGCCCCAGAGCGGCAAGAGCAACAGCGTCAGCACCGCGATCGGCAGCAGCAGCAGCCCGATTGCGGCGCTGGCGAGCAGGTACACGAGCGCGAGCCACGGCCAGCGGCCCGTGAGGAACCGCCATGGCGGGCGCATCAGCGCCTGCCACACGGTCGTCGTCCCCATAGATGTCACCCTACGGGCGCGCGGTCGCCGCGCCTCGTCGTCGGCCGAAGAGTAGAGCCAGCACTACCACGACTCTCTACGCCGCTCCCTCGCGCAAGTCGCACATCCGGGGTCGGATGATCTGCATGACCGAATCGATGATCAGCACCGCGGGCCTGCGCAAGACGTTTCCCGGAGCGGGACGAAAGGACCCGCGCGTGCCCGTGCTCAACGGAATCTCCCTCGAGATCCGGGCCGGCGAGATGGTGAGCATCGTCGGGCCATCCGGGTCGGGGAAGTCGACACTGCTGCACTGCCTCGCCGGCCTCGAGCCATACGACGCGGGGTCAGTGCGCCTCGCGGGCCACGAGTTGGCCGAGCTCGGCCGCGGCAAGCTGGCAAGATTGCGCCGCCGCCACGTCGGCTTCGTCCTCCAGTCGTTCAACCTCATTCCATCGCTGACTGCGCGGGAGAACATCGCGCTGCCGGCGCGGCTCGCCCGCCGCCGCGTACGTCGGGCGGACATCGATCGTGCCCTGACGGCGGTGGGCATCGCCGATCGCGCCGCTCACCGCCCCGGGCACCTCTCGGGCGGACAGCAACAGCGCGCGGCCATCGCACGGGTCTTGGCGATGCGTCCCGACATCGTGTTCGCCGACGAGCCGACCGGGTCGCTCGACACGGCCACCGGCGGTGACGTACTGCGTCTCCTGCGCGCGTCGGCTGGAACCGGCCGCTCCGTCGTCCTCGTCACGCATGACCTCGAGGCCGCGGCCCTTGCCGATCGTGTTCTCGTGCTCCGCGACGGGCTCATCCACGCCGAGCTGAGCGCACCGACTCCTGGGCGAGTGCTCGACGCCGTCTCCCACGCACGGGCAGACGCATGATCCGGCTCATTCTGGCCGACCTGCTGGGGCACGCGCGCGTCTGGACGGGGATCTTCGCCGTCATCACCGCGGCAGGATTCGTCGCCGCGATCGCGACGGGGCTCTTGGAGACCGGTATGGTCCACGGCGGCCGCGTCCGCGACGGATTGGCCAGCTCGAGCTCCGCCGTGATCATGTTCACCGCAGTGACCGCTCTGATCGTGCTCAGTGCGAGCGCGAACCTCACCGTGGCGCTGCAACAGCGCACCCACGCCCTGTGGCAGCTCGTCGGGATCCGGCCGGCGCTCGTGGCGCTCGCGGTCATCGCGCAGCTCGGCACCGTCGCGGTCGCCGGAGGCACGACCGGCGCACTGATCGCACGATCGGCCTTCGAACCGCTGTTCGTATGGACCTTCCGCGAGTGGACCGACATGCAGGGGATCTCCCTGCACCTCAGCGTCGGGAGCATCGCCATCGCAGTGGTCGCGATCGCTGCCGTCGTACTCCTCGGCGGGCTCCGGGGCGCTCGGCGCGCGAGCCGCACCCCGCCGATCGAGGCCCTGCGCGAGCCAGAGCCGCCCGAGGCCCGGTTGGGCTGGCTCCGTATCGTCGCCACTTGTCTGGCCCTCGGTGGCACGATCATCCTGATCGCGAACCTCGACGGCGAAGCCTCAGTCTCCGCCTTCTCCGGTCAGGCGATACTGCTGACGCCCCTGATCGCCGCGGTCCTGGCCGCGGCGGGGCCCATCGTCTTCCCCATCGCGCTGCGCGCCTGGACGTCGCTCGTCCCTGCGCGAGCCTCTGCGACCTGGTTCCTCGCACGGAACTCTGCGCGGTACCGGCTCAGCAGGTCCACCGCCGCCGTCGCTCCGCTCATGGTGGCGATCGCGCTGGCCGGCGGGCTCTACACGACGGGGGCGACCCTGGCCGCAGCGCAGGCCGCGCGCACCGGGAGCGCCGACGGTTTCAGCCTCGCGCCCGAGGGCGTCGTTCTCCTGCTCGGAGGACCGCTTCTGCTGTCAGGCGTCGCCGCCGCTGCCACCGTGTTCATGTCCGGGCAGGCGCGCGAGCGCGAGCATGCCCTCGTCAGGGCCGCCGGGTCGACACAGGGCGCGATCGTCTTGGCCGCCCTCTGGGAATGCGTGATCTACACCGTCACGGCCGCATTTCTCGGCGCCGCCGCTACGGTGATCGGTGGAATCATCATCGCGCACACGCTGGCGCTCCCCGCTCCGACCGTCTCCCTCGCGGCGCTCGGTGTGATCGCCTCCGGCGGGTTCGTGCTCATCCTCGCAGCGAACATCTCACCGACGGCGGCGGCTCTGCGCCACGAGATCCCCCGCACCCTCTCCGTGGAGTAGCGGCGCAGGTATCGCCCGCTACCGCCAGCCGAGCCCCGGGGCCACGTGCTCGATGATCGACTCGAGCACGTGCGCGTTGTAGTCGACGCCGAGCTGGTTCGGCACCGTGAGCAGGACGGTGTCGGCCTCCGCCAGCGCCTCGTCCCCGCGCAGTTCGTCGATCAGCTCATCCGGTTCCGCCGCGTACGAGCGACCGAACACGGCGCGCGTGTTCTCGTCGAGCTGCCCGAAGCTGTCCTCGCGGTCGCCCGAGCCGAGGAAATACCGGCGGTCCTCATCGTTCGTGATCGCGAAGATCGACCGCGACACCGACACGCGCGGCTCGAAACCGTGGTCGTGCTTCGCCCACTCCTCGCGGAACGCACGGATCTGCTTCGCCTGCTGCACGTGGAAGGGCTCGCCCGTCTCGTCGTCCTTCAGGGTCGACGACATCAGGTTCATGCCCTGCTGCGCCGCCCAGCGGGCCGTGGCGTCCGATCCGGCACCCCACCACATCCGCTGGCGCAGCCCCTCGCTGTGCGGCTCGAGCCGGAGCAGGCCCGGCGGGTTCGGGAACATCGGCCGCGGGCTCGGCTGCGCGAAGCCCGTGCCCTCGAGCAGCTGCAGGATGAGCTTCATCTTCTCGCGCGCCGCCTCGGCACCGTTGGCGTCGTCGTCACCGGCCTGGTAGCCGAAGTAGCGCCAGCCGTCGACGACCTGCTCGGGTGAGCCCCGCGAGACGCCGAGCTGGAGGCGGCCATCGGAGATCAGGTCGGCGGCGCCCGCGTCCTCGACGAAGTACATCGGGTTCTCGTAGCGCAGGTCGATGACGCCGGTGCCGAGCTCGATCGTCTTCGTCTTCGCCCCGGCGGCGGCCAGCAGCGGGAACGGCGACGCGAGCTGGCGCGCGAAGTGGTGCACGCGGAAGTAGGCACCGTCCGCGCCCACATCCTCGGCGGCCTGGGCGAGGTCGATCGACTGGTGCAGAACGTCGCCGGCGGACTGCGTTCGGGATTCCGGATGCGGCGTCCAGTGCCCGAAGGACAGGAAGCCGATGCTCTTGCGTGAAGCGCTCATGTATCCATTCAACAGCATGCATCCTCGATCATTCCCGCAGGACGCGACGAGCCCCCGGCACCGATCGGCGCCGGGGGCTCGTCGAACCGGATCGGGTCAGATCACGCCGAAGGCGATCATCGCGTCGGCGACCTTACGGAAGCCCGCGACGTTCGCACCGATGACGTAGTTGCCCGGGCGGCCGAACTCGTCGGCGGTCTCGAGCGCGTTCTGGTGGATGCCGCGCATGATCTCGGTCAGGCGCCCCTCGGTGTACTCGAAGCTCCACGCATCGCGCGCGGCGTTCTGCTGCATCTCGAGCGCGCTCGTGGCGACGCCGCCGGCGTTCGCGGCCTTACCGGGGCCGAAGGCGACCCCGGCCGCCTGGAAGATCTCGACCGCTTCCGGCGTCGACGGCATGTTCGCACCCTCCGAGACGGCGATCACGCCGTTCTCGACGAGCTTCTTCGCGTCGCGGGCGTGCAGCTCGTTCTGCGTCGCGCACGGCAGAGCGACATCGGCGGGGACGTCCCAGACCGAGCCCTCCGACACGAAGCGGGCCCTGCCGCCGCGGCGCTCGGCGTACTCGGCGATGCGGCCGCGCTCGACCTCCTTGATCTGCTTGAGCAGTTCGAGGTCGATGCCGTCCTCGTCGACGACGTATCCGGACGAATCGGATGCCGTGATCGCGATGCCCCCGAGCTGCTGGATCTTCTGGATCGCGTAGATCGCGACGTTGCCAGAGCCCGAGACGACCGCCCTGCGACCGTCGAACGAGGTGTCGCGCACCTTCAGCATCTCCTCGGCGAAGATCGCGGCACCGTAACCGGTGGCCTCCGTGCGGACGAGCGAACCGCCCCAGTCGAGGCCCTTGCCCGTGAGCACGCCGGCCTCGTACTGGTTCGACAGCCGCTTGTACTGGCCGAAGAGGTAGCCGATCTCGCGCGCGCCCACGCCGATGTCGCCGGCGGGAACATCGCGGTACTCGCCGATGTGGCGGTACAGCTCGCTCATGAACGACTGGCAGAAGCGCATGACCTCGCCGTCGGACTTGCCGTGCGGATCGAAGTCGCTGCCGCCCTTGCCGCCGCCGATCGGCAGGCCCGTGAGGGAGTTCTTGAAGATCTGCTCGAAGCCCAGGAACTTGACGATCGAGAGGTTGACGGAGCGGTGGAACCGCAGTCCGCCCTTGTACGGGCCGAGCGCCGAGTTGTACTCGACGCGGAAGCCGCGGTTCACCTGCACCTGCCCCCTGTCGTCGACCCACGGCACGCGGAAGATGATCTGGCGCTCCGGCTCGCAGAGGCGGGCGAGGATGCCGAGGTCGTTGTACTCGGGGTGGCGCTCCTGCACGACGGCGAGCGAGTCGAAGACCTCGCGAGCGGCCTGGTGGAACTCGGGCTCGCCGGGGTTGCGGGCCAGAACGGCGTCGAGCGTCTTCTGGAGGGCAGGGTCGAGCATAGGTGTCCTTTCGGAGAAGTCAGTCGATATCCGGCCCAACACCTCCGCGGCGCACCGGCCGCCGCGCCGGTGTGGGTTCACCGGCGCCCTGCACAAGGAGGCTCTCGGGAGCGGAGACGTCGTGCGTCAGCTCATCCGGGCCGTGAGATGGCTCTCCATCGCGACTCCGCGGGCGCCTCAGGGGAATTCCGCGGCGCCTTCGCCATCACGTGCCCACTCTAGGGCATCATCCGGATGCCCTGTGCATCACTCGGATGCCCCCGCACCGACGGTCTCCTCGAGCGCTCTGCCCCTGAGGTCGGCCAGGCCCCAGGCGCTCGCCGCCGCGATCGCGAAGCAGATCGCGAACACCGTGAAGACCAGCCCCGCACCGCCCAGCCCCAGCGCCCACGGGGTGAACAGGGGCGCCACGATCGACGCGATCCGGCCCACGGCGGCCGCCGCCCCCGCGCCCGTCGCCCGCACGGCGGTCGGATACAGCTCGGGCGTGACGGCGTAGAGCGCGCCCCAGGCACCGAGGTTGAAGAACGACAGCAGGCAGCCGAACAGCAGGATCTGCCACACCTCGCCCGCCGTGCCGAAGGCCATGGCCGAGGCCGCGGAGCCGATGAGGAAGACCGACAGCGTCGCGCGGCGACCCCAGACCTCGATGAGCCATGCCGCGACGGCGTAGCCGGGCAGCTGCGCGAGCGTGATGATGAGCGTATAGCCGAAGGAGCGGACGAGGTCGAAGCCCTGCGCGACGAGGATCGACGGGATCCAGATGAACGCTCCGTAGTACGAGAAGTTCACGAAGGCCCACACGGCCCACACCGAGAGCGTGCGCCCGGCGAGCCCGCCGCGGAACAGGTCGGCGACCCGGGTGCGCTGCACCGTCGCCTCCCCCGCCGGCGCGTCCTGCGCGGGGGCGCCCTGCTCGTCCTCGATCGCGCGGACGATGCGGTCCGCCTCGACGACGCGGCCCTTCGACGCCAGCCAGCGAGGGGATTCCGGGAGCCCGAGGCGCACGACGAGTGCGTACAGCGCCGGTATCGCACCGAGCGCGAAAGCCCACCGCCAACCGCCCTCGAGCGGAACGACGAAGTACCCGATCACGGCCGACGCCGTCCACCCCAGCGCCCAGAACGCCTCGAGGATGACGACGATGCGGCCCCGGATGCGCGCGGGCGCGAATTCGCTGACGTACGTCGAGGCGACGGGGAGCTCGGCACCGAGGCCGAGGCCGACGACGAACCGCAGCACGAGCAGCAGGGCCACTCCCCCGACGAGCGCACTGGCGCCCGTCGCCAACCCGTACACCAGCAGGGTGATGGCGAACACCTGCCGGCGGCCGAGCCTGTCGGCGAGCAGACCGCCGAGGCTCGCCCCGATGGCCATGCCGATGAAGCCGACCGAGGCGATCCACCCCGTCGTCGAACCGTCGAGGCCCCACTCGGCCGCGAGGGCGGCGATGATGAACGAGATGAGGCCGACGTCCATCGCGTCGAGTGCCCACCCGATGCCGGAGCCGCCGATCACGCGGCCGTGCGTGCGCGACAGCTTCAGGCCGTCGAGGCGCGAGGAAATGGTCATAGTGACCATTCTACGAGTCCTGTAGTGCGCGGTCGCCGGATCAGCCCGCCGACAGCGCCGAGCGCAGCGTGTCGAGACCGACTCCGCCCAGGCCGAGCGCCCTGCGGTGGAAGTCGCGAAGCGAGAACTCCGCGCCCTCGCGGGCGCGCGCCTCGTCGCGGATCTGTTCCCAGATGCGCTGACCGACCTTGTACGAGGGCGCCTGGCCCGGCCAACCGAGGTAGCGGTTCACCTCGAACCGGATCTCCTCATCCGGCATGTTGACGTGGCTGCGCATGAACTCCAGCGCATAGTCGCGGTCCCAGGTGCCGCCGCTGCCGGGGCGGGGCTTGCCCAGGTGGACACCGATGTCGAGCACGACCCTGGCCGCGCGGAAGCGCTGGGCGTCGAGCATGCCGAGCCGGTTCGCCGGATCGTCCATGTAGCCCAGCTCGTCCATCAGCCGCTCCGCGTACAGCGCCCACCCCTCGGCGTGGCCGGAAGTGCCGGCGAGCAGCCGCCGCCACGCGTTCAGGGACGCCCTGTTGTGCACTGCCTGGCCGATCTGGAGGTGATGCCCTGGCACTCCCTCGTGGTAGACGGTCGTGAGCTCGCGCCACGTCTCGAACTCGGTGACGCCGGCGGGAACCGACCACCACATCCGGCCGGGCCGGGAGAAGTCGTCCGTCGGGCCCGTGTAGTAGACGCCGCCCTCCTGGGTGGGCGCGATCAGGCATTCCAGCGTGCGCAGCTCGTCGGGGATGTCGAAGTGCGCGCGACCGAGCTCCTCGACGGCGCGGTCGCTCGTCTCCTGCATCCAATGGCGCAGCGCCTCCGTGCCGTGGAGCTTGTGATCCGGCGACGCCTCGAGGTGCGCCACCGCCTCGCGCACCGTCGCACCGGGGAGCACGCGGCCTGCGGCCGCCTCCTGCTCGGCGACCATGCGGGCGAGCTCCTCCATGCCCCACTCGTACGTCTCGTCGAGGTCGATGCGGGCGCCGAGGAAGGTGCGCGAATGGAGCGCGTACAGTTCGCGCCCCACGCCGTCCGTCTCTCCGGCGACGGGCGCCAGTTCGGAGGCCAGGAACTCGCGCAGCGCGGTGTAAGCCTCGCGCGCGGCGCGGCGCCCGCGCGCGAGGTCGGCCCCGACGGCGCCGCCGAGCGCCTCGTCGCTGCCGAATGTCGCGAAGAAGCCCGTGTCGGCGGTCATGCGGTCGAGCTGGGCGATGACCTCCGCGACCTGATGCCGCGCCGGCACGTTCGCGGCGGCCATTCCCTCACGCAGCGTCTCGGTGTAGCCGGCGAGCGATGCGGGGATCGACGCCAGGCGCGCCGCGATGGCCGCCCAGTCCTCCGCGCCGTCGGTCGGCATGAGGTCGAGTGCGTCGCGGATCATCTGCGGCGGGCTCTCGATCACGTTGAGGTCGCGGGCGTTCCACCCCGCCTCCTCGAGCGCGATCGAGTCGTCGAGCGTTGCGACGAGGTCGGCCTGCGTGACGCGGTCGACGTCATCCGCGGGCTCCGCGGCGAGCAGCTCCGACCTCGCCGCGCGCGCCGCTTCCCGTGCCTCGGCGCGGCCGGCGGGCCCGTAGTCCGCGAACGCCGTGCGCCCCGCATCGCGCCCGATGTACGTCGCGGTGATCAGGTCGAGTCGCGTCTCGGTGTCGACCCAGGCCTCGGCGATCCGGTCGACCGCCGTCTGGCTGCGCCGCTCGGCCATCAGTGGGCCGCCTCGTTCCAGTCGTCGCCGTGGCCGACCTGGACGTCGAGGGGCACCGAGAGCTCGGCCGCGCTCCCCATGCGGTCCCTGACGATCTTCTCGACCGCGTCCCACTCCCCCGGCGCGACTTCGATCACGAGCTCGTCGTGGATCTGCAGCATGATGCGCGAGCCGAGGTCGGCGAGATCCTCGTCGATCCTGATCAGCGCGATCTTCATGATGTCGGCGGCGCTGCCCTGGATCGGAGCGTTCAGCGCGGCGCGCTCGGCGTTCTCCCTGAGCACGCGATTGGGGCTCTTCAGGTCGGGGAACGGCCTCCGACGGCCGAAGATCGTCTCGGTGTAGCCGACCTCGCGCGCTGCCTCGACCGAAGCGCGCAGATAGTCGCGCACGGCGCCGAAGCGCGAGAAGTAGTCGACCATGAGCTGCTTCGCCTCGCGCTGCTCGATGCGCAACTGCTTCGCGAGGCCGAATGCCGACAGCCCGTACACGAGCCCGTACGACATCGCCTTGACCTTCGACCGCATCTGCGAGGTGACGTCCTCCGGCTCGACCCCGAACACGTGCGAGCCGACGTAGCGGTGCAGGTCCTCTCCCGAGTTGAACGCCTCGATGAGGCCGGGGTCGCCCGACAGGTGCGCCATGATGCGCATCTCGATCTGCGAGTAGTCGGCGGTCAGCAGCGTCTCGTATCCCTCCCCGACTTCGAAGGCCGCCCGGATGCGCTTCGATTCCTCCGTGCGGACGGGGATGTTCTGGAGGTTCGGGTCGGTGCTCGACAGGCGTCCCGTCTGGCTCCCCGTCTGCACGTAGGTCGTGTGCACGCGGCCCGTGTCGTCGATAGCGGCATCGAGGCCGTCGATGATCTGCTTCAGCTTGGTCGCCTCGCGGTGCCGCAGGAGCAGGTCGAGGAAGGGATGATCGGCTTTGTCCTTCAGGTCGGCCAGCGCCGCCGCGTCCGTCGTGTACCCCGTCTTCGTCTTGCGGGTCTTCGGCAGGTCGAGCTCGACGAAGAGCACTTCCTGCAGCTGCTTCGGCGAGCCGAGGTTCACTTCGTGCCCGATCGTCGCGTACGCCTCCTGTGCCAGGGCGCCCGCCCTCTCCCCCAGTTCGGCGGAGAACGACGACAGCTTCTCGTGCGAGACGGCGACGCCCGCGAGCTCCATGCCGGCGAGGGCCTCGGTCGTGGGCAGCTCGATGTTCGCGAGCAGGGTGCGCTCGCGCTCCGGGAGCGCCTCCGAGACGGCGACGGCGACGCGCTGTGTGTACCAGGCGAGCTCCCCGACGCCCGCGCCCTCGTGCTCGGGAACCAGCTGGTTCTTGTCGGCCTCCGGCAGCTTCTCGCCGAGGTATCGGTCGACGAGGTGCGCCAGCGTCTTGTCGGGGAAGGAAGGCTGCGCGACCCACCCGGCGATGAGCGGATCGGCGGCGAGGCCGGCGACCTCGAGGCCCGCACGGCGCAGGGCCTTGAGCTGCGGCTTGGAGTCGCACAGCGCCTTCGGCGCCGTCGAGGCGAACCACGCGCGGGCGGCATCGGCGACGTCATCGCCCCACGCCGATTCGACGATCTTCTCGGCGGTGGCGAAACCCGCGCGTGTCGGCAGGCCGCCCTCGACCTCGACCGACACGCCGACGGTGCCGTCTGCGGCGGCGAGCCACGCCGCCAGCCCCTCGGCGTCCGGCCGCTCGACGACCGGCGCCGCAGTCTGCGGGGCCGCCTCGTCATCCGTCGCGCCGCCGAGCTGCTCGAGCACGCGCGTGAGGAGCGAGCGGAAGGCGAGCTTCGAGAAGATCTCCCGCACCGCCGGCTCGTCGGGAGCTCCGAGCTCGAGGGCGTCGAGCTCGACGGGCACGTCGATGTCGTCGAGCAGGCGGTTGAGGCGCCGGTTCCGACGCACGTCCTCGATGTGGTCGCGCAGGTTCTGCCCCACGACGCCCTTGATGTTCTCGGCGCCGTCGAGGACCGCCTCGAGGCTGCCGAACTGCGTCAGCCACTTGACGGCGGTCTTCTCGCCGACCTTGGGGACGCCGGGCAGGTTGTCGGCCTTCTCGCCGACGAGGGCCGCGATGTCGGGGTACTGCTCCGGCGGAACGCCGTAGCGCTCCTCGACGGCGGGCGGGTCGTAGCGCTTGAGCTTCGACACGCCCTGCACCGACGGGTACAGGAGCGTGACCCGGTCATTGACGAGCTGGATCGCGTCGCGGTCGCCCGAGCAGACGAGCACGTCGTACTCGGCCTCGGCGCCGCGGCGTGCGAGCGTGGCCAGGATGTCGTCCGCTTCGAAGCCGTCCTTCTCGAGGACCGTGATGTTCATGGCCTCGAGCGCGTCCTTCAGCAGCGGGATCTGGCCCTTGAACTCCGCCGGCGTCTCCTGACGCCCCTCCTTGTAGTCGGGGTACTCCTCCTTGCGGAACGTCTTGTCGGACACGTCGAACGCCACGGCGACGTGCGTCGGGGACTCGTTCTTCAGCAGGTTGATGAACATCGAGAGGAACCCGTGGATGCCGTTGGTGTGCTGGCCCTCTGGGTTCACGAAAGTGTCGACGGGCAGCGCGAAGAACGCCCGGAATGCCAGCGAGTGGCCGTCGACGATGAGCAGAGTAGGCTTTGCGGAGTCCGTCACCCCTCCAGACTATCTATGGGGACGGACATTTCTACGGGCGCGGCGGCGACACGGCCGCGACGCCGCACGGACACCGCGAGGAGCGAGATGGCGCACGAAGACGGGCTTGCCTGGGTGAACGGGCGAGGGATCGGCGCGCTCGCCGAGCGGATGGGCATCCGGTTCACCGAGTTCTCGCATGAGCGCTGCGTCGCGACGATGCCCGTCGAGGGGAACACGCAGCCGGTCGGTCTGCTGCACGGCGGCGCGTACGTCGTGCTGGGCGAGACGATGGGCTCGATGGCGGCGAACTACCACTGCGGCCCCGGCCGCCTCGCCGTCGGCGTCGACATCAACGCGACCCACACCGCGAGCGCGGTCACGGGCGAGGTGACGGCGGTGTGCACGCCGATCCACTTGGGCGGTTCGCTGACGGTGCACGAGATCGTTGTGACGAACTCCGACGGCAGGCGCTGCTCGACCGTTCGCATCACGAACGCGATCCGGGACCGCCGGTAGGCACGACCCCCGGATGCGCAGAACCCCCGTCGCGAGACGGGGGTTCTGCGCTGAGTGCTCAGTGCTCGGATCGGTTCGCAGGTGCGTCGGTCGTCCCTCGCGCCCCTCTGCCCGGTGCTGCGCACCGAGCAGAGCCTCCGGCGCGAGGGGCCCTGGCGGAGGAGGAGCGGGCCCTCCAGGCCAGCGACGACGACAACGCCGCGAACGGCGTGCCTGCGGACCGATCAGCCCTTCTTGGGGGCGAGCTGCTCGATGATGGCCTTAGCGACGTCCTGCATCGTGAGGCGGCGGTCCATCGACGCCTTCTGGATCCAGCGGAACGCCTCGGGCTCGGCGAGCCCCATCTTCTCGTTCAGGAGGCCCTTGGCCCGGTCGACGAGCTTGCGGGTCTCGAAGCGCTCGACCATGTCGGCGACCTCGGCCTCGAGCGTGATGAGCTGCTCGTGGCGGGCGAGGGCGATCTCGATCGCAGGAAGCAGGTCGTTCGGGGTGAACGGCTTGACGACGTAGGCCAGGGCGCCCGCCTCGCTGGCGCGCTCCACGAGCTCCTTCTGGCTGAAGGCCGTCAGCAGCACGACGGGCGCGATGTTGCCCTTGCTGAGCTTCTCTGCCGCCGAGATGCCGTCGAGCTGCGGCATCTTCACGTCCATCACGACCAGGTCGGGGCGCAGCTCCGTCGCGAGCTGAACGGCCGTCTCACCGTCACCGGCCTCGCCGACGACGTCGAAGCCGTTGTCCCGGAGGATCTCCACGATGTCGAGACGAATCAACGACTCGTCCTCCGCCACGACGACGCGGCGCGGTGCGCCGGCAGTCGCCTGCTCGTCCTTCTGCTCTTCGCTCACTGTCTCATCCTAATCACGACGCGCCCTCGCGGAACTGAACCGCGCCTGAATACGCCCATCGATCTGACCACACGCGCCTCGAGCGCTCAAGGGCCGCCCCTCCCGCTGTCCCGCCCACCTGCACCGCCGCAGTCTCAAACAACGCGCCTAGATCGCGTCTTCTCCCGCGTCATTCGCGACCGCGGCAGCCGTACGCGCGAAGCCGCACCAGCCCCGACCCCAGCAGACATCCCGGCCCGCGCCGCAGGTCTCGGCACGATCTTTCCCGCGAAGCGGGGAAGATCGCATGCCGAGACCGAGGACTCCGAAAGGCGACGACGAGAAATGGCCGCCCTTCAGGCGGCCATTTCTCGTGCCGGCGGTGGGACTCGAACCCACACACCCTTACGGATAACGCATTTTGAGTGCGTCGCGTCTACCATTCCGCCACGCCGGCAGGCAGCGGGCCCGCCCGAAGGCGAGCCCGCTGCAGACGCTACCAGATCACTGCTTCTGGTAGACCGGGGCCGCTCCCCCGACCGCGTCCCCGACCCGGTGCACGCGCAGGTCGTTCGTCGAGCCGGCGATTCCGGGAGGCGAACCGGAGATCACGACGACCTTGTCACCGGCCTTGGCGAGATCGTTCGCGAGCACGTACTCGTCGACCTGGTGGAACATCTCGTCGGTGTGGTCGACCATGTCGACGATCGTCGATCGGACGCCCCACGTGAGCGCCATGCGGCGGCGCGTCTGCTCGATCGGCGTGAAGCCGATCATCGGGATGCGGGAGCGCAGGCGCGACAGGCGGCGCGCCGAGTCGCCCGACTGCGTGAAGACGCACAGCAGCTTCGCATCGACGAACTCCGCGACCTCGATCGCGGCCTTCGTGATGACGCCGCCCTGCGTGCGCGGGTGGGTCGTCAGCGGCTCGATGCGCTCGAGTCCGTGGTCCTCCGTCGACGCGACGATGCGCGCCATCGTCTCGACGGTCGTCACGGCGTGTGCGCCGACGCTCGTCTCACCCGAGAGCATGACCGCGTCCGCACCGTCGAGAACGGCGTTCGCGACGTCGCTCGTCTCGGCGCGGGTCGGCACGGGGTTCTGGATCATCGACTCGAGCATCTGCGTCGCGACGATGACGGGCTTCGCGAGCCGGCGGGCGATCGAGACCGCCTGCTTCTGCACGAGCGGAACTGCCTCGAGCGGCAGCTCGACGCCGAGGTCGCCTCGGGCGACCATGATGCCGTCGAAGGCCTCGATGATCGGCTCCAGCGCGTCGACGGCCTGGGGCTTCTCGATCTTGGCGATGATCGGGCGGCGCACGCCCTCCTCGTCCATGATCTCGTGCGCGCGCTCGACGTCGGCGGCGTCGCGGACGAACGACAGCGCGATGATGTCGCAGCCCTTGCGGAGGGCCCAGCGGAGGTCCTCCTCGTCCTTCTCGCTCAGCGCCGGCACGTTCACGGCGACGCCGGGGAGGTTGATGCCCTTGTTGTTCGACACGGGGCCGGGCACGACGACCTTGGTCGTCACGACGGTGCCGTCGGTCTCGACGACCTCGACGCGCACCTTGCCGTCGTCGATCAGGAGGAAGTCACCGGGCTTGACGTCCTGCGGCAGACCCTTGAACGTCGTCGAGACGAGCTCCTTGGTGCCGGGCACGTCCTCCACGGTGATCTTGAAGATGTCGCCCTCTGCGAGCTCGTGCGGCCCATCGGCGAACTTGCCGAGGCGGATCTTCGGGCCCTGCAGGTCGGCGAGGATCGCGACCGGCTTCTCGAACTCGGCGGCTGCGCCGCGGACGTTGGCGTAGTTGTTGTCGTGGACCGAGTGGTCGCCGTGGCTCATGTTCAGGCGAGCGACGTCGACGCCCGCCTCGATGAGATCACGGACGGTCTCCTGGGTGGACGTCGCCGGCCCGAGGGTCGCGACGATCTTGGCACGTCTCAAATTTCACACCTTCCGCACGTGTGCTGGATGGGCGGGTCGACTGGAGGATCCGCACGATCGCCGCGCCCGCCGATGTGCGGCCCACCGGGTCGATGGGCCGCACTGGCCATGCTACAGGCCGATGGGGGCGTCGCTCGGCGCGACCGGGACGGGGAGGGAGGTCTCGCCCATGAGGAACTCGTCGACCTTCGCGGCCGCCGCGCGGCCCTCGGCGATCGCCCACACGATGAGCGACTGACCGCGACCGGCGTCGCCCGCCACGAACACGCCGGGCTCGGTCGCCTGGAAGTGCTCGTCGCGCTCGACGTTGCCGCGCTCGCTGAAGCGGGTGCCGAGCTGCTGCTCGAGCTCCGCGCGCTCCGGGCCCGTGAAGCCCATCGCGATCAGCACGAGGTCGGCGGGGATCTCCCGCTCGGTGCCGGCCTTGGGCACGCGCTTGCCGTCGAGGTACTCGGTCTCGGCGACGCGCAGCGCGCGCACCTCGCCCGCGTCGTTGGAGAGGAACTCGACGGTCGACGCGAGGAACGCCCGCTCGCCGCCCTCCTCGTGCGCCGACGACACCTCGAACACCGTCGGCATCATGGGCCACGGCTGGTGGTCGGGGCGCGACTCGGACGGCTGCTTGCCGATCGCGAGGTTCGTGACGCTCAGCGCGCCCTGGCGGTGCGCCGTTCCGATGCAGTCGGCGCCGGTGTCGCCGCCGCCGATCACGACCACGTGCTTGCCCTCTGCCGTGATCTGACCGGGGACGGCGTCTCCCGCGGTCGCGCGGTTCGACTCCGTCAGGTACTCCATCGCGAAGTGGACGCCCTCGAGGTCGCGGCCTGGCAGCGGCAGGTCGCGCGGCACGGTCGCACCCGTTGCGACGACGACGGCGTCGTAGCGGCCGCGCAGCTCGTCCCACGTGATGTCGGTGCCGATCGCGACCCCCGCGCGGAAGCGCGTGCCCTCGTCGCGCATCTGGCGGAGCCGCTGCTCGAGGTGCTGCTTCTCCATCTTGAAGTCGGGGATGCCGTAGCGCAGCAGGCCGCCGATGCGGTCGTCGCGCTCGTACACCGCGACGGTGTGGCCGGCGCGCGTCAGCTGCTGCGCCGCGGCCAGGCCGGCGGGCCCGGAGCCGACGACGGCGACCGTCTTGCCCGTCAGCCGCGCGGGCGGCTGCGGCTCGACCCAGCCGTGCGCGACGGCCTCGTCGATGATCGACACCTCGACCTGCTTGATCGTCACGGCGGGCTGGTTGATGCCGAGCACGCACGCGCTCTCGCACGGCGCGGGGCAGAGCCGACCGGTGAACTCCGGGAAGTTGTTCGTCGCGTGGAGCCGATCGATCGCCGCGCGGGAGTCGCCCCGCCAAGTGAGGTCGTTCCACTCGGGGATGAGGTTGCCGAGCGGGCAGCCCTGGTGGCAGAACGGCACGCCGCAGTCCATGCAGCGGCCGGCCTGTCGCTTGAGCACGGCGGAATCGCCCGGCTCGTAGACCTCTTTCCAGTCCATGATCCGGACGGGGACGGGCCGCCTCGCGGGCAGCTCGCGCTGGGTCGTGGTCAGGAAGCCCTTGGGGTCAGCCATGGGTCACCTCCAGGATTCTGTTCCAGACGACGTCGCCGTCGGGGTCGAGCCCCTCGTCGATCGCGTCCTGTCGGGTCTGCAGCACGGCCGCGTAGTCGCGCGGCACGATCTTGGTGAATTCGGCCGCCGCCTCCTCGAGGTCCTCGAGCAGGCGCGCGGCGGTCTCGGAGCCGGTGTGCGCTTCGTGCTCCTCGAGCAGGTCGCGGAGGATCTCGATGTCGCCCGACCCCAGCTGCGTCAGCTGGAGTTCGCCGGAGGCGAGCGAATCGGCGTTCACGAGCTCGCGGTCGAGGCGGTGGACGTAGGCGGTCCCTCCCGACATGCCGGCGCCGAGGTTGCGCCCCGTGCCGCCCAGGATGACGGCCAGCCCGCCCGTCATGTACTCCAGCGCGTGATCGCCGACGCCCTCGACGACCGCCGTCGCGCCGGAGTTGCGCACGAAGAAGCGCTCGCCGACGACGCCGCGGAGGAACATCGATCCGGATGTCGCGCCGTACCCGATCACATTGCCTGCGATCACGTTCCGGGCCGCGTCGAACGACGCCGCCCTCGGCGGGCGGACGATCACACGGCCGCCGGACAGGCCCTTGCCGACGTAGTCGTTCGAGTCGCCCTCGAGGCGGAGCGTGATGCCGGCGGGGAGGAACGCCCCGAACGACTGCCCGGCAGAACCCGTCAGGCTCACCGAGATCGAGTCGGGCGGCAGCCCGTTCGCGCCGTGCGCCTTCGTGACGTGGTGGCCCAGCATCGTGCCGACCGACCGCGCGGTGTTCCGCACGGGCAGCTCGATCTCGACGCGGCCGCCGGAGGAGATCACCCCGCGGGCGCGTTCGATCAGCTCGACGTCGAAGTGCTCGCCGAGCTCGTGGTCCTGCTGCCTGACGTTCCTGCGCGACTCCGAGTCGGCGAACTCCGGCCCATAGAGGATCGGCGACAGGTCGAGCCCGTCGGCCTTCCAGTGCGAGACGGCGCCGTCGATGTCGAGCAGGTCGGCGCGCCCGACGGCCTCGTCGATCGAGCGCAGGCCGAGCGAGGCGAGGTACTCCCGCACCTCCTGGGCGATGAACTCCATGAAGTTCACGACGTGGTCGGCCTGACCCGTGAAGCGCGAGCGCAGAGTCGGGTTCTGGGTCGCGACGCCGACGGGGCACGTGTCGAGGTGGCAGACGCGCATCATGATGCATCCGGTCACGACGAGCGGAGCCGTGGCGAAGCCGAACTCCTCCGCGCCGAGCAGCGCCCCGATCACGACGTCGCGGCCCGTCTTCATCTGGCCGTCGACCTGCACGACCACGCGGTCGCGCATCCCGTTCAGCATGAGCGTCTGCTGCGTCTCCGCGAGGCCGAGCTCCCACGGCGTCCCGGCGTGCTTCAGCGAGTTCAGCGGGCTCGCGCCCGTGCCGCCGTCGTGGCCGGAGACCAGGATGACGTCGCTGAGCGCCTTGGCGACGCCTGCCGCGACCGCGCCGATGCCCGACTGGCTGACGAGCTTGGTGTGGATGCGCGCATCCGGGTTCGCCCGCTTGAGGTCGAAGATCAGCTGCTTGAGGTCCTCGATCGAGTAGATGTCGTGGTGCGGCGGCGGCGAGATCAGGCCGACGCCCGGCGTCGCATGCCTCGTGCGCGCGACCCACGGGTACACCTTGCCGGGGGGCAGCTGGCCGCCCTCGCCGGGCTTCGCGCCCTGGGCGAGCTTGATCTGGATGTCGTCGGCCTGCGTGAGGTACATGCTCGTCACGCCGAAGCGGCCGGAGGCCACCTGCTTGATCGAGCTGCGCCGCTCCGGGTCGACGAGGCGATCGAGATCCTCGCCGCCCTCGCCCGTGTTCGAGCGCGCGCCCAGGCGGTTCATGGCGATCGCGAGGGTCTCGTGCGCCTCCTTCGAAATGGAGCCATAGCTCATCGCGCCCGTCGAGAACCGCTTCACGATGCTCGCGACCGACTCGACCTCGTCGATCGGGATGGGCCTGACGCCCTTCGTCTTCATCCGGAACAGCCCGCGCAGCGTTTTCAGCTCGGCGGCCTGGTCGTCGACGAGCTTCGTGTACTCGCGGAAGATGTCGTATCGACCCGTGCGCGTCGAGTGCTGGAGGCGGAAGATCGTCTCGGGGTTGAACAGGTGCGGCGAGCCGTCGCGGCGCCACTGGTACTCGCCGCCCGTCCACAGCCGCTCGTGCGCGCGCGGGGCGCGGTCCGAGGGGTAGGCGAACGCGTGCCGCGCCGCCGTCTCCGCGGCGATGTGCTCGAGCCCGATGCCCTCGATCTTCGTCTCCGTGCCCGTGAAGTAGGCGTCGACGAGCTCGTGCGAGAGACCGACTGCCTCGAAGACCTGCGCGCCCGTGTACGACGACACGGCCGAGATGCCGATCTTCGACATGATCTTGAGCACGCCCTTGCCGAGCGCGTAGATCAGGTTCCGGACGGCCTGCTCCTCGGTGACGCCCGAGATCACGCCGCTGCGGACGAGCTCCTCGGCCGACTCCATCGCGAGGTACGGGTTCACGGCGCTGGCGCCGTAGCCGAGGAGCGTTGCGACGTGGTGCACCTCGCGCACGTCGCCCGCCTCGGCGACGAGGCCGACGGCCATCCGGGTCTCGTTCCGGATGAGGTGGTGGTGCACCGCTGAGACGGCGAGCAGCGACGGAATCGGAGCGTACTCCTGGTCGCTGTCGCGGTCGGTGATGACGAGGAATTGGGCGCCGTCCGCGATCGCACGGTCGGCCTCGCGGCACATCTGCTCGATGCGCTTCTGCATGCCCTTCGCACCGGACGAGACGCGGTACAGGCCCGAGATCGTGACGCACTTGCGCTCGGGGAACGACGTCGAGATGTGCTGGATCTTGGCGAGCTCATCGTTGTCGATCACGGGGAAGTCGAGGCTGATCGCCCAGGCGTGCTCCGGGCCCCACGTGCAGAGGTTGCCCTCGCTGCCGAGCTTGGTCCTCAGGCTCGTCACGACCTCTTCGCGGATGGAGTCGAGCGGCGGGTTCGTCACCTGCGCGAACTGCTGCGCGAAGTAGTCGAACAGCAGGCGGGGGCGGCTGCTCAGCGCCGCGATCGGCGCGTCGGAGCCCATCGCGCCGATCGGCTCGGCGCCCTTGGCGCCCATGGGGCCGATCAGGATCTTCAGCTCCTCCTCCGTGTAGCCGAAGGTGCGCTGGCGGCGGCGCACCGACGCGACCGGGTGGACGAGGTGCTCGCGCTCCGGCAGGTCGGCGAGGCGGACCGTGCCCTCTTCGAGCCACTTCGCCCAGGGCGCCGAGGTGGCGATCTCCTTCTTGACCTCGGCATCCGAGCGGATGCGCCCTTCGGCCGTGTCGACGACGAACATCGTTCCCGGCTGAAGGCGGCCGCGGCGCGCGATGCGCTCCGGCTCGAACTCGAGCACGCCCGTCTCACTGCCGACGACGACGAGGCCGTCGGTCGTGACCGTCCAGCGGCCGGGGCGGAGGCCGTTGCGGTCGAGCGTCGCGACGACCTGAGTGCCGTCGGTCGCGAGCAGGGCCGCCGGGCCGTCCCACGGCTCCATGAGGCCCGCGTGGTAGTCGTAGAACGCGCGCACGTCCTCGTCCATCTCGGCCTTGCGCTCGTACGCCTCAGGAACCATCATCATCATGACGTGCGGGAGGCTGCGGCCCGTGAGCTCGAGCATCTCGAGCACTTCGTCGAAGGAGGCGGAATCGCTCTCGTCGTCGGAGCAGATCGGCAGGATCGGCTCGATCTCACCGAGGACATCGCTCGCCAGCTGCGACTGGCGCGCGCGCATCCAGTTGCGGTTGCCGCTGACGGTGTTGATCTCGCCGTTGTGCGCCATCATGCGCAGCGGCTGCGCGAGCGGCCACGACGGGAAGGTGTTCGTCGAGTAGCGCGAGTGCACGACCGCGAGCTCGCTCGCGAAGCGCTCGTCCTGCAGATCGAGGTAGAACGGCTCGAGCTGGAGGGTCGTGACCATGCCCTTGTAGCCGATGGTCCTGGCCGACATCGTGACGAAGTAGGCGGCGGCCTCGTGCTGCGCGCGCTTGCGCAGCCGGTAGGCGCGGCGGTCGAGCTCGATGCCGCGCAACGGCTCCTGGTGCCCCGCCTGCGCGCTCGCGACGAACAGCTGCTCGATGGCCGGCTGCGCATCGCGCGCCAAGCGGCCGAGGTGGGAGGGGTCGACCGGAACGGTGCGCCACCCGAGCACGTGCAGGTTCTCGGTGGCGGCGATGCGCTCGATCTGGCGCTTCTGCTTCTCGCGCTCGAGGCGATCCGTGGGCAGGAAGGCGCAGCCGGCGGCGTACTCGCCGACGGGGGGAAGGTCGAAGTCCAGCTCGTCGCGGAAGAACGCGTCCGGCATCTGGAGCAGGATGCCCGCGCCGTCGCCCGTGCCGGCGTCGGAGCCGATGGCGCCGCGGTGCTCGAGGTTGCGGAGTGCTTCGAGTGCGAGCGCGACGATGTCGTGTCCGGCCGTTCCGCGCAGCGTGGCGACCATCGCGAGACCGCACGCGTCCTTCTCGAAACGCGGGTCGTACATGCCCTGGCGCGGGGGGTAGGCGCCGCTGGCGCCGTAAGGGGGCTGGAAGTACATCCTGTGACCGACTTTCCCTCGATGCGGAAACGAAAGCGGATGACGGCCCGTCGCCCGGCCGTCATCCGCGAATTCGTTCCCGTTCCCCTTGGAGAAGGGAAAGCAGGGGTCAGATCATCGCGATGCTTGTGGCGACGGCTCGGTCGTGGCAGCCGCGTCAGCCGGGTCGCTGACGTCGACGTAGTCATCTTCGCTGGAGTTTATGTCGCCCACGTTACGGGCATGTTTCCCGGCACGATAGGGCGACGGCTCGACGCCCGTGTGGCGCCTGCCCTGCACGATGATGATCGCAAGACCGATGATAACGGCAGCGATGGACGCCCACACATTCGTGCGCAGGCCGAGGATGACCTCGCTCGGGTCGATCCGGATGCTCTCCCACACGATGCGGCCCGCGCCGTACCAGACGAGGTAGAGGCCGAACAGGCGCCCCCACTGCATCGCAGCCCTGCGGCCGAGCCAGAACAGCACGATCACGCCGAGCACGTTCCAGATCACCTCGTACAGGAAGGTCGGGTGGAAGAGCGTGCCCGGTTCGAGGCCGGCCGGGATCGCCGGGTTCGTGTCGTCGACCTCCAGGCCCCACGGCACGTCGGTGGGCAGGCCGAACAGCTCCTGGTTGAACCAGTTCCCGAACCGCCCGATCGCCTGCGCGAGCAGCAGCCCTGGCGCGAGGGCGTCGGCGAAGGTGAAGAACCGGATGCCCGTCCAGCGGCAGCCGAGCCACGCGCCGATGGCGCCGCCGATCAGCGCGCCGTAGATGGCGATGCCGCCCTCCCAGATCGCCCACACGGAGCCGGGCTCCGAGATGTTCCAGGGGTTGGATCCCTCGCCGAAGTAGAAGTCGGGGTGGGTGGCGACGTGGAAGATGCGCGCGCAGATGATCGCGAGCGGCACGGCGAGCAGGGCGATGTCGATGACGACCCAGGGCTCGGCACCGCGCTTGGTGAGCCGGCGGTTGGCGATGAGGGTCGCGACGATGATGCCCGCGATGATGCACAGCGCGTAGATGTGGATCGTGAACTGGCCGAACGTGAACGGCCCGATCGTCCACGGCCCGAAGTCCCACGTCCACGAGCTGATCGGCGGGGACGGGATGCTCGAGGCCACGGAGGCCAGTGCGGAAGACAGCATGATCGCGAGTCTAGTTCTCCTGGTGAGGCGGTTCTGTCAGCGAACTGTGGGCGGCGGGCCGCTCAGCGGCGGGCGCCGGCCGTCAGGTCGCGGGTGAGGGAAGCGACGGCGTCCACGCCGCCGTCGCGGAGCGCTCGCACGAGCGCCGTTCCGACGATCGCGCCGTCTGCGTAACCGGCGATGTCGGCGACCTGATCCGGCGTCGAGACCCCGATGCCGACGCACGCGAAGATGTCGCTGTGCTCGCGGATGCGGCCGACGAGCTCGCGCGCCGCGCGGTCGAGCTCCTTGCGCTCGCCCGTGATGCCCATCCGGGACACCGTGTAGACGAAACCGGTGCTCGACCCCGTGACCATGTCGAGGCGCTCGTCAGTCGAGGTCGGCGCCGCGAGGAAGATGCGGTCGAGGCCCGTCCGCTCGCTCACGGCGATCCAGTCCGCGGCCGAATCCGGCGTCACGTCGGGCGTGATGAGCCCGGCACCGCCTGCGGCGACGAGGTCATCGGCGTAGCGGTCGAGGCCGTACTGCACGACGAGGTTCCAGTACGTCATCACGACGACGGGGACGTCGGTGCGCTCGGCGACCGCACGCACGGCCGTGAAGAGGTCGCGCGTGCGGAACCCTGCCTCGAGCGCCGCGTTCGTCGCTTCTTGGATGATGGGGCCGTCCATCACCGGATCCGAGTACGGCGGGCCGAACTCGATGACGTCGGCGCCGTTGTCCGCGAGGGCGACGGCGGCTTCGACGCTCGTGTCGAGGTCCGGGAATCCAACGGGTAGGTAGCCGATGAACGCGGCGCGGCCGTCGTCGTGCGCCGCGCGGATGGCATCGTGGACGCGGCTCATGCGCCGACCTCCTCTGCGTCGTCGTACAGGCCGAACCAGCGAGCGGCGGTGTCCATGTCCTTGTCACCCCTGCCAGAGAGGCACACCGCGATCACGGCGTCCTCCCCCAACTCGCGGCCGATCCGGATGGCACCGGCCAGCGCGTGCGCCGATTCGATGGCGGGGATGATCCCCTCCGTGCGACTGAGCAGGCGAAGGGCCTGCATCGCCTCGTCGTCGGTCGCGGGGATGTAATTCGCCCGACCGATCGACGCGAGCCACGAGTGCTCGGGGCCGACGCCCGGGTAGTCGAGGCCGGCGGAGATCGAGTGCGACTCGATCGTCTGCCCGTCCTCGTCCTGCAGCACGAAGGTCCGCGCCCCGTGCAGCACGCCGGGCCGGCCGCGTTCGATCGACGCCGCGTGGCGCTCGGTGTCGACGCCGTCGCCGGCCGCCTCCACGCCGATCAGCGCGACGGCCGGGTCGTCGATGAAGGCGTCGAACATGCCGATCGCGTTGGAGCCGCCGCCGACGCAGGCGACCACGGCATCCGGAAGCGCTCCCGTCGCGGCGAGCAGCTGCTCGCGGGCCTCCTCGGAGATGACCTTCTGGAAGTCGCGCACCATCGCGGGGAACGGGTGCGGGCCGGCGGCCGTCCCGAAGATGTAGTTGGTCGTCGCGACGCTCGCCACCCAGTCGCGGTACGCCTCGTTGATCGCGTCCTTGAGCGTGCGCGAGCCCGTCGTGACCGGCACGACGTCGGCGCCGAGCAGGCGCATGCGCGCGACGTTCAGCGCCTGGCGCTCGGTGTCGACCTCGCCCATGTAGATGGTGCACTCCAGGCCGAACAGCGCGGCGGCCGTGGCGGTCGCGACGCCGTGCTGGCCGGCGCCCGTCTCGGCGATCACCCGCGTCTTTCCGAGCCGTTTCGTCAGCAGGGCCTGCCCGAGCACGTTGTTGATCTTGTGGCTGCCCGTGTGGTTCAGGTCCTCGCGCTTGAGGAAGACGCGCGCGCCGCCCGCGTGCTCGGCGAAGCGGGGCACCTCCGTAAGCGGCGACGGGCGCCCGGCGTAATCGCGCAGCAGCGCGGCGAGCTCGGAGGTGAACTCCGGATCCTTCATGGCCTGCTCGTGCGCCGCGGCGATCTCGTCGACCGCCGCGATCAGCGGCTCCGGCATGAACCGGCCGCCGAACTCGCCGAAGAACGGCCCCTGCTGGTCGCGCAGATTCGTCATGATCCCGCCTCCAGGAATCGGGTGAGGGTCGCGACGGGGTCGCCGGTCACCAGCGCCTCGCCGATCAGCACCGCGTCGGCACCCGCCGCGCGGTAGTGGGCGACGTCGGCCGGCTCCTTCACGGCCGATTCCGCGATGCGGATCGTGCCGTCGGGGATGCCGCCGGCGAGCCGGCCGAACAGGTCGCGGTCGAGCTCGAACGTCGACAGGTCGCGGGCGTTCACGCCGATGAGCGCGGCCCCGAGGGACGCCGCCCTCGCGACCTCGTCCGCCGAGTGCGCCTCGACGAGGGGCGTCATGCCGAGCTCGACGATCAGGGCGTACAGGCGCTCGAGCGTCGACTGATCGAGGGCCGCGACGATCAGCAGCACCAGGTCGGCGCCGGCCGCGCGGGCCTCGAGCACCTGGTACTCGGTCGCGATGAAGTCCTTGCGCAGGACGGGGAGCGACACGCGCTCCTTCACGGCGGTGAGGTCGGCGAGCGAGCCGCCGAAGCGCCGCTGCTCCGTGAGCACGCTGACGACGGCCGCTCCCCCGCGCTCGTACGCGGCGGCCTGCGCCGCGGGGTCGGGGATCTCAGCGAGGGCTCCGCGCGACGGGCTCGCGCGCTTGACCTCGGCGATGACCTTCACGCGACCGGCGGGCGAGAGCGCGGCGACGGCGTCGCGCGCCGCCGGCATCGCGAGCGCCGCGGCCTCCACGTCCGCGAGGGGTCGCTCGGCCTCACGGGACCGCGCGTCCTGCACCGACCCGTCGGTCAGATCGGCGAGGAGCGACATCAGTGCGCCTTGGGCTGGTACTTCGGGCCGTTGATGCCGAAGCCCGCCTTCTTCATCACGAAGCCCACGATGGGACCGATGATGAAGACGACGGCGCCGACGATGAGCACGGGCCAGTTCGCCACGAACAGCCCGACCGTCGCGATCGACAGACCGACGATCATCAGGAGGACGTTCGCCCAGGCGGCCGGAGAATGGCCGTGACCGGGATCGGCGAGGGTGTTGCTCATGCTGAAGCGCCTTTCACAGGGTGGGGGTTCCGTGGTCGAGTCTATCGGTTGCGCGCCGGCGCCCGCGTCAGCGGGTCGGGTCTTCGCCGTGCGACAGGTCGTCCCACGAGTCGATGGGATCGATCGGCCCCGCGGCGGGGGCGTGCGGGGTCGTGTCGAAGCGGCGGCCGCCGCTGCGCCAGAGGTGGGCGGTCGCGAGGACGAAGGCACCGGCGAGCACGACGACGACCGAGGCGACGAGGCACACGAGCGGCCAAGCCGTCTGGTCGATCGAGCTCACGATGTCGGCGATCGCCTCGTCCCCCGCGAGGCCCGTGTGCTCCGTCACTGACACGGCGTACGCGGACACCGGCGGGCCCGTCACGATGGGAAGGATCGCGGCGACGAGGCCGACGCCCGCGGCCGTCGCGAGCGCGCCGAGCACGTACCGCAGCACGCGGCCGACGAGGGTCAGGACGAGGGAGAGCGCCAGGACCGCGAGCGCCAGCGGCTGTGCCATGGGCGGCGCGTCGCTGCCGCTCACGGGGAACACCCTCTGCGCCTCGGCGATCGAGACGCTCAGCCAGGTCTGCGTCGTCCCGAGCAGCACGAGGCCGCTCGCCGCCATCAGCAGCACGACGGCGAGGAGCTTGGCGCGGCGGGCGAGGAACCCCGTCATGCGCCGCCCGCCACCGGCGCGAGGTCGCGCTCGGGGTGCTCGCCCGTGTCGAAGCACGTGCGCGTTCCCGTGTGGCACGCGGCGCCCTCCTGGTCCACTTCGAGCAGCACCGTGTCGGCGTCGCAGTCGACGCGGGCCGAGACGACGCGCTGCGTGTGGCCCGACGTGTCGCCCTTGCGCCACAGCTCGCCGCGGGAGCGCGACCAGTAGACGGCGCGGCCCGTCGTCAGCGTCAGCCGGAGGGATTCGCGGTTCATCCACGCCATCATGAGCACCTCGCGGCTGTCGTACTGCTGCACGACCGCGGGGACGAGACCGTCGGCGGTGAAGCGCACGCGGTCGATCCGCTCGTCGACGCCCGTCATCGCACGACCGCCCCGTCGGCCGCCATCGCGGCCTTGACGTCGCCGATCGTGAGGTGGCCGGTGTGGAACACGCTCGCCGCCAGCACGGCATCGGCGCCTGCGGAGATCGCGGGGCCGAAGTGCTCGGCCTCCCCCGCTCCCCCCGACGCGATGACCGGCACGCTCGAGAGCGCGCGGACGGCGCTGATCAGCTCGAGGTCGAAGCCCTCCCGCGTTCCGTCCGCATCGATCGAGTTCACGAGCAGCTCGCCCGCGCCGCGCTCGACCGCCTCGCGCGCCCATTCGAGGGCATCGAGGTCGGTCTCCGTGCGGCCCCCGTGCGTCGTCACGACGAAGCCGGACGCCGTGCGGTCCGAGCGCTTGATGTCGAGCGAGAGCACGAGCGCCTGCGCGCCGAACCGGTCGGCGATCTCGTCGAGCAGCCCGGGGCGGCGGATGGCGGCGGAGTTGACGCCGACCTTGTCGGCGCCCACACCCTGAAGG
This sequence comes from Microbacterium halophytorum, assembly GCF_002970975.1. Classification (GTDB taxonomy): domain Bacteria; phylum Actinomycetota; class Actinomycetes; order Actinomycetales; family Microbacteriaceae; genus Microbacterium; species Microbacterium halophytorum. The sequence goes on from NZ_KZ672982.1 coordinate 243,397, forward strand.
CGCGCGACGTCGTCGACCGAGCGCACGCCGCCGCCGACCGTCAGGGGGATGAACACCTGTTCCGCGGTGCGCCGGACGACGTCGTACATCGTGGCCCGGTCGTCGACCGTCGCGGTCACGTCGAGGAAGGTCAGCTCGTCGGCGCCCTGCGCGAAGTACTCGGCGGCCAGTTCGACGGGGTCGCCCATCTCGCGCAGGTTCTGGAAGTTGACGCCCTTGACGACGCGGCCGTCCGCGACGTCGAGGCACGGGATCACCCGCGTGGCGACATCCGGCATCTCAGAGCCTCGCGTTGTTGATCTCGGTCACGAGCAGGGCGCGCGCACCGAGCTCGTACAGCTCGTCCATCACGCGGTTGATGCTCCTGCGCTCGAGCATGACGCGCACGGCGACCCAGTCGAGGTCGCGCAGCGGCGAGATCGTCGGCGATTCCTTGCCCGGTGCGATCTCGGCGGCCTGGTCGATGAGGTTCTGCGGCAGGTCGAAGTCGAGCATCACGTATCGGCGCGCGACGAGCACGCCGCGCAGGCGCCTCACCAGGCGGTCGATGCCGGCGGCCTCCTTGGGCGACCGGATGAGCACGGCCTCCGACTGGAGGAGCACGTCGCCGAAGATCTCGAGGCCGGCCTGGCGCAGCGTCGTGCCCGTCGAGACGACGTCGGCGACCGCGTCGGCGACGCCGAGCTCGATCGCCGACTCCACGGCGCCGTCGAGGCGGACGACGTCGACCGTCACGCCGCGCTCCGCGAGGAACGACTGGACGAGGCCGGGGTAGCTCGTGGCGACGCGCACGCCCGCCAGGTCCTCGAGCTCGCGGAAGCGGCCGGGCCGGCCGGCGAAGCGGAACGTCGAACCGCCGAAGCCGAGCGCCTCGATCTCCTCGGCGGGCTGCTGGGTGTCGAGCAGCAGGTCGCGGCCCGTGATGCCGACGTCGAGGGCGCCGGACGCGACGTAGGTCGCGATGTCGCGCGGGCGGAGGTAGAAGAACTCGACGTCGTTCGCCGAGTCGATGAGGTGGAGCTGCTTCGAGTCGCGGCGGGTGGCGTACCCTGCCTCGTCGAGCATCTCGATGGCGGTCGTCGAGAGTGATCCCTTGTTGGGAACGGCGATGCGGAGCATGGCGTCTTTCTGTCTGCGGTGTCTGGCGGGCGGTGGCGCGTCAGAGATGTCGGTAGACGTCCTCGGGGCTCAGCCCCTTGGCGATCATCATCACCTGCAGGTGGTAGAGGAGCTGCGAGATCTCCTCGGCTGCCTCTTCGTCGGACTCGTACTCGGCGGCCATCCAGACCTCGGCGGCCTCCTCGACGATCTTCTTGCCGATCGTGTGGATGCCGGCGTCGAGCTCGCGAACGGTGCCCGAACCCTCCGGCCGGGTGGCTGCCTTCTCGGTCAGCTCCGAGAACAGGGAGTCGAAGGTCTTCACGGTCCCAGGCTACCGGCTGGCGCTGACAGCTCGGTCCATCCCCGCGCCGGGGCGCCCGTGGACATGCGCCTGAGCGAGCGCGCGGAGATCCCCGATCGCCTTCTCGACGTTCTCCTGCCCGAACACGGCGGATCCCGCCACGAACGTGTCGGCGCCTGCCTCGGCCGCCTGCTCGATCGTGCCCGGCTGGATGCCGCCGTCGACCTGCAGCCAGACGGCCGAGCCCGCCTTGTCCGCCTTCTTGCGCAGCTGCTGGAGCTTGTGCATCGTGCCCGGGATGAACGACTGGCCGCCGAAGCCCGGCTCGACCGTCATCACGAGGATCTGGTCGAACTCGTCGAGGTAGTCCAGCAGCGGGTCGACGTCGGTGCCCGGTTTGATGGCGACGCCGGCGCGAGCGCCGATCTCGCGCAGGTGCCGCGCAAGGGCGATCGGCTCGCCGGCCGCCTCGAGGTGGAAGGTCACGCTGGCCGCGCCGATCTCGGCGTAGCCGGGCGCCCATCGGTCGGGGTCATCGATCATCAGGTGCACGTCGAGCGGCACTGGGCTCGTCGCCTGCACCCGCTCGACCATCTGCTGGCCGAACGTCAGGTTCGGCACGAAGTGGTTGTCCATCACGTCGACGTGCACGAAGTCGGCGGCCGCGATGCGGCCCAGCTCCGCCTGCATGTTGGCGAAGTCGGCTGACAGGATGCTCGGATTGATGCGCGCGGTCACCCCGCGATTATCGCAGAGGCACCGGGCGCCGCGCGCGAGCGAGGAAGAACCGCAGTATCGAGGACGAACCCCGCGAAGAGCTCCTCGAAGTCGCTGAATCTCCTCGATACGGCGCGAGCACAGGCTCGGTGCGTTCTGCGAGCGCTGTGGCTACCCGCGCTTGCGCAGCAGCGCGAGGAACATCGCGTCGGTGCCGTGGCGGTGCGGCCAGAGCTGGGCGCGGCCAGAGCCGTCGGCGGGGGCCGCCAGGTCGATCTCGCCGACCGACACCGCCCGGACGGCCGCGCGTGCGTCGAGCTCCTCGAGCTCGTCGCCGAGCTCGTCGCGGATGCGCGAGACGACCGCCGCCGTCTCGGCAAGGTGCGGGGAGCACGTGACGTAGGCGATCACGCCGCCCGGCTTCAGCGCGACGACGGCCGCGCGGAGCAGCTGCTCCTGCAGACCGGCGAGTTCAGGGACGTCCGAGGTCGTCTTCCGCCAACGGGCCTCCGGGCGGCGGCGCAGGGCGCCGAGACCCGTGCACGGCGCGTCGACCAGGATGCGGTCGTACGCCCCCGGCCGCTCGGCCGCGAGTTCGCGCCCGTCGCGCTCGGCGACCGAGACCTCGCCAGGCACCGCCTCGAGGGCCCGTCGGACGAGGCCGGCACGGTGCGGTGACACCTCGTTGGCGTCGAGCACGGCGCCCGCCCGCTCGGCCTCGGCCGCCAGCAGCGCGGTCTTGCCGCCGGGGCCGGCGCACATGTCGAGCCAGCGTTCGCCGTCGGCCGTCGCTCCCCCGAGCCGCGACAGCGCGAGCGCGACGAGCTGGGAGCCCTCGTCCTGCACCCGGATGCGGCCGCCGCTGTCCCTGACGAGCGGCTCCGGGTCGCCGCCCATGAGGCCGAAGCCCGTCGGCGCGTACGCCGTGCGCGGCTCGACCGGCTCCGCGAGGCCCGGCAGCGCCGCCATCGTCACGCGAGGGGCCGTGTTGTCCGCCTCGAGCAGGGCCTCCAGCTCGTCGGCACGGCCCTCAGCCGCCAGCGCGCGGCGGAACGCCCGGATGACCCACACGGGGTGGGAGAACCGGATCGCGAGGCGCTCGTCGTCCGAGCGGGCCGCCTCCGTCGCGACCTCGAGCCAAACTTCGAACGTGCGCTCGCCCACACGGCGCAGCACGGCGTTGGCGAATCCTGCGGGCCCGCGTCCGCCTGCCTCGCGCGCCAGCTCGACCTGTTCGTTCACCGCCGCGTGCGGCGCGACGCGCGTGGCCAGGAGCTGGTGCGCACCGAGGCGGATCGCGTCGAGCACGGCCGGGTCGATCTCGTCAGTCGCGCGCTTCGCCGCCATCCGGATGATCGCGTCATAGGTTCCGAGGCGCCGCAGGGTGCCGTAGGTCAGCTCGGTCGCCAGCCCGGCGTCGGCGCCGTCCAGGCCCGCGCGCTCGATCTCGCTCGGCAGCAGCAGGTTGGCATAGGCGTCGTCGGCGGCGACGGCGCGGAGCACGACGAACGCGACTCTGCGTGCGTTCTGCACTCGGGTGCGGCGCTCGCCCCCATTCCGGGGCCGCGCGGGACCATTGCTGCGCTGGCGGTTGTCGCCGCGAGGTTCCGTGCCAGCGACGCGTTGGCTGTGCTGCCCGCGCCGGCCGGCCCCGCGCCGATCACCGTCACTGTCGCGCCGCCGATCTTGGCCGCTTTCGCGGCCCTGCTCCTGACCGCCCTCGTGCTCGCGCCGGCCGTCGTGCCCGCGCTGGCCGCTCTGCCCTTGCCTGCCTGTTCGCTCGTGCCGTCCGCGCTGGGCGTCCTGCCCACGGCCGCCATCGCGCCCGTTCACGAGCCGAGCCTGACGTCGCCGCGCTGACCGCGGAACCAGTCGGCCGCGTTCATCGCGCCTTTGCCGGCCGGTTGCACGCGCGTGAGCAGGATCGTCCCGTCGCCCGTACCGGCGAACACGCCGTCCTTCGCGGCGGCGAGCTCCCCCTGTGCCAGCTCGGGGCCGTCCTCGGCCGCGGTGGCGGCGAGGATCTTGAACCGCTCCCCCTCGTTCGTCGTGTGGCTGCCCGGTTCAGGGGTCACGCCGCGATGCCGATCGAGGACGCGCACGGCGGACTCTTCCCACCGCACGCGGCCGTCGTCGAGAGCGAGCTTCGCCGCGTGGGTCGGCTCGCCCTCCTGCGGTGCCGCGACGGCGGTGCCGTCGGCGATGGCGGCGACCACGTCCGCCGTGAGCTCCGCGCCGGATTCGGCGAGGGCCGCCAGCAGGTCGGCGGTGGTCTCGTCGGGCGCGATCTCGCGCCGCAGCTCGGCGTACACGTCACCGGCGTCGAGCTCGGGCACCAGCTGGAACACGGCGGCACCCGTGACGCGGTCGCCCGCGATCAGGGCTCGCTGCACGGGCGCGGCCCCCCGCCAGCGCGGGAGCAGCGAGAAGTGGAGGTTGATCCAGCCGTGATCGGGCGCGCTCAGCAGCGGCTCGCGCACGAGTCCGCCGTAGGCGACGACGACCGCGAGCTCGGCGCCGAGCGGGGTGAGCGCCGCGGTCTCCTCCTCGCCGAGGCGCGCCGCCTTCAGCACGGGGAGGCCGAGCTCCTCGGCCGCGCGCGCGACGGGCGACGGCGTGAGCACGCGCTTGCGCCCCAGCGGCGCGTCCGGGCGCGTGACGACCATCCGGATGTCGTGACCGGCCGCGTGCAGCGCACGGAGGGTCGGGACGGCGGCATCGGGTGTGCCGGCGAAGATCAGTCTCATCTCAAGGTGCTCCGCGAATCGGGGGCGCGCGCCGGGGCCAGCGCAACGGGTGCTCCCAGCCTAAGACGTGCGCCTGCGAGGCGGGAGGGTGATCACAGCTCCGGATCGAGCACGTCCATCCGCACCGCCAGCGTCGCCCGGTTCGCGCGCTTGCGATCCTTGCGGCGTCGCGTGCCCACCACCTCCGCGATGACCGCGGCGCGCAGGGCCTGGGCGACGGCCCCGCCACGGGCGTAGTCGAAGCGGATCAGCGCGCGCTGGGCCGTCGGCCCGAAGCGATCGACCGCCTCGAGCGAAACGGGGCCGAGCACGGCATCCGGGGCCAGCTCGGGCACGGCCTCGCGCAGCTTCTCGAGCGCGCGCACGACGGCGCCGCCCTCGCCCTCGAGACGCGCGACGCGCGCGGCGGGCGGCAGGTGCAGCGGCGCGCGCTCGGCGAGCTCGTGGCGGGCGTAGATCGCGTGGGTCCACGAGGCGAATGCGCGTGCGACGGGGCCGTTGACCCCGGCCAGGTGAACGGGCGCGCCCGGAGCCGCAAGGGCTGCGGCGTTCGACCACCACCGGAGGCACGCCTCACCGATGCGCAGATCGGGCGACTGCAGCATCCGCTCGCCGTCGAGCAGCAACACGGCGCCGTAGCCGCCGACGGCGAAGGGCTCGGCGCCGCGCGTCGCCACGACGAGGGCCGGCTCCGCCGCAACCTCCAGAACGGGGTGCGCGCCGTCGGCCACGATGACGCGCGTACCGGCGAAAGCGCGGCCGAGCTCGTCCGCCGTGCGCTCCGACCCGGATGACGACAGCCGGAAGCGCACGGAGCGGCACTTCTGGCACGCCCACTCGTGCGCGCTGACGCCGCACCAGCCGCACACGGGGACGGCGCCGCGCGAGCGGGCGTGCAGCGGCCCTCCGCAGGGGCCGCAGCGGGCCGGATGGCGGCAGTCGGCGCAGACCAGGGTGGGAGCGAAACCCGGGCGCGCGACCTGAACGAGCACCGGAGCACCCGCCGCGAGGGCGTCCTTCGCGGCGCGGAACGCCGCGGAAGGAACGCGCACCGAGACCTCGTCCTCGCGCGAGCCGCTCAGCTGCACGTTCGCCGTCTCGCGGCGCGCGGCCAGCGACTCGGAGACGTACCCGATCTCGACGAGGCGCTGCACGTCGCTGGACCGGGTGTGACCGGCGAAGACGAGGGCGCACGGCTCGAGACCCTGCCGAACGAGGGCCACATCGCGGGCGTGCGCGTACGGTGCGAGCGGCTCGTCGTAGAGCGCGTCGCCGTCGTCCCAGATGGCGACGAGGCCCGGCGCGTGCACCGGGGCGTACACGCTCGATCGATTGCCGATCACGACGCACGCGCGCTCCTCGAGCGTGCGCAGATACCCGGCGTAGCGCTCGGGCCCGGTCTGCCCCGCGTCGTGGCGCACGAGGGAATCGGGCGGCACGAGCGCGGCGACCTCGCCCTGCAGCCTGTCGAGGTCACGATGGTCGGGCACGGCGAGGATCGCCGAGCGCCCCCGCGCGAGCGTGTCGGCCGCGGCCTCGGCGAGCAGCCGCGCCCAGGCGTCGGGGCGCGGCGGGGCGTCGACCGCGAGCCGCTCCCCCGCCGCGATCCGGTCGGCGAGGCCGGGATAGCCCGCGAGCTCACCGGTCGCGGCGCCGGCAACGGCCTCGGGCGCCGCGTCGCCGACGACTGCGCCGGCATCCGCCCCTGAACCGCCCGTGTCGGATTCCGCTTCCGCACCGGCCTCGGCCGCGGGCGCGCCGACCCGCGCCGCCAGCCATGCTTTCTCCGCCCTGACCATGCGCTTCGGGATGGCCAGGCGCAGGACGTCGGACGCCGAGCCCGCCGACCGATCGGCGACCGCCCTCGCCAGGCGGTGCAGGCGCTCCGGCAGAGCGCGCACCGGCGAGACCACGGCGTCGAGCTCGCTCAGCGCGCGGTCGGCGTCATCCTCCGTCGCCAGCTCCACGACGAAGCCGTCGACGACGCGGCCGGCCGTCCGCAGCGGCGCCTTCACGCGCACGCCGGGCACCGCCTCCGGCACGAGCTCCGGCGGGATCGCGTAGTCGAACAGCCGGTCGAGCTGCGGCACCGGCGAATCGATCAGGATGCGCGCGATCGGGCGCGGCGCCGCGCCCACCGGTCAGACCCCCGCTGCGCGCCGCAGCGCCTCCGCGCGATCGGTGCGCTCCCACGTGAAGTTCTCGAGCTCGCGCCCGAAGTGCCCGTAGGCGGCCGTCTCGGCGTAGATCGGGCGCAGCAGGTCGAGGTCGCGGATGATCGCGGCGGGGCGCAGGTCGAAGACCTCATCGATCGCTGCCGCGATCGTCTCATCCGGCACCTTTCCCGTGCCGAACGACTCGACGTAGAGGCCGACCGGATTGGCGAGGCCGATCGCGTAGGCGACCTGCACCTCGAGGCGGTCGGCGAGCCCGGCCGCGACGGCGTTCTTCGCGACCCAGCGCATCGCGTAGGCGGCGGAGCGGTCGACCTTCGACGGGTCCTTGCCGCTGAACGCGCCGCCGCCGTGGCGCGCCGCGCCGCCGTACGTGTCGATGATGATCTTGCGGCCCGTGAGGCCCGCGTCCGCCTTCGGGCCGCCGAGCACGAAGCTGCCGGACGGGTTCACATGGATCTTCACGCCGGAGAAGTCGAGCCCCGTCTCCTCGAGGACGGGCCGGATGACGACCGCCTCGATCGCCTCGCGCAGGTCGTCCTGCGAGATGTCGGGGTTGTGCTGGGTCGAGAGCACGACGGTCTCGACCGTCTTGGGCACGACCCCGTCGTAGCCGAGCGTGACCTGCGTCTTGCCGTCGGGGCGCAGGAACGCGAGCTGGCCGGATTTGCGGACGGCCGTGAGCCGCTCGGCGATGCGGTGCGCCGCCCAGATCGCCATCGGCATCAGTTCGGGGGTCTCGTTCGCCGCAAAGCCGAACATGATGCCCTGGTCGCCGGCGCCCTGCTTATCGAGGTCGTCGCCGTCGTCGCCGCCGCGGTGCTCCTCGCTCGTCGTGACGCCGTCGCCGATCTCGCGCGACTGCTCGCCGACCGAGACCGTCACGCCGCAGGAGTCAGCGTCGAAGCCCATCTCGGACGACGTGTAGCCGATGCGCCGGATCACGTCGCGGACGATCGTCTGGATGTCCGCGTAGCCCTCCGTACGGATCTCGCCCGCCACGTGCACGAGGCCTGTCGTGACCAGCGTCTCGACGGCCACCCTCGCACCGGGGTCCTCGGCGAGGAGGGCGTCGAGCACGCTGTCGGAGATCTGGTCGCAGATCTTGTCTGGGTGCCCCTCGGTGACGGACTCGGACGTGAACAGGCGCAGGCTCATGGTTCTCCTGAATCGAAGAAGGTGGTCGCCGTCAGTCTGACAGCGACCACCGACGTTCGGCGTACGGCGTGGGTATTACTCTGCGGCGCGCAGGCGCAGCTTGTCCTGGTGGATCTCGCGCAGCGCGATCGTGAGCGGCTTGTCCTGGATCTCGCTGTCGACCAGGGGGCCGACGTTGTCGAACAGGTTCCCCTCGTGCAGGTCCGTGTAGTAGTCGTTGATCTGACGGGCGCGCTTGGCGCCGTAGACCACGAGCTCGTACTTCGATTCGACGCGCTCCAGCAGCTCGTCGATCGGCGGGTCGATGATGCCCTTGTTCTCGGCAGCCATGTCGCTCCTCAATGTCTCGGGTGCCCGTTACGCGGGCACATCAGCCAATTCTACGACGTGTTCCGCCGCCCTGGCGACTTCGTCGTTCACGACGAAGAAGTCGAACTCCCCCTGGGCCGCCAGTTCGACCTTCGCGGTGCGCAGCCGGCGCGCCCTCTCCTCGGCGTCCTCGGTGCCCCGGCCGACGAGCCGGCTGACCAGCTCGTCCCAGCTCGGCGGCAGGAGGAACACGAGCGTCGCGCTCGGCTCGGAGCGGCGCACCTGACGCGCACCCTGCAGGTCGATCTCGAGCAGGACCGTGCGCCCGGCGGCCAGCGCCTCGTCGACGGGCCCGCGCGGCGTGCCGTACCGGTGCTTGTTGTGCACGACGGCGTACTCGAGCAGCTCGCCCGCCGCGATCATCCGGTCGAACTCCGCGTCGTCGACGAAGAAGTAGTGCTGCCCGTCGACCTCGCCGGGGCGCGGCGCGCGCGTCGTGGCGGAGACCGAGAGGTGGATGTCGGGGTGCGTGTCGCGGATGCGGGCCGACACCGTGCCCTTGCCGACGGCCGTCGGGCCGGCGAGCACGAGCAGTCTGCTGCGGCCGGGGCGCGGCTCGGGTTCGGGGAACCGCGCGTCGAGCCAGCCGTAGAGGCGGTCGCGCTGACGCGGACCGAGCCCGCCGAGTCGCTTCACGGGCGAGATGCCGAGGTCCGCCAGGGCGCGGTCGCGCTTGCCGGCGCCGACCGCGGGGAGCGCCAGGAGGAAGTCCGTCACGCGCATGCTGCCGGCGGCCGACGCGGGGTCGGCCTCGGCGCGCCGCAGCGCCTCCTGCGGTGCGACCACCCTGGTGCCGAGGTCGCGCTTGAGCGAGGCCCTGGCGCGCCTGGCCTCGACGGCGCGCCGCGAAGCGGCCGCGCGATCGACCTCGGGCGGTCTGCGGCTAGCGTTCGTCACGGAGCGCCTCCCGGTACTCGGCGGCGCGTGCCGCGATCGCGTCGGGGAGCGCGTCGGCGCCTGCGCGCAGCAGGCTGCGGCTCTCCGACGCGAGGACGTTGCCCGCGACGGTGCCGAAGCGCCGGCGCAGGTCCGCGGGTTCCGCGCCCTGGGCGCCGAACCCGGGCGACAGGATCGGCATTCCCCCGAGCACGTCGTCCGCGAGCCCGGCCGGCTCGCGGTCGATCGTCGCCCCGACGACGAGGCCGACGGGGCCGATGGGTGCGGTGCCGCCTCCCAGTTGCGCGGATTCGCGCGCGACCAGCCGGGCGACGCTGTCGCCGCCGGCGGTCGCGGCCCGCTGCAGTTCGCCCGCCTCGGGGTTGCTCGTCGCCGCGAGCACGAACGCGCCCTTGCCCCGTTCCGCGCCGAAGCGGACCGCCTCGGCGAGGGACCCCGGCCCGAGGTAGGGCGACAGGGTCACGGCGTCGGCCTCGAGGGGCGAGCCCGCCTCCAGCCAAGCCGCGGCGTACCCCGCCATCGTGCTGCCGATGTCGCCCCGCTTGGCGTCGGCGATCACGATCAGTCCCGCCTCGCGGCCCGCCGCGAGCACGCCCTCGAGCGCCGCGAAGCCGGCGGAGCCGAAGCGCTCGAAGAACGCGACCTGCGGCTTGATGGCCGCGACCCGGCCGGCCGCGGCTTCGACGACGCGGAGGCCGAAGGACTCCAGCCCCGCGGGGCCCTGGTCGAGCCCCCACGCGTCGAGGAGGGCGGCGTGGGGGTCGACGCCCACGCAGAGCGGCCCGAACTCGTCGAGCGCCCCGCGCAGGCGCGTGCCGAATGCGTCCGTCACACCAGTGCCTTCCGCTCCGCCTCGTACTCCTGCAGGCTCTTCACGTCGAAGCCGCCTTCGACCGCGTCCATGGCGCTGACCGCCGCGCCGAGCGTGACGATCGTCGTGAACAGGGCCTTGTCGGCGGCGACGGCGGCCGCACGGATCTCGTAGCCGTCCGCGCGCGCCGACATCCCGCTCGGTGTGTTCACGATGATGTCGACGGCGCCCGCGTTGATCAGGTCGACGACGTTCTCGCCCGCCCCGGAGTCGCTGTACTTCGCGACGACCTCGGTGGCGATGCCGTTGCGGGTCAGGATCTCGGCGGTGCCCTCGGTCGCGAGGATGCGGAAGCCGAGCTGGCTGAGCCGGTGCGCCGGGAGCAGGACGTCGCGCTTGTCGCTGTCCGCGACCGAGATGAACACGGTGCCGCTGCGCGGCACGCCGCCGTACCCGGCGACCTGACTCTTCGCGAAGGCGACGGGGAACGTCCTGTCGATTCCCATCACCTCGCCCGTCGAACGCATCTCGGGCCCGAGCACCGAGTCGACCACCTGGCCGTCCGCCGTCCTGAACCGCTTGAACGGCAGCACGGCCTCCTTGACGGACACGGGCGTGCCCGGCGGAACGACGGTGCCGTCGGCGACGGACAGGAGCCCCTCTTCGCGCAGCTGCGCGATCGTGTCGCCCGCCATGATGCGGCTCGCGGCCTGCGCGAGCGGCATACCGAGCGCCTTCGACACGAACGGCACGGTGCGGCTGGCACGGGGGTTCGCCTCGATCACGTAGAGCACGCCCGCGCTGATCGCGAACTGCACGTTCAGCAGGCCGCGCACGCCGACGCCCTCGGCGATCGCGCGCGTCGCCTCGCGGACACGGGCGATCTCACCCTTGCCGAGCGACATGGGCGGCAGCGCGCAGCTCGAGTCGCCGGAATGGATCCCGGCCTCCTCGAGGTGCTCCATCACGCCGCCGACGTAGAGCTCGTCGCCGTCGAAGAGGGCGTCGACGTCGATCTCCACGGCGTCGTCGAGGAAGCGGTCCACGAGCAGCGGCGCCTCGGGCCCGATGATCGCGTGCTCCGCGATCCTCGCGAAGTAGTCGCTCAGGCTCGGGGTGTCGTAGACGATCTCCATTCCGCGGCCTCCCAGCACGAAGGACGGGCGGACGAGCACGGGGTACCCGATCTCCTCGGCCACCGCGATCGCGGTCGCCTCGTCGGTCGCGGTCCCGCTGCGGGGGGCGACGAGGCCGCCGCGCTCGAGGATCTCGCCGAAGAGCTGGCGGTCCTCCGCCAGGTCGATCGCCGCGGGGCTGGTGCCGAGGATGCGGTAGCCGGCCGCCTCGATGTCCTTCGCCAGCCCGAGCGGCGTCTGGCCGCCCAGCTGGCACACGACGCCGTAGATCTCGCCGGACGCGGCCTCGGCGTGCAGGACCTCCAGCACGTCCTCGAGCGTGAGCGGCTCGAAGTAGAGGCGGTCGCTCGTGTCGTAGTCCGTCGAGACCGTCTCCGGGTTGCAGTTGACCATGACGGTCTCGAACCCGGCGGCTCCCAGCGCGAACGACGCCTGCACGCACGAGTAGTCGAACTCGACGCCCTGGCCGATGCGGTTCGGGCCGGAGCCGATGATGACGACCTTGCGGCGATCGGACGGCGTGACCTCGGTCTCGGCGTCGTACGACGAGTAGTGGTAGGGCGTGAGGGCCGGGAACTCGCCGGCGCACGTGTCGACCGTCTTGTACACGGGACGCAGGCCCATGCCCCAGCGCGCCTCGCGGACCTCCGACTCCTCCAGGCCGCGGAGCTGCGCGATCTGGGCATCGCTGAAGCCGTGCTCCTTGGCGAACCGGATGGCGCGCGCGTCGAGCTCGTCGGCCGCTGCGATCGCTTCGGCGACCTCGTTGATCAGGACGATCTGGTCGATGAACCACGGGTCGATCTTCGTCGCATCGAAGACCTGCTCGGCCGTGGCGCCCAGGCGCAGCGCCTGCTGCACCTGCACGATGCGACCGTCGGTCGGCGTCTTCATCAGCTCGAGGAGCTCCTCGGGGGTGCGCGTCTCGTCGCCCCAGTGGAACGAGGAGCCGCGCTTCTCGACGGAGCGGAGCGCCTTCTGCAGCGCCGTCGCATAGTTGCGGCCGATCGCCATCGCCTCGCCGACGGACTTCATGGTCGTCGTGAGCGTCGGGTCCGCCGCAGGGAACTTCTCGAAGGCGAAGCGAGGCACCTTCACGACGACGTAGTCGAGCGTCGGCTCGAACGACGCCGGCGTCACCTTCGTGATGTCGTTCGGCACCTCGTCGAGGCGGTATCCGAGCGCGAGCTTCGCGGCGAGCTTCGCGATCGGGAAGCCCGTCGCCTTCGACGCGAGCGCGCTCGAACGCGACACGCGCGGGTTCATCTCGATGACGATGATGCGGCCCGTCGCGGGGTCGACCGCGAACTGGATGTTGCAACCGCCCGTGTCGACGCCCACGCGCCGGATGATCTCGATGCCGATGTCGCGGAGCTTCTGGTACTCGCGGTCCGTCAGGGTGAGCGCCGGCGCGACCGTGATCGAGTCGCCCGTGTGCACGCCGACGGGGTCGACGTTCTCGATGGAGCAGACGACCACCGTGTTGTCGGCGGTGTCGCGCATCAGCTCGAGCTCGTACTCCTTCCAACCGAGGATCGACTCCTCCAGGAGCACCTCGGTCGTCGTCGACTCCCGCAGGCCGTCACCCGCCATCCGGCGCAGCTCGGTCTCGTCGTGCGCGAAGCCCGAACCCAGGCCGCCCATCGTGAACGACGGGCGGACGACCATCGGGTAGCCGAGCTCGTCGGCGGCCGCGAGCGCCTCGTCCATCGTGTGCACGATGCGGCTCTTGGCCACCTCGGCACCCGCCTCGATCACGAGGTCCTTGAAGATCTGCCGGTTCTCGCCCCGCTCGATCGCCTCGGGCCTCGCGCCGATCAGCTCGACGCCGTACTTCTCGAGGATCCCCGCCTCGTGCAGCGCCATGGCCGCGTTCAGCGCCGTCTGCCCGCCCAGCGTCGGCAGGACGGCATCCGGCTTCTCCTTCGCGATGATCGTCTCGATCACGTCGGGGCTGATCGGCTCGACGTAGGTCGCGTCGGCGAAGTCGGGATCGGTCATGATCGTCGCCGGGTTCGAGTTCACCAGGATGACGCGCACGCCCTCCTCGCGGAGCACCCGGCACGCCTGGGTGCCCGAGTAGTCGAACTCGCAGGCCTGACCGATGACGATCGGGCCGGACCCGATGACGAGGACGGAGTTGATGTCGTCGCGCTTAGGCATTGGTGCCCTTCTTGCCGAGGTGGTCCATGACCATGGCCTGGAACCGGTCGAACAGGTAATTGGCGTCGTTGGGCCCGCCGGCGGCCTCCGGGTGGTACTGCACGCTGAAGGCGGGGATGTCGAGGGCGCGCATGCCCTCCACGACGTTGTCGTTGAGGCCGATGTGGCTGACCTCGATCCGGCCGAAGCCCGCGGGGCTGTCGAAGACGCCCTCGAGGGGCGCGTCGACCGCGAAGCCGTGGTTCTGGGCCGTGATCTCGACCTTGCCCGTGGTGTTGTCGCGCACGGGCTGGTTGATGCCCCTGTGGCCGAACGGCAGCTTGTAGGTGCCGAGGCCGAGCGCGCGGCCGAACAGCTGGTTGCCGAAGCAGATGCCGAAGTAGGGCAGGCCGTCGCGCAGCGCCGCCGTCAGCAGCGCGACGTGCCCGTCGCTCGCCGCGGGGTCGCCAGGACCGTTCGAGAAGAACAGCGCGACGGGGTCGATGGCCCGGATGTCGTCGATCGTCGAGCTCTGCGGCATCACGTGCACGTCGAAGCCGCGGCGGGCGAGGTTGTCGACGGTCGCCTGCTTGATGCCGAGGTCGATGACCGCGAGGTTGCCGATCCGCTCGCCCGTGGCCGGCGTGACCTGCGTCTCGGAGACGGAGACCTCGGCCGAGAGGTTCCGGCCCGCCATCTCCGGCGCCGCCGTCACGGTGCGCAGCTGCTCTTCCGGGTCGATCTCGGCGTCGATGCCGGAGAACACGGCGCCGCGCATCGACCCGTCCGACCGGATGTGCCGCGTCACGGCGCGCGTGTCGATGCCGGAGATCCCGACGATGCCGTCGCGCTCGAGCGCCGCGTCGAGCGACTCGTCGGCGCGCCAGTTCGACACGACACGGGAGGGGTCGCGCACGATGTACCCGGCGACCCAGATGCGGCGCGACTCCGGGTCCTCGTCGTTCACGCCGGTGTTCCCGATGTGCGGGGCCGTCTGGAGGACGATCTGTCCGGCGTACGACGGGTCGGTCAGGGTCTCCTGGTAGCCCGTCATGCCGGTCGTGAAGACGACCTCGCCGACGGTCGTGCCGCGGGCGCCGTAGGCCCAGCCGTCGAAGCGGCTGCCGTCCTCCAGCACGAGGACCGCGCGGTCGCGGTTGAGAAGGGAAGAAGTCACTGCTCGGCTCCTGTGGGTAGTGCCTTCAGATCGTCGATCGCGCTGACGAGCGCGTCGGGCGACGCCGTCTGAAGGCGGATGTAACTGTCGCAGATTGTTCCGTCGTCGCTGCGCCACGCGATGAGCACGAGGCCGTCGCGTTCGACGACGCGGTCGATCGTCCAGGTCGCGCGACCCGCACCCGAGATGCGGTCCGCGTCGAGGAAGAGGGTATGGCTGCCAGGCATGGCCAGCGCCACACCGGCGCTCGTCACGGTGACGTGCACCCGGGAGCGGAACGCGAGGCCGGGGACGACCAGCCGGTCGAGCGGGTCTCCGTGGCGGGTCGTCGCGACGTAGAGGCCGTCGAAGACGGCGACCTCCGCGCCGCGGACCGGCGCCTGCGGGGCGACGACGCTCGCGGATCGCTTCCGCCTCGCGCGCCACCCCCACCACATGGCGAACAGGACGAGCGCGATGACGGCGACGAAGAACGCGATGCCCGGCAGGTAGTCGAGCATCAGGCGTCACCCCGCTCGACGACCTCGCCGTCGGCGAGGGTCGCGTACCCGCGGTGGATCGTCCAGACGGGGCGGCCGGGCAGCTCGTCGCCGAGGTACGGCGAGTTCTCGCTGCGCCCGTTCAGGTCGGCCGTCGTGAAGACACCCGATGCGCTCGGGTCGTAGAGCGCGATCTCGGCGCCGGCACCGACGGCGATCGCCTCGCCGTGCCCGGCCAGCTGCCCGATCTTCGCCGGCGTCTTCGACATCACTCGGGCGACGTCGTGCCACTCGAGGAGCCCGGTGTCGACCATGGTCTTCTGCACGACCCGCAGCGCGCTCTCGAGCCCGACCATCCCGTGCGCGGCGGCGTGCCACTCGCAGGCCTTCGACTCCTCGGGGTGCGGGGCGTGGTCGGTCGCGACGATGTCGATCGTGCCGTCGGCGAGCCCGGCGCGCACGGCCTCGACGTCCTCGCGGCGGCGCAGCGGCGGGTTGACCTTGTAGCGCGCGTCGTAGCCGCGCACCTTCTCGTCGGTGTAGAGCAGGTGGTGCGGGGTCACCTCGGCCGTGACGTCGATTCCGCGGGCCTTCGCCCATCGGATGATCTCGACGGACCCGGCCGTCGAGAGGTGGCAGACGTGCAGGCGCGAGCCGACGTGCTCGGCGAGGAGCACGTCGCGGGCGATGATCGACTCCTCGGCGACGGCGGGCCAGCCGGCGAGGCCGAGCTCGGCGGACACGACGCCCTCGTTCATCTGGGCACCCTCGGTCAGGCGAGGGTCCTGCGCGTGCTGCGCGATCAGTCCTCCGAAGCCCTTGACGTACTCGAGCGCGCGGCGCATCAGCAGGGGGTCGGCGACGCACGAGCCGTCGTCGCTGAAGACGCGGACCCTGGCCCGCGAGGAGGCCATGGCGCCCAGCTCGGCGAGCCGCTCGCCCTTCTGCCCGACGGTGACGGCGCCGATCGGTTGCACCGTGGCGTAGCCGGCGGCCTCGCCGAGCGCGAGCTCCTGCTCGACGACGCCGGCGTTGTCGGCGACCGGCAGGGTGTTCGGCATCGCGAACACGGCGGAGAAGCCGCCGGATGCCGCGGCGCGCGTGCCGGTCAGGATCGTCTCCGACGCCTCGAAGCCGGGCTCGCGCAGGTGCACGTGCAGGTCGACCAGACCCGGGAGGGCGACGAGACCGTCTGCGTCGATGCGCCGCGCGCCCGCCCGGCTGAGCCCGGCGCCGACCTCGGCGATCCGGCCGTCCTCGACCAGGATGTCCGCGCGGTCGCCGCCCTCGATCGCGGCGCCCGTGATGAGGAGAGTCTCGCTCATCGTCCCTCCTCCGTGTCCGTGCGGTCCGTGGCCCGCTCCCCCGCCAGCAGCAGGTAGAGCGCGGCCATGCGGACCGAGATGCCGTTCGCGACCTGTTCGAGCACCGTCGAGCGCTCCGAGTCGGCCGCCTGCGAGCAGATCTCGAGCCCCCGGTTCATCGGCCCGGGGTGCATCACGATCGTACCGCCCGTGAGCCGTTCGAACCGCTCTCGGCCCAGCCCCCACCGCCGCGAATACTCCCGCTCAGACGGGAAATAGGACGCATTCATCCGCTCCGCCTGGATCCGGAGCATCATGACGGCGTCGGGCGCGGCGGCGAGCGTGTCGTCGAGGTCGTAGCTGAGCGCGACGGGCCACGCGGATGTGTCCTGGGGCAGCAGCGTCGGCGGGCCGACGAGCGTGACCTCCGCGCCGAGCGTCGCCAGCAGCCAGACGTTCGAGCGCGCCACGCGGGAGTGCAGCACGTCGCCGACGATCGCGACGTGCGCGCCGTCGAGGCCCTTGCCGCGGCTCGCGGCGCCGTGCAGGCGGCGGCGCAGCGTGAACGCGTCGAGCAGCGCCTGGGTCGGGTGCTCGTGGGTGCCGTCGCCGGCGTTCAGCACGCCGGCGGTGATCCAGCCGCTCGTCGCGAGGGTGTGCGGGGCTCCGGATGCGCCGTGGCGGATGACGACGGCGTCCGCCGACATCGCCTGCAGCGTCTGCGCCGTGTCCTGCAGGCTCTCGCCCTTCGAGACGCTCGAGCCCTTGGCCGAGAAGTTCAGGACGTCGGCCGAGAGGCGCTTGGCGGCCGCCTCGAACGAGATGCGCGTGCGCGTCGAATCCTCGAAGAAGAGGTTCACGACGGTCTTGCCGCGCAGCGTCGGCAGCTTCTTGACCTCGCGGCCCTGGGTCGCGGCCATGTCCTCGGCGACGTCCAGAATGCGGATCGCGTCGTCGCGCGAGAGCGTGCGCGTGTCGAGCAGATGCCTCATGCCGCCTCCTCGATCGTGACGGCGTCGGTGCCGTCGACCTCGGCGAGCGAGACGTTGACGCGCTCGCTGCGCGCCGACGGCAGGTTCTTGCCGACGTAGTCGGGCCGGATGGGCAGCTCGCGGTGCCCGCGGTCGATCAGGATCGCCAGCCGCACAGCCGACGGGCGGCCGATGTCCTTGAGCGCGTCGAGCGCGGCCCCGATCGAGCGGCCGGAGAAGAGCACGTCGTCGACGAGCACGACCACGCGGCCGTCGATCCCGCCGTCCGGGATCTGCGTCGGGCGCGGCGTGCGGGTGGGGTGGCGCGAGAGATCGTCGCGGTACATCGTGACGTCCAGGGCGCCGGTCGGAACGGCCGTTCCGGAGAAGCGCTCGATGAGCGCGGCGAGCCGGTCGGCGAGGTTCACGCCCCTGGTCGGGATGCCCAGCAGCACGAGGCCGTCAGCCCCGCGGTTGGCCTCGAGGATCTCGTGGGCGATCCGGGTCAGAGCCCGGCTGATATCGGCTTCAGCGAGCACGGCGCGCGCACCCATCGGCCACTCCCTTCTCCGCCTCACGGGACGGTCTTAAAGGTCAGGTGGTCCGAGTCTACCGGGTGCCGGGTGAGAGTTCCGCGCCGGAGCCCGTGTCGCGCCCGGTGGCGGAGTGACGATCGAGCCGGCATCGGCCTCGGAGCGCCATCGGTCGTACAGGAGGGCTCGCCATTGGTCGAGGGTCAGGCCCCTGGATCCCTCTCGAGCCGGGCGAAAGCCCGTGCCGGCAGTGAGCCGTCTTCCGGCAACAAGTCATCGGTTGTCAGTTCGTGGGGCCGGTCGGAATGTCGGAAGCCCTGGTTAGCGTGGGGGTATGACGAAGACGCATCGCACATCCCGTCCGTGGGATCCGACGCCGGAGGAGGCGGAGGTCACGCGGGCGGCGGTGGCGCTGGTGGCGGGCTTCGATGCGATGATCGCGCAGCTGCAGGCGCAGCGGGCGGCGGCGGTGGAGATCGCGACGTCGGTGGCGCTGGCGCAGCGGGAGCGGTACGAGCGGGTCCCGGTCGGTGAGACCCGTGAGGGCGAGCCGATCTTCGAGCCGGATGACGCGCCGGTGCGGGCGATGGTCGCGGAGCTGTCGCTGGCGACGAGGGCCAGCCGCCGGGCCGTGGGTGCCGAGGTCAGCGACGTGTGGGAGCTCTCCCACCGGTTCGCGGGCGTGCGGGGCGCGTTCGAGGCCGGCGAGATCGATGCCGGGCGGGCCTCGGTGCTCGTCTCGGAGGGCGCCCGCCTGGTCGACGACGATGTGCGGGCCGAGTACGAGCGGCTCGCCGTCCCGCATGCGGCGGCGAAGACGGTCTACGGCACCCGTCGGGCGGCGCGGCGGATCGCGGCCGAGCTCGAGCCGGAGAGCCTCACGGCCCGGCACGAGCGGGCCCGCCGGGCCCGGGGCGTGTTCGTGCGGGATCTCGAGGACGGCATGGCGGAGCTGTGCCTGGTCGCCGACGCGGTCACCGTATACGGCGCGCACGACCGGCTGACGCAGATGGCCCGGAGGGTCGTCGCCGTGCGGGCGACCGGAGCCGCGAACGACGGCGCGAACGGCGGCGAGGGAGCGGCCATCGAGGTGCGGTGCGACGACTGCCGCACGAAGGGCGATGCCTGCGCGGCGTGCGTCGAGGCCGCCGAGGTCGCAGCCGCCGCGTTCGCGCAGGCCGCCGCGGCGTCCGCAGGCGCGGGTGTGAAGGATGCCGCCAGCGACGCCGCCGACGCGTGCGCGGCGAACACCGCATGCGAAGACACGCCTGTCACCGGCGGCGACGGTGAGCCCGTCGTCGACGCCCGCTCGTTCTCGCAGGTGCGGGCAGACCTCGCCGTCGACCTCCTCCTGACGGGCGAGCCCGATGCGCACCACGTCGCCGACCCCACCGGGCTCAGCGTGCTGGCCGCGCTGCGCGGGAAGGTGCAGGTCACCATCCCCGTCACCACGCTCGCGGGCCTCGACGACGCGCCCGCCGACCTCGCCGGGTACGGGCCCGTCGCCGAGACGGTCGCGAACCCGATCGCCGCCGGCGCGGCCACGTGGGCGCGCCTGTTCCACCGGCCCCGCACGGGCGCGCTCCTCACCGTCGACCGGTACGCCCCGACATCCGCCCAGCGGCGGTACCTCGTCGCCCGCGACCAGACCTGCGTGTTCCCGCACTGCGAGCGCCGCGCCACGGGCGCCGACATCGACCACACCCACGACCACGCCCACGGCGGCAAGACGAACGTGTCGAACCTGGCCCACCTGTGCCGGTTCCACCACGTGCTCAAACACACGACGGCCTGGTCGTACACGGTCCAGGCCGACGGCGACGTCCGGTGGCGCAGCCCCGCCGGGCAGGAGCGCGCCGCGCGGGCGAAGTCCGCCGTCGCATTCGTCGACGCCGACCACGCCCGCGCCGCCCGACCACGCCGCCGCGACGGCATGCGGGAGGACTCTGCCGGCCGCACGCCGCCGGGCCCGCCGCACCGAGATCGCCGGGCGCGGGTGTCGTGGCCGAGCACCCGCACCGAGTGGGAGACAGCCGGCACGAACGCCGACATGGCGGGCGCCCAGTTCTGATCGTCGCTGCGCACCACACACCCACGTACGCGCGCAGGCCGGGAGACGCTGGGCGCCAGCCCTGACGCGGCGGGCGCGCCACTCGGATCCGCGACGCAAGTGATCCGGGCACGCCAGCGGGAACGTCAGCGCTGCACTCGCCCCCACCTCGGTATCGGCGCGAATCACTCCGCGGCGGGATGTGCGGCGTATGATCCGAGCCCCAGAGTATGAGCCATGATCAGCGTCTTCCTGATGTTCCTCACCGTCGTCCTCGACAGCATCGTGCCGCTCGTGCCCGGAGAAGCCGCACTCCTCGCCTCCGTGTCGGCGGGCGCCGGGCTCGGCTGGCCCGCGATCGTCGCGGTCGCACTGCTCGGCGCAACCGCCGCGTTCGTCGGCGACAACATCATGTACGAGCTGGGCCGCAGGCTCGGCATCGATCGCTTCGCCTGGATGCGCAAGCCCGAAGTCGCGAAGGTTCTGCGGGGCACCGGGGACCGCCTGGCGCGGAACGGCCTGAGCGTGATCTCAACGGCGCGCCTGGTTCCCGGCTGGCGCGTCGCCGTGACCTTCATGGCCGGGGCCACCCGGATGCCGCGGAGCACCTACCGCGTCGCGAGCTCCGTCGGCGCCCTGCTGTGGTCCGCCTACCTGCTCACGATCGGTTCGGCGATCGGCGCACTCACGGGCGGCAACGTCCTCGTCACCGTGATCGCATCGATCATGGTCATGGCCCTGATCAGCCAGGCGGGGCAGATGCTCAAGAAGCGGTTCGCGCGATCCCGTGCGATCACCGGCGGCACATCGCCGCGCGAGTTCGCTGCCACAGGACACGCCTCGCGGACCACGCAGGGCGCCTCTCGGCTCCGCGCACGGGCGCTCGCGCTCGGGCGCGCCGCGGTCGGTCGGTTCGCCGCGGTACCCGCTCCGCCCGCGGCCTGACGCACCTGCCGACGCCCCGCGCCGACGTCCGGCGGATGACCCTGAAGACCCGGAAGTCCGGGGCCACGCGTTCATTCCACCGGCGCCAGCTCCGGCGCATCTCCAGTTCGTCGCCGAACGGCGGGCAGACGCTGCCGAAGCCGCCGGGGCCGTGACCGCTGCCGGATGGGTGTCAGCTCGACCGCTCGATGCGGGCGAGGACGCCGTGGATGAAGCCGCTCGACTCCTCGGTGGAGAGCTCCTTGGCGAGGTCGACGGCCTCCGTGATCGCGACGCCCGTCGGGACCTCGTCGTTGAAGAGGATCTCCCACGTCGCGATCCGGAGCAGCGCGCGATCGACGGCCGGCATCCGGTCGAGCTTCCACTCGCGGCTGTGGGTCTCGATCTCGTCGTCGATCTCGTCGGAGTTGTCGATGACGCCGTCGACGATCTCGCGCGCGTACAACCAGCTCGCCTGGCGCTCGGGCTCGCTCACGGCGCGCTCGGCCGCGGCCGCGAGGGCCTGCGGAACGGTGTCGCCTCGGACGTCGGCCGAGAACAGAATGTCGAGGGCGCGCTTGCGCGCCTTGGTGCGTGCGCTCAAGACCGCCTCAGTCGTTGACGCGGCCGAGGTAGTCGCCGCTGCGCGTGTCGACCTTGATCTTCGTACCCTCGTTCAGGAACAGCGGCACCTGGATCTCGGCGCCCGTCTCGATCGTCGCCGGCTTCGTGCCGGCGTTCGAGCGATCGCCCTGCAGGCCGGGCTCGGTGTAGGTGATGACGGTGGTGATCGACGGCGGCAGCTCGACGTAGAGCGGCTGACCGTCGTGCATCGCGATCGTGACGAGCATGTTCTCGAGCATGAACTTCGACGCATCGCCGACTACCGCCGCGGTCACCGTGATCTGGTCGTAGTCGCGCTGATCCATGAAGACGTACGAGTCGCCGTCGTTGTACAGGTACTGGTAGTCACTGCGATCGACGTTCTGCACGTCGACCTTGCTGCCGGCGTTGAACGTCTTGTCGATGATCTTGCCGGAGACGACGTTCTTCATCTTCGTCCTGACGAACGCACCGCCCTTGCCGGGCTTGACGTGCTGGAACTCCACGATGCTCCAGAGCTGGCCGTCGATCGAGAGAACGACGCCGTTGCGGATGTCTGCGGTGGATGCCATGTAGGTGGTTCCGTTTCGTCTTGTGTCAGAGTGCTGCCGGCCGGAAGGGCCCGAGCAACGATTGTACTGGTAGGACGCTAGAGCTTGACCGAGGTCTGGGTGCTCCTGACCTCGGGCCGCTGCTCCTCGCCCACCTCGAGGTAGGCGGAGTACAGCAGCGACTCGTCGGGCGCCTGCATCACGGTCGGCTTGCCGATGTCGTCGAGCACGATGAAGCGCAGCATGCCCGCCCGCGTCTTCTTATCGCGCTGCATCGTCTTCAGCAGCTGGGTCCACGCGCCCAGGCGATACGTCGTCGGCAGCCCGAGCGAGGTCAGGATGTCGCGGTGCCTGTCGACAGCCGCGTCGCTCAAGCGGCCTGCGAGCCGTGAGAGCTCCGCGGCGAACATCATGCCGATCGAGACGGCCGCGCCGTGGCGCCACTGGTAGCGCTCTGCGTGCTCGATGGCGTGGCCGAGCGTGTGGCCGTAGTTCAGGTGTTCGCGCAGGCCGGCCTCGCGGAAGTCCTCGCCGACGATGTCGGCCTTCATCCGGATGGCCAGCTCTATCGTGCGGCGGAACTCGTCCGTCGTGACGTCGGTCGCGCGCTCGGGGTCGGCTTCGATGATCTCGAGGATCTCGGGGTACTGGATGAAGCCGGCCTTGACGACCTCGGCGTAGCCGGCGACCGCCTCGTTCCGCGGCAGCGTCGCGAGCAGGTCGAGATCGCAGATCACGGCACGCGGCGCCCAGAACGCCCCGACGAGGTTCTTGCCCTCGTTCGTGTTCACGCCCGTCTTGCCGCCGACGGCCGCGTCGACCATGCCCAGCACCGTCGTCGGTACCTGCACGACGGCGACCCCTCGCAGCCAGCTCGCCGCGACGAAGCCCGCCAGGTCGGTGACCGCTCCCCCGCCGAAGCCGACGACGGCGTCGCTGCGGGTGAAGTCGGCCTGGCCCATGATCTGCCAGCAGAACGAGGCGACCTCGATGCGCTTGCCCTGCTCGGCATCCGGGATCTCGGCCAGCAGGACCTCCCGCTCGCCGACGAGGCTCTCCCGCAGCGCGTCGGCCTCCTTCTGGAGGGTCGGTGGGTGCACGACGAGCACCTTGCGCGCCCCCTCCGGCAGAGCGTCGCCGACCTCGGCGATGAGCCCGTGCCCGACCCGGATGGCGTAGCCGGGCTCGCCGGCGACGCGGATCTCGGTGGTGTTGGTCATGCGGTCTCCTCCCGCTCGATCCATTCCGCCAGCTCGTCGACGACGTGCTGGATCGGCCCGGACGATGTGTCGATCTCGCGCACCGCGAGCGAGCGGTACGTGGGCATGCGCTGATCCTTGATCCGCGCCCATTCGGCGACCCGGTCGCCGTCCTCGGTGTTCAGCAGGGGACGCTTCTGGCCCCGCAGTCGGGACACGATCGCGCTCTCCGAGACCGTGAGCAGCACGACCCTGTGGCCGGCGAGCGCCTCCCTCGTGCCCTCGTGCATGACAGCGCCTCCGCCGAGCGCGACGACGCCGTCCTGCGAGAGCGACGCGATCACGGCCTCGTGTTCGAGCGCACGGAACGCCGCCTCCCCGCGGGAGACGAAGATGTCCGCGATGGCTCCGTGCTGCTGGACCACGATCGAGTCGGTGTCGCGGAAGGGCACGCCGAGCGCCTTCGCGGTCTTTCGGCCGATCGCCGACTTCCCCGCCCCCATGGGCCCGATCAGAACGAGCAGTGGCTTCGCCGGCTCGCCCTGCTCGAACGGTCCGGGCACGGCGGCGACGGCGTCGTCGTCGTCGCCCGTCATGCGCCCTGGTCGACCCGGTCGTCCGGCGTCGTGCGCAGCTCGGCGGGGATCGCCGCGAGGTAGCCCTCGAGGTTGCGGCGGGTCTCGGCGAGCGAGTCGCCGCCGAACTTCTCGAGCACCGTCTCGGCCAGAACGATCGCCGTCATCGCCTCGGCGACGACACCGGAGGCGGGCACCGCGCACACATCGGAGCGCTGGTGGTGCGCCGTCGCCTCCTCGCCCGTCGCAACGTCGATCGTGCGCAGCGCGCGCGGCACCGTGGCGATCGGCTTCATGGCGGCGCGCACGCGCAGCGGCGTACCCGTCGACATGCCGCCCTCCGTGCCACCGGCGCGGCCGGAACCGCGGCCGACGCCGCCGTCGGTGCGGAGCAGTTCGTCGTGCGCGGCGGAGCCGCGGCGGCGCGAGGTCTCGAAGCCGTCGCCGACCTCGACGCCCTTCATGGCCTGGATGCTCATGAGGGCCTGGGCGAGCTTGCCGTCGAGTCGGCGGTCCCAGTGCACGTGCGAACCGAGCCCCGGCGGGAGCCCGTAGGCGAGCACCTCGACGATGCCGCCGAGCGTGTCGCCGGCCTTGCGCGCGTCGTCGACCTCGGCGACCATCCGCTCGCTCGTCGCGGGGTCGAAGCATCGCAGCGGGTCGGCGTCGAGCGCGTCGACGTCGTCCGGAACCGGCACGGGCGAACCCGCGGGAACCTGCACGGGACCGATCGAGAGCGTGTGGCTGACGAGCCGGATGCCGAGCTCGCCGAGGAACGAGCGGGCGACCGCGCCGAGCGCGACCCGGGCGGCCGTCTCCCGGGCGCTCGCGCGCTCGAGGATCGGGCGCGCCTCGTCGAAGCCGTACTTCTGCATGCCGACGAGGTCGGCGTGACCGGGGCGCGGGCGGGTCAGCGGGGCACCGCGGCCGCGCGACTTCTCGGTGAGCTCGATGGGCTCGGCGCTCATCACCTCGGTCCATTTCGGCCACTCCGTGTTGCCGATCCGGATGGCGAGGGGGCTGCCGAGCGAATAGCCGTGGCGCACACCGGTCGAGAGCGTCAGTTCGTCCTGTTCGAACTTCATCCGCGAACCGCGGCCGTACCCGAGCTTGCGGCGCTGCAGGTCGCGCTGGATCGCGGAGGCGGACACGGGGACGCCGGACGGCAGGCCCTCCATGACGGCGATGAGTTCTGGGCCGTGCGATTCGCCGGCCGTGATCACGCGGAGCATAAGCTCCATCTTCCCACGGCCTCGGCGCGGGCGACGCCAGTGCGACGCCGTGTTCCGGCTGCGTCGTCAGTGAGCTCCCGCGAGGGCGCTCCGCATTGCGGCGAGCACGGCATCCTCATCCGGGAGCCGCCGATCGCGGTCGCCCGACGCGAAGATCCGCACCTGCAGCCGGGCCTGGTGCAGCAGCATGCCGAGCCCCGAGCGGACGTCGCCCTCCCACCGGCGGGCGAGCGCGGACGGCCACGGGTCGTAGGCAACGTCGAACAGCGGACCGCCCGTGCCGGCGAGCCGCACGAGCTGTTCGGCCGGGAGCTCGGCACCGCCGGGGAGCGTCGCGATCGTCAGATCGGCCGCGCCCGTCGTCGTGGCGAACGTGCTCGGCCGCACCCGAACGCCAGCACGCTCCCCGAGCCCGACGAACGCCTCCGCCCGCTCGGTGCGACGGGCCACGACCTGAACGGTCCTGGCGCCGAGCTCGCCCGCCGCGACGAGGGCCGAGGCGGCCGTCGCGCCCGAACCGAGGATCCGGATGCTCTCCGCCCCGTCCAGACCGAGCTCGCGCAGCGCGGCGACGATTCCGCCGACGTCGGTGTTGAACCCGAGAGCGCCCTCGTCCGTCAGCAGCAGCGTGTTCGCCGCGCCCGTCAGCTCGGCGTGGCGGTCGCGCGAGACGGCGGCCGCGCAGGCCCCCTCCTTGAGCGGCATCGTGAGGGCGAGCCCTCGCCACGAGCCGTCCAGGCCCGCCAGTGCGTCCGCCAGCCCCGGCGCGTCGACGAGCCTGCGCTCGAACGACCAGTCCAGGCCCAGCGCGCGGTACGCGGCGCCGTGCAGCTGGGGCGAGCGGCTGTGGCCGATCGGGTCGCCCCACACCGCCAGCCGCGCGCCCCGCGGCCCGCGTCCCCCGCCCGCCATCAGCACCCGCCGTCCGGGTTCGCGGCGCACCAGGCCTGCCACTCGTCGACGTTCTGCTCGTGCTCCGCGTTGTTCGTCGCGTACTTGGTCTCGCCCGTCGACAGGTCGACCGTCACGAAGTAGAGCCACGGCCCGTCCGCCGGGTGCATGGCCGCGTCGATCGCCAGGTCGCCGGGATTCGCGATCGGGCCGGCCGGGAGCCCCTTGTGCGCGTAGGTGTTCCAGGGGTTGTCGTCCGCGAGCGCCTCCGCGGAGCTCGAGGCGGTGCCGCTGTGCGTCTCGCCGTAGCCGTACTGCGCCGTCGAGTCCATCTGCAGGAAGCCCGCCGTGTCGCCCCATGTGTCGGGGCCGAGGCGGTTCTGGATCACGCGGGACACCTGATAGAAGTCCTGCTCGAAGCGCGCCTCCCTCTGGATGATCGACGCGATCGTCAGGACGTCGTGCGCATCCTCGTCCGGCACCCCCGCGGCCGCGAGCGACTCCCGGGTGCGATCGACCATCGTCCGGATGACCTCCTCGGCGGTGACGCCGGGATCGAAGGAGTAGGTCGCGGGGAACAGCCAGCCCTCGAGCGAGTCGGCGTCGACCCCGTAGGCCGCGGGGTCGGCGGCGGCCGACTGCAGGTCTTCGAGCGGGATCTCGGTCGAGGAAGCGATGCTCTCGAGCTCCGAGGCGACCGTCATGCCCTCCGGGAGCGCGATCGCATCCTCCTGGCGGTTCTCGGGGTCGGCGAAGGCGTCCGCGACCGCCGCGCTCGTCATCTTCTCCTGCAGCGTGTACACACCGGGGTACAGCGCGAGGTCAGGCGCCTCCTCGCGGGTGTAGCGCGTGAACGAATCGGGCTCGAGGGTGACCCCGTGCCCGTAGAGGCGCGGCGAGATCGACTCGCCGGTGTCACCCTCCTCGACCTGGAACACCACCTCGCCCGTCGCCTCGCCCTCCTCGTAGTCGTGGGGGCCGTCGAGGCCGAGCTCCTCCATGACGCGCTCGCCGTACGCGGTCCACGCCCAATACCCGGCGCCGACGAGGCCGCCGACCAGCACGACGGCGATGATCAGGGCGATCAGGCATCCGCCGCCGCGGCGGCGCTTCTTCTCCGGCTCCGGCTCCGGTGCCATCAGCTCCTCGATGCCCCCGCCTGCGGGGAAGGTGCGGCGGGTCGGGGCAGCGTCGCCCACAGCTTCCGCCGCGGCGGCCCCTTCGTCGGCCGTCTCCGACGCCGCGCGCTCGTCCGCGCCGTCGCGTTCCGCGTCGCCGTCCTCCGACCCGAACGCCGCCAGGAGCTCGTCGGCGTCCGTGTGCCGTTCGCCCGGCTCGGTCCCGGCAGGGATGTCCGACTCTGTCTCGGCAGGGACCTCTGGCTCGGACGCGGCGGGCGCATCCGGCTCGGGCCCGGGCTCGCCCGCACCCCGCCCGTCCGTGGCGGCGCGGGCGTCCGTCTCGCCGTCGTCGCCCGCCTCGGCTTCCGCGGCATCCGGCGCCGGCGCGTCGCTCTCCGCATCCGTGCCGGCGCGCTCGCGGAGCTCGCGCCGCGTCAGCGGCCGCTCGGGATCGTGGGGCTCTGCGGGAGGGGTCATGGGCTCATTCCGGGAAGGGGACGGGCTCACCGGCGGGGGCACCGGTGCTCTTCTCGCTGTCTACCGCGTGCTGCAGGAGCACGACGGCCGCGACCTGGTCTACCACATTACGAGACCCCTTCTGCGTGCGGCCGGACTGCCGCAGCGCCGAGTGGGCCGTCACCGTCGACAGCCGCTCATCGACCAGACGCACGGGGACGCCCGTGTGAACGGCGATCGCACCCGCCAGCTCGCGAGCATCCTGCGTCGACGGCGTGTCATCTCCCCGCATGTTCAGAGGCAGCCCTACGACGAGCTCGATCGCCCCGTGCTCGGCGACGAGCTCGCCGATGCGGGCGACGGAGCGCTCGTCCCGAGGTACGGTCTCCACGGGAACGGCGAGCATGCCGTCGGCGTCGCAGCGCGCGACGCCGACCCTGGCCCGACCGGGGTCGATGCCGAGGCGCACGCCGCGCCGGAACTCGCCCACGCCTACAGGGCCTCGACGGCGCGTCGCACGGCGTCGAGCGCCGCGGGGATCGCCGCGGCGTCCTGCCCGCCGCCCTGCGCGAGGTCGGGCTTGCCGCCGCCGCCTCCGCCGAGCACACCGCTCGCGAGCTTGACGAGGTCGCCCGCCCTCGCTCCGGCGGCGCGCGCCGCGTCGTTCGTCGCGACGACGACCACTGGCCGCCCGTTCGACTCGCCCGCGAGCGCGATGATCGCCGGCTCCGAGCCGAACCGCTCGCGCACCTGTGTGACGAGGCTGCGCACGTCGTCGCCCGATGCGACGTCGCCGACAGGCTCCGCGACGAGCGCGATGCTGCCGATGCGGGCGGCCTTCACCGCGAGCTCCGGGACCCGCTGCTGCAACTGGGCCTGCTCGAACTGCGCGATCTTCTTCTCGGCGGCCTTCAGGCCGCTGGAGAGCTCGGCGACGCGGTCGACCAGCTTGTCCCGCGGCGTCTTCAGCGCGCCGGAGAGCTCGGCCACGAGAGCGCGCTCGCGGTTCAGGGCGCGCAGGGCGTCCTGCCCCACGAGTGCCTCGATGCGGCGGTTCGCCGCGCCGACGGACGACTCGCTCGTGAGCGAGATCAGGCCGATCTCGCTGCTGGATGCGACGTGGGTTCCGCCGCAGAGCTCGCGCGACCACGGGCCACCGATGTCGACCATCCTGACGCGGTCGCCGTACTTCTCGCCGAACAGGGCCGTCGCCCCCGCCGCCTTCGCCTCGTCGATCGGGAGCACGCGCGTCGTCACCTCGAGCGCGTTCGCGACGGCACCGTTGGCGATCTCCTCGATCTCGCTCTTCGTGGCATCCGACAGGGCCTGGTTCCACGAGAAGTCGAAGCGGAGGTAGCCGGCGCGGTTGAGCGAACCCGCCTGCGTGGCCCCCTTGCCGAGCGTGTCGCGGAGCGCGGCGTGCACGAGGTGGGTCGCGGAGTGGGCGCGCTGCGCCGATCGGCGGTTGGCGGCGTCGACGATCGTCGTCGCCGGCTGGTCGACGCCGACCTCGCCCGCCGTGACGAGCACGGTGTGGCTGACGAGGCCGGGCACGGGGCGCTGCACGTCGAGCACCTCGAGCTCGTAGCCGGGGCCGACGATCGTGCCCTTGTCGGCGACCTGTCCGCCGGACTCCGCGTAAAGCGCCGTCTCAGCGAGGATCACCTCGGCCGTCTGGCCTTCGGCGGCAGCGGCGGCCGGCGCGCCGTCGACGATCACGCCGAGCACCCGCGTCGCGGTCTCGAGGTCGTCGTAGCCCGTGAACGTCGTCTCTCCGAGCGCCCGGAACTGGCTGTACACGCCGACGTCGGCGATCGCGCGCTTGCGCGAGCGCGCGTCCTCCTTGGCGCGCTCGCGCTGGGCCTTCATCAGGGAGTCGAAGCCGTCGCGATCGACGCCGAGACCCGCCTCGTCGGCGATCTCGAGCGTCAGGTCGATCGGGAAGCCGTAAGTGTCGTGCAGGAGGAACGCCTGGTCGCCCGCGAGCGAAGCGGCTCCGGCCCTCTTCGCCTTGTCGACGGCGGTGTCGAGGATGGTCGAGCCGGCCGTCAGCGTTCGCAGGAACGTCTCCTCCTCCGCGAAGGCGTACGACGAGATGCGCGACCAGTCGGTCTCGAGCTCGGGGTACGTCTGCTTCATCGCGTCGCGCGACGCCGTGAACAGCTCGGGGAAGACGGCCTCCTCGACGCCCAGGAGCCGCATGGACCGGACGGTGCGGCGCATCAGGCGGCGCAGGATGTACCCGCGCCCCTCGTTCGACGGCGTGACGCCGTCGGAGAGCAGCATCAGGGACGAGCGCACGTGGTCGGCGATCACGCGGAAGCGCACGTCGTCGTCGTGCTCCGCGCCGTAGCGCTTGCCGCTCAGTTCGCTCGCGAGGTCGAGCACCGGCCTGACCTGGTCGGTCTCGTACATGTTCTCGACGCCCTGCTTCAGGAACGCGACGCGCTCGAGCCCCATGCCGGTGTCGATGTTCTTCTGCGGCAGGCTGCCGACGATGTCGAACTCCG
The DNA here is from genome assembly GCF_002970975.1 of Microbacterium halophytorum. Lineage (GTDB taxonomy): Bacteria > Actinomycetota > Actinomycetes > Actinomycetales > Microbacteriaceae > Microbacterium > Microbacterium halophytorum. The sequence continues at coordinate 273,526 of NZ_KZ672982.1, forward strand.
TCTTGCCCCGGACGTTCTCGATCCGGTCCTGCATGAAGACCAGGTTCCAGATCTCGATGAAACGGGTGTCGTCGACCGCTGGTCCGCCGTCTGCGCCGTAGCGGGGGCCGCGGTCGAAGAAGATCTCCGAGTCGGGGCCGCCAGGGCCCGGCTGGCCCGTGTTCCAGTAGTTGTCGGCGCGGCCGAGGCGCTGGATGCGGCTCGGGCTGATGCCGATCTCCTCGGCCCAGATGTCGTGGGCCTCGTCGTCCGTCTCGTAGATCGTGACCCAGAGGTCCTTCTCGTCGAAGCCGAGGCCGCCGTCGGCCTCGCTCGACGTCAGGAGCTCCCAGGCGTACGAGATGGCGCCCTGCTTGAAGTAGTCGCCGAACGACCAGTTGCCGAGCATCTGGAAGAACGTGCCGTGGCGGGCGGTCTTGCCGACCTCCTCGATGTCGTTCGTCCTGATGCACTTCTGCACGTCCGCGATGCGCGGGTGCGGCGCGGGAACGACGCCGGTGAGGTACGGGATGAACGGCACCATACCGGCGACCGTGAACATCAGCGACGGGTCGTCGGAGACCAGCGACGCCGACGGAACGATCTGATGGCCGTTCTTCTCGAAGTAGTCGAGGTAGAGCTTCGCGATGTCGGCGGTCTTCATGACGGGAGGATGTGTCCTTGCTCGTGCGTGAGTGCTGGCCGGGGTGTGCGGCCTGGTGGGCGGCGCGGGTCAGCCGCGCGTCTGCTCGGCGTAGTAGGCCTCTGCGAGGCGGTCGGTGAACTCCGTCACGCGGGCGTCGACCTTGGCGAGCACTTCGTGCCCGCGCGGGTCCTTGTTCATGAAGTGCGCGGCGACGAAGCCGCCGATGATGCCGAGCAGGAACCACAGCAGATTCTTCATGACGCCCTTTCCGGATTCAGTCGTTCTCCCCATCGTAGCGACTGCGGAGATCCGGACGCGCCGGGTACGGCGAAGGGCGCCGGGGATGACCCCGACGCCCTTCGCAGCAGGAAGCCGTATCAGCGACCCGCGTAGGTCAGGTCAGCTGACGCTGACCCTCCCCGTACACAGTGCCCTCGGGCCGCTGACGCGGCCGCTCGTGCTACGCGGGCCTAGCGGCCGGCGTAGTACTCGACGACGAGCTGCACGTCACAGGTGACGGGCACCTCGGCGCGCTTCGGGCGGCGCACCAGCGTCGCGTGGAGCTTGTCGAGCTCGACCTCGAGGTAGCCCGGAACCGGGGGCAGCACCTCGGCATGACCGCCGGCGGCCGCGACCTGGAAGGGCTCGGTGCCCTCGCTGCGCTCCTTGACGTGGATCGTCTGGCCCGGCTTCACGCGGAAGCTGGGGCGATCGACGATCTTGCCGTCCACGAGGATGTGGCGGTGCACGACGAACTGGCGGGCCTGCGACGTCGTGCGGGCGAAGCCCGAACGCAGCACGAGCGCGTCCAGACGCATCTCGAGCAGCTCGACCAGGTTCTCACCGGTCAGGCCGTCGGTGCGGCGGGCTTCCTTGTAGGCGATCTGCAGCTGCTTCTCGCGGATGCCGTACTGCTCGCGCAGACGCTGCTTCTCCTTGAGGCGAACCGCGTAGTCGCTGTCGGCCTTGCGCTTCGTCCGGCCGTGGGGGCCGGGGCCGTAGGGACGCTTCTCCATGTAGCGAGCGGCCTTGGGCGTCAGCGCCACGCCGAGGGCGCGCGACAGACGGACCTTGCGGCGGTCCTGAGACTTGGTAACCATGATTCCTTTCACGTGGCCGCGGCTTTCGCGTGCCGACGGACGTACATCCCCGCGCCTCCCTGATGACGGCGTACGCCGGACTGCCGTCGGGAACGCGGAGCGGGGTGTGCTCGTAGGACGAGCCGATCAAGCTTACCAAACGCCTCCCCGTGCGAGGATGTGCGGACGCCGACAATGCGCGGGCGCCTGCGGGGCTGGTCAGCCGCCCTCGACGATGCGGCGGATCTTGTCGAGCCGCTCGCCGATCTCCCGCTCGCCGCCGAGCGGGCGCGGCTCGTAGTAGCGGCGCCCCGCGAGCGCGTCCGGCAGGTACTGCTGCTTCACGACGCCGAGCGGGCTGTCGTGCGGGTAGCGGTAGCCCTTGCCGTGGCCGAGCCGCTTCGCCCCCGCGTAGTGGGCGTCGCGGAGGTGCAGCGGCACCGGCCCCATCCTGCCCGCCCGCACATCGGAGATCGCCTGGTCGATCGCCTGGATCGTCGCGGGCGACTTCGGCGCCGTCGCGAGGTAGATCGTCGCCTCCGCGAGCGGGATCCGCCCCTCCGGCATCCCGATGAAGGCGACGGCGTCGGCCGCGGCCGACGCGATCTGCAGCGCGCGGGGGTCGGCGAGCCCGATGTCCTCCGCGGCGTGCACGACGAGCCTCCTGGCGATGAAGCGCGCGTCCTCCCCCGCCTCGATCATCCGCGCGAGGTAGTGGACGGCCGCATCCGGATCGGATCCCCTGATCGACTTGATGAACGCGCTGATCACGTCGTAGTGCTCGTCGCCCTGGCGGTCGTAGCGCAGCAGGGCGCGGTCGACCGCCCGCTCGACGTGCTCCTCGGCGACCTCGATGGGCGCATCCTGATCAGCGCTCCCCTCACCCGCGCCGTCTCCCGCCTCGGACGCCGCGACGCCCGCCGCCGCGTCGAGGGCCGTCAGCGCCCTCCGCGCGTCGCCGCTGGCGAGCTGGATGAGGCCGGTGCGCGCCTCGGGCGCCAGCCGTACGGCACCGCCGAGGCCGCGCGCATCGCCGACGGCGCGGTCGATGAGCTCGCCGAGGTCGTCGTCGGTCAGCGGCTTCAGCGTGAGCAGGAGGGAACGGGACAGCAGCGGGGATATCACCGAGAACGAGGGGTTCTCGGTCGTCGCCGCGATGAGGATCACCCAGCCGTTCTCGACGCCGGGCAGCAGGGCGTCCTGCTGCGCCTTGGTGAAGCGATGGATCTCGTCGAGGAACAGGATCGTCGACTGGCCGTACAGGTCGCGCTGATCGAGGGCCTCCTTCATCACCTCGCGCACGTCCTTGACACCGGCGGTGATGGCGCTCAGCTCGACGAAACGGCGCCCCGAGGAGCGCGCGATCGCCTGCGCCAGCGTCGTCTTGCCCGTGCCGGGAGGGCCCCACAGGATGACCGAGACCGTGCCCGGCTTCGACGCGGACGGGTCCGCGAGCGCAACGATCGGCGAGCCGGGCTTCAGCAGGTGCGCCTGCCCGGCGACCTCGTCGAGGGAGACGGGACGCATCCGCACGGCGAGCGGCGTCTGTCCGGTCATCAGAGGCGAAGAGGTCACGCCCTCAACCCTACGCGCGGCCTCGGACGCACCGGCTGGTGCCCTACGCTGGTGCCGTGGCACAGAGCAGGTCGAAGGCGCAGCGAGAAGAGCGCGAGAGGGCACAGCGGTACGAGGCGCGCCGGCGCCTCAACGACGAGCGGCAGGCCCGCCGACGGCGCGACAACGTGCTCGCCTCGATCGTCGGCGGCGGCGTCGTGGTCCTCGCGATCGCCGCCCAGGCCGTGTTCTACGAGGCCGGCCCCGGGGCAGGGCCCGAGCCGACGCCCCTGCAGACCAGTGACCTGCCGGACACGCCGGTTCCCGAGGACCCGAACCCGCTCCCGCTCGACGACGAGGGCTGACCGCCCGCGCTTCCGGCGGCGAGGGCGCCGCGAGGGGCGGAACGGCTCCACGCCGGCCGACCGATCCCGTAGGCTGGGAGGGTCCCTCGTCCTTTCTGCGGCTTGCCGCCCAAGGAGCCTCTTGTGAGCACCCCCGACCAGACCAACGACGCCCCGATCGAGCCTGAGGCCGCGCAGGACGCCGCGGCGCACGCCGAGACCGCTCAGCCCGCCGAGGCGCAGCAGCCCGAGCCGGCCGCCGAATCGGAGCAGCCGACGTCGGCGCCCGCCGCGGAGCAGGCTCCGGCGCCCGCCGAGGCGGAGCAGCCGACGCCCGAGCCAGCCGTACCGGCCGCGCCCGTTCCGACGCCCGAGCCCCCCGCGCAGGCCGCGCCCGTGCCGACGCCGCGGCCGATGCCCGGCCCGCGCCCGACGCCCGCCGCGATCCCGCATCCGAAGGCGCCCGTCGCGGCCTCGGTTCCCGCCGCCGCCGAGACGCCGACCGCCGAGGCCGAGCAGTGGGGCCGCATCGAGGACGACGGCTCGGTCTCCGTGCGCGAGGGCGACGCCTGGCGCGTCGTCGGCGAGTACCCTGACGGCACCCCCGACGAGGCGCTGGCGTACTTCACCCGCAAGTTCAACGACCTCGAGGTCCGCGTCGTCACGCTCGAGCAGCGCCGCGCGACGGGCGGCGCGTCCGCGTCCGACCTGCGCAAGCAGGCCGGTGCGCTGAAGGCAGAGGTCGTCGGAGCCGCGGCGGTCGGCGACCTGATCGGCCTCGCCGGTCGCCTCGATGTGCTGACGGATGCACTCTCCGAGGCCAGCGCCGAGGAGCAGGCCGCACAGCGCGCGGCGGTCGACGCCGCCGTTGCCGAGCGCGAGGCGATCGTCGTCAAGGTCGAAGAGCTCGCGGCGCGCGACCCCAAGCAGGTGCAGTGGAAGCAGGCATCGGCCGAACTGGACGCGATCTTCGCGGAGTGGCAGCAGCACCAGAAGACCGGGCCCCGCCTGCCCAAGTCGGTCGCACAGGCGCTGTGGAAGCGCTTCCGCAACGCGCGCGCGAGCTTCGAGCGCAACCGCAGGGCGTTCTTCGCCCAGCTCGACGAGCAGCACAAGGGCGCGAAGGAGCGGAAGTCGCGCATCGTCGAGCGCGCGGAGGCGCTCGCGTCCCAGGGAGAGCAAGCCATCCCGACCTACCGCGCTCTCCTCGACGAGTGGAAGTCGGCCGGCCGCGCGGGTCGGAAGACCGATGACGCGCTCTGGGCCCGCTTCAAGGCCGCCGGCGACGTGCTCTACGGCGCCCGCGCCGAGCGCGACGCCGCGGAGCAGGAGGAGTCGCAGCCCCGCATCGCGGAGCGCGAGGCGCTGCTCGAGGAAGCCAAGGCCGTTGCGGACGAGAAGGACCTCGTGAAGGCGCGCAAGCTGCTCACCGGGATCCAGGACCGTTGGGAGGCCGTCGGCCGCATCTTCCCGCGCGAGGCCGAGCGCGCGCTCGACGCCAGGATGCGCCAGGTCGAGCAGGACCTGAAGCGCCGCGAGGACGTCGACTGGAAGAAGAACGACCCCCGCACCAAGGCCCGCGCGAACGACATGTCGCAGCAGCTCCTGGACGCCATCGCCGGCCTCGAGGCCGAGCTCGCCGCTGCCGAGGCGACCGGAGACAGGAAGAAGATCGACGAAGCGCGCGAGGCGCTGGAGGCTCGACAGGCCTGGCTCCGCGCCATCGGCTGACCGTTCCTCGCCCACAACCGCCCCGGCCCCCGGTCGGGGCGGTTGTTCTGTCCACAGGGGTGCCGCGCCGCCCGCCGATGGTGGAGCCTGGTCGGATGAGCGCCCCCCTGATCCGGATCGACCGTCTCTCCCCCGTCGAGCTGTCCGCCGCGAGGCTCGACGGAGACGTCTTCGAGCTCGGCGGCGGCTTCATGCCGGCGGACGCGCCCGAATGCTCGTCGCTCCGGGCCGCAACGCTCGCAAGTGCGTACGGGAGCGGCTTGGTCGCCGTCGGGCTGAGCGCCGCGTGGGTGCACGGCGCCGTGCCGGGAGAGCCGCTGCCGCACCTCGCCCAGCCGCTCCCCGGTGTGCGGGCGCGCGGGCGACGGCACATCATCGGCCTGCGCGTGCGCGACCGCCCGATCGAGCAGGGCGAGGCCGTCCGCGTCGGCGGCCTGTGGGTGCTGACGCCCGAGCGCACCCTGGGAGACATCGCTCTCGCTCTCGCCGCGGCCGAGACTCCGTCGCGCGGCAGGCGGCTCGCGAGCCGGGCCGACCGGGGAGACCTCGCCGCGGCGTACGCCGCCCTCTCGAGCGACGCCGCACGCGTCGCCGCGGCCATCCGGTGGCTCGAGGACCGGACGATGTCGAACAAGCGCGGCGCCCTGAGGGCGCTGCGCCAGGTCAGGCCGACGTGACGCGGTAAACGTCGTACACGCCGTCGATGCGCCGCACGGCGTTGAGGACGCGGTCGAGGTGGACCGAGTTGCCCATCTCGAACACGTAGCGGCTGATGGCGAGGCGCTCCTTCGTCGTCGTGACGTTCGCCGACAGGATGTTGACGTGGTGCTCGCTGAGCACCCGCGTGATATCGGCGATGAGTGCCGCCCTGTCGAGCGCCTCGACCTGGATGTGCACGAGGAAGACGCTCTTGTCCGACTCGCCCCACTCGACCTCGATGAGCCGTTCCGGGTCCTTCTTCAGGGCCTGCACGTTCGTGCAGTCCGCGCGGTGCACGCTCACGCCCGAGCCGCGCGTGATGAAGCCGACGATGTCGTCACCCGGAACCGGCGTGCAGCACTTCGCGAGCTTGACGAGGATGTCGTCGTCGCCGCGCACCAGCACGCCGGACTCGTTCCCGCGCGGGCGGCGGCGCGGCGTCGCGGGGAGCTCGATCGGGCCGGTCGCGGTGTCGCTCTGGTCGAGCAGCGAGCCGACCTTCTCCAGAACCGACTGCGTCGAGACGTGCCCCTCGCCCACGGCCGCGTACAGGGCCGAGACATCGTCGTAGCGGAGCATGTGCGCCGCCTCGCCGAGCGAATCCTTCAGACGCTGCAGCGGGAGGTGGTGCCGGCGCATGGCGCGCAGCAGAGCGTCCTTGCCCTGTTCGATGGCCTCGTCGCGGCGTTCCTTCGTGAACCAGCCGCGGATCTTGTTGCGCGCCCGCGTGCTCTTGACGAAGCCCAGCCAGTCCTGGCTGGGACCGGCATCCGGGTTCTTCGACGTGAACACCTCGACGACGTCGCCGCTGCGCAGTTCGGTCTCGAGCGGCACGAGCCGGCCGTTCACCTTCGCGCCCATGGTGCGGTGGCCGATCTCGGTGTGCACGGCATAGGCGAAGTCCACCGTGGTCGCGCCAGCGGGCAGCCCGATCACGCGCCCCTTCGGGGTGAAGACGTAGACCTCCTTGGCGCCGATCTCGAACCGGAGCGAGTCGAGGAACTCCCCCGGGTCCTTCGTCTCGGCCTGCCAATCGGAGATCCGCGCCAGCCACGCCATGTCCTGGCTGGACGCGCGCTCGTCGGTCTTGCCGCCCGTGGCGTTCATCCGCTCTTTGTACTTCCAGTGCGCCGCCACGCCGTACTCGGCCTGGTGGTGCATCTCCTCCGTGCGGATCTGGATCTCGACGGTGCGGCCGCCGGGTCCGATCACGGTCGTGTGGAGGGAGCGGTACAGGTTGAACTTCGGCGTCGCGATGTAGTCCTTGAAGCGACCGGGCAGGGGCGTCCACCGGGCATGCAGGGCGCCGAGGATCGCGTAGCAGTCGCGCACCGTCTGCACGATGACGCGGATGCCGATGAGGTCGTAGATATCGTCGAAGTCGCGCCCGCGGACGACCATCTTCTGATAGACGGAGTACAGCTGCTTCGGCCGGCCGCCCACCGTGCCCCGGATGCGCAGTTGCTGCAGATCGGTGGAGACGTCGTCGATCACGCGCCGCAGGTACTGCTCCCGCTGCGGCGTGCGCTGCTTCACGAGCGCATCGATCTCGTTGTAGATCTTCGGGTAGAGGACGGCGAAGGAGAGCTCCTCCAGCTCGCTCTTGATCGCCTGGATGCCGAGGCGGTTCGCGAGCGGCGCATAGATCTCGAGGGTCTCGGTCGCCTTCTTCTTCGCCTTCTCGGGCGGGACGAAGCCCCACGTCCTGGCGTTGTGGAGGCGGTCGGCGAGCTTGATGACGAGGACGCGGATGTCCTTGCTCATCGCGACGATCATCTTGCGGACTGTCTCGGCCTGCGCACTCTCGCCGTACTTGACCTTGTCGAGCTTCGTGACGCCGTCCACGAGCAGGGCGACCTCGTCGCCGAACGTCTCGCGCAGGTCCTCGAGCGGGTAGCCGGTGTCCTCGACCGTGTCGTGCAGCAGCGCGGCGGAGATCGCGCGCGGCCCGAGCCCCAGGCCCGCCAGGATCTCGGCGACCGCGAGCGGATGCGTGATGTACGGCTCGCCGCTCTGACGCTTCTGGCCCCGGTGCTTCTGCTCGGCGACCGCGTAGGCGCGCTCGATGACCCCGAAATCGCCCCGCGGGTGGTTCTGCCGCACGATCGCGATCAGCCTGGCGACGTCGGCGTGGCGCGGCGCGCGTGAGAAGATGCGCGGCACGAGGCGGCGCAGGCTCGAACTCGTCGTCGTGTCGGTCATGCTCCGCCTCCCCCGCTGTCGCTTCGAATCATCCTACGACGCAGACGGGGGTGCCCCGGACCAGAGCCCGATGCACCCCCGCCCGCGTACGGGCCGTCAGTCGGCGCGGACGTCGGCGCGGGCGCGCGCCGCGAGCGTGCGGGCGTCCGCCTGCTTGATCGCCGGCTCGTTCTCGCGCATCATCGCGTACAGCGGCGCCGAGACGAAGAGCGTCGAGTAGGTCGCGACGAGGATGCCGACGAAGATCGACAGCGAGATGTCGCTGAGCGTGTCGGCCCCGAGCCACAGCGCGCCGATGAACAGGATGGCGGCGACCGGCAGGGCCGCCACGATCGAGGTGTTGATCGAGCGGACGAGCGTCTGGTTGACGCCGAGGTTCACCGACTCGCCGAACGTGCGGCCGGACTTCTCGCCGTCCTCCCGCGTGTTCTCCCTGATCTTGTCGAAGACGACCGTCGTGTCGTACAGCGAGTACGCCAGGATCGTCAGGAAGCCGATCACGGCGGCCGGGGAGATCTCGAAGCCCGAGAGCGAGTAGATGCCGATCGTGATGATGAGGACGTCGACGAGGCCGGCGATCGCGGCGACCGACATCTTCCACGTGCGGAAGTAGATCATCAGGATGATGAACGTCAGCGCGAGGAAGATCGCCAGGCCCCAGAGCGACTGCTGCGTCACCTGCTCGCCCCAGGACGGCCCGATGAACGAGCTCGTGATGGCGCTCGTCTCGACGCCGTAGGCGTCCGCGAGCGCCTGTGTGACGGCCTGGGTCTCGCTGTCGTCGAGCTGCGAGGTCTGCACCCGGATGTCGTCGCCGCCGATCGTCGTGACGGTGGCCGTCGCGCCCGGTACCGCCTCGGAAACGGCGTCGGAGCCGATCAGCTGATCCGTCGTCTCCGGGTCGGAGACCGTGAACTGGCTGCCGCCCGTGAACTCGATCGACCACTCGACGCCGCGCACGAACGGCATGGCCGCGGAGATCGCGATCAGCACGAGCGCGATCGTGAACCACAGCTTCCGCTTGGCGACGAACGGGAACGAGGTCTTGCCTGTGTAGAGGTCGTTGCCGAGCTCATTCAACGAGCGCATCAGCGGTCGCCCTCCTTGTTCGTGCCTGCGCCCTGCATGGCGGCGGCCTCCGCCTCGGCCTGCTTGCGCTCGGCGATGGTCTGACGCCGCGCCGCTTCGCCGCGCGACTTCTGGACGCTGGACGAAGCGCCGACCGGCTTGCGGAACTGCGCGCGGCCGCGGTACACCGCCCCGAGGCCCTGCGGATCGAGGCCGGAGAGCTTGTGCCCGCCGCCGAAGAACCGGGTGCGGGAGAGCAGCTCCATCACGGGGTGCGTGAACATCACGAAGATCAGGATGTCGAGCGCCGTGGTGATGCCGAGCGTGAACGCGAAGCCCTTCACCGTCGCGTCGGCCAGGATGTAGAGCACGACGGCGGCCAGGATGTTGATCGACTTCGAGATGTAGATCGTCCGCTTGGCACGGTCCCAGCCGTCTTCGACGGCCACCGTCACGGCCTTGCCGTCGCGCAGTTCGTCCCTGATGCGTTCGAAGTAGACGATGAACGAGTCGGCCGTGAACCCGATCGTGACGATCAGACCCGCGACGCCGGCGAGCGAGAGCCGGTAGCCGAGGCGCCACGAGAGCAGGCACAGCAGCAGGTAGGTCAGCACACCCATCACGATGAGCGACGCGATGATGACGGTGCCGAGGAGCCGGTACTGGATCAGCACGTATACGGCGACGAGGCCGAGGCCGATCAGACCGGCGATCAGGCCGATCATGAGCTGCTGCTCGCCGAGGGTCGCGGAGATGGTGTCGCTGGAGACGACCTCGAAGCTCAGCGGCAGGGCGCCGAACTTCAGCTGGTCCGCGAGCGTCTGCGCGCTCTCCTGGTCGAACGTTCCCGAGATCGAGGGGCGGCCGTCGGTGATGACCGCGTTCATCTCGGGCGCCGAGATCACGACGCCGTCGAGGACGAACGAGAACTGCGTCTGACCCGAGACAGCGGTCGGCATGCCGTACTGGGCCATGTCGGGCGCCTGCTGGCTCTGGGCCGCGTAGAGGCGCTTGCTGACGTCGGAGAACACGTCGGTGCCCTCATCGTCGAAGCGGAGGTACACCTCCCACTGCCCGTTGTTCGGGTTCTGGCCCGACGAGGCATCCGTGAGGGAATCGCCCGTGAGGTCGACGGGCCCGAGCAGGTACTTGACCTGGTTCGTCGGGTCGCAGGCGATCATCGCCTTGTCGTCCGCGGCCTCCGCCGGGTTCTGATCGGGGGCGGTGCAGTCGTACGCGTTGAAGCGCGCCGCGTCGGCCTCCGAGACCTGGTTCGGGTCGTTCGGCGCCGTCGGCTCGGCGGCCGGCGTCGTCGGCAGGTCGGGGTCGGGCGACGGGAACTCGGTCGACTCCCCGTCCTCGCCGACGTAGCTCGTCGCGGCGCCCGTCGACGCGATCACCTCGCGGAGCTCGAGCTGCGCGCTCGACTCGATGCGGTTGCGCGTCTCCTCATCGATCTCGCCCGGCATCTCCACGACGACGTTGCGCCCGCCCTGCGTCGTGACGGACGCTTCGGAGACGCCGGAGGCGTCGACGCGCTGCCGGATGATCTCGACGGCCTGCTCCATCTGCTCGGCAGAGGGGTCGGCCCCCTCGGTCTGCGCCTCGAGGATGATCTGCGTGCCTCCCTGGAGGTCGAGCGCGAGCTCGGGCGTCCACGAGGACTCCTTGAAGCCCCAGACGCCGAGCGCGTTGGCACCGAAGAGGACGGCGGTCAGGACGAGGAGCCCTGTCAGGGCGCGCCAGGCACGGCGCACGGGAGTAGTCGGAGCCACGGAGAGGCCTTACTGAGTGGAGTGCGGAAAGTGCGGGGCTGGTTACTTCTTGTCGTCGTCGTCGGAGCCGGGGAGCTTCTCGACGCCCTCGCCGTTCACAGTGTAGGTGCCCTGCTCGTGCTCCACCTCGACCGTTCCGTCCGTGTCCTCCGCTTCGGCGTCCTCGACCGACTCGGCCGCGGGCGGCTCGGGAGCGATGTCGATCGACTGCGCGTGCATGTCGACGACGACGCCGTCGGCGATCTCGACGCGCGCCGGCGTGTTGAGGTCGGCGGGGTCGAACTCGACGAGCGTGCCGAAGACGCCGGCGCGCGACATCACGCGCGCACCCGGGACCATCTTCGTCTGGCGCTCCTCCTCGGCCTCGCGGCGCTTCTTGGCCTGCTTCCGGCTGTTGAAGACCATGAAGATCAGCATGGCGCCGAGCAGGACGAGGAGCATCAGGGACATGGGGTCCATAGGGGTACAGCGCCTTTCACAGGGGTTCGAGTGCGAGCGCCGGGACCGGCGCTGGTCGCGTTCGCGCCGCAGGTGCGGCGCAGAGTCTGACCGAAATCATAGTTCATCGAGCTTAAGGGCCTCCTGGGCGCGGGGGGCCCCCACGCCCAGGTGCTCGTACGCCTCCGGCATGGCGATCCTGCCGCGCGGGGTGCGGCCCATGAAGCCGATCCGCACGAGGTACGGCTCGACGACGCTCTCGACGGTGTCGGCCTCCTCGCCGACCGTGACCGCCAGGGTGCTCAGGCCCACGGGGCCTCCGCGGAACCGCCTGACGAGCGCGTCGAGCACGGCGCGGTCGAGCCTGTCGAGCCCGATCGCGTCGACGTCGTAGAGCTCGAGCGCCGCCCTGACGTCGATGAGCCCCGGCGCGCTGCCCGCGTGCTCGACGAGCGCGTAGTCCCGCACCCTGCGCAGCAGGCGGTTCGCGATGCGGGGCGTTCCGCGCGAGCGGCGCGCGATCTCGGAGCGCTCGGCGGCGCCGAGGTCGACGCCGAGCACGTCCGAAGACCGGCCGATGACCCGCTCGAGCTCCTCGGGGTCGTAGTACTCGAGGTGCGCCGTGAAGCCGAATCGGTCGCGGAGCGGGTTCGGCAGGAGACCCGACCGCGTCGTCGCCCCGACGAGCGTGAACGGGGCGAGCTCGAGCGGGATGCTCGTCGCGCCGGCGCCCTTGCCGACCATGATGTCGATCCGGTAGTCCTCCATCGCGAGGTACAGCATCTCCTCCGCGGAGCGCGCCATCCGGTGGATCTCGTCGATGAACAGCACCTCGCCGGGTTGCAGGCTCGACAGCAGCGCCGCGAGGTCGCCCGCATGCTGGATCGCCGGACCCGACGACATCCGCAGCGGAGCGCCGCACTCGTGCGCGACGATCATCGCGAGCGTCGTCTTGCCGAGCCCCGGCGGGCCGGCGAGAAGGATGTGATCGGCCGCACGCTCCTGGATCTTCGCCGCGCTCAGCAGCAGCTGCAGCTGGGCGCGCACCTTCTGCTGGCCGACGAACTCCTCGAGGCTGGCCGGGCGCAGCGCCCCCTCGATCGCCAGCTCCGAGTCGTCCTGCGCCCGCGGGCTCGTCGCTTCGTCGCTCATGCGCCTCCCTTGGCGGGCCCGAGCGCGGCCAGGGTGAGGCGCAGCAGCGACTGCACCGACCCGCGATCGGCGTCGCTCGCGGACGCGGCGGCGCGTTCGACTGCCTCGGCCGCGGTGCGCTCCGGCCAACCGAGGCCGGCCACGGCCTGCGTGACCTGCGCCACGACGGCGCCGCCCTGGGCGGGTGCCGCGGGCGCCGGCGCCGCGGAGACCCCGTCGAGCTTGCCCTGCAGCTGCAGGGCGATCATCTTGGCCGTCTTGGGCCCGATGCCGCTGACCTTGCGGAACGGCTTGTCGTCCTCCGCCGCGACCGCTTCGGCGATCCGGTCGATCGTGAGCGTCGACAGGACGCCGAGAGCCGACTTCGGGCCGACCCCGGAGACGCCGATCAGGATGCCGAACACGTCGAGCTCGTCGCGGGAGGCGAAACCGAACAGCGTCAGGGAATCCTCGCGCACGACGAGCGAGGTGTGCAGGGCGAGCTCCTGGCCCTCTCGTGCCGTGCGTGCGACATCGGGCGGTACGAGGATGGAGAAGCCGACGCCCGAGACATCGATCACGACCGAGTCCGCGCCGGCGTGCAGCACGGGGCCGCGCAGGAAGGAGATCATTCCCCCAGCCTATGCGGCACCCCCGACGTCCGAGCGCTTCCCCCGCCCGGCCGGAGCCGGCCGGCTCCGGTGCCGGGCGGGGGCCCTGTGCGGCCCCGACTGCGGGCCGACGCGCCGGACGAATCGCCCCGCCGCTCCCTCGGCGCTACGCTTGTCGCTCACGAAATTCATCCGGAGTTCTGCACGTCGAGCTTCTACGCAGCAAGGGCAGAACATATGCGGAATCGACCCGGCGCCGTCTTCTGGGCGGCCATCGCCCTCATCGTCGCCTTCGTGGCCTGGGCCGCTCTGTGGCCGGCGAACCTCTCGGCCGTCATGACGGCCGCGTCCAACTGGTCGGCCGCGAACATCGGCTGGGCGTACCTCGTGGTGACGACCGGCTGCATCGTCCTGATGCTGTATCTCGGCATCGGCCGCTTCGGCCGCATCCGGCTCGGCGAGGACACCGACCGTCCGCAGTACAACCGCTGGGCGTGGATCGCCATGATCCTGGGCGCCGTTATGGGCGTCGGGCTGATCAGCTACGGCGCCGCGGAGCCGATGTCGCACTTCATGGTGCCGCCGCACGGCCTTGCCGAGCCGGAGACGATCGAGGCGGCCGTCACGGCGATGCAGTTCTCGTACTTCGACTGGGGCCCGAACGCCTGGGCTCTGTTCGGCGTCTTCGGGCTCGCGATCGCGTACTCGACGCACCGACGCGGCAACTCCGGCCTCGTGTCGCCCATGCTGCGCCCCGTGCTCGGGAAGTCGATGGACGGCCCGCTCGGGAAGGCCGTCGATGTGTTCACGGTGCTCGCGACCCTGTTCGGCACGACGACGTCGCTCGGCCTCGGCGCCGCGCAGGTCGCCGAGGGCGCCAACAGCCTGTTCGGCGTCCCGACCGACGTCTTCGTGCAGGTCGTCGTCATCGCCGGCATCACGCTGGTCTTCACCCTCTCCGCGCTGTCGGGCATCGGCCGCGGCATCAAGTGGGTCAGCCAGATCACCATGATCGGGGCGGCGATCCTCGGCGTCTACGTGATGATCATGGGGCCGACGAGCTTCATCTCGAACCTGTACTTCCGCTCGTTCGGCCAGTTCATCAGCGACTTCCCGATGGTCGCCCTGCTGACGCCGTCGACACCGGACGACCTCGCGTGGATGCAGTGGTGGACGTACTTCATGATGGCCTGGTGGCTGAGCTGGGGCGCGTTCGTCGGCATCTTCCTCGCCGCGATCTCGAAGGGCCGCACCATCCGGGAGTTCGTCGCGGTCGTCATGGGCGTGCCGACCGTGGTCTTCTCCCTGTGGTTCACGATCTTCGGCGGCACGGCGATCAGCTTCGACATGTTCAAGGGCACCGAGATCGGCGCGGCGACGCTCGAGAACACGAACGTGACGTTCTTCGCCGTGCTCGGGGAGCTGCCGCTGCCCGCCATCACGTCGGCGCTCACCCTGATCCTGATCGTGCTGTACTTCGTCACGGGTGCCGACTCGAACACGTACGTGCTGAGCCTGCTGTCGTCGCGGGGCACGCTGAACCCGTCGAGATCCGTCCTCAGCATCTGGGGCCTGCTCACCGGCGTCTGCGCCATCGTGCTGCTCGTGCTCGGCGGCCTTCAGGCCCTGCAGCAGGCGGCCATCCTGTCGGCCGTGCCCTTCACCGTGATCGTGACGCTGCTGGCCGCTTCGCTCGTGAAGGAGCTGCGCGCCGACGCGCGGTTCGCGGGAACGCACGCCGTCGCGCGGGAGGCGCGTGAGGCGGAGCTGACGACGTAGGGCGCGCGCCGGCGTCGGGCCCCTTCGCGCTACCGGCGGGCTCCCGCGCGCCGCGCGCGCTTCTCCGCTTCCACCCATGCCCGCTGGGCGGGCGTCGTGGCGCCGTCGGCCGATGCGGCACCGCCCATGCCGGTGCCGGGGCCGCCTCCCCCTCGCCACGCGTGGCAGAGCGCGATCGCGACGGCGTCGGCCGCGTCGGCCGGCTTGGGGGGCTCGTCGAGCCGCAGGACCCGCGCGACCATGTGCTGCACCTGCGCCTTGTCGGCGTTCCCGTATCCGG
The DNA here is from genome assembly GCF_002970975.1 of Microbacterium halophytorum. Taxonomy (GTDB): domain Bacteria; phylum Actinomycetota; class Actinomycetes; order Actinomycetales; family Microbacteriaceae; genus Microbacterium; species Microbacterium halophytorum. Next base: position 288,842 of record NZ_KZ672982.1, read on the forward strand.
TGATCGCCGCCTTCACCTCGCTGGGCGTATGCATCGCCGCCGGAATGCCGTGCTCCGCCGCGAGCATCAGCGCGACTCCGGATGCCTGCGCCGTCCCCATCACCGTCTGGAGGTTGTGCTGTGCGAACACGCGCTCGACGGCGAGGACGGCGGGGTCGTAGGTCTCGAGCGCCGACCGGATGCCGGCGCCGATCGCGCGGAGGCGCTCCGCGACGGGGGCATCGACCGCCGATCGCACGACGCCGACGTGCACGAGGGTCGCCGTCCGGTCGGGCGCCACGTCGACCACGCCGACGCCGCAGCGGGTGAGCCCCGGGTCGATGCCGATCACGCGCGTGGATGCCACGGCCTCAGCCTACGCGCCGCGGACGCGGAAGAGCGCCCGGCCCCTCGGCGCCCGCTGGGGCCGATGTGGGGCGCGGGCGCTCTTCGCCGCGATCAGTCGTCGTCGCCGTCGGAGAGCTCCGCCTCGACCTCGGCGGAGATGTCGATGTTCGTGTAGATGTTCTGCACGTCGTCGCTGTCCTCGAGCGCGTCGATCAGCTTGAACACCTTGCGGGCGGTGTCGGCGTCGGCCGGCACCTTGACGTTCGCCACGAACTCGGCGTCGGCCGACTCGTAGTCGATGCCTGCGTCCACGAGGGCCGTGCGCACGGCCACCATGTCGGTCGCCTCCGAGATGACCTCGAAGCCCTTCGGGTGGGCCTCGACCTCCTGCGCGCCCGCCTCGAGCGCCGCCATCATGACGTCGTCCTCCGTCGTGCCCTCGGCGCTCGCGACGATGACGCCCTTGCGCTCGAAGTTGAACGAAACGCTGCCGGGGTCGGCCATGTTGCCGCCGTTGCGCGTGACGATCGTGCGGACCTCGCTCGCGGCGCGGTTCTTGTTGTCGGTGAGGCACTCGATCAGCATCGCGACGCCGCCGGCCGCGTAGGCCTCGTACATGATCGTCATGTACTCGACGGCGTCGCCGCCGATGCCGGCGCCGCGCTTGATGGCGCGGTCGATGTTGTCGTTCGGGACCGAGGTCTTCTTCGCCTTCTGCACGGCGTCGTACAGCGTCGGGTTACCCGCCATGTCGGCGCCGCCGGCGCGGGCCGCGACCTCGATGTTCTTGATCAGCTTGGCGAACGACTTCGCACGCTTGGCGTCGATCGCCGCCTTCTTGTGCTTGGTGGTCGCCCACTTGGAGTGTCCGGACATATGTCTCCTCGTACGTCATCGGCCGCGGGGCGCGCGGCGTTCGCACGCGCGGGCCTCTCCCCATCTTACGGGCAGGCGCCGCATGCCCCGCGCGGGCGGGCGATCAGCCCGATACCGCAGCGGGTCGCCTGGCCCACACGCGCAGCAGGAGCACGCCGAGCACGGAGATCACCGCGAGCCCCGCGACGTAGAACGTCGTCGAGAGCTGCGAGATCTCCTCGAGCTGCGCGGTCGGGAGCTGGCCGTACTGCAGCGCATCGCGAGCGCTGCCCGTGAGGGCGACCGCGATGAGCGCGGCGATGAACGACATCGAGTCCCACAGCGCGTGCAGCACCACGACCGCGAGGAACGCGAGCACCATCGGCCATCCGGGTGCGTACCCCGTCTGCGGCGCGCCCTTCGCCTGCGCCTTCGCCGCGACCGCGAAGATCGCCGCTCCGAGGATCGCCGTCCAGAGCACGTGACCGACCGGCGTCAGCACGGCGCGCACCGCCTCGGTCTCGAGCATCGAGATGAGGTCGATGCCGCGACGCGTGAGGCCCGCGTTGAAGGCGTAGCCCGCCGATTCGAACGCGGCGAAGCCGGCACCGACGGTGGCCCCGAGGAGCGCCCCCTGGTAGCCGTTCTTCGGCACGATGCGCCAGCCGACGACGATGAAGACGACCGCCTTGACGAGCTCTTCGCAGAAGCCGACGCCGAAGTAGACGTACCAGCTCGGCTCGAGGTGCACCTCGAGGATCGAAGCGCCGAGCACGCCGAAGATGCCGCCGACGAAGAACGCCATCATCAGGCTGACGGCGTCGAGCCGGCCGACCGCGCGCTCGGCGGCGAACAGGACCACGGCGAACGGCACCAGGAAGCTGCCGAGCAGGATGACCGTCGGTACGAGGTTGGTGTTCCCCGTCACGAGCGTGACGTACGCAGTGATGAGCCACAGCGCCGCACCGCCGATCAGCGTCTTCCACCACCACCCCTTGTGCTTCGTCGCAGAGGGTGTGCGCTGGCTGTTCTGGGTCATCTCGTCCTGCTCATCTCTCGGGCGCGCGGGAATCGTCGCTCGCGGGCGCGCACCTGCGATTCAACCGCGATCCGCACTCGGCCGGGGCCGCGGCTCACCCGGAACCGGCGATGCCCCGCGGCAGATCCGGGCGCGCGACGGCATGAACGGCATCGGTCATTGTCCTGTGCCAAAAATGGCATGATCGAGGGATGCAGGTGCTCTCGATCCAATCGGCCGTCGCGTACGGCCACGCAGGAAACTCGGCCGCCGTCTTCCCGATGCAGCGCATCGGCGTGGAGGTGCTGCCGGTTTACACGGTGAACTTCTCGAACCACACGGGCTATGGGGCGTGGCGCGGGCCCGTGATGGACCCGGCCGACGTCGCGGAGGTGATCACGGGCGTCTCCGAGCGCGGCGCCTTCGGCACGCTCGACGCCGTCCTGAGCGGCTACCAGGGCTCGGAGGGCATCGCCGATGTCATCATCGACGCGGTCGCGCGCGTCAAGGCGGCGAACCCGAAGGCGCTGTACGCCTGCGATCCCGTGATGGGCAACGCGAAGTCCGGCTGCTTCGTCGCCCCCGCGATCCCCGATCTGCTTCGCGACAAGGTCGTGCCGGTCGCCGACATCATCACGCCGAACCAGTTCGAGCTCGGATTCCTGACGGGGACCTCGCCCGACACGATCGAGTCGACTCTGGCCTCGGCCGATGCGGCTCGCGCGATGGGGCCGTCGACCGTGCTCGTCACGAGCGTCGAGCGACCGGACCGCGACGAGGGGACGATCGAGATGATGGTCGTCTCGGACGCCGGAGCCTGGGTCGTCACGACCCCGCACCTGCCCATGAAGGCGAACGGGTCCGGCGACGTGACCGCAGCGCTCTTCACGAGCCACTTCGTCCGCACGGGCGACGCCGCGGATGCGCTCGCGCGCACGGCCTCCAGCGTCTTCGGGGTCCTGGAGCTGACGCACGCGGCCGGATCGAGCGAGCTCCGGCTGATCGAGGCCCAGGAGCACTACGCGAACCCGCGCATGGAGTTCGAGCCGCGCCGGGTGCGCTGACGGGGCCCTCGCACGACCGGCTATCGCGCCGCGGCGCGCACACGGTCGAGGAAGCGCGCATGGAAGCGGGACTCCCCCGTGTGCTCCGGGTGGAACGCCGTCGCGAGCAGCGGGCCCCGTTCGACCGCGATGGCCATTCCGCGCACGGTGGCGAGCACCGTCACGTTGGGGCCCGCCTCGACGGCGGCGGGCGCCCGGATGAATGCCGCGCGCACAGGCGCCCCGCCGAGCGCGGCGACGTCGACGTCGGCCTCGAACGAATCGGCCTGCCGCCCGAAGGCGTTGCGCCGAACGGTCGCATCGATGCCGCCGAACGTCCGCTGCCCCGCAGCACCGCCGTCGATCCGGTCGGCGAGCAGGATCATGCCGGCGCAGGTGCCGAAGACGGGGAGCCCGCCCGCGATCGCCGCGACGATCGGCCCGCGCACGCCGAGCACGCGCGCGAGCCGATCGATCGCCGTGGACTCCCCGCCAGGGAGCACGAGGCCGTCGACTCGCGAGAGGTCGTCCGGCGACTTCACCGCGACCGCCGCGGCGCCGAGCGACTCCAGCATCGCAGCGTGCTCGCGCACGTTCCCCTGGAGCGCGAGCACGCCGACGCGCGGCCTCACCACCCGCGCTCGGCGAGCCGGTGCGGAGCGGGCAGGTCGGCAACGCTGATGCCGACCATCGCCTCGCCGAGCCCGCGGGAGGCCTCGGCGATCGCGGCTGGGTCGTCGTACTGCGTCGTCGCCCGCACGATCGCCCGCGCTCGGGCGGCGGGGTCGCCCGAGCGGAAGATGCCGGAACCCACGAACACCCCGTCCGCGCCGAGCTGCATCATCATCGCGGCATCGGCCGGCGTCGCGACGCCGCCCGCCGTGAACAGGACGACGGGCAGCCTCTCCGTCCTGGCGACCTCGACGACCAGCTCGTACGGCGCCTGCAGCTCCTTCGCCGCGACGTAGAGCTCGTCGTCGCTCTTCGCCGCGAGCCCGCGGATCTCCCCCGTGATCTGCCGGATGTGGCGCGTCGCCTCCGACACGTCGCCCGTGCCCGCCTCGCCCTTCGATCGGATCATCGCGGCACCCTCCGTGATGCGCCGCAGGGCCTCGCCGAGGCCCGTCGCGCCGCACACGAACGGCACGTCGAACCCGCGCTTGTCGATGTGGTTGGCGTAGTCGGCCGGCGAGAGGACCTCCGACTCGTCGATGTAGTCGACGCCGAGCGCCTGCAGCACCTGCGCCTCGACGAAGTGGCCGATGCGCGCCTTCGCCATGACGGGGATCGACACGGCATCGATGATGCCGTCGATCAGGTCGGGATCGCTCGCCCTGGCGACGCCTCCCTGCGCGCGGATGTCGGCGGGCACGCGCTCGAGCGCCATCACGGCGACGGCCCCCGCGTCCTCCGCGATCTTCGCCTGGTCGGCCGTGACGACGTCCATGATGACGCCGCCGACGAGCATGTCGGCGAGGCCGCGCTTGACGAGCGGCGTTCCGGTCTGGGCAATGGTCATGATGCTCCTCGGGTCGAGTTACGGCATAGGCCAAACATTGGCCTATGCCAAACTGTATCGCGTCGACTGGGTAGGCTCGATCCTGATGTCACTTCGAGAAGCGAGGGTGTCCGGATGACCGGCACGGGAGCCGTCGAGCCCGCCGGAGCCCCCGCCGGCCCGCGCGAAGCCGACGGCGCGGCGGAGATCGCCGGCACGAGCGCCGCCGAGATCGCGGGCAGCGTGCGGTCGCTCATCGAGCGCGGCCGCCTCGGCGCGGGCGACGCGCTCCCCCCTGTCCGCACGCTCGCCGACCGGCTCGGCGTCAACCGGAACACCGCGACTGCCGCCTACCGCCAGCTCCGCGACGCCGGGCTCGTGGTCGCCTCTGGCCGCGGCGGCACGCGCGTGGCGGCGCCGACGGAGGTGGCGCGCGAGGGGTTCGCGTCCCCGGCGGCCGACCTGTGCGACGTCGGCAACGGCAATCCCGATCCGGCCCTGATCCCGTCACCGGAGGATGCGCTGGGGGCGGTTCTCGGGCGCCCTGTACTGTACGGCGCGCCCGTGATCGACCCGGATCTTGCGGCCTGGGCGCGCGACTGGCTCTCCGCCGACCTCGCCGCCGCGGACATCCGGATCAGCGTCACGAACGGCGCCGCCGACGCCCTGGAGCGCCTGCTGAGCGGCTCCCTCTCGCGCGGCGACGCCGTCGCGATCGAGGATCCAGGGTTCCTGACCGGCATCCACACCATCCGGGTCGGCGGTTTCGAGGCCGTCGGAGTCGCCGTGGACGACGAGGGCCTGACGCCGGGAGGCCTGCGCGCGGCGCTCGAGGCCGGCGCCCGCGCCGTGATCTGCACGCCGCGGGCGCAGAACCCGACGGGGGCCTCCGTGTCGCACGAACGCGCCAGGGCGCTGCGGGCCGTGCTGGCCGACTACCCGTACGCCCTCGTGATCGAGGACGACCACTTCTCACTCCTGTCGCGACGGCCGTTCCGATCGATCGTTCCGGCGGGACACCGCCGCTTCGCGCTCGTCCGCAGCGTGTCGAAGTTCCTCGGCCCCGACATGAGTCTCGCGCTCGTCGCGAGCGACCCGCACACGGCCGAACGCCTCGGCCTGCGACTCCGCCCCGGCACCGCCTGGGTCAGCCACTTGCTGCAGCGGCTCTCCCTCGCCCTGCTCACGGACCACGAGGCGCTGGCGGACGTCGAGCGCGCCGGCGAGCACTACGCCGCCCGGAATCGCGCCTTCTGCGACCGCCTCGCCGAGCACGGCATCGTGTGCGAACCGGGCGACGGCCTCAATGTCTGGGTGCCCGTGCGCGAGCCGTCGGTCGAGACCGCGGCCCGCCTCCGCGAGGCCGGCTGGCTCGTCCGCGCCGGCGACGACTTCCGCTCGGGCGATGCACCCCCGGCGGGGCGGTCGACCGCGGCGAGCACGTCGGCCTCGGACGCCGCAGCGAATGGCGCCGCCCTCGTCGGTCACATCCGGGTGACGGCCCATCTGCTGAACGACACGGACCAGACCGCCCTGGCCGCAGCGATCGCCGGCTGACCCGAGAGACCCGGATCAGGCCGGCCAGACGTCGACGAGCGCCTGGCGGACCTCGCCGAGGAACTGCGGCAGCGCCTTGGTGCGGCCGATGATCGGGAAGAAGTTGGCGTCGCTGGACCACCGCGGCACGATGTGCTGGTGCAGGTGCTCCTCGACGCCCGCGCCGGCGACCTCGCCCTGGTTCATGCCGATGTTGAAGCCGTCGCAGTTCGACGCCTTCCGCAGGGCACCCATCGCCACCCGCGTCAGGTGGGCGATCTCGGCGACCTCGTGGTCGTCGGCCTCGTCGTAGAGCCCGACGTGGCGGTACGGGCAGACCAGCAGGTGACCGGAGTTGTACGGGAACAGGTTCAGCAGCACGAACGCGTGCTCGCCGCGATGCACGATGAGGCCGTCCTCGTCGCTCTTGCCCGGCGCCGCGCAGAACGGGCAGCCGTTCCCCCGGTTCACGTCGGCTCCCGCCTGGATGTACGCCATCCGGTGCGGCGTCCAGAGCCTTTGGAACGCGTCGGGCACGCCGCCGTGGTCGCTCGCCGGCTCGAGCCGCGCGAACTCCGCGCGGGCGGCGCCGCGCGCGTCGGGTGCACCGGCGGTCGGGTCGCCCGTGCCGCCGGAGCCGGTTCCCGCGCCGTCCGTCACGCGGTCTCCAGCACCGCGTCGGCGTCGGTGAGCACGAGCTTCCTCTGATCGATGAGGCCGCTCATCAGCGCGACGGCCTCGTCGACCGGTACGCCGTTGCGCTGCGAGCCGTCGCGGAAGCGGAACGACACGGTGCCCGCCGAGCGGTCCTGCTCGCCCGCGATCATGATCACCGGCACCTTGTGCGTCGTGTGCGTGCGGATCTTCTTGGGCATCCGGTCGTCCGAATGGTCCACCTCGACGCGCACGCCCGCCGCGCGGAACTTCGCGGCCGCCTCGTTCAGGTAGTCGCCGTACTCGTCCGCGACCGGCACGCCCATGACCTGCACGGGCGCGAGCCACAGTGGGAAGTCGCCGGCGTAGTGCTCGAGGAGGATCGCGAAGAAGCGCTCGATCGAGCCGAACAGCGCCCTGTGGATCATGATCGGGCGCTTCTTGGAGCCGTCGGCAGCCGTGTACTCGAGGTCGAAGCGCTCCGGCAGGTTCGGGTCGACCTGCACCGTCGACAGCTGCCACACGCGACCGAGCGCATCGCGCGTCTTCAGGTCGATCTTCGGGCCGTAGAACGCGGCCTCGCCCGGCACCTCCGTGAGCTTCAGCCCGCTCGCGACCGCGACGTTGCGGAGCGCGTTCGTCGAGTCGTCCCAGAACTCGTCGGAGCCGATCCACTTCGACTTCTCGTCGTCGCGCATCGACAGCTCGAGCTCGAAGTCGTTCAGGCCGAAGTCCCGCAGCATCGAGATGATGAACTCGAGGACCTTGGTCACCTCGGCCTCGAGCTGCTCGTGCGTCACGAAGAGGTGCGAGTCGTCCTGGGTGAAGCCGCGCACGCGCGTGAGCCCGTGCAGCGCGCCCGAGAGCTCGTTGCGGTAGACCGTGCCGTTCTCGGCGAACCGCAGCGGCAGGTCCCGATAGCTGCGCGCGCGCTCCTTGTAGATCAGGATGTGCATCGGGCAGTTCATGGGCTTCAGGTAGTAGTCGGAGCCCTGCTTGGTGATACTTCCGTCGTCGTCGCGCTCCTCGTCCATCCGGATCGGCGGCCAGATGCCCTCGGCGTAGGTCGTGAGGTGCCCTGAGACGTTGAAGAGATCGCTCTTCGCGATGTGGGGCGTATAGACGTACGTGTAGCCGCCCTCGATGTGGCGACGGCGGGCGTGCTGCTCCATCTCACCCCGGATGACGCCGCCGCGCGGGTGCCAGACCGACAGCCCCGAGCCGATCTCGTCGGGGAACGAGAACAGGTCGAGCTCGCGGCCGAGCTTGCGGTGGTCGCGCTTGGCCGCCTCGGCCAGGCGGTCCTTGTAGGCGACGAGCTCGTCCTTCGTCGGCCATGCCGTGCCGTAGATGCGCTGGAGCTGCGGGTTCTTCTCGCTGCCGCGCCAGTAGGCTCCCGCGACGCGGAGCAGGTCCCAGCCGTTGCCGAGCATGCGGGTCGTCGGCACGTGCGGGCCGCGGCAGAGATCCCCCCACTTCGTCTCGCCCGACTTCGGGTCGACGTTGTCGTAGATCGTCAGCTCACCGGCGCCGACCTCGACGTTCGCGCCCTCGGCCGCCTCCTTGGAGCCGCCCTTGAGGCCGATCAGCTCCACCTTGAACGGCTCGTGCGCGAGCTCGGCGAGGCCCTCGTCGTCGGTGATGGAGCGGCGCACGAAGCGCTGCCCCTCCTTGACGATGCGCTGCATCTCCTTCTTGATGGCCTTCAGGTCATCGGGGGTGAACGGATCGTCGACCTGGAAGTCGTAGTAGAAGCCGTCGGTGATGAACGGGCCGATGCCGAGCTTGGCGGCGGGGCGGAGCCGCTGCACCGCCTGCGCGAGCACGTGCGCCGTCGAGTGGCGGAGGATGTTCAGACCGTCCTCGCTGTCGATCGTGACCGGCTCGGTCGCCTCCGTGCCCGTGAGCTCCGTCGCGAGGTCCTTCAGCGTGCCGTCGACGCGCATCGCGACGACGTTCTTCTCGGGGAAAAGATCGAATCCTGTGGTCACCAGACGATTCTACGAGCCGAGCGGCCCTCGCGACGAACCGAGGCTCAGTCGGCGGTGTCGCCCGGCAGCGTGCGGCCGAAGAGCGCCGCCGTCTCGCGGGCCGACGGATTGCCGGCATCGAGGTCGGCGCCCGCTTCGATGAGCATCTCGATCACGTCGTCGTAGCCGCGGAACACGGCGGCCGACACCGGGGCCTGCCCCCTGTCGTTGAGCGCGTTGACGTCTGCGTCGCGATCGACGAGCCCCTCGACGAGGTCGGCATGGCCGTTCGCGGCCGCGACCATGAGGAGCGTGTCGCCGAGGGAGTTCGTGAGGTCGGCGTTCACGCCCTGATCGACGTATCCCAGCAGCAGGTCGTCGCCGTCGCGGGCGAGGTCGAACATTCGGTTGCCGAACTGTACGACCTCGTCTGGCAGCTCATCCGTCATGGATCCCATCGTAGGAGGAGATCGCCCCCGATCCGGTGCTGACACGGTGCGCGCGCGGGCGTAATCTGAGCCGCAGACGGGCATCCGGCCCGCACGCGGAGCAGGAGGAGCGAGACGTATGGACGCGATGATGATGGAGCAGGCCTCGGCCGGCATGAAGATGGCGGGCATGGAGCAGTTGGACATGGCCACGATGCAGGCGTGCATGGACGCGTGTTCGGCCGCGGAGCAGGCGTGCACGATCTGCGCGGCTCAGGGCATGGACTGTGCCGCGACGTGCATGAGCTGCGCCGACATGTGCAACACGACGATGCGCGCCATGATGCGGATGCAGGGCATGACGCCCGCGTCGATGATGTCGATGCTCGATGCCTGCATGGCGATGTGCCAGGCGTGCGTCGATGAGTGCACGAACATGGACGACGCGGTGTGCCGGATGTGTGCTCAGGCCTGCCGCGCGTGCATGGACGCGTGCATGGAGATGAAGAGCGCCATGATGGCGGCGGCATAGGCCGCGTCCCGGCCGCCCGCGCTCTGCGGGCCCGGATTCAGTGCGCGTCGACCAGCGGCGCGACGCTGTACTGCGCACGCCCGATCGCGAGCACGTCGTAGTCGAGGTGCAGCGCGACGGGCGCGCCCTCGACCGCCTCGAGGAGCGCTCCGCCCGCCTGCCAGACGGTCCGGGCCTCGCCGTCGAGCGTGCGCAGAGCGATCGTGTGCGCCTCGTCGTCGACGCGTTCGACGATCGCGTCCGCCCAGCGAGTCGCGGTAGCCGAGGCGATGCGCGCCTGGATGAGGTGCAGCGCGTGGCCGGGAGCATAAGAGGAGCAGGCCTGCCCGTGAGAGCACATGCAGACCGCACGCTCCGTCACCTCGGCGGGTGAGAGGCGGGTCAGCGGCGTGTTCACGGGGTCTCCTGTCGATCGGTACCCCCGAGGCTACGCGGCCGTTCGGTCGCCGTCGATTCGGCCCGAAACACTCCGCAACACGCAGAAGAACCCCCGGCGCTGCGCCGGGGGTTCTCGATGGAGCGGATGACGAGACTCGAACTCGCGACCCTCACCTTGGCAAGGTGATGCGCTACCAACTGCGCTACATCCGCATGTGACGACGAAGCCCCGGCTGCCCGGGGCTCGAGTCGTGCGCGATACTGGGATCGAACCAGTGACCTCTTCCGTGTCAGGGAAGCGCGCTACCGCTGCGCCAATCGCGCCTGTGAAGGCTGTTCAGTTTTTCAAGGAGTGGAGGTGGCGACGGGATTCGAACCCGTGTAAACGGCTTTGCAGGCCGGTGCCTAGCCTCTCGGCCACGCCACCGCGGGGGTCGAATTACCCGCATGCCGAATCCTCGCGAAGAGGATGCCCGACACTCGAGCGGATGACGAGACTCGAACTCGCGACCCTCACCTTGGCAAGGTGATGCGCTACCAACTGCGCTACATCCGCATTGTCCGCCCGGCTCGTTCCCTTGCCGGCGACTCATAGAACTATACGCACTCGCGCGCGCTTCACCAAACCGACACCCGATCCCGGGCGCGCCGTGCCCGGCGACGGTGCGCGCCACCGCCCCAGGAAGGCGCGATGGCCAGCGGTGGTGCATTCAGGCGCATGGAGGAGCATGATGGACTGCGAGGCGCGGACGAGAGGGACCCCGATGAGCAACGAAGAGCGCGACCCGAGCGTGCAGGTGCTGGAGCCCGGCGAACCATGCACCGACGTGGAGATCCTGTCGCCGCGCGAGGTGCCGCTCGGCGGCCCCCGGGCGATGTCGGTATGGCGCACGCTCCCCCAGCGCCGCCGCTCCCTCATCGGCGCATGGTGCTTCGTCGACGCCTACGGGCCCGACGACGTCTCGGCGACCGGCGGCATGTTCGTGCCGCGGCACCCGCACACGGGGCTCGCGACCGTGTCGTGGCTGTTCGCGGGCGAGATCGACCACCTCGACTCCGGCGGGAACGCCGCATCCGTGCGCCCCGGCGAGCTCAACCTCATGATCGCCGGCCGCGGCATCACTCACCAGGAGATCTCGACGCCCGATACCCGCGCGCTGCACGGGGTGCAGCTCTGGTACGCGCTGCCCGAGGAGACGCGGTTCAGCGAGAACCAGTTCGCGCACTTCTCACCGGAGCCCGTCTCGGCCGGCCCCGGGGTCACGGCGCGGGTCTTCATCGGCTCGCTCGCCGGCGCGTCGTCGCCGGTCGAGACGCGCACCCCCGACCTCCTCGGCGCAGAACTCGTCCTGGCGCCCGGCAGCTCCGCACGCCTGACCGTCCGCGCCGATTTCGAGCACGGCCTGCTCGCTGAGACCGGAGACATCCGGGTCAACGGCACGACAACAGCGCACCGCGAGCTCGCGTACGTGCCGACGGGCGCCGATGCCCTCGATCTCTCCGCCGGCCCGTCCGGAGCGCGGGTCGTGCTGCTCGGCGGCGTGCCCCTCGGCGAGCAGATCGTGATGTGGTGGAACTTCGTGGGGCGCGGCCACGACGAGATCGCCGAGTTCCGCCGCCGCTATCAGGCCGAGCTGGGCTTCGAGCCCGCGCACCCGGATGACGCAGAGAAGCGGCCGCTGTTCGGCGACTTCCCCGAGGGCCAGCCGGCGCCGCTGCCCGCGCCCGCACTGCCGAACGCGCAGCTCCGGCCGCGGGGATGAGGCGCCGGATGCGATCTCAGGCGCGCGACGAGTCGCTCCGGAGCGACGTCATTCGCTGTCACGGTCGCGCACGAACGCGCCGAACCCGGGGATCGTGAACCGCATCTTGCCGTGCCCCGCCGCCTCGATGATCCCCTTCGTGATGAGGGATCGCCGCGGAACGCTGAGCTCATCGGACGTCACGCCGAGGCGGTCAGCGAGATCGCGGCGATGGACGACCGGCTCGTCGATCTCGGCCATCGCGCGCAGGAACGCGCGCTCGGCCGGGGATGCGACGTCCCATCTGGTGTGGAACATCGTCGAGACCCGCTGCTCGAATGCCGCGGCGCTCGCAACGACGTGCTCGGCCGTGATCCGCCCGTCGCGCTCGGGCCGGGCGGCCTCCCACACGGCCGATCCGACGATCTGGAGCGCCTGCGGATATCCGGCGGCACTCTCCACCGCGTTGATGACCGCGTCCGGTTCCCAACGGACGCCGAGTTGAGCAGCGGGCTCTGTGAGCGCTTCCTGACTGGTGCGCTCGTCGAACTCGGCCAGGATGATCTCGTGCGCGCGCTCACCGAAGGTCGCGGCGCGCGTCAACAGCCCCATCGTCTGCGGCAGACCAGCTCCGATCACGGCGAGCGGGAAGCGCTCGCGCTGCGCATCCATGTTCTGAATCACGTTCAGAAGGAGCGCGATCTCGTACTGCGCCTCCGGGTCCGCGGTCGAATCGCGGGCGGAACGGGGCTCCACCGGGGCATGCAGCTCGTCGATCAGCACCAACAGCCCCGCACCGCCGCGCTCCCTCACCGCGTTCGACGCGGTCTCGAAGAACGCTTCGACGACGTACTGGCTGAGCGGAGGCGCATCCGTCGTGCTCTGCGGCTCGAACTTCGCACCGACCCGGCCCACGCCGAAATGGAGCTGGACCTCATACTCCTTGATGCGGCTCCTGGTCCGCGGCTCGGCGAGGACATCAGCGCGTTCGAGAGCGCCCGTCACGCTCTGGAGCACGTCGCGCAGGATCGGCCGGCGCTTGACGCCGGAGACCCACGCGACGACGAAACCGTCAGCGGCGGCCTGGTCCGCGACGTCTCGGAGCAGCGAGGTCTTGCCGAGGCCGCGCGGGCCCGTCACGACGAGAAGCGGCCCTGCCATCTCGCCGAATGCGATCACGCGCGCCAGTCGGTCACGAAGCTGCGCACGCTCGGCGTCGCGCCCGACGAACACGCGAGGTCGACCACCGGGTGTGTACGGATTGGGTTGCATAGGTGAACTTTATGCCGTTTTATGTTTCGCCGAAACATAAACACCGGTTGCGCCTCAGAGCTCCAGGCTTCGCTCCGCGAAGCGAACCGCGTACGCCGGGCGCCCACCACATCGATCGACAGCCGACGAGCCCGCCCCTCAGCCGTCGAGACCCACCTTCGGGCGGGCCCAGGAACGGCCGGCGGTGTCCTTCAGGATGTCGTACTCGACGTCGACGTGGGGTTCGATGGCGCTGTACTTGTCGTTGGGCGCGCCGATGACGAGTTGGAATCCGAGGCCGCGCCACGCGCCGATCGCTCGCTTGGTGAAGTGCGCGTCTGCCTTGATGAGCGCCTCATCGAGGAACACGGGCGCGTACCGCGGCCGCTCGGAGTCGGCGTCGCCGAGCTGGTAACGCAGTGCGGCGCCGACGATGAACGCCACGAGCTCCTGCGACTCGCCGCCGGACTTCTCGCCGATGTGGTCGTACAGGGCGACGTGCTCGCGCGTCGCCGCGTCGATCTTCTCGGCGCTGATCCGCACGTGCCCTCGCACGTCGATCAGGTCGGCGAAGTCGGGCGAGGTGCGCCGGATGCGACCGATCAGTCGGGACATCCGGTCGTACACCAGCTCGCGCTCGGCATCGTCCGTCGCCGATGAGATCGCCGCGCGCACCTCGCGCAGCTCGCGTCGGAACCGCCTGCGCACCTGCGAGGAGTTCTCGCGCGCCGTGATCTGCAGGCGGTGCTCGTCGTCGTAGAACGGCAGCTCCGCCATGATGCGGTTGACGGGTTCGATGCGCTCCCGGATCTCGCGCAGCGCGCGCCCGAGCGCGGAGTCGAGGCTCGTCAGGTCGTTACCAGAGAGACTGACGAGACTCGCCTTCCACTCGGCTTCGAGCTCGTGCAGGCCGCTCGTCTCGAGCTCGGCTAGAATGCGCTCGAAGTCGCCGAAGGACGCCTCCGGGTCGGCGCGCAGGTTCGGGTTCGGCCACGCGTCGAGAAAGCCCTCGAGCGTGCGCCGGAGCGCCTCGCGCTGCTCCCCCAGCGTCGCCGTTGCGGCGGCCTGGTCGCCGATGAGCCGCGCGCCCGCCGTCGACAGCGCCGCATCGAAGCGGTCGAGCTCGTCGGCGCGGCTCGGCCGTTCCGCGCCCTCCGGCGGCGCGAAGCGCTCGTCGAGGTAGGCGCGCTGCGCCTCGGTGAGCGTGCGCTCGGCGGCCTCGGCCGCGTCGATGCGCGCCTGCGCCTCGTCGACCTGGTCGGTGACCTCCGCCCAGCGCAGCGCGATGCGCTCCTGCTCGGCCCGTCCGCGGCCGGTGTCCTCCTGCAGCGACGCGACCTTCTGCTTGGCGCGCTGGATCTGCCGCTGGATGTCCTCGACCTTCGGGTTGTCGTCACGCACCTCGCCGATCACCGACGCCCAGCGCTCGCGCTCCACCGCCACGGCGTCCACGTCGATGTCGGGCCAGGCGATGTCGCGGATCTTGCCGTACGCCGCCAGCCGCGCGTCGAGGGCGTCGAGGTCGTTCGCCGCCGCCGATTCCGCCAGCTTCTGATCCGCGAGCTCGGCGCGGGCGCGCTCGATGCGGCGCATCAGGCCCGCGACCCGGCGCCGGTTCGAGAACCCGAGGACGCTCTGCTTGCCGTGGCCGCCGTGCGCGCCGCGGTTCCCGTTCGACATCTGCCCCGCGATCGTGAGGCCCATTGCCGTGTCGGCGAGCTCCTCCGGCGCGTCGACGCACGTGAAGCCGAACCGGCGCTCGAGCCGCTCCTGCAGCCAGCCGACGAACGGCGACTCCCGGTAGTCGAGGCGACCGGGAAGCGTCGCCGGGTCCAGGTCGCGGGCGGAGCCCAGGTCGGCCTGCGCTCCCTCGTACCGGATGCGCACGGGCGTCCGGACGCCGTTGATCGCGGCGCGGAACTCGCCGAGGCGGCGCTGGTCGATCAGCAGCGTCGTCGCAAAGCCTCCGAGCGCGAGGCCGATCGCCTCGTTCCACGGCTCGAACTCGGTGCGCACCTCGAGCAGCTCCCCGACGAACGGCAGGTCGTCCCGGCTGAGGCCGGCCGCCGCGGCCATCGCGTCGCGGGAGTCGTGCAGCGCCTGGGGGATGCTGTCGGAGCGATCGAGCGCCGCACGTGCCTCTGCCTCGAGCGACGCGATCTCGCGCTCCGTCGCGCGCGAGGCCGCCCTCGCCTCCGCATACGCCTCTCGTGCCGTTCGCTTGGCATCGGGGTCGGCGATCGAGCGCTCGGCCTCGGCCTGGAGCTTCGCGAACGCCTTCGCGCCGCCTACTGCGCCACCGATCGGCTCCGCGAGCACGTCGAAGCGCTCCCGCTCCGCCCTGGCCCGCGCGAGCCTGCGTTCGACCTCGCGCAGCTCGCGCTCCGCCGTGTGCAACCGGTCGCCGCCGGCGCCGCGGAGCACCTCGGCGAGGCCGTCGCGCTCGGCCTCGGCGGCGTCCGCGAGCGCCTCCTGGGCGCGCACCACGTCGTCGGCATCGCGCTTGGCGCGCTGCAGCTCCCCCTCGACGTCGCGCAGGAGGCCGAGCCGCTTCTCGTCGCGCCACAGCGCGGCGAGCGAGGCGTCGTCCGAGAACAGGCCGATCTCGTCGATCAGCCGGAGGCGGTCGGCCGCTTCCTCGATGCGCTCCCGCATCCCCCGGATGGGCGCGAGCTGGCGGATCTGCTTGCGCGCCGTCACCATCCGGCTGCGGGTCTGGTCGAGCTCGTCGAAGTGCTCCACGACGGCGTCGGCGGCGGCGAGGGTCTCCGGCTCCGAGAGCACCATGCGCTTGTAGAGGTCGTCGACCGTGGTGATCTGCTGGCCGGCCTGGATGCGCGCGAGCAGACTGATCGCCTTGCCTCCCGCGCCCGCCGCCCCGATCCCGAGCACCGACTGGATGCGCGCGGAGAACTCGCGCTCGGTCGAGAGCGTCTCGAGGCCGGTGCGGCGCACGGCGTGGTCCGCGAGGCGCGCGCCCGCCGCCTCTTCGAGCGACGCGAGGTCGAAGGCGCCGTCGATCGTCGCCCGCACCCGCACGGTGTCGTCGATCGTGCGGGCCGCCTGCGGGATGTACCAGGCGCGCACGGCCGTGAACTGCGCGCCGCCGTGGTCGGTCCACGTCATGGCGACGGCCGTCCAAGTGTCGGCTCCGTCTCCGCGCAGAACGCGCATGGCGGTGCCGCTGTCCGTGCGCGACTCGTCGATCTTTCCGCGGCCGTAGGAGAGGATGTTGCGCTGGTCCTCGCCGCGCGGCCGACCGGTGACGCCGCCGTTCGACGCGCCGTTGAACGGGGTCGTGTGCGGCATCATCAGCGCGATGTACGCGTCCATGAGCGTGGACTTCCCGGAGCCCGAGCCGCCGACGAGCAGCGTCGCCCTGGGCGAGAAGCGCACGCGGTGCGCGCCGTCGTAGCCGCCCCAGTTCACCAACTGGAGCTCGTCCGCGACCCATTGCTGGCCGCGCGAGGCGGCGGGGATCATCCCGAACAGGGTGTCGAGCATCGTCATCGGGCGTCCTCCCCCGTCTCGCCGCGCAGCCATTCCGCGAGCTCGCGCAGCCGCTCGGCGCTCAGCACGATCTCGACGAGAGGGCTGATCAGGAACCGGCCCTCGGATTCCTCCTCGACGATCCCCTCCTGGCGCAGCCGGCCGAGCGCGGCGCGGATGGCCCGCTGCCGGCGCGCGAGGTCGCCGTCGCTCTCCGTGAAGTAGCTCAGCACCGTCTGCTCGACCTCTTCGACGTCGACGCGGGCCTGCTTCTCCCCCGCGGTCGACTCGCGCTGGTACACGGTGCGGAGGTAGACCAGCACGAGGGTCTCGGCCCGCGAGTACGCCTCGTCACGCAGCAGGATCGGCACGTCGAGCTCGTCGGAGCGCACCTGCTGCTTGTAGGCGACGCCGCGGGAGTGGTCGACGACGAGTCGGACGAACAGGTCGTTCAGGCGCGACTCAATGACGTGCTGGTTCTCGATCAGCACGGCCCAGTCCGCCCTGCTGCGCTCGGCGAGCAGGTAGCGGCGCTGCAGCAGGCGCACGAGGACTCGCCGCACGGCGGGCTCGAGCACCCCGCGGTCGCCCGCGAAGCACTCGTCGGGGTCCTCCTCCATCGGCATCGGCGCGACGAAGGCGTCCTCCGCCTCCCGCCGCTCCTCTTCCGCGAGATGCGTCATGCGTCCTCCTGTGCTGAAGCGGTCACCGCGCCGAACGCGAACCGCCTGGTCGTGCCGTCCGGCCGCTCGGCCTCGACGACCGACACGGCGTCGCCGTCGACGAGCACGCCGCGGTGGGCGATCTCGAGCAGTCCGACGAGGTCGACGGGGCGTCGGGCCCCGGATGCCGCGAAGGCGTCCGCGAGGTCGAACTCCGCCCCGAGGCCCGCGACGAGCGCCTCGAGCTCGGCGTACCGGGGGCCTCCCCACGCGCGGTCGTCGGCATCCGGGAACTCCGCGGCGTCGGCGTCCGCGAGGGGGTCGGGCGCGCTCGGCGGACGCGGGTCGGCGAGCGTCTGCCGCAGGTGCGCAACGCCGGCCGACGGCAGGCTGCGCAGGGGCTCGACGCGGTCGCCCGCGCGGGAGTCGCGCATCCAGGCCTGCATACCGCTCATCACGTCGCGCAGGAGTTCGTCGACCTCGCGGTCGCGCGCAGGGTCGTGCGTTCGCACCTGGGCCGTGATGACGTGCGACGCGCGGCGCTGCGCCGTGAGGACCTCCGCCACGCCCTGCTCCACGCGCTTGGCAATCACGTTCAGCTCGCCGCGCTGATCCGGGGCGAGCAGGCGCGCGAACGGCAGGGCGAGCAGGTCGTGGATCTGGTCAGTGAGCCGGTCGATGTGCTCGGGGTCGCCGATCAGCGCGAGCGCACCCGCGAACGCGCGGCCCTCCGGCGTGGCCTGCATGATGTGCTGGCCGCGGTGCAGGTACTCGCGCAGCACATCGCCCGTCGGCCGGATATCGCGGCGCAGGTCGGCGACGACGTCGCGCTGCATGGCCTGGATCGACTCGGCGACGCGGGCGAAATCGGCGGGCAGCTCGCGGGAGAGGTGGAGCACGTTCTCCGCCTCTTCGAGCAGCTGGTCATCGTCGACCGGTTCCGCCTCGCCGCGCATCAGGCGGTCGATCTCGGCGTCGATCGCGGCGCGCTCGGCCGTCAGCCGCGCGATCCGGGCGTTCGCGTCGGTCTCGGCGTCCTGCGCGAGCTGGTCGACCGAGTCGAGGAGCGTGCGCACGCGCGAGCGCGAGACGCGGGCCCTGCCGCCGCCCGTGCGGCCCGCGATCTCGAGGGCCCCGACGGCCTGCGCCGAGAGGCGGTAGACCTCCTGGGCGTCTTCGATCTGCGGCACGAGCCAGCCGACGCGCACCCAGTAGCGGCAGATGTCGCGCCCGACCCCCGCCGGCACCCGGCGCTCGGGCTCGTCACAGCCGGCCGCACGCAGCTCGTCGGCGATCTCGCCGACCTCGACGTGCGCGTCCGACACCGCCACGGCGGGGCGCTCCGCTGTGAAGACGAGCGACAGCGCCGTGACGACGAACGGGGCGTACCGGCCGTGCAGCAGGTCGAGCGTCGGGTTCCGGAAAGCCGCAGCTGCGCGCTGATAGGCGGTCTCGGAACGGGAGGAACTCATCCTCCCCAGATTACCGCCAGGACCCTGCGAGCCCCCGGTCCCGATCCCCCCGCACGTGAAACCGCTTACCGAAACCGACGCCCTGCGCGCGGAACGGCGCTACCTTTGACACATGGTCAACTATCGCTACCTCGGAAACAGCGGCCTGAAGGTCTCTGAGATCACCTACGGGAACTGGGTCACTCACGCATCTCAGGTGGGCGACGACTCTGCCGTCCAGACCGTCCACGCGGCGCTCGACGCCGGCATCACGACGTTCGACACGGCGGACACCTACGCCAACACGGCCGCCGAGGTCGTACTCGGCAAGGCGCTCGCCGGACAGCGCCGCGAGAGCCTCGAGATCTTCACGAAGGTCTACTTCCCGACCGGGCCGAAGGGCCCGAACGACACCGGCCTGAGCCGCAAGCACATCTTCGAGTCGATCAACGGCTCCCTGAAGCGCCTCGGCACCGACTACGTCGAGCTCTACCAGGCGCACCGCTTCGACTACTTCACGCCGCTCGAGGAGACGATGCAGGCGTTCGCGGATGTCGTGCGGCAGGGCAAGGCGCTCTACATCGGCGTGAGCGAGTGGACGGCCGAGCAGCTCCGCGAGGGCCACGCGCTCGCGAAGCAGCTGGGCGTGCAGCTCATCTCGAACCAGCCGCAGTACTCGATGCTGCACCGCGTCATCGAGGGCAAGGTCGTTCCCGCCTCGGTGGAGCTCGGCATCTCGCAGATCGTCTGGTCTCCCATGGCGCAGGGCGTGCTCAGCGGCAAGTACCTGCCCGGCCAGGAGGTGCCGGCCGGCTCGCGCGCGACCGACACGAAGAGCGGCGCCGGCTTCATCCAGCGCTTCATGAACGACGAGACGCTCACGGCCGTGCAGAAGCTGAAGCCGATCGCCGAGCAGGCGGGCCTGACGATGCCGCAGCTGGCGATCGCGTGGGTGCTGCAGAACCCCAACATCGCGGCCGCGCTCGTGGGCGCCTCGCGCCCGGAGCAGCTCGCCGACACCGTGAAGGCCTCGGGCGTGGTGCTCGACGACGACACGATGACCGCGATCGACGCCGCCCTCGGCGACGTGCCGAACACCGACGCGGAGGACACCTACTCCGTCTCGCCCAAGGCGCGCCTGGCCTGAGCCGCGTCGCACGTGAGCGGGGTCGTTCCGGCACTTCCGCCGGAGCGGCCCCGTCGCGTCTCGCCTCAGGATCGGTCGCGCTGCGCGCGGAATCCGCGAGCGGCGACGGGGCCTTCTCGTTCGGAGTCGGGAGTCGGCCGGCGTCCATCGCCGTCACGGCCACCGCGAAGCCGACGATCTGGGCGCGCGGTCACCGGCGTCGCCGCGGCGCGAGGTGAGCTGAGGTTGGCGGTCGCGCTCGGCGTGCGCGAGATGTGGACGTACGACGATCGACTCGCCGAGTCTGCGGAGGGCATGGGCATACCCGTCCGCATGCCTGCATGAGTCGTGGCCGCCGTCGACTTGCGATTCTCTGCGTTGCGCCAGCCGTTCGCTGACGGCGACGAGCTCGCTCAGATGCCGCTGCGTCTCCGGACTGCATGATCGAGTCCACGGGCCTGATGGAGCAGGACGACCTGTACCCGCCGAACACCGCTGACGCGCCTTTCGGCACGTCCTGCCCCGCGGGAACGCCCAGCCCGGCTGAGACGCTGATGGGCATGCAGGACGGCCCGGACGAGGAGCGCCTGTACAGCGGTCAGCGCGGAATGATGCTCATCCGCGGGTGATGCATCCCTCCCTCACCCGAACGCCTTGTCGAACCCCAGACTGCGGGCGATGATGCCGAGCTGCACCTCCGTCGAGCCCTCGCCGAGCGTGAGGATGCGCGCGTCGCGGTAGTGGCGTGCGACGGCGTTCTCGTTCAGGAATCCGTAGCCGCCCCAGATCTGCGTCGCGTCATCGGCGTTGGCGACGGCCGCCTCGGAGCCGATCAGCTTCGCGAGCGACGCCTCCCTCGTGAACGGCAGGCCCGCGTCGAGCCGGCGTGCGGCGTCGTGCATGACGGCCCGTGCGGCAGCGACGCGCGCCTGCATCCGGGCGAGCTTGAACGCGATGTGCTGGTTGTCGCCGATCGCCTTTCCGAACACCCTGCGCCGCTTCGCGTAGTCGACGGCCTGCTCGAGGCACCCCTGGGCCGCCCCGACGCACAGGGCCGCGAACGCGACGCGGCCCTCGTCGAGCACGCTGAGGAAGTTCGCGAACCCCCGCCCCCGCTCGCCCAACAGGTTCGCCTCCGGCACGCGCACGCCGTCGAACACGAGCGGGTGCGTATCCGAGGTGTGCCAGCCGACCTTGTCGTACGCCGGCAGCGCCGTGAAGCCCTCGATCGGCACGGGCACGATGATGCTCGACAGCTCGGGCCGCTCCGTCCCATCGGGCGCCTTCCG
Source organism: Microbacterium halophytorum (assembly GCF_002970975.1). Lineage (GTDB taxonomy): Bacteria > Actinomycetota > Actinomycetes > Actinomycetales > Microbacteriaceae > Microbacterium > Microbacterium halophytorum. Next base: position 310,091 of record NZ_KZ672982.1, read on the forward strand.
GTGCCCCGTGACGGCCGTGACGGTCACGACGCTCGTGATCGGCGTTCCCGAGTTGGTGATGAACTGCTTCGTCCCGTCGATGCGCCACTGGCCGTCCTCCAGCTCGGCCGTGGTCCTCGTGCCTCCTGCGTCGGACCCCGCCTCGGCCTCCGTGAGGCCGAACGCCGCGAGGTTCTCGCCGCGCGCGAGCGACGGCAGGTGGGTGCGCTTCTGCTCCTCGGTGCCGAAGCGATGGATGGGCATCGCTCCGAGCCCGAGGCCGGCCTCGAGGGTCACGGCGATCGACTGGTCGACGCGGGCGAGCTGTTCGACCGCGACGCACAGGTGCAGGTAGGACTTGCCCTGGCCGTCGTACTCCTCCGGCAGCGGCAACCCGAACAGGCCCATATCGCCCATCTGCCTGATGATCTCGATCGGCAGCCGGCGCTGGGTGTCGTACTCGTAGGCCGCGGGCGCCACGACGTCGTCGGCGAAGTCGCGCACGCGTCGGGCGAGCTCCTGCAGTTCGGGCTCGAGCGTCTCGGTCCCCTCGGCGGGGCTCGCTGCGGTGATGACGGTCATGGCGTCTCCTTCGGTGTGCGGGGGCTCGTGGCCCCGCTCTCGGTGCTCGCGGGGATGCGGCGAGCGCGTTCGGATGCACGGGTCATCGCGGCCCCGCGGCGTCGGCGGAATCGGCGCGGGCCAGGAGGGCGCGCGCGTGCCGCAGCACCGGTTCGTCGACCATCGCGCCCTCGAAGCGGAACGCGCCGGGCGACGCTGCGGCGGCGGCGAGGACGCGCCTCGCCCACGCGATGCTGTCCTGGCCGGGGCGGAACGCACTGCGGATGGCGGGCACGTGATCCGGATGGATGGCCGCCTTCGCACCGAAGCCGCTGGCGGCGGCGTCGATCGCCTCAGCCAGGCAGCCGTCGACGTCGGCGATGTCGAAGCGTACGGCGTCGATCGCGGTCTTCCCGAACGCGGCGGCGGCGAGCAGTACGCGGGATCGCGCGTGCACGGCCACGGCCCGATACGTGCCGTCGTCACGGCGGCTGGAGGTGCCGCCCATCGAGGCGATCAGGTCCTCCGCGCCCCACATCAGGGCGACGACGCGGCGCTGTTCGGCGAACTGCTCCGCGCGCACCACCCCCGCGGCCGTCTCGCACAGGGCGATCACGTCGAGGCCGACGGGAACATCGATGTCGACCGCCGACGAGGCTTTCGGAACCATCACGGTGCGGTAGCCCGCGGCGGCGACGGCCGCGAGGTCGGCCCGGCGGCCGACACCCGTGTTCACGCGCACGATGGTGCGCTCGGCGTCGAGGCGGCTCGAGGCGACGGCTTCCCGCGCGGCCTCTTTCCGCTCGGGCGCGACGCCGTCCTCGAGGTCGAGGATGACGGCGTCGGCCCGCTCAGCCGCCTTCGCGAAGCGGTCGGGGCGATCGCCGGGGCAGAACAGCAGCGCCGGCCCCATCCGGAAGCTCATTCGGGCCTCCCCTGCATCAGCACCGCACGAACGGCCGTGGCGACGACCTCGCCGCGCTGGTTGCAGCCCGTGTGCTCGAGCGTCACGATGCCCTGGCCCGGGCGTGAGGCCGACGGGCGCTTCTCGACGACGCGCGTCTCGCCGTACAGGGTGTCGCCGTGGCGCATCGGCGCGGGGAACTCGACCTCGCGGAAGCCGAGGTTCGCCACGATCGTGCCGTTCGTCAGCTGTGCCGTGGACATGCCGACGATCGTCGCGAGCGTCATCATCGAGTTCACGAGCCGCTCGCCGAACTCCGTCTGCGCCGCCCAGTGGGCGTCGAGATGCAGCGCCTGGGTGTTCATCGTCAGGGTCGTGAACAGGACGTCGTCCGCTTCCGTCAGGGTGCGGCCGGGGCGGTGCTCGTAGACGGCGCCGAGCTCGAACTCCTCGAACCACAGCCCCCTCTGCGTGATGCGCTTCTCGGTCATGACGCCGCCCCCTCGACCGTCGCGAGCTCCTGCCCTCGTGCGACCCTGTCGCCGACCGCGGCGCCCAGGCGGGCGATGCCCGCGACCGGGGCCCGCAGCACGTGCTCCATCTTCATCGCCTCGACGCTGACGAGCGCGTCGCCCGCCGCGACCTCGGCGCCGTCGGCGACGTGCACCGCCACGACCGTCCCCGGCATGGGCGACTCCAGTGACGGAGCGTCTCCCCTGCGGCGCCGCCGCACCGATCGGGCCGGTTCGACGAGCCAGGCCCCGGATGCTTCGGACACCCAGATCGAATCGTCCCGAGCCACGATGGCCGCAGCCTCGCCCTCGGGCACTTCCACGTGCGCGGTTCGCTGGTTGCGCTCGACCCGGAAGCCGCCGACGCCGGCCGCCCGTGGCGCCCGCGTCACGACGGCGACGCCGTCCCCGTCGCGGAGCCGCACGCTAGCGCCAACGGCCCCTCCGATCCGCCAGCCGTCCGACGCCCACGCTCCGCGGGCATCCGGAGCGCCGCGCTCGATCAGGGCGAGCGCCGCGCGCGCGAACACGGCGTCCGGCGTCTCCCTGTGCGCAATGCGCTCTGCCCCGCGATCGATGAGCCCCGTGTCCAGGTCGCCCGCGCGCACCTCGGGCTCGGCGAGGAGCGCCCGCAGGAACGGGACGTTCGTCGTGACGCCGAGGATGCGCGTCTCCGCCAGCGCCGCATCGAGCCGATCGATCGCTTCGCCGCGCGTCGGCGCGTTCGCCACGACCTTCGCGAGCATCGGATCGTAGTGGGAGCTCACGGTATCGCCGGCCTCGATGCCCGCGTCGACGCGCACGCCCTCAGCGCTGGGCCAGTCGGCGCGCAGCACCCGACCGCCCGTGGGGGCGAAGCCGGCCGCTGGGTCCTCCGCGTAGACGCGGGCCTCGATCGCGTGCCCGTCGAGGCGCACGTCGGGTTGCCCGAACGCGAGCTCCTCCCCCGATGCGACGCGCAGCTGCTGCTCGACGATGTCGACCCCCGTCACTGCCTCCGTCACGGGGTGCTCGACCTGCAGGCGCGTGTTCATCTCCATGAAGAACGGCTCGTCGGGCCGTCCGCCCGACACGATGAACTCGACCGTGCCTGCGCCGATATAGCCGACGGCGCGGGCCGTCTCGCAGCCGGCGCGGCCGATCCGCTCCCTCTGGCCCGGCGTGAGCAGCGGGCTCGGCGCCTCCTCGATCACCTTCTGGTGCCGGCGCTGCAGGGAGCACTCGCGCTCGCCGAGGTGGATCACGTTCCCATGGGCGTCGGCGAGCACCTGCACCTCGATGTGGCGGGGGCCGTCCACGAAGCGCTCGACGAAGAGAGCGTCGTCGCCGAACGCCCCCGCCGCCTCGCGCCGCGCCTGTGCGAGCGCCCCAGGCAGGTCGCCGGGCGCGTCGACGCGGTGCATGCCCTTGCCGCCGCCACCGGCGGACGGCTTGACCAGAACGGGGTATCCGATGCGCTCAGCGCCCGCGATCAGGGCGTCGTCGTCGAGGCCGGGTGCCGAGACGCCGGGGACCGTTGCGACGCCGCGCGCCTCGACGGCCGCGCGGGCGCGGATCTTGTCTCCCATCGTCTCGATCGCCTCCGGCGGCGGGCCGATGAAGACGATCCCCGCATCGCGGCACGCGCGTGCGAAGCCCGCGCTCTCGGCGAGGAAGCCGTAGCCGGGGTGCACGGCCTGCACCCCGGTCCGCCTCGCGGCCGCCAGCACGGCCCCGATGTCGAGGTACGAGCGCCTCGCGTCGGCGGGCCCGATCCGCACGGCGTCCGTCGCGGCGCGCACGTGCGCTGCCCCCGCGTCGGCGTCGGAGAACACCGCGACCGAGCGAATGCTCATCCGGTCGAGGGTGCGGATGATGCGCACGGCGATCTCGCCGCGGTTCGCGATCAGAACGGTGTCGAACACGGCCATCACATCCGGAACACGCCGTAGCGCACGTCGGGGAGCGGCGCGCGGCCCGCTACGTCGAGGGCGAGGCCGATCACGCGGCGCGTGTCGGCGGGGTCGATGACGCCGTCGTCCCAGAGCCGCGCCGTCGAGTAGTAGGGCGAGCCCTGCCGCTCGTACTGCTCGCGGATCGGCGCCTCGAACGCGGCCTGCTCCTCGGCGCTCCACGTGCCGCCGCCGTGCTCGATGCCGTCGCGCCTGACGGTTGCGAGCACGCTCGCGGCCTGCTGCCCGCCCATCACCGACACGCGGGCGTTGGGCCACAGCCAGAGGAATCGAGGGTCGTAGGCGCGGCCGCACATCGAGTAGGTTCCGGCGCCGAAGGAACCGCCGACCACGACCGTGAGCTTCGGCACGCGCGCGCACGACACGGCGGTCACCATCTTCGCGCCGTGCTTGGCGATGCCCCCTCGCTCGTACTCGCCGCCGACCATGAAGCCGGCGATGTTCTGCAGGAACACGAGTGGGACGCCGCGCTTGTCGCAGAGCTCGATGAAGTGCGCGCCCTTCTGCGCGCTCTCGCTGAACAGGACGCCGTTGTTGGCGATGATGCCGACCGGATGCCCGTAGACGCTCGCGAAGCCCGTCACGAGGGTCGTGCCGAAGCCGGCCTTGAACTCGTGGAAGGCGCTGTCGTCGACGACGCGCGCGATCACCTCGCGCGCGTCGTACGGCGTCTGCAGGTCGGTCGGGATCGCGGCGTACAGCGAAGCCGGGTCGACGGCGGGCTCCGCCGGCTCTCCGACGGCCCACGGCGGGTCGGGATCCGCCGGCAGCGTCGCGACGATGTCGCGCACGATCCGCAGCGCGTGCTCATCGTCGTCTGCGAGGTGGTCGGCGACCCCCGACACGGTCGCATGGAGCTCGCCCCCTCCCAGCTCCTCCGCCGTGACCTCCTCTCCCGTCGCGGCCTTGACGAGCGGCGGGCCGCCCAGGAAGATCGTGCCCTGCTCCGCCACGATCACCGTCTCGTCGCTCATGGCGGGCACGTACGCGCCGCCGGCGGTCGACGACCCCATGACGCACGCGATCTGCGGGATTCCGGCGGCGCTCATGGTCGCTTGGTTGTAGAAGATGCGCCCGAAATGCTCCCTGTCAGGGAACACCTCGTCCTGCATCGGCAGGTACGCGCCCCCCGAGTCGACGAGGTAGACGCACGGCAGGCGGTTCTCGCGCGCGACATCCTGCGCCCTCAGGTGCTTCTTCACGGTGAGGGGGAAGTACGTACCGCCCTTCACGGTCGCGTCGTTCGCGACGACGAGGCAGCGGCGGCCCGACACCGTGCCGATGCCGGCGATGACGCCCGCGGACGGGGCGTCGCCGCCGTAACAGCCGTCGGCGGCGAGCGGAGCGAGCTCGAGAAACGGGCTGCCGACGTCGAGGAGGCGGTCGACGCGCTCGCGGGGCAGGAGCTTGCCGCGCGCGACGTGGCGCTCCCTGGCGGCAGTCGGGCCCCCGCGCGCGGCCTCGGCGAGCCGCGCGCGGAGCTCGTCCACGAGCGCGCGCATCGCCGCGGCGCGCCGCTCGCCCTCGGGCGCCGCCTCGTCGACCGACGTCGTCAGTTGTTCCATCCTCCTCACCCCCGCACCAGCGCGAGACCGGGGCGCTCCAGCAGCGCGCCGGTCTCGGTGAGGAATCCGCTCGCCTCCCTGCCGTCCATGACGCGGTGGTCGAACGACACCGTCAGCGTGCACACGTTGCGCAGGGCCACGGCGCCGTCGTGCTCGTGCGGTGCGCGGCGCACGGCCCCGACGGCGACGATCGCCGACTGGCCTGGGTTCAGGATCGGTACACCGCCGTCGACGCCGAACACGCCGACGTTCGACACCGTGATCGTGGAGCTCGTGAGGAGGGACGGCCCGATACTGCCGTCGCGCGCCGCGGCGGCGCGCTCGGCGATCGCCGCGGTCAGCTCCGCGGCGTCGAGCCGATCGGCATCGTCCACGCTCGCGACGACCAGTCCTCGGTCGGTCGCCACGGCGACCCCCAGGTTCACGCCCGCGTGGAACTCGATTTCGCCCGCGTCGTCGTGGAAGCTCGCGTTCGCGCCGGGGGTGCGCCCCGCGGCGATCACGACGGCGCGACAGGCGGCGCCGAAGAAGGACGGCGCCGCGTCGTCGCCGCGCAGCTCGTCGACCAGGCGCAGCGTCTCCGTGACGTCGACCGTGAGGAAGCAGGATGCCTGCGGCGCCGTGAAAGCCGAGGCGACCATCGCCTCGGCGGTGCGCCGGCGCAGCCCGGCGACGCGTTCCCTGTGGGACGCGCGCGGCCCGGCGGCCCCTGCCCCCGACCGGGCGGGCTCCTCTCGGGAGAAGGGCTCCTGCGCGAAGGTGCGCGCCTTCCGCTTCGGCCGCTTCGCGCCCGCGACCTCCACGGAGCCGACCAGCACCGCGACCTTCCCGCCGGATGCGTCGCCCGCCGCTTCCTCCTGCTCCCCCTCCGCCTCGCCGCGGTCCGATCGCTCGGGCTCGTCACCCCGATCGTCGCTGGCGCCCCCGCCCGCTGCGAGGTCGAAGTCGACGATCGGGGCCCCTACCTCGACGGTGTCGCCGGCGCCGGCGCGGAGCCTCGCCACGACGCCCGCGTGCGGGCTCGGCAGGTCGACGACGGCCTTCGCCGTCTCGACCTCGGCGAGCACGTCGCCCCACGCGACCGTGTCGCCCTCCGCGACCCGCCACTCGACGATCGTGCTCTCGGTGAGCCCCTCGCCGAGATCCGGGAGCCGGAACGTCGTGCTCATCGCGCACCCCCCGCGATCGCGAGGCCTGTGCGCGAAGACCAGCGCCCGAGCGATCTGTCGACGGCGTCGAGGACGCGGTCGAGGCTCGGCAGGTAGTCGGCCTCGAGCGCCGACGGCGGGTAAGGCGTGTCGTAGGCCGTCACTCGCTCCGGAGCCGCCCTCAGCGCGTCGAACGCGCGCTCGACCACACTGGCGATGAGCTCGCTCGCCACCGACGCCTCGGCCGGCGCCTCGTGCACGACGACCAGGCGGCCCGTGCGCGAGACGCTCTCGACGACCGCATCGATGTCGAGCGGCGAGATCGAACGCAGGTCGATCACCTCGATCTCGATCCCCTCGTCGGCTGCGGCGAGCGCGGCATCGAGCACGGTCCGGACGGCCGGCCCGTAGCACGCGACCGTGACGTCGCGCCCGCGGGCGAGCACCGCGGCGTCATCGAGGCCGGCGATCCGCCCGGTATCGACGTCGCCCTTGTCCCAGTAGCGGGCCTTCGGCTCGAAGAACACGACGGGGTCGTCGCTCGTGACGGCCGCACGCATGGTCGAATACGCCTCCTGCGGCGTCGAGGCCGTCACGACGCGGAGGCCAGGCGTGTGGGCGAAGTACGACTCGGGCGACTCCGCGTGGTGCTCGACCGAGCCGATGCGGCCGCCGTACGGGATCCGGATCGTCAGGGGCATCCGGACGACGCCCCGCGTTCTGTAGTGCAACCGGGCGACCTGGGCGACGATCTGGTCGAACGCCGGGTAGACGAAGCCGTCGAACTGGATCTCGACGACGGGCCGGTAGCCGCGGTAGGCCATGCCGACGGCGGTTCCGACGATCGCGGATTCCGCGAGCGGCGAGTCGATCACACGGGCGGTGCCGAAGCGCTCCTGCAGTCCATCGGTGACGCGGAAGACTCCGCCGAGACGGCCGATGTCCTCGCCCATCAGCACGACTCTGTCGTCCGCGGCGAGCGCGTCGCCCAGCGCGCGGCCGATCGCCTTGGCGAGCGTGAGCTGCTCGGTCATCGATCCCCCTCGATGCTCGCGGAGAACGCGCGGTGCTCGGCGCGCTGGCGCTCGAGGCGCCTCGTCGGTCCCGTGAAGACGTGGTCGAACATCGCGTCCGTCGCAGGAACAGGGATCGCGGTGACGGCCGTGCGCAGCTCGCGCGCCACCTGATCGCAGCGCACCTGGGCCTCCTCGCGCACGCGGTCCTCGCGGGCGCCGGCCCCGCCGAGGTGCCGCAGCAGCCGATCGAGCGGATCCTTGCCGCGCCATGCCGCGACCTCCTCGTCGTCGCGGTATCGCGTCGGATCGTCGGTCGTGGTGTGCGGCCCGACGCGGTACGTCACGGCCTCGACGAAGGTCGGCCCTCCCCCGCGGCGGGCGCGCTGCAGCGCGATTCGGGTCGCGGCCAGCACAGCGAGGACGTCGTTGCCGTCGACGCGCAGTGCCGGGATGCCGAAGCCGATCGCCCGCGCGGCCAGCGGTGAACGCGACTGCACGCTCACGGGTTCCGAGATCGCGTACTGGTTGTTCTGGCAGAAGAGCACGACGGGCGCGCGGAACGCACTGGCGAACACCATCGCTTCGTTCGCGTCGCCCTCGCTCGTCGCACCGTCGCCGAAGTACGCGATCGCCGCATCGTCGCCCCCGTCCATCCGGATGCCCATTGCGTATCCCGCGGCGTGCAGCGTCTGCGCGCCGATGATGATCTGCGGCGTCGCCATGCCTCGTTCGTACGGGTCCCACCCGGACTGGGTCGTGCCGCGCCAGACGGCGAGCAGCTCGTCGAGACCGACGCCGCGCATCAGGGCGACCCCGTGCTCCCGGTAGCTGCTGAACACGAAGTCGGTCCCGCGCAGGGCGCGCGCCGAGCCCACCTGTGCGGCCTCCTGGCCGAGCGACGGCGGCCACAGCACGAGCTCCCCCTGCCGCGTGAGGGCGAACGCCTCCTCGTCGACGCGGCGGGCGATCGCCATGTCGACGTACAGGTCGGTGAGCATCGTCTCGTCGACGTCGGCGAGGTGGCCGTCGAGGACGGCGCTCGGGCACCGTGTGCCCGAATCGTCGAGAGCGACGAGCGGATCGTCGAGGCCCGCCGAGTGCTCGGCGGCTCGCGCGGATACAGCGGTCGACATGGCGGAACCTCCTCGTTCCCGCGCCTCGTGAGCGCGTCGTCCGGCCCGTGGTGGGGCCCTGAACATCACGGTACGGCCGCCGCGCACTCCGAGCAATACCCACGCCCGAACATGAGCAGAGTGCACATGGCAGGCCCTCCTGTCCAGGCCCGGCCCGCCCGGAAGGGTTTGATCTCCGTCCGCGAGCGGATGCGATCGATGCATTCTGCTCATCGCCTGAGCCCCGACCGTTCGCAGGGCGGATGAACCGGGCACGCCGGCGGGGCGTGCAGCCGTGCGCGCTCATCGATCTGTGCGCGATCCGCCCCGTGCCCTGGCGCACGGACGATCGGACCGCACGGCTCGTCCAGCGCCCGCGGCCATTCGGCGGACCGTGCGCCCCAGGGAACACGGAAGGCCCGGAACCGATACGGTTCCGGGCCTTCCGGCCTGTCTCAACACAGGAACGAGAAGATCCCCGCATGCGGGGATCTCTGCAGTGGACCCAGCGGGACTCGAACCCGCGACCCCCTGCATGCCATGCAGGTGCGCTACCAGCTGCGCCATGGGCCCTTGCTCGCTCCCCCGGGGCTCCCGGGGCAACTCAATAAGCTTACAACACCTGATCGAGCCGAGCGAAATCGGCCTACGCCCCGGGCGTGCCGCCTGCCTGGGCCGCGGCACCCGGCTGTTCCGGGAGCTCGAACGGCACCGTCGGGCAGTCCTTCCAGAGCCGCTCGAGCGCGTAGAACTCGCGCTCCTCCTCGTGGAACACGTGCGCGACGAGGTCGCCGAAATCGAGCAGGATCCAGCGGGACTCCGCCCGGCCCTCGCGCCGCAGGCGCTTGTGGCCAGCCTCGATCATCTTGTCTTCGATCTCGTCGGCGATCGCTGCGACGTTGCGCTCGCTGCGGCCCGTCGCGAGCAGGAAGACGTCGACGAGCGGCATCGGCTCCGAGACGTCGAGCGCGACCAGGTCGGTGCCGCCCTTGGAATCGGCGGCGGTCGCTGCGACCTGAAGCATGTCGAGCGTTTCGGCAGATGTCATCTGTGGGGGTCTCCAGGGGTTCGTGGGGAGGGTCAGTTGAGCTGGCCGGTCGCGAAGACGTACACGACGACGCCGATGAGGGCGAGGCCGAGCACGCCGGCGGTGATGCCCAGCGCGAGCATGAGGCCGCGGTTCTTCTCGGGTGCGGGCGGCCGGATGACGTCGCCCGGCGCCTTCGATGTGCTGACGGCGCGCGACGCAGCGATCGGCGTGGGCGACGAGTGCTCGGGGAGCTCACCGTCGATGAGCACGTCGTCGACGTCCTTGCCGTCGGTGGTCCCCTTCGCGGCACCGTGGGCTCCGAGGCCCTCGGGCAGGCTGTGCGAGCTGGTCATGATCAGTTCGCCGGTCGCGGTGATCGGCGCGCTCAGCGCGGCCGCACCCGGCATGTCCTTCAGGATCAGCGAGGACGTGTTCCCGGCCGTAGATCCGCTGCTGTCCTGCGAGAGGCTGTACGCCTCGGCGGCGATCTCGCCGGTGCCGGGGCCGGGAGCGTCGCCGTCCGCCGGCGCCTCGCCCTTCGCCTCCCGGCTCTTCGCCTCTCGTCGCGCCGCCGCCTCGCGCTCGGCCTGCTCGCGCTCCGCCCTCTGTCGCTCCTCGGCCTGCTGGAACACCGCGGCACCGAAGCTGGAGCCCACCTGCGGGCGATCGCCCGCTTCCGACAGATCATCGGCCTTCGCCGCCGCGGCCTTCGCCGGGGTCGGCTGCCCCGCTGGCGCCTGTGCCGACTGCACGTCGTCCGCCGATTCGTCCTGCCGCGGCGCGGGTGCTGGCTTCGACTGCTTCTTCGCGGCCTTCTTCAGCGCGCCCGGTTCGGCGGGCGCGCCCTCGGCCTCCGCCGCTTCGTCCTGCTCGGCCTCGCGCAGAGCACGGCTTGCCCACGATTCCGCGGCGGGAGCACCGGCCTTGTCGCCGGGTGCGGCGGCCGGCGCGTCGTCGGCGGGCTCCTCCGCGGCCGTGTCGTCGCGCTGCGCGCTCTCGAACCCGGCGGGGAGCACGACGTGCGGCTGCTCGTCGACGCCCGCATCCGGCACGACGGGGATCTGGTTCGTCGCGATGCGGCGGGCGCGCGCCTGCTTGCGCGTGAGCGGCTGCTCGGCGTCGCTCTCCGAGGCAGGGCCTTCGGCCGCCCCGCTCGTCGGGGCATCCGGAGCCTTCGGAGCCGCGTCGCCCTCGGCGGCCGCCGGCCCGACGGGCTCAGGTGCGTCGCTCGACGCGCCGGAAGCCGGCGTGCTCTCGGTGTCTTCCTCGGTGATGACCGGGAGCTGGCCGGTGCGGCGCAGTTCCTTCAGCTGGCGCCTCGTCAGCGGCTGATCAGGGTTGCTCATGCTGCCTTGCTCCGATACAGATGGTGCTTCGCGATGTACTGCACGACCCCGTCCGGAACGAGGTACCACACGGGGTACCCCCGCTCCACGCGGTCGCGGCAGTCCGTCGACGAGATCGCGAGCGCCGGGATCTCCAGCAGGCTCACGTCGGTGGTGGGGAGTCGCGAGACGTCGATCGTGTGCCCCGGCCGGGTGACCGCCACGAAGTGGGCGAGGTCCCATAGCTGATCGGCGTCGCGCCAGCCCAGGATCTGCTCGATCGCGTCCGCGCCCGTGATGAAGAACAGCTCCGCGTCGGGGCGCTGGGAGCGCAGGTCGCGCAGCGTATCCACGGTATAGGTGGGGGTCGGCCGATCGATGTCGACCCTGCTCACCGTGAAACTGGGGTTCGAGGCCGTCGCGATGACGGTCATCTCGTACCGGGATTCGGCGGGCGAGACGGCCGGCTTGTGCGCGGGGTTCCCCGTCGGCACGAAGACGACCTCATCGAGCCCGAACGACTTCGACACCTCGCTCGCGGCCACGAGGTGACCATGATGGATCGGGTCGAAGGTGCCGCCCATCACCCCGATCCGCGGTGCGCGTGTCTCCCCGGTCACGGAATGCGGCCTCAGTGGCCGTGCCCCGCCTCGTGCGACACCGGCTCCGAGGCCCGCTCGACCTTGTCGGAGTGGCGGTTGGCGACGTTCCGGTAGGAGAACGTCACGAGCCCGAGCAGCGCGAACACCACGGCTGCGATGATGCCGAAGGGCAGCGTCTCCATCGCCACGTTGCCGTGGTGCTCTTCTGCGGCGGCCGCGATCGCGGTCAAGAGGGTCATATCGACTCCGTTCGCTTCTTTTCGTTCAGTTTATCCCGCATGGGCAGGGAACCCGCCGAGCGGCACCCGCGGTCACGCGCGCGTCTGGCCCGATCCGCGCACGAGCCACTTCGTGCTCGTCAGCTCCGCGAGCCCCATCGGGCCCCGGGCGTGCAGCTTCTGGGTCGACACGCCGACCTCGGCGCCGAACCCGAACTCCCCGCCGTCGGTGAAGCGCGTCGACGCGTTCACCATCACGACTGCCGAGTCGACTTCCGCGAGAAAACGATCGGCGCGCCGCGTGTCGGTCGTGACGATCGATTCAGTGTGGCCCGTCGAGTAGCTCCGGATGTGCTCCAGGGCCTCATCGAGGCCGTCGACCACGCGCACGGCGATGTCGAGGCTCAGGTACTCGGCTGCCCAGTCCTCCTCCGTCGCGGGGACGACGCCGGCCGCCAGCGCGGCGACCGCCTCGTCGCCGTGCACCGTCACGCCCTCGGACTGCAGCGCCGCGACGATCGGCGGGACCAGGCGCTCGGCGGCGGAGCGCAGCACCAGCAGCGTCTCCGCTGCGTTGCACACGCTGGGCCGCTGGGTCTTCGCGTTCACGACGATGTCGAGGGCCCAGTCATCCGGAGCCGATTCGTCGAGCACGACGTGCACGACGCCGGACCCCGTCTCGATCACGGGCACGGTCGACTCCGTCACGACGGTCCGGATGAGGCGCGCGCTGCCACGGGGGACGAGGACGTCGATGAATCCGCGGCCGCCCATCAGCGCCGCCGTGCCCTCCCGACCGAAGTCGTCCACGCTCTGGAAGACGTCGGCGGGGATCCCCCGGGCCGCGAGCGCCCCGCGCATCACGCGCAGGAGCACGGCGTTGGAGGCACGGGCCGCGCTGCCGCCGTAGAGGACGGCGGCGTTGCCCGAGCGCAGCGCGAGCGCCGCGATGTCGACCGTGACGTTCGGGCGCGCCTCGTAGATCGCGCCGACGACGCCGAACGGGACCCGCACCTGCTCGATCTGCACGCCGTTGGGCATCCTGTGCCCCCGCACGACCTGCCCGACAGGATCGGGAAGCGCCGCGATCGCGCGCAGCGAGGCCGCGAGGGCCTCGATGCGGCCGGCATCGAGGCGGAGGCGGTCGAGGAGCGCCTCGCCGATGCCCTCCCGCTCGCCGCGCGCGAGGTCCTCCGCGTTCGCCGCCGCGATCGCATCGGTCTCGGCGACGAGCGCGACCGCGATCGCCTCCAGCGCGTCGGCCCTGCCACCGCTCGTGAGTCGGGCCGCGGCTCGCGAGGCCTCCTTCGCGAGCGCCATCCGCTCGCGCGGCGTCGCCCCCGGCAGCTCGGCGTGGTCGGTCAGGGGTGTGGTCGCCTCGAGTGTCACCTGCATCGCCTCCGGTCGGGTACTGCTGTCGGTCGTGTCTGAGTGCGCCGGACGCGGCCCCGCCGGATCCGCCGATCGCTCGGTGCCGCCCTGCTCAGCGGCCCGACGCGCCGTGCGCGCCCTCGCCGCTGGCGCGCGTCTCAGGCACCGCCTTCTGCCAGTGTATCGAGGGGCCCCGTGGTCGCGACGCTCTCGAGGTCGGCGGGCGCGAACCACGTACCGACGTCGTCGCCCCGAAGTGCGGAGGCGGCGAGGTCGGCGCTCGTGACCAGCACGCCGATGCCGGCGGCGGCGGCGAGGCGCGCGGCCGATGCCTTCGTCGCCGCTCCCCCGGTGCCGACGCTGTTCACGACGGTCGCGCCGAACTCCAGGCCGGCGAGGTCGCTGCCGAACTCGATCGTGTCCAGTCGCTCGGCGCCGGGCTCGGACGGCGGCCTGGTGTAGAGCGAGTCGACGTCGCTGAGCAGCACGAGCGCGTCCGCCCCGACCATCCTGGCCACGAGAGCGGCGAGGCGGTCGTTGTCGCCGAACCGGATCTCGTGCGTCGCGACGGTGTCGTTCTCGTTCACGATCGGCAGCACGCGAAGCCCGAGGAGGCGGTCGATCGCGCGCCGCGCGTTGCTGCGGTGCGTCGCGTCCGCGAGGTCGTGGGACGTCAGCAGCACCTGCGCCGCCGTGATGTCGAAGGGGCGCAGCGCCTCCTGATAGCGGTACACGAGCACGTTCTGCCCGACCGCCGCCGCGGCCTGCTGGGTCGCCAGATCGGTCGGCCGCGAGTCGAGCTCGAGGAACGGCATGCCCGTCGCGATGGCGCCGGACGACACCAGCAGCACCTCCGAGCCGCGCTCGTAGGCGTCGACGACGGCCTGCACGAGCGCGGGGATGCGGCGCTTCGCGGAGCCGCTGATCGACGACGAGCCGACCTTGACGACGATGCGCCTCGCCCCGGCGAGCTCGGCGCGCGACGCGAGGCTCATTCGTCGTCCCCCGGCTTGACGTCGCCGGACTCCCAATCGCCTCGGCTCGAGAGCCGGCGGCGCTCCTCCTCGTCGCGCTCAGCCGTGCGCGCGTCCATCATCCGGTAGTACGCCTCGCGGCGCTCGTTCGTCGTGCGTCGGCCGCCGTCGCGGCCGCTGAAGCGCATGTCGGTGCCGCGCGGGGACGGGGTCAGCTCGGCGGCCGACGAGATCGAAGGCTCCCAGTCGAAGACGATGCTGTCGTCGCTCTCACCGATCATCACGGTGGCACCGGCGACCGCACCGAGCCGGTACAGCTCGTTCTCGATGCCGATCTTCTCGAGCCGCTCGCCGAGGAAGCCGACGGCCTCCTCGTTCTGGAAATCGGTCTGCTGCACCCAGCGCAGCGGCTTGTCGCCCACGATCCGGTAGACGGTGCCGTAGGTGCCGCCCTCGACGCGGATCTCGAAGTCCTTCTTCGCGCCCTTCGGCGTGATGACGATGCGCTCCTGCTCCTCGTCGACGGGCGCGGCGGCGCGCTCCTCCTCGACGAGCTGGGCGAGCGCGAAGGTCAGCTCGCGGAGGCCCTCATGGGCGATCGCCGAGATCTCGAAGACGCGGTAGCCCAGCGCCTCGATGTCCGGCCTGACGAACGCGGCGAGCTCGCGCGCTTCCGGCACGTCGACCTTGTTCAGCACGACGAACTGCGGCCGCTCGAGGAGCGGCGCCTGGCCGTCGGGGACCTCGTACGCGCCGAGCTCGGCGCGGATGGTCTCCAGGTCGCTCAGCGGGTCGCGCCCCGGCTCGAGCGTGGCGCAGTCGAGCACGTGCACGAGCACACGGCACCGCTCGACGTGGCGGAGGAACTCCAGCCCCAGGCCCTTGCCCTCGCTGGCGCCCTCGATCAGGCCGGGAACGTCGGCGATCGTGAACCGCATATCCCCCGCCTGCACCACGCCGAGGTTCGGCTGCAGCGTCGTGAACGGGTACTCGGCGATCTTCGGCCGCGCGGCTGAGGCCGCGGCGATCAGGCTGGACTTGCCCGCGGACGGGAAGCCGACGAGCGCGACGTCGGCGACGACCTTGAGCTCGAGGACGACGTCGCCCTCCCAGCCGGGAGTGCCCAGGAGCGCGAAGCCGGGGGCCTTGCGCTTCGGCGACGACAGCGCAGCGTTCCCGAGCCCGCCGCGGCCGCCGTGAGCGGCCACGAAGCGCATCCCGGGGTGCACCATGTCGACGAGCACCTCGCCCGAGGCGTCCTTCACCACGGTGCCGACGGGAACGGGCAGCTCGGTGTCCTCGCCCTGGAAGCCGGAGCGCATGTCGCCGGCGCCCTCGCCCCCCTTGCCCGACTTGCGGTGCGGCGAGTGGTGGTAGTTCAGCAGCGTCGTGGTCTGCGGGTCCGCGACGAGCACGATGTCCCCGCCGTCGCCGCCGTTGGCGCCGTCGGGCCCGCCGAGCGGCTTGAACTTCTCGCGCTTCACGGAGACGCAGCCGTTGCCGCCGCGCCCGGCCCGCAGGTGCAGCGTCACCTCGTCGACGAACGTGACCATGGTGCCTACCTACCTCGATGTCTGCTCCGGATGCTCATCCGGATATGAGAAGAACGGGGCGAGCCGAAGCCCGCCCCGTTCTCAAAGCTATCGCGTGGGTTGTCTGCTTACGCAGCGACCTCGACGATGTTGACGACCTTGCGGCCGCCCTTCTGGCCGAACTGCACCGAGCCCGCCGAGAGGGCGAACAGCGTGTCGTCCTTGCCGCGGCCGACGTTCGCACCGGGGTGGAACTTGGTGCCGCGCTGACGGACGAGGATCTCGCCCGCGTTGACTTCCTGGCCGCCGAAGCGCTTCACACCCAGGTACTGGGGGTTGGAATCGCGACCGTTACGAGTGGAGCTTGCGCCCTTCTTGCTTGACATTGCTCAGCCTCCGCGCTTACTTGATGCCGGTGATCTTGACGCGCGTGAGGTCCTGGCGGTGCCCCTGGCGCTTCTTGTAACCGGTCTTGTTCTTGAACTTCTGGATGACGATCTTGGGACCGCGCAGGTGCGACACGACCTCGGCCGTGACCTTGACCTTCGCGAGCTTATCGGCGTCCGACTCGACCTTCTCGCCGTCGACGAAGAGGACGGCGGGCAGGTCGATGGTCTCGCCCTGTGCGGCCTGCACACGGTCGAGCTGAATCACCGAGCCGACCTCGACCTTCTCCTGCCGGCCACCGGCGCGCACAATTGCGTAAACCACTTCATACCTGTTTCATCGGGGAGCTCGGGGCTCCGAAATCTCACGGGAGGACTGCGGCCTGCTGTGACCGCAGGCTCCTGGGCGCATACTCGGGGCTGCTCCGGGAAGCGCCCGCGGGAGGGATGACCTCGCGCACCAACGGTTAACTCTACCGGATGACCCAGGCCGAGGCAAAGCAGCGCTGGCCGCGTGTCCTGTGCGTCGGCTCAGAAGTTCCGCGCTCCCGGCCGCCCGTTCGGGCCGTGAGCGTCCTAAGCTCGCAGGGTGAGCGTTCTGATCGACACCCCGCGGTGGCCGGCCCACGGCAGGCTCTGGGCCCACCTCGTGAGCGACGCGAGCATCGACGAGCTGCACGCCTTCGCCGCGGAGCACGGCCTGCACCCTCGCAGCTTCGACCTGGATCACTACGACGTGCCGGAGGAGCGAGTGCCCGGCCTGATCGCGGCGGGCGCCGTGCCCGTTGACGCCCGCACGCTCGTGCGCTCGCTCGAGCGCTCCGGCCTGCGGGTGCACCAACGGGACCGCTGACGCCGGAACCGCCGCGGCCTGCGCACGCACGGTGCGCGGGCCGCGGCGGTTCCGGTCGCGTCAGGACTCGCGCGTGATGTTCGTCGCCGTGCCGCCCGTGAGGGCAGCGGTCGTCACCCGCCGGCTCTTCGTTCGGTTGCGCCCCTGGCCCGGCTCCTTCGGCTCGGGAAGCGCGCTGAGCACCGAGTCGAGCAGCTGCTCCTTCTCGGACTTGGGCCGCTCGGGGGCGCGCTCGCGCGACGGGACGCGGTCGGCCCGGTCGCCCCGCTCCGCCCGATCCGTGCGCTTGCGGCGCGGGCGCTTCTGGCGGTCATCCGGCTCGGCCTCCGCCCGGGGCCCATCGGGCAGCGCGATCTCGACGCTCGGGTCCTTCGCGGCGGACGACTCGGAAACGGAGGGCGCCTCGGCGCCCTCGTCGTGGTGCGGCGGGATCGTCGACGCGGCGATCTGCGCGAGGGCCGACTTCACGCCGTCCGTGATGGTGTGCGTGGCACCGCCCGCGTGCTGCTCGCCGCCGGACTGCTTCTTGGAGCGGCCGTTGTTCGAGCCCGAGTCGTTCGAGCCGCCGTTCTGGCCGCGGCCGCGCCGACCGCCCCCGTTGCCCCCGGACGAGCGCTGCTTGAGCACGGGCTCGTGGTGCACGACCGCGCCGCGGCCGGCGCAGGCCTCGCAGGCCTCGCTGAAGGTCTCCAGCAGGCCGAGCCCGAGCTTCTTGCGCGTCATCTGCACGAGCCCGAGCGACGTGACCTCGGCGACCTGGTGCTTCGTCCGGTCGCGGCTCAGGCACTCGACGAGGCGCCGGAGCACGAGGTCGCGGTTCGACTCGAGCACCATGTCGATGAAGTCGACCACGATGATGCCGCCCATGTCGCGCAGGCGCATCTGCCGGACGATCTCCTCGGCCGCCTCGAGGTTGTTCTTCGTGACGGTCTCTTCGAGGTTGCCGCCCGTTCCGACGAACTTCCCGGTGTTGACGTCGATGACCGTCATCGCCTCGGTGCGGTCGATGACGAGGGAGCCGCCCGACGGCAGCCAGACCTTGCGGTCGAGCGCCTTCTCGATCTGCTCCGTGACCCGGTACTCGTCGAACGGGTCGCGCTCGCCCTCGTACCGCTCGACGCGGGTGAGGAGATCCGGCGCGACCTGCTCGAGGTACGTCGAGATCGTCTCGTGCGCGTCGTCGCCCTGGATCACCATCTTGGTGAAGTCCTCGTTGAACACGTCGCGCACGATCTTCACGAGCAGGTCGGGCTCGCTGTGGAGCATGCTGGGCGCGCTGCCCTTCTCGACGGCGCGCTGGATGTGCTCCCACTGGCTCGTCAGGCGGCTGACGTCGCGCGTGAGCTGGTCCTCGGTCGCGCCTTCGGCTGCGGTGCGCACGATCACGCCGCTCGACGACGGCAGCACCTGCTTCAGGATCTTCTTCAGGCGGGCGCGCTCGGTGTCCGGCAGCTTGCGCGAGATGCCGTTCATCGAACCGTTCGGCACGTAGACGAGGTAGCGGCCGGGCAGCGAGATCTGGCTCGTCAGGCGGGCGCCCTTGTGGCCGACCGGGTCCTTCGTGACCTGTACGAGGACCTTGTCGCCGGGCTTGAGCGCGAGCTCGATGCGGCGCGGCTGGTTGCCCGTCTCGACCGAATCCCAGTCGACCTCGCCCGAGTAGAGCACGGCGTTGCGGCCGCGCCCGATGTCGACGAAGGCAGCCTCCATGCTCGGCAGCACGTTCTGCACGCGGCCGAGGTAGACGTTGCCGATCAGCGACGCGTCCTGGTCGCGGGCGACGTAGTGCTCGACGAGCACCTTGTCCTCGAGCACGCCGATCTGCACGCGGCCCTGCTTCGAGCGCACGACCATCTGGCGGTCGACGGATTCGCGGCGGGCGAGGAACTCCGCCTCCGTGACGACCGAGCGGCGGCGGCCGGCTTCGCGGCCGTCGCGGCGTCGCTGCTTCTTCGCCTCGAGCCTGGTCGACCCCTTGATCGCCTGCGGCTCAGTGATCAGCTCGGGCTCGCGCTCGCGCTGCCCTTTGCCGCCGCGCCGACGGCGGCGACGGCCGCCGCGCGATCCGGCGTCGTCGAAGTCCTCGTCGTCGTCGCTGTCGTCGGCGTCCTCCCGGGGAAGCGCGGGCAGCACGGTCAGCGTCGGCGCGTAGAAGTGCAGCGCGGTCGACGGCGCCGAGACGAACTTCTCGGGCAGGAGCCCGAGCGTCACGGCTGTCGGCTTCTCCGGCTCGGCTTCGACGGCCGCAGCGGCGGGCTCCGCCGGCTTCTCCGGCTCGGCCGGTGCGTCGGCGCGCTGCGCCTCGGCACCATCCGGGGCCGCTTGCGCGACGGGCTCCGCCGCGGCGTCCTGGGCCTTCTCCGCAGCGGCGGGGGCGGCTTCCCCGGCGGCCGACGCGCTCGTCGCTTCCTGAGCCTGCGCCTCGGCGCTCGCCGCTTCGCCGACAGGCTCGGCCTGCTCGGCGGGCTCCGGCTCGGGCTCGGGCTCAGCGTGCTCGGTCGGCGCGTCAGGCGCGGCCGAACCGGATGCGGCCGGCTCGGCGGCAGCCTCGGCGTCGCCCGGCGCGGGGGTCTCCCCCTCGGCAACGGGGCTCTCGGCGGCCTCCGCGGGGGGCGCGCCGACGATCTCGGCCGCCGACGTCACCGCTTCGGTGGGCCGCTCGCCTTCCGCGGTGACCGCGTCGACGTTCTGGTGGTCGCTGTGTTCATAGTTCTCATCGGCCATTTCTGGCGTACTCCTCGACGGGCGCTGTCCGCGCCCGGAATTCTCGTGCGGGCCATCCCCTGGCCCGCGAACTGCGTCGACCGGCGTTCGCTCTGGTCGCGAGAGGCTTCCGCCTCGAAGTCTCTTCAGCGCGGTTCGCGAACGTTCCGCGGGTTGCGCCTTGCACGCCATTATCGCACCCTCCGGCGCCGGCGCGCGCCACCCCGGCGTCATACCGGGGTGTGTTGCGCTCCTCGCCGGCGCGGCGGGCGGGCCCTGCCGCCGAATATCTCCCGCCGCGAGCGCAGGCCGCGCGCATCCGGCGATGCCATAATCCGACCATGGCATCGACGAGGACGCGCCCCACGGCGCTCGGAATCTGGCTCATCATCGCCGCGGTCGTCGGCCTCACGGCCGCGTTCGAGCTGACGATCGAGAAGTTCGACGCCTACGAGAACCCCGGCCAGGGCGCCGCGTGCGACTTCAGCGTGCTCGTGCAGTGCACGGCGAACCTGAACTCGCCGCAGGGCTCCGCGTTCGGGTTCCCGAACCCGCTCATCGGCCTGGTGGGCTGGATGGCGCCGCTCGTCGTCGGCGTCGCCGTGCTCGCCGGCGCGCGTTTCCCGAAGTGGTTCTGGGCGGCGTTCACCGCGGGGATGACCTTCGCGTTCGGCTTCGTGTGCTGGCTGATCTACCAGTCGATCTTCAACCTCGGCACGCTGTGCCCCTGGTGCATGGCGACCTGGTCCGTCACGATCCCGTCGTTCTTCGCCGTGGCGCTCCACGCCATCCGGATCGGGGCGATCCCCCTCGGAAGGCGGGCCGCCAAGATCGCCGAGGCGCTGTACGGCTGGGTCCCCGTCATCACGGTCGCGAGCTTCGCGGTCATCGCGATCATCGCCCAGCTCCGCCTGGACGTCCTCCGCGAGTTCCTCTGATCCGGATGCACGAAGCCCTCGCCGTCGTGACGGCGAGGGCTTCTCGGCGGCTCAGAACCAGATGGAGAGCTCGCGTGCCGCGGACTCCGGGCTGTCGGAGCCGTGCACGAGGTTCTGCTGCACCTTGAGGCCCCAGTCGCGGCCCAGGTCGCCGCGGATCGTGCCGGGTGCGGCGGACGTCGGGTCCGTCGTACCCGCCAGCGAGCGGAAGCCCTCGATGACGCGGTCGCCCGCGACGCGGATCGCGACGGACGGGCCGGACATCATGAAGTCGAGCAGCGGCTCGTAGAACGGCTTGCCCTCGTGCTCGGCGTAGTGCTGCGCGAGCCGCTCGCGGCTCGGCTCGACGAGACGGATGTCGACGAGCGAGTAGCCCTTGCGCTCGATGCGCGAGAGGACCTCTCCGGTCAGTCCGCGGGCGACGCCGTCGGGCTTGACGAGGACAAGGGTCTCTTCCGTGGCCATAGTGCCTCTTTCGTAATCGGGGTGTGGGAACAGTCTGTCAGGATTCGTCGCCGCGCTCGCGCTCCTGCGCGGCGCGCTGGCGCTGCACGCGCGCCTCCGTGCGGGCGCCCCACACGACGGCGTACGCCCAGAGCGCCCCGAACACGAGGCCGGCGACGAACAGGCCCGGTTCGAGGAAGCCGCCGAGGAGCATCACGACCTGCAGCGCCCATCCGACGCCGTAGCCCCAGCGGTACCGGAGCAGCCCGGATGCGACGATGAACAGGACGGCCATGGCCGATCCGGCGACGACGCCCCACCACGGGGGCAGGTCGCCCAGCGCGTCCAGGCCGTAGAGCACGAGGCCCGCGAGGAACGCGACGATCGCCTCGAACCCGAGGACGATCTGTCCGATCTTCTCCTGGAGCGGCCGGTAGCGGCGCGGCTTCGGCGCACGGGTCATCCCTCGCCGCCCTTCCAGCCGTCCTCTTCCGAGAGGGCGATCGCCTCGCCCGCGAGCACGACGGAGCCGGCGATCGCGACGGCGCGCTTGTCGCCCTCGGCCGCCCACGCGCGGGCCGCGTCGGCCGCCTCCGCCAGGTCGCGGCCGACCGTGACGCGCTGCCCGGCCGCCTCGATCAGATCGGCGAGGAAGTCGGCGCTGGCAGCGCGCGGCGAGTCGGGCTCCGTGACGAACAGGTGCGCCGCGACGGGGCCGAGCTGCGCGATGATGCCTGCCGCGTCCTTGTCGTCGAGAACGCCGAGCACGATGCCCCATTCCTCGATGTCGAACGAACCGCGCAGCGCCGCCGCGAGCGCCGCCGCGCCGTGCGGGTTGTGTGCCGCGTCGACGACGACGGTCGGGTCGATGCCGATCAGCTGCAGCCGACCGGGCGAGACGACTTCCTGGAGCCCTTCGGCGAGCACGTTGTCGGCGATCTGCTGCGCACCGTCGCCGATCAGCGATTCGACGGCGGCGACGGCCAGCGCGGCGTTCTCACCCTGGTGGTGCCCGAACAGCGGGATGTACTGCTCCTCGTAGGCGCCCGCAAGGCCCCGGATGGACGCCAGCTGACCGCCGACGGCGAGCTTGTCGTCCTCCAGCGCGAACTCCGCGCCCTCGAACGCGATGGCCGCGCCGCGCTCGTCCGCGACGCGCCGCAGCACCGCCTCTGCCTCGGCCGTCTGGCGCGCGGAGACGACCCGTGCGCCCGGTTTGATGATGCCGGCCTTCACCTGAGCGATTTTCGCGATCGTGTCGCCCAGCCGGTCGGCGTGATCCATCGCGATCGGTGCGAAGACCGCGACGTCGCCGTCCGCGGTGTTCGTCGAGTCCCACTCGCCGCCCATGCCGACCTCGAGCACGAGCACGTCGACGGGAGCGTCGGCGCACGCCGCGAAGGCGAGAACCGTGAGGAGCTCGAAGAACGTCAGCGGCTCCTCGCCCGCCTCCGCCAGCTCGGCGTCGACGATCCCGATGATCGGTTCGATCTCGTCCCACGCATCGGCGACCGCGGCGTCCGCGATGGGCTCGCCGTCGATCAGTATGCGCTCGGTGAACCGCGTCAGGTGCGGGCTCGTGAACAGGCCGGTGCGCAGCCCGTGCGCCCGAATGATCCGCTCGATGATCCGGGCCGTCGACGTCTTGCCGTTGGTCCCCGTGACGTGCACGACGCGGTACGCGCTCTGCGGGTCGGCGAGCAGCTCGAGGGCGCGGGCAGTCCGCTCCCTGCGGGGCTGCACCCACCGCTCCCCCGCGCGCTCGAGCAGCGCGTCGTACACGGCGTCAGCGCGTTCCCTGTCGCTCATGACTGTCCCTCCTCGGCGCCGTGGGCGTCGATCGTGACGATGATCGGGGCCTTGGCCGTGCCCAGGGCACGGCTCCCCGAACGGAAGACGCCGTCGCCGGGGCTCGACACGGCATCTACGAGGCCGTCGATCCCCGGCGTCGGCTCGACGGCGAAGGCGGTCGCGAGGGTCTCGGCGGCGATCAGCTCCGCGTGCGCACGCAGCGCGACGGCCTCGTCCTCGCCCGCGTTCAGCGCGAGCACGATCCGGTCGCTCACGTCGAGGCCCGCGTTCTTGCGGGCCTCCTGGACGATCCGGATGGCGTCGCGGGCGAGGCCCTCCGCCTCCAGTTCCGGGGTCATCACGGTGTCGAGCAGCACGAATCCGCCGCTCGGCAGAAGCGCGAGCGCCTCGCCGTCGGGCCGCCCCGTCGTCTCGAGCACGAGCTCGTACTCGCCCTCGACGAGGTCGAGGCCGCCCGCCGTGACGACGCCGCCCTTCTCCGACCAGTCGCCCGTCTTCGACGCCCTGATCGCGACCTGCACCTGCTTGCCGAGGCGCGGCCCCGCCGCGCGGGCGTTCACGGTCAGTCGGTGCGAGATGCCGTAGTCGGCGGCCGTGGTCTCCCCCAGCTCGACGAGCTCGACGTCCTTGACGTTCAGCTCGTCGCGCAGGATGTCCTCGAACTGGGCCAGCTCGGCGGTGCCGCCGGTGACGACCGTCAGCTTGCTGAGCGGGAGGCGCACGCGCAGGCCTTCCTTCTTCCGGAGCGCGTTCGCGACGCTCGACGCCTCCCTGACAGAGTCCATCGCCGTCCGGATCTCGGCGGCGTTCGGGAACTCGTCGGCATCCGGCCAATCGGTCAGGTGCACGCTGCGGCCCCCCGTCAGTCCCTGCCACACGCGCTCGGTGACGAGAGGGAGCAGCGGGGCGGCGACCCTGGTGAGCGTCTCGAGCACGGTGTACATCGTGTCGAACGCCTCGGTGCTCTTCGGGTCGTCCGTGACGCCCGTCCAGAAGCGGTCGCGCGAGCGGCGCACGTACCAGTTCGTCAGCACCTCGGCGAAGTCGCGCAGGCGGGCGCTCGCGGTGGTCGAGTCGAGCGCTTCGAGGTCGGCGGCGACGTCGCGGACCAGTTCACCGAGAAGGGTCAGGATGTACTGGTCGAGCACGTCCGTCGACGCGACGGAGCGCTTCGCGTCGTACCCCGTGGCGTTGGCGTACGTCGAGAAGAAGTACCACGAGTTCCACAGGGGCAGCATGAACTCGCGCACGCCGGCCCGGATAGCCTCCTCCGTCACCGAGAGGTTGCCGCCGCGCAGGACCGACGAAGACATCAGGAACCAGCGCATCGCGTCGGAGCCGTCGCGGTCGAAGACCTCGTTGACGTCCGGGTAGTTGCGCAGCGACTTCGACATCTTCTGGCCGTCGTTGCCCAGCACGATGCCGTGGCAGCTCACGCCCGTGAACGCCGGGCGATCGAACAGCGCCGTCGACAGCACGTGCATGAGGTAGAACCAGCCGCGCGTCTGCCCGATGTACTCGACGATGAAGTCCGCCGGCGCGTGGGTGTCGAACCATTCCTTGTTCTCGAACGGGTAGTGCACCTGCGCGAACGGCATCGATCCGGAGTCGAACCACACGTCGAAGACGTCCTCGATGCGCCGCATCGTGCTCTTGCCGGTCGGGTCGTCCGGGTTCGGGCGGGTGAGGCCGTCGATGTACGGGCGGTGCAGGTCGACCTCGCCCGCCTCGTCCAGCGGCAGACGGCCGAAGTCGCGCTCGAGCTCTTCGAGCGAGCCGTACACGTCAACGCGCGGGTGGTTCGGGTCGTCCGACTTCCAGACCGGGATGGGTGAGCCCCAGTAGCGGTTCCGGCTGATCGACCAGTCGCGTGCGCCCTCGAGCCACTTGCCGAACTGGCCGTGCTTGACGTTCTCGGGCGCCCATGTGATCTGCTCGTTGTTCGCGAGGAGGTCGTCCTTGAATTCCGTGACGCGCACGAACCAGCTCGAGACCGCCTTGTAGATCAGCGGGTTGCGGCACCGCCAGCAGTGCGGGTAGCTGTGTTCGTAGGACTGCAGGCGCAGCAGCCGGCCGTCGCCGCGCAGGCGGCGGACGATGTCGGAGTTCGCGTCGAGCCAGAGCTGCCCGGCGAAGTCGGGCACGATCCCGAGGAATGTCCCGTTGTCGGCGAGCGACACGATCGTCGGGATGCCCGCGGCGTCGGCCAGGCGCTTGTCGTCCTCACCATAGGCGGGCGCCTGGTGGACGATGCCCGTGCCGTCGCCCGTCGAGACGTAGTCGTCGACGAGCACCTGGTAGGCGCTCTCGGTGCCCCAGGTCTCGGTGTCGGAGAAGTAGTCGAACAGCGGCTCGTAGCGGGCGCCGCCCAGCTCGGCGCCGGACACGCGGGTCCGGATGGCCGCGGCCGCGTCGGCGGGCTCGGCGTAGCCGAGGTCCTTCGCGTACCCGGCGAGGAGCTCTTCGGCGAGGACGAACTCCTCGCCCGCCATGCCCTCCTTCGTCCCACCGGGGCCGACGGGGACGACCGCGTACACGATCTCCGGCCCCACGGCGAGCGCGGCGTTCGTCGGCAGCGTCCACGGCGTCGTCGTCCACGCGAGCATCCGGGCGCCCGCGACGCCGAGCGCTTCCGCCTTCTCACCGACCAGCGGGAACCCGACCGTCACCGACGGGTCCTGGCGGGTCTTGTAGACGTCGTCGTCCATCCGGAGCTCGTGGTTCGACAGCGGCGTCTCGTCGCGCCAGCAGTACGGCAGCACGCGGTAGCCCTCGTAGGCGAGGCCCTTGTCGTAGAGGGTCTTGAACGCCCAGAGCACGCTCTCCATGAACGACGGGTTGAGCGTCTTGTAGCCGTTCTCGAAATCGACCCAGCGCGCCTGGCGGGTGACGTAGTCCTGCCACTCGCGCGTGTAGGCGAGGACCGAATCGCGGGCCTTCGCGTTGAACGCGTCGATCCCCATCTCCTCGATCTGGCTCGTCTCGGTGATGCCGAGCTGCTTCATCGCCTCGAGCTCCGCGGGGAGGCCGTGCGTGTCCCACCCGAAGACGCGGTCGACCTTCTTCCCCCGCATGGTCTGGAAGCGCGGGAACAGGTCCTTGGCGTAGCCCGTGAGGAGGTGGCCGTAGTGCGGCAGGCCGTTGGCGAACGGTGGGCCGTCGTAGAACACCCACTCCTCGGCGCCCTCCCGCTGCGCGATCGAGGCGCGGAAGGTGTCGTCACTCTCCCAGAAGTCGAGGATCTCGCGCTCGACGCTGGGGAAGCTCGGCGAGGGGGTCACCGCGTCGGCCGCGGCGCCGAATGCGCTCTTCGGGTAGGTCATCTCACTCCAGCAGTCCAAAGGGTGTTCGGATCTGCGAGGACGACCTGTGCGGCCGCGGTACCACCCCGCGTTGCACCCGGAGGTGCCCCTCTCACTGCGGCTGTGACGGGCCTGCCCCGCGCGGTTCTAGTGAGGGCCTGGGCCCCGTTCTTCCGCGAGCTCCCCGGTGATGGCCGGATCGACGCCTCTGCAGGCGATTCTACGCGGTTCCCACCTGAGTGCGCGCCCCGCGCGCCGCACTCGCGTACGCCCCCTTCGGCCGTATCGAAACCGGATGGCCCGGCGCGCTGCGCTCCGCGCGTCGCATTCGCGTACGGGTCAGCGTTGGCCGCGTCGAAACCCGATGATCCGGCGCGCGGCGCTCCGAGCGTCGCATTCGCGTACGGGCCCCTCGTCGACCGTTCCGAACCAGAACGGCCCGACGCTCTGTGGGCGCCTCCGCGCGCAGATGCGCGTGCTCCGGCGTTCGTCGGCCGACGTGTCCTATCGTGTGAGCGAGGCGCACCCGCCTCCCTGATCGATCGCGAAGGTACCGTGACTCTTCCCGAATCCCTCGAAACCCGCCCGCTGCCGGTCATCGCGCCGAAGGGCCCTCGCCCGTACGACCGGATCGCTGTGCTCGGCGGCGGTGCGTTCGGAACGGCCCTCGCGTCGGTCGCCGCCCGCGCGCGGCGGGAGACGACGCTCTGGCTGCGCGACGAGGCCGTCGCCGCCGACATCCGGGACAACCGGCGCAACTCGCGCTACCTCGGCGACATCAAGCTCGCCCGCGGCATCCGGCCGACGACTGATCTCGCCGAGGCCCTCGACGGCGCGGACGCCGTGCTGCTGGTGACGCCCTCGACGACCATCCGGCAGATGGCGGGCCGCGTCGGCGAACTTGCGCCTCCCGGCGCACCGATCTTCGTGTGTGCGAAGGGCATCGAGTCCGGCTCCGGCCTGCTGATGAGCGAGGTCGCCGCTGAGGCGGCACCCGGCCGCCCGATCGGTGCGATCACGGGCCCGACCTTCGCCACCGAGACAGCGGCCGGCCACCCGACCGCGGTGACGATGGCCTGCGATTCCGGCGTGCGCACGCCCCCGGCCGAGCGCGCCGCCGCCCGAATGGCGCTCTCGCTCGCGACGGGAGCGTTCCGCCCCTACATCTCGGACGATCTGCCCGGCGTCGAGGTCGGCGGCGCGATCAAGAACGTCATCGCGATCGCGTGCGGCATCCTCGCCGGCGCCGGCTTCGGCGAGAACTCCCGAGCCGCGATCATCACGCGCGGGCTCAGCGAGATGAAGGAGCTCGCCGTCAAACTCGGCGGCAGCCGCGAGACCGTCACGGGCCTCGGCGGGCTCGGCGACCTGATGCTGACCTGCTCGTCACCGCAGTCGCGCAACTTCTCGTACGGCTTCCAGCGCGGCCAGGGGCGCAGCGATGAAGAGGTCTTCGACGGTCGCCCGGTGGTCGTCGAGGGGCGGCACAACGCCGTGACCGCGACCGACCTCGCCCGCACGCTCGGCCTCACGATGCCCATCTGCGAGATGGTGCGCGCGATCGTCGACGACGGCGAGCCGATCGGCGACGCCTTCGCCGCGTTCTGGTCGTCCCCCATCGGCGCGGAGCCGCGCGCCCTCGACCTCCAGATCGCCCACCCCGCCGTCGAGGCGGTCGAGAAGCGCTTCGAGGACCTCAACGCCTGATCCGGAGAGCTCGACGCCAGCGCCGAATCCGCGGGCAGGCGCAGCGCCCCGCCGCGCCAGATAAAGGAGATCCCGCAATATCGAGGACGAATCCGGCGAAAACCTCCTCGATCTTGCGGATCCTCCTCGATATGGCGCGCCCCACGACCGGGGCGCACGAGCGCGGCGAGTTGCTCGGGGGAGGCGGGGTACGCGCGCGACGGGCTCGCACTCTTCCCGCGCCGCGCTGCCCTGACGTGTGACCAGCGCGCCCTTCCCTCGACGCGCGATCCGCCCGTGTGACGGGCCGCCCGCCCGCACCAGATCGAGGAGATCCCGCAACATCGAGGACGAATCCCGCGAAAACCTCCTCGATACTGCGGATCCTCCTCGATGCGTCGCGCCCCGGGACCGGGGTGCGCCGGCGCGACGGGTCGCCTGTCGTCGCGCCGTTCGCCTGAATCCGGGGCGCGGGCCGGCATCGTGCCGTTCCGTGGGTGTGCAGCACCATCGATGGCGAGTTCGGCGGAGACGCCTGCGGTGACATGGATGCTGTTCGCCAGGCCGTACCCGCACCGCGGCGCGTCAGCGCGATGGGCGCGCGAGGTGCAGACCTCGGGCGATCGCGCCGAGGATCGCGTCCT
This sequence comes from Microbacterium halophytorum, assembly GCF_002970975.1. GTDB lineage: Bacteria > Actinomycetota > Actinomycetes > Actinomycetales > Microbacteriaceae > Microbacterium > Microbacterium halophytorum. Next base: position 338,660 of record NZ_KZ672982.1, read on the forward strand.
GCGTGCGAGGCCAATCCGAGACGATCTGCACGTAGTCGACCCGGATGACGTGGTAGCCCGCGAGGCGAAGAGCAGCGTCGTGCTCGATGTCGCGCCGGCGCTGCGCGTCGACGTGATGAGCACCGTCGATCTGCAGCAGGAGACGCTCGCCGATGAGCAGATCGACCCGATGGCCCAACAACCAGGTCTGCCGATAGAGGGGGGGAGATCCAGCCAACGCAGGCGCGGCACGACAACGCTCTCCAGGCCGGAGTCCGAAAACGGCTGCGCGTCGGCCAACAGGCGGCGCGCCTTCTGACGGAACGGGAGCGTCTCCAGGTGATCCATCGTGATGAAGCCTCGGTTGAGCGCTGACTCCCAAATCGTGAGCGCCTCCTCATACGGCCGGCATTCCGCGACGAGGGCCAGTGTGTTCTCCAGCGAATCCTCGAGCTGCGCCGGGTCGCGCGGCACCAGGGGTTTCGCCCAGTGCACGACGGCAGACGTATCGCGGCGGAGTGCGCCGTTCGGGCGCGCGGCCACATGGACGCAGTCCGCGCCGACGTCCCACAGGCCCATCCGTGCGGCTCTCGTCACGCAGGAGATCACCACCCCGGTGCGAGCTGCCGTCTTCAGCATCGGGTCGGCGCTGGGAAGAGCGAGCCATCCGTGGCTCGGCCGGACGAGAGCTCCGGCCCTGACCGCTCGACTCGCCGCGTACCGAGTGACGCCCGCTCGGTCGCACGCATCGGTCGTACGGGCGGCCCCGCCCCGGGCCGCGACAGCATCGATCAGGTTCATGCCCCCAGCGTCACACCGGCGCCGGGCTCCGACCGCTCGTGCGGAGGCCTGTGCACGCGGCCGCGCGTCGATCGCGGCCTGTGGGCGAGGGCTCGCCTCTCTCCGACCGCGGAGAATGCGCGCTCGCGCACATCGCGGCCGTTCGCGAGTGCGCGTGCGCACCCACCGGCGAGGAGAAGCCGCAGCTGCGCGGAGGCTTCCTCAGGATTCCTCCTCGATGGTGCGGAATCTCCTGGATCCGGCGCGGGCCGGCAACGCGTCACGCGGGCGGGCAGCGCGTCACACGCAGGGTGCGCGCTCGCCGCGCTGTCGCGCCCCGTTCGCCGAGCGCGCCATATCGAGGAGGAACCGCAATAGCGAGGACGTTCTCGCAGGAGACCTCCTCGATGGTGCGGGATCTCCTCGATCCGGCGCGGGCGGGCAGCGCGTCACACGCGCGGCCGATGCGTCGCGCGCAGGCCGGGTGAAGAGTGCGCGCTCGTCGAACGGACGTGCCTCGTACCCCGAGCAACCCGCCGCGCTGGCGAGCCCGATCGCCGAGCGCGCCATACCGAGGAGAAATCGCAATATCCAGGACGTTCTCGCAGGATCCCTCCTCGATGTTGCGGGATCTCCTCGATCCGGCGCGGGCGGGCAACGCGTCGCGCGCAGGGCGCTGGCTCGTCGCACGGGCGCGCCCCGATCGCCGAGCGCACGCCGCGGGAGTGCGCCCCGTTGCGGGCGAGGCGTGCCCGGGGAACGCGCGGGCGACGTCTGTAGGATGGCGGAAACCCCACTTCTGGCACGCACACACCGTGCCGCACATATGAGGAGCGCGCATGCCCGAGATCCCCGACAAGCCCGCACTGGAAGGCCTCGAAGCGAAGTGGGGTGAGCGCTGGGAGAACGACGGCACCTACCTCTTCGACCGCGACGCCGCCCGCTCCGTGGGCCGTGCCGGCGTCTACTCCGTCGACACTCCCCCGCCGACCGCGTCGGGCTCGCTCCACATCGGCCACGTGTTCAGCTACACGCACACCGATGTGAAGAGCCGGTTCGAGCGCATGCGCGGCAAGCAGGTCTTCTACCCGATCGGCTGGGACGACAACGGCCTGCCGACCGAGCGCCGCGTGCAGAACTACTACGGCGTGCGCTGCGACCCGTCGCTGCCGTACGACCCCGACTTCGTGCCGCCGTTCGAGGGCACGACCAAGAACATCAAGGCCGCCGACCAGGTGCCCATCAGCCGCCGCAACTTCATCGAGCTCTGCGAGAAGCTCACGGTCGAAGACGAGAAGACGTTCGAAGACCTGTTCCGCCAGCTCGGCCTGTCGGTCGACTACACGCAGACGTACCGCACGATCAGCGACGACACGATCCGGACGAGCCAGCTCGCGTTCCTGAAGAACCTCGAGCGAGGCGAGGCCTACCAGGCGCTCGCGCCGACGCTCTGGGACGTGGACTTCCGCTCGGCGATCGCGCAGGCCGAGCTCGAGGACCGCGAGCGCCCCGCAGCGTACCACCGCCTGGCGTTCCACAAGACCGACGGCTCCGGCGACATCCACATCGAGACGACGCGACCCGAGCTGCTCGCCGCGTGCGTGGCCCTCGTCGCGCATCCGGATGACGAGCGCTACCAGCCGCACTTCGGCAAGACCGTGCGGACCCCGCTCTTCGACGTCGAGGTGCCCGTGCTGGCCCACCAGCTCGCGCAACCCGACAAGGGCTCGGGCATCGCGATGATCTGCACCTTCGGTGACGTGACAGACATCATCTGGTGGCGCGAGCTCGACCTGCCGAACCGCACCATCATCGGCAAGGACGGCCGCGTGGTCGCCGACGCGCCCGAGGCCATCACGAGCGAGGCGGGCCGTACCGCCTATGCGGACATCGCAGGCAAGACGGTGTTCAGCGCACAGAAGCTCATGATCGAGAAGCTCACTGAGACCGGCGAGCTCGTGAGCACCGGCGCGAGCTTCAACCACCCCGTGAAGTTCTTCGAGAAGGGCGACCGCCCCCTCGAGATCGTCTCGACGCGCCAGTGGTACGTCCGCAACGGCGCTCGTGACGAAGAGCTGAAGGCGAAGCTGCTCGAGCTCGGCGACGAGATCGAGTGGCACCCGGAGTTCATGCGCGTGCGCTTCGAGAACTGGGTGAACGGCCTCTCGGGCGACTGGCTCGTCTCGCGCCAGCGCTTCTTCGGCGTCCCGATCCCCGTGTGGTACCCGCTCGACGAGAACGGTGAGCGGGACTTCGGCAACGTGATCGTCCCGGATGCCGCTGAACTGCCGATCGACCCGACGAGCCAGGCGCCGTCCGGCTACCGCGAGGACCAGCGCGGTGTGCCTGGCGGCTTCGAGGCGGAGTCCGACGTGTTCGACACCTGGGCGACGAGCTCGCTGACGCCGCAGCTCGCCGGCGGCTGGGAGCGGGACCCCGAGCTGTGGGACCTCGTCGCGCCCTTCGACACCCGACCGCAGGGCCAGGACATCATCCGCACCTGGCTGTTCTCGACGCTGCTGCGCAGCGCTCTGCAGGACGACCGGACGGCGTGGCGGCACGCGTCGATCTCCGGCTTCATCGTCGACCCCGATCGCAAGAAGATGTCGAAGTCGAAGGGCAACGTCGTCACGCCGGCCGACATCCTCGACAAGCACGGCTCGGACGCCGTCCGGTACTGGGCCGCGTCGAGCCGACTGGGTGCGGACGCGGCCTTCGACCCGCAGAACCCGACGCAGATCAAGATCGGCCGCCGCCTCGCGATCAAGGTGCTGAACGCGGCGAAGTTCGTGCTCGGCTTCGAGGCGCCCGACGGCGCGGAGGTCACGGAGCCGCTCGACCTCTCGATGCTCGCCGAGCTCGACCGCGTCATCGAGCAGGCGACCGCCGCGCTCGATGCGTACGACCACGCCCGGGCCCTGCAGGTCACGGAGGAGTTCTTCTGGACCTTCTGCGACGACTACCTGGAGATGGTGAAGGAGCGCGCGTACTCGGGCGGGGACGCGGGGGCCTCGGCCGCCGCGGCCCTGCGCGCGGCGCTGTCGACGCTGCTGCGGCTGCTCGCGCCGGTCGTGTCGTTCGCGACGGAAGAGGTCTGGAGCTGGTTCCAGCCGGGGTCGGTGCACAACGCCGAATGGCCCTCGCCGTCGGGCGCCGCCGGCGACCCGGCTGTGCTCACTGCGGCGAGCCAGGCCCTGATCACGATCCGCCGTGCTAAGACGGAGGCTAAGGCATCGCAGAAGACGGCGGTGACGTCGGCAACCGTCGTCGCCCCCGCCGATCAGATGCAGCTGCTGAAGCTGGCCGAGGCAGATCTCAAGGCCGTCGGCCGGATCGAGACGCTCGGTTTCGAAGAGGGCGAAGATCTCGCCGTCACCGGGATCGAGCTGGCACCGCAGGAGGGGTAACGCCATGAAGCTCGGAACCAGGTGGGCCGCGGGGGCAGAACCCCCGTCATCGGTCCCGGAAGCACTGCGCGCGGAGATCGCCCGCATCGACCAGACGCTCGCCCAACAGGGCGCCGCGCCGTCCTGGACGCTCACCTGGTTGGAGGGCCGCCCCATCGCGGAGCTCGCCACCGGAATCGAGGTCACGCTCGACGCCTCGGGCACCGCCGTGACGAGCACGTTCGATCCGATGGCCTGAAGCGGCACGCACGGGACAGAAGAGGAACCCGGCTCCACTCAGGAGCCGGGTTCCTCTTCTGCGTCGTCGGGTGCTACGCGCTCCTGCGGCGCTCGCGGTACACGCGGGTCGGCTCGCCGCCCTCGACGGCCGCCTTCGTCACGATGACCTTGTCGACCTCGTCATCGCTGGGGATCTCGAACATGATCGGGCCGAGCACGTCTTCGAGGATCGCGCGCAGGCCGCGCGCACCCGTCTTCCGATCGGCCGCGAGGTCGGCGATCGCACGCAGCGCCTCGTCGTCGAACTCGAGCTCGACGTCGTCGAACGCGAACATGCGCTGGTACTGCTTGACGAGCGCGTTGCGCGGGGTCGTGAGGATCTCGACCAGGGCCTCCTGGTCGAGCGGGTTCACCGACGTCACCATCGGCAGGCGGCCGATGAACTCGGGGATGAGGCCGAACTTATGCAGGTCCTCCGGCTGCACCTCGCTGAAGAGTGTGTCGGCCTTCGTCTTGTCGTGCAGCGGGGCGCCGAAGCCGACGCCGTGCCGCCCGATTCGGGACGAGACGATGTCTTCGAGGCCCGCGAACGCGCCGGCCACGATGAACAGCACGTTCGTCGTGTCGAGCGAGAGGAACTCCTGGTTGGGGTGCTTGCGGCCACCCTGCGGCGGCACCTGCGCGACGGTCCCCTCGATGATCTTCAGGAGCGCCTGCTGGACGCCCTCGCCCGAGACGTCGCGGGTGATCGATGGGTTCTCGGCCTTGCGCGCGACCTTGTCGATCTCGTCGATGTAGATGATGCCGGTCTCGGCGCGCTTGACGTCGTAGTCGGCCGCCTGAAGCAGCTTCAGGAGTATGTTCTCGACGTCTTCGCCGACGTAGCCGGCCTCCGTGAGCGCCGTCGCGTCGGCGACCGCGAACGGCACGTTCAGTCGCTTCGCGAGGGTCTGCGCGAGGTAGGTCTTGCCGGTGCCGGTCGGACCCAGCATCAGGATGTTGCTCTTGGCGACCTCGACCTCGTCGGCTTTCTCATCGGCCGACTTGAGCTCGCCGCGCGCCCGGACCCGCTTGTAGTGGTTGTACACGGCCACGGACAGCGAGCGCTTCGCCTCATGCTGGCCGATCACGTACTCCTCGAGGAAGTCGTAGATCTCGCGCGGCTTGGGCAGCTCGAACTCGCCGTCGGCGCCATCGGATGCGGAGGCCTCGGCCATCCGCTCCTCGATGATCTCGTTGCACAGCTCGACGCATTCGTCGCAGATGTACACGCCTGGACCTGCGATCAGCTGCTGCACCTGCTTCTGGCTCTTCCCGCAGAAGGAGCACTTGAAGAGATCGGCGCTCTCACCGATGCGAGCCATGGAGCCTCCTGTGGATCGTGCCGAAAGCCTGTTGCCTCGAGCCTAGTGGGTGCCCCTGACACTCCCCGACGCAACACGGCACCGCGCGGAACGCCGAGCCGGGCACGGCGAGGCCCCGGGCACGGATCGTGATGTGACCGGGGCCTCGTGGGCCGGGCGGCGGAGCAGTCCGGCCGCCGGCGTCAGGAGAGCGGCTGGCGCTTGCGGGTCGTCAGCACCTGGTCGACGACGCCGTACTCGACGGCCTCGGCCGCTCCGATGATCTTGTCGCGGTCGATGTCCTTGTGGACCTCTTCCGCCGTCTTGTTCGTGTGGTGCGCCATGGTCTCCTCGAGCCAGGTGCGCATCCGGTTGATCTCGGCCGCCTGGATCTCGATGTCGGAGGCCTGGCCGTGACCTGACTCGCCGACCGCCGGCTGATGCATCAGGATGCGGGCGTTCGGCAACGCAAGGCGCTTGCCGGGCGCACCGGCCGCGAGCAGCACGGAAGCCGCGGACGCGGCCTGGCCGAGCACGACCGTCTGGATCTGGGGCGAGATGTACTGCATCGTGTCGTAGATCGCCGTCATCGCGGTGAACGAACCGCCGGGCGAATTGATGTACATGATGATGTCGCGGTCGGGATCCTGGCTCTCGAGCACGAGCAGCTGGGCCATGACGTCATCTGCCGACGCGTCGTCGACCTGCACGCCGAGGAAGATGACGCGGTCCTCGAAGAGCTTGTTGTACGGGTCCTGGCGCTTGAAGCCGTAGGCCGTCCGCTCCTCGAACTGCGGCAGGATGTAGCGGCTCGAGGGAACCTGGAGGCCCTGCGGTGTCTGGGTGTACGGGGTGTGCATCTGTGAAATCCCTTGCTTCCTCAGTTGGCCTCGCGGTCGGTGCCGCCGCCGCCGGCCACGTCGCTCGCGCTCTCTCGGATGTGGTCGACGAAGCCGTAGTCGAGGGCCTCCTCCGCCGTGAACCAGTGGTCGCGGTCGCCATCGGCATGGATCTGCTCGACCGACTTCCCGGTCTGCGCGGCCGTGATCTCGGCCAGGCGGTTCTTCATCGAGACGATGAGCTGTGCCTGGGTCTGGATGTCGCTGGCCGTGCCGCCGAAGCCGCCGTGCGGCTGGTGCAGCAGCACGCGCGCGTTCGGTGTGATGTAGCGCTTGCCCTTCGTGCCGCTCGTGAGCAGCAGCTGACCCATCGAGGCGGCCATGCCGATGCCCACCGTGACGATGTCGTTCGGCACGAACTGCATCGTGTCGTAGATCGCCATGCCTGCTGTGATCGACCCGCCGGGCGAGTTGATGTAGAGGTAGATGTCCTTCTGCGGGTCTTCGGCCGCGAGCAGGAGGATCTTGGCGCAGATCTCGTTGGCGTTGTCGTCGCGCACCTCCGACCCCAGCCAGATAATGCGGTCCTTCAGAAGCTGGTCGAAGACACTCTGTGCCATCAGCGGTTCGGGCATTCTCACTCCATTCGCCTGATGCGTTGTCAACGACATTACCGGCGCGGTTTCGCCCGGGAGGCCGCTGTTCGCCGTGGGCATACGTCGGGCGCGACGCGAACGGGTCAGGACTCCGGGTCGCCCCCGACGGCGCCGACGGCCGGGATCGGGCCGCCGTCGTCGGCGCCCGTGCGGCGCCAGCGGGCGATCGCGTTGCCGAGGTGGTAGATGATGAGCGCCGCGAGCGTGCCGAGCACGATGGCGCCGAGCTGGAACGTGCCCCAGCCCATCGCGTAGCCGCCGACCGCGATCACGAACGAGACGGCGACGGTGTACTGGTTCACGGGGCGCGAGAAGTCGACGCGGTTGTCGACCCAGATCTTGATGCCGATGACGCCGATGAGGCCGTACAGCGCCGTCGTGACTCCGCCGAGGACCCCCGCCGGGATCGTGTTGAACACGACGCCGACCTTGGGCGAGAAGGCGAGCAGGATGGCCGCGCCGCCCGCGACCCAGTAGGCCGCCGTCGAGTACACCCGCGTCGCGGCCATCACGCCGATGTTCTCGCCGTAGGTCGTCGTTCCCGAGCCGCCGAACCCGCCCGCGATCACGGTGCCCACGCCATCGGCGATGAGCGCTCGACCGGTGTGCTTGTTGATCGAAGGGTCGTTCGTCATCGTGGCCACACCGCGCACGTGGCCGACGTTCTCGGCGATCAGGACGAGCACGACCGGCAGGAACATCGGCACGAGCGCCCAGGCCGCGGGGTCGCCGAGCGACACGAGGTGGAACTGCGGCAGGCCGATCCAGGCGGCGTCGCCGATACCGGAGAAGTCGACCTGGCCCAGGGCGATCGCGGTGACGTACCCCACGATGACGCCGAGGAAGATCGAGATGCGGCCGAGGAAGCCGCGGAACAGCACGCTGAACAGGATCGTGGCCGCGAGCGTCACCATCGCGACCTCGGGCTGCGCCTGGAAGTTGTTCCACGCGCTGGGTGCGAGGTTGAACCCGATGAGCGCGACGATGGCGCCGGCGACGACAGGGGGCATCAGCTTGTCGATCCAGCCGACGCCGACGGCCTGCACGACGAAGCCGACCACGGCGAGGACCGCACCGGCCGCGACGACGCCGACGAGCGCCTGCGTGATCTGGGCGCCGGTCTCGAGCGTCTGGCCGGCGTTCACGGCCGTGATCGGGGCGATGAAGGCGAACGACGACCCGAGGTAGCTGGGCAGCTTGTTCCGCGTGATCACGAGGAACAGCAGCGTGCCGATGCCGGAGAACAGGAGCGTCGTCGAGACGGGGAAGCCCGTCAGGATCGGCACCAGGAAGGTCGCGCCGAACATGGCGACGACGTGCTGCGCGCCGATCGCGAAGGTCGCGGGCCACGAGAGCCGCTCGGTCGGCTTGACGACTTCGCCGGGCGGCAGGCTCCGGCCGTCGCCATGAATGGTCCACAGGGGCATGAGGGCTCCTCGCTGTTCAGGTATCCGGATGCTGCGCTCACCTTATCGGCGCGCACGCAGAACGCGGGGCCCGGGCTTCCGCCCGGGCCCCGCGTTCTGAGGGTCTTACTCCGACTTCTCCTCGGCGGCCTCTTCGGCCTCGTCCGGGGTCTCATCGGTCTCGTCCTCGTCGGAGGGGACGAAGTCGGACACGTCGACGGCGCTGCCGTTGGTGTCGACGACCGACACCTTGCCGAGCACGACGCCGATCGACTTGTTGCGCGCGACGTCACCCATCAGCGCGGGGAGCTGACCGCCCTGCTGGATCGCCTGGATGAACTCCTGCGGCGCCATGCCGTACTGGCCGGCCGACTGGATCAGGTACTGCGTGAACTCGTCCTGCGAGACCTGCACGTTCTCCTGCTCGGAGATCGCGTCGAGCAGGATCTGCGTGCGGAACTGCTTCTCGCTCGCCTCGGCCACCTCGGCGCGGTGCTCGTCGTCCTCGAGGCGGTTCTCCTGCTCGAGGTGGCGGTGCACCTCGTCCTCGATGAGCTGCTCGGGGACGGGGATCTCGACCTTCTCGAGGAGAACGTCGATCAGCTTGTCGCGTGCAGCGGAGGCCTGCTCGAACGCTCCGCGGCTGTTCGCCTGCTCGCCGAGGCTCTCGCGCAGCTCGGCGATCGTGTCGAACTCGCTCGCCATCTGGGCGAAGTCGTCGTCGGCCTCGGGCAGCTCGCGCTCCTTGACGGCCTTGACCGAGACGGAGACCTCGGCCTGCTCGCCCGCACGGTCGCCGCCGACGAGCGTCGACGTGAAGGTCGTGTCCTCACCGGCGGTGAGCGACTCGATGGCCTCGTCGGTGCCCTCGAGCAGCTCGCCCGAGCCGAGCTCGTACGAAACGCCCTCGGCGCGGTCGATCTCGGTGTCGTCGATCTTGGCGACGAGGTCGAGCTCGACGAAGTCGCCCTTCGCCGCGGGGCGGTCGACCGTGACCAGCGTGCCGAACCGGGCGCGGAGCTTGTCGAGCTCCTCGTCGACGGCGGCCTCGTCGGTCTCGATCGCGTCGACCTCGACGGTGATGCCGTCGAACGCCGGCACCTCGAACTCGGGGCGCACGTCGGTCTCGATGTCGACGATCAGGTCGCCCGAGAAGTCCTTCTCGGCGGGCCACTCGGCGATGTCGGCCGACGGGCGGCCCATGACCTTGACCTCGTGCTCGCTGACGGCGGCGCGGAAGAAGCCGTCGAGGCCGTCGTTGACGGCCTGCTCCATGACGGCGCCGCGGCCGACGCGCTGATCGATGATCGGAGCCGGGACCTTGCCCTTGCGGAAGCCGGGGATCTGCACGTCCTGAGCGATCACCTTGTAGGCGTTGTCGATGCTCGGCTTGAGATCTTCGGGGGTGACCGTGATGCGCAGCTTCACCCGCGTCGGGCTGAGCTTCTCGACGGTGCTGTTGACCATTCTGGTGCTTCTCCTCGTGACGAACCCACGCGCGTTTCCGCAGGGCTTTCAGACTTCGGGGCCGTACGTCGGGGCGACAGGATTCGAACCTGCGACTTCCCGCTCCCAAAGCGGGCGCTCTACCAAGCTGAGCTACGCCCCGGGCGCCCGCGCACGGCGGACCACGAAACGGCCTCGACGAGTCTACGGCATCGCGCGCCCCGCCCGTTCTGCCAAGGCTCAGCTGGGCTCCCGCGCAGCGCGCGGCCGCTCAGCCGCCTCGGCTTGCGACGATCCGGATGACGCCGCGAGGATCCTGTTGAACGCCTGACGGCTGATGCAGAGATAGGAGGCGATCTCGCCCTGGGTCGCCGCCGTCGGCGGGGACGGCCGCCCCATCAGTTCGGCGTATCGCTCCGCCGCGGTCTTCACGCGGGCGTCCTTGACCAGCACCCACATGATGTCGACGTAGGACCAGACGAATGCCGAGTAGACGCGCGCCCACCCGCTGTGCCGCTCGGAGAGCTCCGCGGCGAAGTCGGCGTCGAACTGCAGCGCGACGCAGCGGGTCAGCGAATGCAGCTCCATGTCGGGCACCGACCAGCGCCGCCCGTACCAGCGCGAGATCGTGAACGGCGGCGCCGACGCATCCGCCCATTTCGGCCTTACCCGCGAGGCGGCCAGGTCGCCGCGACCGAGGAACTGCTCGACGGTCTCCGCACCATCGGCGTCGCGCGTGACGAGCTTCGCCTGCCCGCGCAGGATCAGCGCGACCTGGCCCGGCTCCTCCATCCGCTGCCGCGGATCGTATCGCCACAGCGCGGCCCGCTCCGCGAACGCATCCCATTCCGGCAGTCGCCCGCCGGCGAATCGCTCGGCGACCGCCCGCAATCCCGTGAGCGCGAGCGCGCGCGCGACCTGCCGCCCCATCGGCGTCGTCCCCATGCCTCATGGTAGTCACGCGACGACGAAGCTGCGGCGGTGCCTCGGCTGGGGATGAGAGGCACCGCCGCAGCGGCTGGAGAGCGTCAGGCCCGCGAGCGGCGGCGCACGGCAAGGATCAGGCCGCCGGCGAGCATGAGACCGACCGCTGCCGCGGCGATCCCGCCCGATTCGGCACCCGTCACGGCGAGGGTGTCGTCCTCGTCCGCCGCGGGCTGCTCCGACGTCGCCGGCTGCTCCGTCTCGGGCTGCTCGGTCTCGGGCCGCTCCGTCTCAGGCTCCTCGGTTTCGGGCTCCTCGGTCTCAGGCTCCTCCGTCTCTGGCTGATCCGTGTCGGGCTCCTCGGTGTCCGGCTCATCCGTGCTCGGGCCATCCGTGCCCGGGTCCTCTGCCGGAGGCTCCTCGTAGACCGCCGTGTTCGTCAGAACGACGAGGGTGTTCGACTGCTCCGGAAGAACGAAATCGTTCTGGCTGAAGCTCGCCGAGGTCCAGGTGATCCCGTCCGGCGCCATCGGCGCGAGCTCTTCGAGATGGAGCACGCTGCCGGCCGGGAACAGGTCGGACTGCCAGGTCTCCCCCGGAACCACGGTCACGACGTCGGTGAGGGTGCTGCCGTCCGGCTGCTCGACGGACCAGCGCACGTCGTACCTCTGCGCAGACAGGACCTCCTTCGCGCCCGCGTCACCCGTGACGACGACGTCCTTCTCGAGCGAGAAGCGCGCGAGGCGCTCGCCGATGCCCGTGGCGTTGCCGCCGGCCCACGTGTTCGTCTTCTCGACGCTCGTCGTGCTCTCGGTCCCCACCGTGATCGTGGCGCGGTTGGTGTAGTCGACCGAGGCGCCGGCATCAGAGGCGTCGGTGCGCAGCCAGAAGCGGTAGAACCACCCCTCCTGCGCCGTGAACGAGACCGTGCGGCCGTCCTCGCTCAGGACGGGCTGCTCCGGGATGTCGGTCGGGTTCTGCGATGTCCAGACCGTCTGGAAGTCAGGCGTCTCGCGCCCGTTGACGGACGCGATCGTGTTGGTCGCGAACATGCGCCAGCTCGATGCATCCACGGTGTGGTTGCCCACGGGAATGTCCTCGATGACGACGGTCTGGCCGTCGCGGAAGCCGTCGACGCCGGCGGGCGGGTCGATGTACCACCAGAGCTCGTCGCCCGCGCTCCAGCCCTGCTTCGTCGCCTTCACGCCGGTGAACTCGCAGTTGTTCGTGCAGGTGCCCGGCGTATTCGGCGTGACCGTGATGGTCACTTCGTGCTCAGAGACCTCGTACGTGACCTCGGTGCTCTCGGTCACCTCGGTGCGCACGTCGACGCGGAACTCGAACTGGCCGGAGCGGTTCACCGGGTTCGCCAGGTAGTACGGCGACTCGAGATCGATGTCGCAGCGGAACGTCGTGTTCGTCGCGGTGCAGACGCCGACCTCGCTTCCGTCGGCGACGACCACGGCGAACGACTGGGCCTGGCCCCGCAGCTCCGGAGGCAGGTCGAGCTGAAAGCTCGCCGTCCCCGTCGCGTCATCGGCGACGGACCAGGATCCCGAGAGCACGGCGGAGCGCCCTCCGGCGACGGTGTCGGTCTCGAACGAGAGGTCCGTGACGGATGCGCTCGCCTCGGCCTGCGCAGGCACGGCGACGACGAGCGACGCGAAGACCGCGAGCACGACGGCGATGATCACCCCCGCGAGCGTGCGGCGCGAGTCGATCCGAGTACGTGTGTTCATGGTGCCTCCCCAGGGCGGTTTCGGGTATTCCACGGGCGTCCCCCAACGCCACGAGGCATGACTCCACCACGGAGGACGCGCCCTGCCCAAGCCGGCTGTCGCATATGCGACAGCGCGCGAGCGCCCTACGCTGTGCTCATGTCGATGCGAGTTCTGCTCCGAGGCCGGTTGATGTGCTCCGATGCGGCCGAGGCGGAGCTCGTCGGCGCGCATCTGCCGCGACACGTCGAACTGACCCGCGCAGAGCCCGGGTGCATCCGGTTCGAGGTGCTCTCCACGGACGACCCGCTCGTGTGGACCGTCGACGAGGAGTTCGCCGGCGAGTCCGCCTTCCGTGCCCACCAGGAACGCGTCGCTGCGAGCGAATGGGGGCGCGCAACCGCCGGCATCCGGCGGGAGTACGAGACCGAACGCCGGCAGGGCTGAGGCTTCCGAACGCGTCTGAGGTACCTCAGGACGAGCGGGAGGACCGGTCGCCTCGGAAGATAGGGCGTTCTGCCGATGCCCGCCCACCGCCTCAGAGCGGATCGTCTCCATCATCAGGAACGATCCGTGAGACGGGAGACCGAGATGTCCGACTGGATGTTCGCGATGAGCAGGTACGAGAACGACGTGCGCGAGGCCGAGCGCAACATCGCCCGACGCCGATCGCTGCGGGAACGGCGGTCGACAGCGGGCGCCGGCGCCGAGGCCGGCGCCGCTGTGCCTGCCGCGGCACCGTGCGCCCCGACCACAGGCGCTCCCCGACCCGCAGGGGCCTGATGAGCGTCGTCGCCCCGTGGCACGATGAGGGCGTGAGTCAGTTCGAGTCCGTGACGTCGCTCATCGGCCGCGACAGCGAGTTGGGCGTGCTCGACGACGCGCTCGACGACGTCCGCGCCGGTGCGACCCGGACGGTCGTCATCGGCGGCGAGGCCGGCATCGGCAAGAGCCGACTGCTGCGCGAGTTCCTCGCCGCGCACGCGGACGACTCGCAGGCGCTCTTCGGCCAGTGCGTCGATCTGGGCGACGTCGCCGCGGCCTACACGCCCGTCGTTCCCGCGCTGCGGCCGCTCCTCATTCAGCTCGGCGCTCAGCGCGTCCGCGAGCTGACAGGCGCGGGGGCGGGCGCGCTGCTCGCGCTGTTCCCGGAGCTGCGCGACGCCGACGCCCCGACGGCGCTCGGGCCCGTCGAGCAGTTCCACGAGGCCGTCGCCACGGTGCTCGAGGCCGCCTCAGAGGACGAACCGATCGTCCTCGTCTTCGAGGACGTGCACTGGATCGATCCCGCGAGCCTCGGGCTGCTGCAGTTCCTCACGCGCGTGCAGACGGGCGGCCGCGTCCTGCTCGTGTTCAGCTATCGCTCCGATGACGTCGGCCGCGGGCACCCCGTGCGCCGTCTCCTCGGCGAGCTCGAGCGCAATCGGGCCGCCGCCCGGATCATGCTGGAGCGGCTGCCGCACGACCAGGTGCGCGATCTCGCCGAGGAGCTGCGCGGGGCGCCTCTCACCGAGGCCGAGCTCGACGGTCTGACGAGCCGCAGCGAAGGCGTCCCTTTCTTCGTCGAGGAACTGGTCGCGTTCGGCGGGGACGACGCGCAGGTCGTTCCGGAGACGCTGCGCGAGCTGCTGCTCGCCCGGTACGAGCGCCTGGGCGATCCGGCCCAGCGGCTCGCCCGCGTACTGGCCGTCGGCGGAACCGAAGTCGAGCACGTGCTGTTGAGCCGCGTGTGGGGCGCCGACGGCCTCGACGACCTCGCACGCGAGGCACTGCTCGGCGGGGTAATCCAGGCCGATCATGACGCTTACCGGTTCCGCCACGCGCTCGTGCGCGAGGCGATCCTCGACGACGTGCTGCCCGGCGAGCACGAGCGCATCCACGCGCGCTACGCCGCCGAGTACGAGCGCCTCGCCGAGGAGACCGGGCGCCCGCACTCGGCGGCGATCGCGCACCATTGGCTCCAGGCGCGCAACCAGGAGCGCGCGTTCCCCGCCACGATCCGGGCCGCGCGGGAGGCCAGATCCGCGTTGGCGTTCGCATCGGCCGCACAGCACGGCGAGCGCGCTCTGGCCCTGTGGGACGCGGTGCCGGATGCCGAGGCCGTCGCGGGGATGTCGAAGCTCGCGATGGCGGGGCGTGCGACGACCCACCTGCGCAACGCGGGCGAGCTCGAGCGCAGCCTGGCACTCGTCACCGCGGCGCTGCAGGAATGCGAGCCGGGCACCGTCGACGAGGCGATGCTGCTGCACAACAGGGCGAAGGCCCTCTCCCAGCTCGCGCGCACCGAGGCGCTCGACGTGTATCGCCAGTGCCTCACCGCCGCCGAGCTTCTCGACGACGGCCGCGACCCTCAGCTGGCCGCGCTGCACGCGGCCGTGATGGTGTCGTTCTCCGGCCGCCTGATGCTGGCCGGCGAGGTCGAGGAGGCCCGTGCGCTCGCCCTGGACGGCGCCGCTCTGGCGCAGGAGCTCGGAGATGCGCGCACGGCATCCGTCGGGGTGAACATCGCGGCGGTCTGCCTGGTCTCGACGGGAGACGCGGATGGCGCCATGACGGAGCTCGAGGAGGCCAGGCGGCTCGCCGGGGAGGACGGCCCCGCGCAGGTGCGCTACTTCGTCAATGCCTCGGACGCGGCCCAGCTGCTCGGCCAGTACCGGCATTCGATCACGCTCGCGCAGCAGGGTGTCGACGCGGCCCGCCGCCTGGGGTTCGAGCGCACCTCGGGCGTACTCCTGTCGTCGAACCTCGCCGAGCCGCTCGTGGCCCTCGGCGAATGGGACCGCGCCGACGCGATCATCGCGCGCGCGATGTCCCTGGAACCGCCCCGGTCGTACCGCACGCACCTCGTCATCACGAGAGCGACGATGCTGACGTGGCGGGGCGACCCCGGAGCCGCCGATGCGCTGCTGCGCGAACAGCGCTCGGTGCTCGCATCGAGGATGGCCGCCGAGGTGCAGTCGTTCATGGGCGTCAGCCGGGTCGCGATGGAGGCCTCCCTAGCCCTCGGCGACGTCGCGGCGGCCTGGGAGCACGCGGCGCCGCTGCTCGAGGCAGACCCGGCCCGTCTGTGCGCCGGCAGGGTGCACACCTGCGCGTGGCCGATCGCACGGACCATCGCGGCGGCGCGAGCATCCGGTTCCTCGCCGGCCCACGCCGAGCCGCGGCTGCGCGCGCTCGTCGCGGCCGTCGATGCGTGGCCCGCGCACGACGTGTGGGCACCGATCATCGACGCCGAGCTCGCGGGGACGGCCGACGGGTGGCGCGCCGCGCTCGCGGCGGCTCGTGACGACCGCGCTCCCGCGCACGTCCAGCCCTACGTCCTGGTGCGGCTGGGCGAAGCTCTCATCGCCGAGGGCGCGCGGGGGGACGCGCGCGATGTCCTGGCCGATGCGATCGATGCGGCCGAATCGCGCGGCGTGACCTCGATGCGCGAACGTGCCGTCGAGCTCGCGGCCGACGCCGGGTTCGTCTCCGCCGGCCGGCCCCGCCGTGGCACCGGTGCGCTCACCGAGCGCGAGGAGCAGGTGCTGGCGCTCGTCGCGGAGGGCCTCAGCAACGGCCAGATCGGTCAGCGCCTCTTCATCAGCACGAAGACGGCGAGCGTGCACGTGTCGTCGATCCTGCGCAAGCTCGGCGCGTCGAGCCGCACCGAGGCCGCGCACCTCGCCGCACGCGACGCGATCGAGCGCTAGGGTGCGCACCCGGATCCGGCATCCGCTGCGCTGGCCGCCGGATGCCGGGCGCGCCCCGGTACGCGAGAACCCCCGAACGGATCGGGGGTTCATCTCAGAGGGGATGACGGGAATCGAACCCGCGTGACCAGTTTGGAAGACTGGGGCTCTACCATTGAGCTACATCCCCGCACTGCCCTCGGCAGCGGGTTCCACTATAGGGCAAGCCGGCCGCAGCCCGTGAATCAGGCGGGCTTCGCGTGGCGCGCCGCCGTTGCGAGGTAGCGCTCCGCGTTCTGCCTCAGGCCGGCGACTTCCTCATCCGTCAGCTCGCGGCGGACCTTCGCCGGCACGCCCGCCACGAGCGAGCGCGGCGGCACCTCGGTTCCCTCCAGCACGACCGCTCCGGCGGCGACGAGCGACTCTGCGCCGATCACGGCGCCGGAGAGCACGACGCTCCCGATCCCGATGAGGCTGCCATCGCCGATCTCGCACCCGTGCACGACGGCGTTGTGGCCGATCGAGACGTCCTGACCGATGAGGGCGTAGTGATCGGAATCTACGTGGATCGAGACGTTGTCCTGCACATTGCTGCGCGCACCGATCACGATGGCGTTGACATCGCCGCGCACGACGGCGTTGTACCAGATGCTCGCCCGCTCCCCCAGCGCCACATCGCCGATCACGCGCGCGCCGTCGGCGACGTACGCGCCGCGCGCGACATCCGGAACCGAACCATCGAGGGGAAGCACGCTCGCACCGGCGGAAATGGTCATGGTGCCATCATGCCAGCGCGGGCGCGGCACGGACCATCGCGACCCGGGCAGCGGCGCGTCCCGGCCGCAGGGCCACGGCCGCCCTGCGGCCCGCTCCCCGCGTAAGGACAGGCTTACTTTGCCCAGATCAGAGGCGAATTAGCCGAGCCTTCACTTGCTTGCGGAATACTTCCGGACGCGTACGGTTGATACCAACACGACAACGTTCCTCGGGAGGGACCAGCCATGAGCAACCAGACCATCGCAACCACCGCCAGCGACCCGACCGTCGCGGCGGGCACCTCGCAGTTCCTCGCGCCCGTCGTCCTCGGCCTGCAGGCCCTGACCCTGAACGGCAAGCAGGCGCACTGGCACGTCCGCGGCGCCAACTTCGTCGGCGTGCACGAGTTCCTCGACACGCTCGTCGCCCACGCGGGCGACTGGGCCGACACCGCCGCGGAGCGCATCGTCGCCCTCGGCCTTCCGATCGACGCCCGCGCCAACGCGGTCGCCGAGAAGACCGCCGCGACGAAGGTCGGCGCGGGCTTCGAGCAGTCGGACGCCGTCATCGCGGCTGTCATCGCCGACATGGACCAGATCATCGCCGACACCCAGGCCGCCATCGACGGCCTCGACGAGATCGACCTGACGAGCCAGGACATCGCCATCGGGATCAAGGCGGGCCTCGAGAAGGACCGCTGGTTCCTCATCTCGCACCTCGCCGCGTAAGCAGCGCTTGAAGGCGCCCCTGGGCTTGCCCCAGGGGCGCCGTTGCGTGCGCCGGCCGTCCGTGCCTGCCGTGCCCCGAGCGTAGGCAGAATCCCCGAGATTAGGCCGATTCATCCGGATATGGCCTAG
The DNA here is from genome assembly GCF_002970975.1 of Microbacterium halophytorum. Classification (GTDB taxonomy): domain Bacteria; phylum Actinomycetota; class Actinomycetes; order Actinomycetales; family Microbacteriaceae; genus Microbacterium; species Microbacterium halophytorum. The sequence goes on from NZ_KZ672982.1 coordinate 356,661, forward strand.
TTCCGAGGAAGTTGCCTACGCTCGGAGCGCATGGTCGGGCCCCAACGGTGCGGAGTCAGGCCGCGACGTGCGTGAGCCGGCCGCCGAGCAGAGTGGCCGCGACCGGCATGCCGCGCAGCTCCCGCTCCCCGGCCGCGAGCGGGTCGTGAGCGACGAGCGCGAGGTCGGCGCTCTCCCCCGGCAGGATGCGCTGACCGCCGGATGAGCCGCCGCGGGTCGACGCCGCCAGCGCCGTGGCCGCATCGAGCGCGTCCTCGGGGCGCCACGCCGGGCGGTCGTCGTCGCGGCGGAGCACGGCTGCGGCGATCTGCTTCCAGGGGTCGAGCGCCGAAACGGGCGCATCCGAGCCGAACGCGAGGTTCGCCCCCGCATCGCTGAGCGCCCGCCACGCGTAGGGGGTGGCCGTCTGCGACGCCCACAGCTCGTCGACGAGATCACGGTCCTCGACGGCGTGGGTCGGCTGCACGCTCGCCGTGACCCCGAGCCGTGCGAAGCGCGCCAGGTCGGCGCTGCGCACCAGCTGCGCATGCTCGACCGACCCCGTCGCACCGGATGCCGCGAAGCCGTCGAGCGCATGGGCCACGGCCACGTCGCCGATCGCGTGCACGGCGGCGGCGATGCCGGAACCCGCCGCGCGCGTCAGGTGCGCGACCAGCTCGTCCGGCGCGACGTTGAGAGCCCCGCGGCCCGTGGGAGCGCCGTCCGCCGCGTGCAACGCGTCGTACGGGTGGGAGCACGCCGCCGTGCGCGTGCCGAGCGAGCCGTCGGTGATGACCTTGTACGGCCCCATCCGGACGAGACCGGAACTGCCGGGCAGCACGTCGCCCGAAGCCAGGCCGCGGGCGATGATGTCCTCGAGCCGATGCGTGTACGCCGCCGTCGACACGCGGAGCAGGTCGAGCCCCGCGGCCTCGCGCCGCGCCCAGTCGTCGCCGCTGAACTCCATGTGCATGTCGACGATGCCGACCACACCGCGCGCGGCCGCCCGCCGCACCATGTCGGAGACGGCTGCGTCGACGATCGCGTCGTCGAGGTCGCCCAGTCGTCGCGCGAGCTCGAACGCGTCCTCCTCGCGCACGAAGCCGTCGTCGCTGCGCCAGCCCTCGCGGCGCAGGGCCGCCGAGTTGAGCCACGCGCTGTGCAGGTCGGCGTTGATGAGATATGTCGGCACCTCGCCCGTCGCCCGGTCGAGGAGCTCGAGATCGGCGGGTTCCGGCCAGAAGGCGTCCCTGATGCCGCTTCCGACCCTCCGCCCGTCGGCGAGGACGGGCGCGCCCACCATCGCGGCCGCGGCCTCGGCCGCCGAGCGGGTGAGGCCGAGCGACACCCGTTGCGACTCGAGGGCCCACGGCACGGCATGCACGTGGTGGTCCCAGAGACCGGGCACGAGCCAGGCGCCGGCCGCGTCGAGCACGGCACCCGTGCGGCGAGCGAGGCCGGCGGGCGCGATGTCGACGATGCGCCCGCCCGCCAGGAACACGTCGTACGGCTCGTCCTCACCGACCATCGCGAGCGGCATGAGTTCGCGCCCCTCGCCGCCGATCCGCGCGTTCGCGATCACATCGACCGCCTCGCCCGCGTTCATCCGCTCAGCCACGGTTCTCCCTCCGCCCTCGGGCCTACTTCTGGCAGCCGGGGCACCAGTACAGCTTGCGCGCCTGCATCTCCTCGAGCACGATCTCCGTGCCGCACACGCGGCACGGCAGGCCCGCCCGGTGGTACACCCAATGCCGGTCGTCGCGACTCGCCATGGCGCGGCGCCAGGCGTCGCCGGTGAGACCGTCCATCGTCATCATCTGGCCGGTCTCGACGCCGATGCGCAGCAGGCGCTCCCAGTCGTGCCACAGGGCACGCAGCGTCTCCTCCTGCACGGCCCTCCCCGGAGCGTGCGGGTCGAGGCGCGCCCGGAAGAGCATCTCGGCGCGATACACGTTGCCGATGCCGCTCACGACTGCCTGGTCCATGAGCAGCTGGCCGATCGCGACGCCGCGTCGGCGCACGGCGGCGACGAAGCGGCGCTCGTTGTCCGCGGGGTCGCCGACGAGGGGGTCAGGGCCGAGCCTGTCGATCACGGCCGCGACCTGCTCCGGTGTCTCGACGGCGCAGGCCGTCGGCCCGCGCAGGTCGGCGCACGTGGCGTCGGTCATCAGGCGCGCACGCACCTGGCCGACGACGGGCGGCGGCCACTCGATCACCTCGTCGTCGATGCCCTTGGTCTGCTCCGACATCCGCACGTGGCCGCGAGCCCTCCTCGGTGCGCCGATGGACGCGAGCGAGTTCTCGCCGGCGTCGTCGTACACCGCATCGCCGATATCCGTGCCGCGCTGGTTGGTCTGCCCCATCCGGCCGTTCGCGCTCGCGATCGTCGGGTCGACCTCGATCTCTCCCGCGAAGTCCCACGCGCCGTAGAGGCCCAGATGCACGCGCAGCCAGGCATCGCCCGAGAACTCGAGGAACATCTGCTTCCCGACGGCCTTGGCCGAGACCAGTTCGCGCCCGTCGAGCACGGCGGCGCCGTCAGCGAACCGGCCCTGGGGGCTCGACACGGCGACCGTGCGGCCGACGAAGTTCCGCGCGAACTGGCGCGCGATCCTGTGGACGGAGTGCCCCTCAGGCACGGGGATCCGGGTCCAGCGATCCGTCGGTCTCGTATGCCGCGACCTTGCCGATGCGGCGGGCGTGGCGCTCGTCGCCGGAGAAGGGCGTGCCGATGAACCTCTCGATGAACGCCAGCGCCTCCTCGAACGTGTGCTGCCTGGCTCCGATCGAGATGACGTTGGCGTCGTTGTGCTCGCGCGCGAGCTCGGCCGTCGACAGGTTCCACACCAGCGCGGCGCGGATGCCCTCGACCTTGTTCGCCGCGATCTGCTCGCCGTTGCCCGAGCCGCCGAAGACGACGCCGAGCGCTTCGGCGCCCGCCCTCTGGTCCGCCACGACGGCCTGGGCCGCCCTGATGCAGAACGAGGGGTAGTCGTCGACGGGGTCGTACGAGACCGGCCCGTGGTCGACGACGTCGTGGCCCGCCGCCGCGAGGCGCTCCTGCAGCTGCGTCGAGAACTCGAGTCCGGCGTGATCGGTGGCGATATGGATGCGCATGGGGGCTATTCTTCCCTAACTCAGGGAAGCAGCCCGGCCGCCGCCGGCCGGAAGCCGAGCCGCGCGTTCTCGCAGTCGCCCGCGCGCGAGACGTCGTACCAGGGGCCGAGCTCGGTCAGGTGCGGTCGCTCGGCGGCCGGCGTGCCGTTCAACCGCTCCTCGACGAGGTCGATCAGGCCGACGACGAACGCGGGGTGAGTGCCGGGGGTCTGCGTTCGCACGGCCGCGAGGCCCGCTTCCTCGGCCGATGCCATCGCCTCGTTGTCGAGGTCCCACATGACCTCCATGTGGTCGCTCACGAAGCCCAGCGGGGTGATCGCGACGGCCCGGATGCCCTCGGCGGGCAGCTCGGCGATCCGGTCGTTGACGTCGGGCTCGAGCCACGGCTGGCTCGGCGGGCCCGAGCGCGACTGGTACACGAGGTCCCAACCCACGGCGCCCGCGGCAGGCACCTCGCGCGCGAGACGATCCATGATGTGCGCCGCGACGGCACTGTGCTGGGCGGCGTACGCCCCGCCTGCCGGCCACTCGCGATCGCCGGGGCCCGACTTCGCGGCGTCGCCCATCGGGATCGAGTGGGTCGAGAAGAGCACCCGCACGGCCTCGGGAGCGGTGCCTTCGGCGAGGAAGCCCTCGACCGCCGCGCGCACGCCCTCGTAGAACGGCTCGACGAAGCCGGGGTGGTCGAAGAAGAGGCGCACCTTGTCGATCGTGACGGGATCGTCGCCCTCGCCGAGGCCCGTCGTCAGGAGCGCCCTCGCGAAGTCCTCGCGGTACTGCCGATCGCTCGAGTACGAGCTGTAGGCGCTCGTCGCGATCGCGAGCAGCGTGCGGTGGCCGTCGGCCGCCGCCTGGGCGACGGTGTCCTCGATGTACGGCTCCCAGTTGCGGTTGCCCCAATACACGGGCAGGTCGACGCCGCGGCGCTGCAGCTCGGCGCGGAGCGCCTCCAGCAGCTCGCGATTGTGCTGGTTGATCGGGCTGATCCCGCCGAAGTGGCGGTAGTGCACCGCGACCTCCTCGAGCCGCTCATCCGGGATGCCGCGGCCGCGCGTCACGTTGCGCAGGAACGGGATCACGTCGTCCTGCCCCTCCGGGCCGCCGAAGCTCGACAGCAGGAGCGCGTCGTACGCGACGGGCTCCTCGACGAACGGTGCACCGCTGCTCGCTGCTGCGGACGCGAATGGGACGGTCTGAGGGGTGTCTCCGGATGTCACGCGTCCATTTTCGCACCCGCGTAGAAGGCCTTCCTGCGCGGGTTCTCAGTCAGTGGGCGTCGGATATTCCGGACGGGGTGCCACGACCTCCGCGCCGCGGGTCGGCGAGCGCCGGATCCGGTCATCCTGCGTCGTCTGTGACCGTTCCGCCGCGCAGAACACGTAGGCTTGAGCAGTTCGCGGGGTCACCACCCCGCCATTCCCCCAACCTTTCCGAGAGGGAGACCCAGTGCCTGGAGAGAACCTCACACGCGCGGAGGCGCAGGAGCGCCGCTCGGTCATCGAGACCCAGTCTTACGCGGTGACGCTCAATCTGACCAAGGGCGCCGAGGTGTTCGGTTCGCGCAGCGTCGTGCGATTCACCGCCGCCGAGGGCAGCTCGACCTTCATCGACCTGATCGCTCCGACGGTCAACGAGATCACGCTGAACGGCCGCCAGCTCGAGCCGGCCGAGGTGTTCGCCGACTCGCGCATCCGCCTCGACGACCTCGCGGCCGAGAACGAGCTCATCGTCGACGCCGACTGCGCCTACACGAACACGGGCGAGGGCCTGCACCGCTTCGTCGATCCCGTCGACGGCGAGGTCTACCTCTACTCCCAGTTCGAGGTGCCCGACTCGCGGCGCGTGTTCGCCGTATTCGAGCAGCCCGACCTGAAGGCGACGTTCCAGTTCACGGTTTCGGCCCCCTCGTACTGGCAGGTGATCTCCAACCAGCCGACTCCCGAGCCGATCCTGCACGAGGACAGCGACCACGCGACCTGGGGCTTCGAGCCGACTCCGCGCATCTCGTCCTACATCACGGCGCTCGTCGCCGGCCCGTACCGCGTCACCCGCTCGGAGCTGACGAACTCGGCCGGCCGCGTGATCCCGCTCGGTGTGTTCGCCCGCCAGAGCCTGTGGGAATACGTCGACGCCGACTACATCTTCGAGAAGACGCGTCAGGGCTTCGCGTACTACGAGGAGAAGTTCGGGGTCGAGTACCCGTTCGCGAAGTACGACCAGATGTTCGTGCCGGAGTTCAACGCCGGCGCCATGGAGAACGCAGGCGCCGTGACGTTCACGGAGTCGTACGTCTTCCGCAGCAAGGTCTCCGACGCCATCCGCGAGCGCCGGGTCGTCACGATCCTCCACGAGCTCGCGCACATGTGGTTCGGCGACCTCGTGACGATGGAGTGGTGGAACGACCTCTGGCTGAACGAGTCGTTCGCGGAGTGGGCATCGACGATCGCAACGGCAGAGGCGACCGAGTGGACCGGCGCCTGGACGACGTTCAACGCCATGGAGAAGACCTGGGCGTACCGTCAGGACCAGCTGCCGTCGACCCACCCGGTCGTCGCCGAGATCAACGACCTCGAGGACGTCCAGGTCAACTTCGACGGCATCACGTACGCCAAGGGCGGCTCGGTGCTGAAGCAGCTCGCCGCGTACGTCGGCATCGACGCGTTCTTCGCCGGCGTCGGCGAGTACTTCCGCAAGCACGCGTTCGGGAACACGACGCTCAGCGACCTGCTCGTCGAGCTCGAGTCCGCGAGCGGCCGCGACCTCAGCGGCTGGTCGGCGAAGTGGCTCGAGACGTCGGGCGTGAACACCCTCGCCCCGATCGTCGAAGCCGACGTCGACGGCAGGATCACCCGCTTCGCCGTGCTGCAGACGGCGCCGGCCGACTACGCGACCATCCGCCCGCACCGCCTCGGCATCGGCTTCTACGACCTCGACGGCCAGGCGCTGGTGCGCCGACACTACGCCGAGATCGACGTCGACGGCGACGTGACCAACGTCGAGGAGCTGAAGGGCCACGCACGCCCCGACCTCGTGCTGCTGAACGACGAGGACCTCGCCTACGCGAAGATCCGCCTCGACGCGCACAGCCTCGACACCGCGACCGAGCATCTCGCCGGCATCGCCGACCCGCTCGCCCGGTCCCTCGTCTGGGGCGCGGCCTGGGACCAGGTGCGCGACGGCGAGACGCCCGCGAGCGACTACATCGGCCTCGTGCTGCGCAACATCGGCACCGAGACCGAGTCGACCACGATCCGGACCACGCTCAGCCAGGTGCAGCTCGCCGCGAACGCGTACGTCGCACCGGATGAGCGTGCGGGCGCGCGCAAGCGCGTGGCTGACGGCCTCTGGATGCTGCTGAAGCAGGCGGAGCCGGGCAGCGACATCCAGCTCCAGCTCGCGACGGCGTTCGCCTCGGCCGCGTCGATGCCCGACCACTGGGCGGCCGTCAAGGGCCTGCGAGACGGCACCCTGCCGATCGACGGGCTCGAGATCGACACCGACCTCTCGTGGCAGCTGCTGATCTCGCTCGCAGCGGGAGGCGTCGCCGGGTCCGCGGAGATCGACGCCGCGCTCGAGGCCGACAACACGGCCAACGGCGCCGAGCTGGCAGCGCGCGCCCGTGCGGCCCTGCCGACCTCGAAAGCGAAGAACACCGCGTGGGCGGCGCTCGTCGAGTCCGACGAACTGCCGAACACTGTCGTGCGCTCGGCCGCGATGGGCTTCGTGCATCCGGCGACGCGCGACTCGCTGACGGAGTTCGTGCCGCGGTACTTCGAGATGCTGCTGCCCGTCTGGGAGGCCAGGACGTACCAGATCGCGTCGTACCTGATCGAGCTGCTCTACCCGGCGCCGCTGGCGAACGTCGAGCTCCGCGACGCGACGCGCGCCTGGCTCCGCGATAACGACGACGCGCCCGCCGCGCTGCGCCGCATCGTGAACGAGTGCCTCGCGGGCGTCGAGCGCGCCCTGAACGCGCAGGAGCGCGACGCCGAGTGAGCATGGACGAGCAGATCTCCTTCTACGACCAGGTGGGCGGGCACGACACGTTCGCCCGCCTGGTCAGGGAGTTCTACCGAGGTGTCGCCGAAGACGAGGTGCTCCGCCCGATGTACCCCGAGGAGGACCTCGGCCCCGCCGAGGAGCGCCTGACGCTGTTCCTCGAGCAGTACTGGGGCGGGCCGAAGACGTACAGCGAACACCGAGGGCACCCGCGGCTCCGCATGCGGCACAACGCCTTCCACGTGAACCCCGATGCTCGAGACCGCTGGCTCGCGCACATGCGCAGGGCGGTCGACTCCCTCGAGCTGCCGCCGCTGCTCGAGGAGACGCTCTGGGATTACCTGAACAGGGCCGCGCACTCGCTCGTCAACACGTTCGAGCCGACGCCGCGGCCCTGACGAGCGGCGGGGCGCACGCCCGCGGCGGCCTCAGCCGGTGGCGCGGACGGCCGTGAGCCCGGAGGCCGCGGGGCCCCGGCTGATGACGTGACCGCGCTCGAGCGTCACCCGCGTCCAGCGACCGGACGTCGTCACCCGCGCCCGCTCCTCGCCCGCGATGAACCCGAAGGCGAACGCGGCGAACGCCACGCCCCTCGGCAGCGACAGCACGTCCTCGTCCGGCTCGCCCCAGACCGCGCCGCGCACGGTGCGGACGACGTCTTCGCCGGGGTCGGTCGGCAGCTGATGGGCGACGGCCGAGATGCCCCACTGCGCGCGGGAGGCGAGGTCGGCGGCGGGGATCTCCCCCGCGGCCTCCCAGCCGCCGCGCGGCGGCTGCACGCCCGCCCACGCGGGCGAGAGTGCCGTGTCCGGCAGCGCCAGCGCGGCCGGGTCCTCCGTCTCCGCGAGGGAGGCCACGACGAGGTCGCACTCGAGCTCGGGGTCGACGCGGACGACGCGCATCGCGAGCACCGTCGGCGTGCGGTCGAGCAGACCCTGCGGGGCGAGTGCGGCGCTCGTCATCGCGAGCACTCCCCCGGCGGCCTGCAGGCGCACACCCTCTCCTCCGGCGCGTTCCGCCCGCCCCGCGAAGGTGAGCGCGTCCCGCGCGGTCTCGGCATCGGGGAACAGCAATCGCGCGGTCATCCGGACAGTCTATGGAGGCGGGCTGGGCACCGGCCCCGACTGTGACCGGCCGTGTCGTCCCAGCGGAGGCCCTATCGCGCCGCCCCGGCCCGCGGCCGCGTGCGCGCCTCGGGGGAATCGCGATCCGCGCCCCGTTCCGCTCACACCGGTCGGAACGGGGCGCGCCGATAACTCGAGGCGGCTTCCGTAGACTTGCGGCGTGAGCGAGACGACACCCCGCGACCCCGTCGCACGACTGCGCGAGTTCCTCGATCTCGAGGAGCCGGGCGCGCGCACCTCGACCGACATCTTCGTCGGGCGTTCGCAGCCGATGCCCTCCGGCCGCATCTTCGGCGGCCAGGTGCTGGGCCAGTCGGTGATCGCGGCCTCGCGAACGCTCCCCGACCCGCGCGAGCCGCATTCCTTCCACGGATACTTCCTGCGCCCCGGCGACGCGACGAAGCCCGTCACCTTCGCGGTCTCGCGCATCCACGACGGTCGCTCGTTCGCGCGCAGGGCCGTGCAGGCCTACCAGGACGGCACGCCGATCTTCTCGTCGATCTGCTCGTTCCAGGATGACGACCCCGGCTTCTCGCATCAGCTCCCGATGCCGGAGGGCCTGCCGCAGCCGGAGCACCTGCCCGACCCCGCCGACACCTACGCCGAGCACCCCATGTCGGGTCGCCTGCTGCGGGAGAACCCCGTCGAGGTGCGGCACGCGAACGGCGACATCTGGCTGACGGTCGACGAACCGTCGCCGACGCAGGCGGTGTGGACCCGCGTACGGGGCGAGCTCGGCGGTGATCAGACGCTGCACCGCGCCGCGCTGGCCTACCTGAGCGACTTCACGATCCAGGAGCCCGTCATGCGCGCCAACGGCATGCCGTGGGCGACTCCCGGAATGAACACCGCCAGCCTCGATCACGCGATCTGGTGGCACCGGCCCGTGAAGGCCGACGAGTGGATGCTGTACGTGCAGGAGTCGCCGTCTTCGGGCGGCGGGCGCGGGCTCAGCCAGGGCCGCCTGTATTCCCGAGACGGCATACTCGTCGCCAGCGTCGCGCAGGAGATCATGTCGCGCGTGCCCGACGGCCGCCGCTGACGGGCTGCTCGCCCGCTGGCAGTTTCGGCCCGGTGGCGGCCGACCGCCCCGGCGCGCCTCGGCCGGCGGGAGCGCTCGAGCGGGTCAAGCGGCAGCGGACTCCTTGAGGCAGGCCTCGAGGGCGACCCAACCGAGCATCGCGCACTTGATGCGCATGACGTACTTGCCGACCCCCTGGAACGCCGCTGCGTCCTCGAGCTCCTCGGTCGGCTCGACGGCGCCCCGCGAGCGCAGCATCTCGCGGAACTCCTCGATGCGCGCGAACGCGTCGTCGCGGGAAGCGCCCGTGAGCAGGGCGCTCATCACCGACGCCGACGCCATCGAGATGCTGCACCCCTGGCCCTCCCAGTGCAGCGACGAGATCGTTCCCGCCTCGTCGACGGTCGCGCCGAGCGTGATCTCGTCGCCGCACGACGGGTTCAGCTCGTGGTGGGAGTGCGCCTCGGCGTGCGGGTCACCCTTGCCCTGCGGCGTGCGGTTGTGGTCGAGGATCACCTCGCGATACAGGTCGTCCAGGTCGCTCATGCGGTCACCCCGAAGTAGTCGCGGACCTCACCGAGCGCCTCGCCGAAGCGGGCGACGTCGTCGAGGTCGGTGTAGACGGACGCGCTCGCGCGCGTTGTGGATGCGACGCCGAGAGCGCGGTGCAACGGCTGGGCGCAGTGATGGCCCGTCCGGATGGTCACGCCCCGGTCGTCGAGGAACTGGCCGACGTCGTGCGCGTGTACGCCGTCGACGATGACGCTCGCGATCGCCGCGCGCTCGTGGCCAGCCGCCGGGCCGACGAGGCGAACGCCGGGGGTGCGCGACGCGGCTTCCACGAGCGCCTCGGCGATGCGCTCCTCGTGGGCGCGCACGGCGCCCATCCCGAGCGCGGAGAGGTACGCGGCGGCGGCCCCGAACCCGATGGCCTGCGAGACCGGCTGAGTCCCGGCCTCGAACCTGTTCGGCGCCGGGAGGAACTCGGCTTCGTCGAGCGTGACGGTCGTGATCATCGACCCTCCCGTCCGCGCCGGCGGGAGCGCGTCGAGCAGCTCCGCTCTCCCGTAGAGGGCGCCGATCCCCGTGGGACCCAGCATCTTGTGCGCGGAGAACGCCGCGAAGTCGACGCCGAGCGCCGACACGTCCACGGGCATGTGGGGAACCGACTGGCACGCGTCGAGCACCGTGAGTGCGCCGACGGACCGAGCGAGCTCGACGACGTCACCCACGGGCGCGATCTGCCCCGTGACGTTGGAGACGTGCGGGAACGCGATCAGGCGCGTGCGCGGCGTCACGACGGCGCGCATCGCGTCGATGGACCAGAGGCCGTCGGCGTCGACCCCCACGGGCCGCAGGACGGCGCCCGTGCGCTTCGCGAGGCGCTGCCACGGGATGAGGTTGGCGTGGTGCTCGGCTTCTGTGAGGACGATCTCGTCGCCGGCGGACAGCGCGAGGCTGTCGTCACCGAGGCCCGCCGAAGCGTCCGAGATTCCGAGCGAGATCATGTTGAGCGCGTCCGTCGCGCCCGCCGTCCAGACGAGCTCGCGCTCCCCCGCCCCGACGAACGCCGCAACGCGTTCGCGCGCGCTCTCGAACGCCCAGGTCGCCTCACCGGTCGCGACCGACGAGCCGCGGTGCACCGCTGCGTAGTCCGAGCGCACGAAGTCGACCTCGGCGTCGATGACGGCGTCGGGGCGCTGCGACGTCGCGCCCGAATCCAGGTACACGGCATCCGGATGCGACGAGAAGAAGGGGAAATCGGCGCGCCGGGCGCGGCCGAGGTCGGGAGAACTCACGCTTCCATTGTCTCGCATGACCGAAGGGTCGGGGCTGTCCGTGCGGAACGGGCGCCGCACCGCTACACCACGGAATCGGGGCCCACCAGGGGACGAACCGACAGCGGACTCCGGATTTTATAACAGTCAGGTAACGGCTCATCGCAACCTGGGAGCACCCCGCGCCCCCACGACATGCGCGTGATGCCGGGGAAGTCGGCCGATCCGCGCGGGTCGCCGTTACCAAGCCGTGAAGATGCATTTTGTTGACAATCCGAGCAACATGGAAGGCACGTGCCCGGAAACCCCGGGCATTTCTGTTGAGGGCGGCACCCGAAGCCGCCCCTCTCCGAAGAACACCGAGGAGAACCTTGAGCAACGAAGAAGTCGTCCTGCGAGCGGAGGGCCTGTACAAGGTCTTCGGACGCCGCGGGAACGAGGCCGTCGAGCGACTGCGCTCCGGCACCCCCCGCGATGAGCTCGGCTCCGGCACGACCGCCGCCGTCATCGACGCATCCTTCCACGTCAACCGCGGCGAGATCTTCGTCGTGATGGGCCTGTCCGGTTCCGGCAAGTCGACACTGATCCGCATGATCAACGGCCTGCACGACGCCACGGCGGGCTCCCTGCTGATCGGCGACGACGACATCACGAAGGTGTCGGAGAAGAAGCTGCGCGAGATCCGCCGCGACAGGATCGCGATGGTCTTCCAGCACTTCGCGCTCCTGCCCCACCGCACCGTGATCGACAACGTCGCGTATCCCCTCGAGCTGCAGGGCGTCGGCACCGACGAGCGCCGCGCGAAGGCGAACGAGATCCTCGATCTCGTCGGGCTCGGCGGCTGGGGCGAGAAGCTCCCGAGCCAGTTGTCCGGCGGCATGCAGCAGCGCGTCGGCATCGCCCGCGCGCTCGCGGCCGATACCGAGATCCTGCTGATGGACGAGGCGTTCAGCGCGCTCGACCCGCTCATCCGGCGCGAGATGCAGGAGCAGCTCGTCGAGCTGCAGGACAAGCTGCAGAAGACGATCGTCTTCATCACGCACGACCTCAACGAGGCCATGTTCCTCGGTGACCGCATTGCCGTCATGCGCGACGGCCGCATCGTGCAGATCGGCACGCCGGAGGACATCCTCACGGACCCTGCCAACGACTACGTCGAGCAGTTCGTGCAGGACGTCGACCGTGCGCGCGTGCTCACGGCGTCGAACGTGATGGAGAAGCCGCTCGCCGTCGTCAACGCGACGTCGGGCCCGCGCAGCGCGCTCAAGGTCATGCGCGACAACCACTCCAGCGCCGCGTACGTCGTGGACCGCGACCGGAAGCTCATCGGCACGATCGAGGACCGCGACGCGATCCGGCTCGTCCGGAAGGGCGAGCGCAGCATCACCTCCGTGATCAAGGACGACGCGACATCGGTCGGCGTCGATGACGTGCTCATGGATCTGTTCGTGCCCGCCGTCGAGTCGAAGCTCGCGGTCGCAGTCACCGACGACAGCGGTCGCCTCGTCGGCGTCATCCCGCGCGTCACGCTCCTCGCGGCCCTGGGCCCCGGCCCCGGCGCGACGGAGGAGATCACGCTGCCGACGCTGCCGGTGTCGGCACACGTCATCGACCAGGTACTCGAAGCCAGTGAGGACGGCCAGCCGCTCGAAGCGCCGGTCGCCGGAAGCGAGGAGGCGCGCTGATGCTCGAGAACTTCAACATTCCGATCGGTGACTGGGCGGACGCACTGTTCGACTGGATCAACGCCACCTTCACGTGGCTGCTCGACTTCATCTCGCTCGTGCTCGGATGGGTCGTCGAGAACCTGGCGGACGGCCTCAACGCCGTCCCGCCGGTGCTGATGATCATCATCCTCGCGGCGATCGCCTGGTTCTTCCGCTCCTGGCAGATGGCGATCGGCACGGTCGTCACGATGGTGCTCGTCGTCGGCATGGGCATGTGGGAGAACGCGATGCTCACGCTCGCGCTCGTCCTCGTCGCGACGCTCGTCGCGATCCTGATCGCGATCCCCGTCGGCATCGCCGCGGCGCGCAACGACACGTTCAGCATGATCGTGAAGCCGATCCTCGACTTCATGCAGACGATGCCCGCCTTCATCTACCTGCTGCTCGCGGTCGTCTTCTTCCACATCGGCTTCGTGCCCGGCGTGTTCGCCACTGTGCTGTTCGCGATCGCACCCGGCGTCCGGATGACCGAGCTGGGCATCCGGGGCGTCGACTCGGAGACGGTCGAGGCCGGCAAGGCCTTCGGCGCGACTCCGAGTCAGATCCTCCGCGGCATCCAGCTGCCCCTCGCGATGCCGAGCATCATGGCCGGCGTCAACCAGGTCATCATGCTCTCGCTGTCGATGGCGGTCGTCGCCGGTATGGCCGGCGCCGACGGCCTCGGCAAGGAAGTCATCGCGGCGATCACGACGATCAACATCCCGCTCGGCATCAACGCGGGCCTCGGCATCGTCTTCCTCGCGATCTACCTCGACCGCGTCACGGCCGCGCTCGGCACGCCCGCAGAGTTCAAGGGCTCGCTGCTAGGCAAGATCCAGCGCAAGCGCGGCCACGCCCGCGATGCGCGCGCCGATGCGGCCGCCGCCGCGGCAGCGGAGGCGAAGAAGCTGGAGCAGGTCGGCCCGAAGCGCGCCGGCTCGAGCCTCGTCTGATTCTCCGACCCCGACCCCTTGCAATCACAGGCGCCGCAGGCGCCGAAGGAAAGGAATCATCACCATGATGAAGAAGCACAAGCTCGCCGCACTCGCGGGCATCGGCATGGTCGGCTCGCTCGCCCTCGCCGGCTGCTCGGGCGGCACCGAGGACGGCGGTTCCGGCGACGGCGGTTCCGGTGACGGCGACAAGACCGTCACGCTCGGTTACCTGCCGTCGTGGACCGACGGACTGTCGGTCTCGTACCTGCTGAAGGACCAGCTCGAGAAGCTCGGCTACACCGTCGAGATGGAGGAGCTCACCGAGGCGGGCATCCTGTACACGGGACTCGCCAACGGCGATGTCGACATCTTCCCGTCGGCCTGGCCCGAGGTCACGCACGCCTCCTACATGGAGGAGTACGGCGACCAGCTCGAGGACCTCGGCACCTACTATGACGGCGCCGTGCTGACGATGGCCGTCCCGTCGTACATGGACGACGTCAACTCGATCGCCGACCTCAAGGGCCAGGCCGACCGCTTCAACGGAGAGATCATCGGCATCGAGCCGAGCGCTGGTCTCACCGAGGTGACGCAGACATCGGCGATGCCGACCTATGAGCTCGACGACGAGTACGAGCTGAAGACGTCGTCGACGGCCGCCATGCTCACGACGCTCGAGGATGCGATCGCGAACGAGGAGGACATCGTCGTGACGCTGTGGCGTCCGTTCTGGGCGAACGACGCCTACGACGTCAAGGACCTCGAGGACCCTGAGGGCGCCATGGGCGAGCCCGAGGGCCTGCACCCGCTGGCCACGGCCGGCTGGGCCGACGAGAATCCCGAGGCCGCCGAACTGATCGCCGGCATGAAGCTCGACGACGCCGCCTACGGCTCGCTCGAGGACACGGTCGTCAACAAGTACGCGGACGACACCGACAAGTCCGAGGCGATCACCGAGTGGATCGACGCGAACCCGGACGCCTTCGAGACGCTGCTCCCGAACGAGTGATCTGACGCTCTGACACAGCAAGCGGCCCCGGATGATCGGATGATCATCCGGGGTCGCTTTCCGTGGGGGTGGTGTTACCCGCGTGTCAGCTTGCGGTGGGTGGTGCGGTGCGGGCGGGCGGCGTCCGGGCCGAGCCGCTCGATCTTGTTCGCCTCGTAGGCCTCGAAGTTGCCCTCGAACCAGTACCAGTTGGCCGGGTTCTCCTCCGTGCCCTCGTACGCGAGGATGTGCGTCGCAACGCGGTCGAGGAACCACCGGTCGTGCGTGACGACCACGGCGCAGCCGGGGAACTCGAGCAGCGCGTTCTCGAGCGACTGAAGGGTCTCGACGTCCAGGTCGTTCGTCGGCTCGTCGAGGAGCAGGACGTTGCCGCCCTCCTTGAGCGTCAGCGCCAGGTTCAGGCGGTTGCGCTCACCGCCGGAGAGCACGCCGGCCTTCTTCTGCTGGTCGGGGCCCTTGAAGCCGAACTTCGACACGTAAGCGCGCGACGGGATCTCGGTCTTGCCGACCGTGATGATGTCGAGGCCGTCGCTGACGACCTCCCACAGCGTCTTCTCCGGGTCGATGTTCGACCGGGACTGGTCGACGTAGCTGATCTTCACCGTCTCGCCGACCCTCAGGTCCCCACCGTCGATCGGCTCGAGCCCGACGATCGTCTTGAACAGCGTCGTCTTGCCGACGCCGTTCGGGCCGATGACGCCGATGATGCCGTTGGGCGGCAGCGAGAAGCTCAGGTCCTCGATCAGAGTTCTGTCGTCGAAGCCCTTCTCGAGCTTCTTCGCCTCGATCACGACGGAGCCGAGGCGCGGGCCCGCGGGGATCTGGATCTCGTCGAAGTCGAGCTTCCTGGTGCGCTCGGCCTCCGCCGCCATCTCCTCGTAGCGCGCCAGGCGGGCCTTCGACTTCGCCTGGCGGCCCTTCGAGTTCGAACGGACCCAGTCGAGCTCCTCCTTGAGGCGCTTCTGCAGCTTCGCGTCCTTCTTGCCCTGCACGTCGAGGCGCTCGGCCTTCTTCTCGAGGTACGTCGAGTAGTTGCCCTCGTAGGGGTAGAGCCGGCCGCGGTCGACCTCGGCGATCCACTGCGCGATGTTGTCCAGGAAGTACCGGTCGTGCGTGATCGCGATGACGGCGCCCGCGTACGACTGCAGGTGCTGCTCGAGCCAGAGCACGCTCTCGGCGTCGAGGTGGTTGGTCGGCTCGTCGAGGAGCAGCAGGTCGGGCTTCTCGAGCAGGAGCTTGCAGAGCGCGACGCGGCGCTTCTCGCCACCGGACAGGTGGGAGATCTGCGCGTCTCCGGGGGGCGTGCGCAGGGCGTCCATCGCCTGCTCGAGCTGTGCGTCGAGGTCCCACGCGTCCGCGTGGTCGATGTCTTCCTGAAGCTTGCCCATCTCTTCGAGCAGCGCGTCGAAATCGGCATCGGGCTCGGCCATCAGCCCGGAGATCTCGTTGAAGCGATCGACCTTGGCCTTGATCTCGCCGACGCCGTCCTGCACGTTCTCGAGCACGGTCTTCGACTCGTCCAGCTCCGGCTCCTGCATCAGGATGCCGACCGAATAGCCGGGCGTGAGGTACGCCTCGCCGTTCGACGGGGTGTCGAGCCCCGCCATGATCTTCAGGATCGTCGACTTCCCGGCACCGTTCGGGCCGACCATGCCGATCTTCGCGCCCGGGTAGAACGACATGGTGACGTCGTCGAGGATCAGCTTGTCGCCCACCTTCTTGCGGGCCTTGATCATCTGATAAATGAATTCCGCCATAGCGTCTCCAGTCTAGGGGTGTGTGCCCCGGATGACGGGGCGGGAAGAAGCGGCCTACCAGTCGATCGCGCGGGTGCTGCCGAGCATGCACGCGCCGGCGTCGAGCAGCGGCTGGACGTTGGCGACGGGGTCACCCGTCGAGGGGCCGACCTGGCCGACGAGGCACTCGTCGCCGAGCTGCACGGAGAACATCAGCGACTCGACCTCCCAGCCGATCGTGGTCGCGTCGCTCGTGACCTGCATCTGCGACTTGTCGAAGCCCTTGTCGACGAGCGCGTCGACGTAGTCGCGCCCGCGGACTCCGTCCTCGGACTCCCAGACGTCATTCGTCACCTGCGCGAACAGCTCCAGGTTGTCCTCGGCCGTTCCCTCAGGGTCGAACTCCGTGAGGGCAGGCTCCTCCGGTGCCTCCTCCGGCGCGGCCGTCTGCGGCGCCTCGGGCCGCGCGTCGTCGGCCGACTCCGGGGCGCAGCCAGCGAGCACCGTCGCGGCGAGCGCGGAGAGCGCCAAGGCGGCCAGGGCCGTATCGCGTCGAGTCACGCCCCGAGTCTACCGACGCGGCGCCCGCGCGCGGCTGAGCGCGGTCGCGCCCTCAGTACGGCGTCTCCTCGTCGTCGTCACCCGCCCCGTCGGCGGCACCAGGGAACCCCGACGCGGCCGCGGCCGGCGCTGGGCCCGTCGGCCCCTCGCCCGCTCCGGTCGCGGCGTCCGGAACGAGCGGCCGCGGATCCCACCTGGCCTCCGCCTGTTCGTCGCCGACCGCAGGAGATCCCGCATCCGCGTGCCGGTCCGGACGCGGGGCGCCGGCGAACTGCGCCGTGCCCCATTTCAGGTCGTGGCCGATCGCCGTCGCGGTGATCTCGGCGTCCATGCCCGACCTCTCGTCCTTCTCCCATTGGCGCAGGCGCAGGCGGCCCGAGACGATCGCCCTCTCCCCTTTGCGCAGCGACCCCAGGGCGTTCCGCCCCAGCTGCTCCCACACGGCGATCGAGTACCAGTTCGTCGCACCGTCGCGCCATTCGCCCGTCTCCCGATCGCGCACGCGGGGCGTGCAGGCGAGGCGGAAGCTCGTGACGTGCCGCCCCGTCTGCGTCGTGTGACCCTGCGGCGCCGAGCCGATCGTCCCGACGACCGTGATCGATTCGCTCATGTTCATTCCCTTCTCGATTCCACCCGTTCGGGCCCGACTCAGCGTGCGCGCGCGCCGGTGCTCCGGGCCAGGCTCGCCCGGCGTGTGGGGACGGATCGGGCGGGATCCGGCGGTGTGAGCGAGGCCTTGCGCCCACGAAGGCCCGGTCGCGCCGGAATGTCGTAGGCCCGGCCTACCGTTGGGCGCAGAAGGGAGACCTCATGAATGCAGCAGCCGTACCCGCCGTCCCCACGGCCACACCCCGCCTCTCCCCAGGGCGCGAGCACCTCGTGCGCGCGGCGGCCGCGCTGTGGCGCGTCGTCGACGCACGCGGCCGCGTGCGAGGTCACCTGCGCGCGGTGGAGACGCCCCAGGGGGTGCGCTACCGCGCGGAGCGCTATCGGCCGGCAACGGCCGGCTTCGTCGAAGTCGGGGCCTTCTGGTCCCCCGACGACGCCGTCGCGGCGCTCCGCTGACCGGGCGCACACGCCGGTTTCCCACCCATGGGCGACGCCCCGCTAAACTGGTCGCCGACCCCCAGTAGCTCAGCGGAAGAGCATCGATCTTCTAAGTCGCCGGTCGCACGTTCGAATCGTGCCTGGGGGACCGAACCCCGCTCCGGGGATGTCTGCCGCCGCGGTTAGGGTTGTGGCATGGCAAACGCATCCGAGAACGACCGGCTCGTGTGGATCGACTGCGAGATGACGGGTCTCGACCTCGCGGTCGACGAGCTGTGCGAGATCGCAATCGTCGTGACCGACTTCGAGCTGAACGTGCTCGACCCGGGCTTCCAGGTCGTCATCAAGCCCGGCGAGGCCGCCCTGAAGCACATGAACGACTTCGTCACGAAGATGCACAAGTCGAGCGGGCTGCTCACCGAGATGCCCGACGGCGTCTCCCTCGAGGAAGCCGAGCGCCGCTCGCTCGAGTACATCAAGCGCTTCGCGCCCGTCTCGGGCAAGGCGCCGCTGGCGGGCAATACGATCGGCACCGATCGCATGTTCCTGGCGAAGTACATGCCGCAGGTCGACGAGCACCTGCACTACCGCAGCGTCGACGTGTCGAGTGTGAAGGAGCTCTCGCGCCGCTGGTTCCCGCGCGCGTACTTCCAGGCCCCCGCGAAGGACGGCGGCCACCGCGCCCTCGCCGACATCCTCGAATCCATCCGCGAGCTGCGGTACTACCGCGAGGCCGTGTTCGTCCCGGCGCCCGGCCCGACGAGCGACGAGGCGCGCGACACGGCGAAGTCGGTCGTTTTGTCCTTCGCCGAAAACGTGTGACAGAATAGTCCAGTTGTCCCGCCGGTGCGGGGCGCATGGTGGCTGTAGCTCAGTTGGTAGAGCACCGCGTTGTGGTCGCGGGGGTCGCGGGTTCAAGCCCCGTCAGCCACCCGGAATCGAGAAGGCCCCTGCCTCGGCAGGGGCCTTCTCGCGTGCCCGGGCGGTTCGCGAACTCGCCGCCCTCACAACAGCTCGCGGACCGCCTCGCGCTCGGCGACGAGCTCGGCGACCGACGCGTCGATCCTGGCGCGGGACCAGGCGTCGATCTCGAGCCCCTCGACGATCCGCCACTGTCCGTCGACGGATTCCACGGGGAAGGACGACACGAGGCCTTCCGGCACCCCGTACTCGCCGTGCGAGACGACGCCCGCGCTCGTCCACCCTTCGGTGCCGCGCACCCAGTCACGCGCATGCCCGATCGCCGCGTTCGCCGCCGATGCGACGGACGACGAGCCGCGCACGTCGATGATCTCTGCGCCGCGCTTCGCGACGCGCGGGATGAACGTGTCCTCGAGCCAGCTCGGCACGTCTCCGACCCGCTCGGCGAGCGCGTCGCGCACGGGGCGCCCGTCGATCGTCGCATGCGACACGTCGGGGAACTGCGTGGCCGAGTGGTTTCCCCAGATCGGCACGTTCCGAATGCTCGCGACCGGCGCTTCGAGAGCCGCGGCGAGCTGCGCCCTGGCACGGTTCTCGTCGAGCCGCGTGAGCGCCGAGAAGCGCTCCGCCGGCACGCCGTCGGCCGCCGAGGCGGCGATCAGCGCATTCGTGTTCGCGGGGTTGCCGACGACCGTGACGCGAACACCCGGCGCCGCGTTCTCGGCGATCGCGCGGCCCTGCGGCCCGAAGATGCCCGCGTTCGCGGCGAGCAGGTCTCCGCGCTCCATGCCGGGCCCCCGAGGTCGGGCGCCCACGAGCAGCGCGAGATCGCAGCCGTCGAACGCGGTGTCGGCGCTGTCCGTCACCTCGACGTCGTCGAGCAGCGCGAACGCGCCGTCCTGCAGCTCGAGGGCGGCGCCCTCTGCGCTCTTCACACCCTGCGGGATCTCCAGCAGCCGCAGCCGCACGTGCTCCTCGGCTCCGAGCAGGTCCCCCGCCGCGATGCGGAACAGAAGCGCGTAGCCGATCTGACCGCCCGCGCCCGTGATCGTGATCGTCGTGGCCATGCGGCCACCCTACGCGTGCCGCCCCGCTTCGCGGGCCGCCGCAGCCCGTCGGGTCGCGGGGCGCGCCGCCCCGCGCGCGGAGAGCGGCTCGGCTCAGCGCCCGCCGAGCTCGGGATGCTCGACGAGGATCGTGGAGCGGGTGTGCCGCACGGCCGCCTCCGCGTCGCGGAGCGCTTCGCGGTGATAGTCCGGGCGGGGGTTCTGCCCGTGCTCGTGGGCGCCCTCTCCCCCGTTGCGGCCGCCGTAGGGACGGCCGTGGTCGGAAGCCTCGGCGCGCCAGAACACGAACTCCCACCCGCCGATCGTGAACCGTGCCCCGCTGCGGAGCGTCTCCGTGCGCTCGTTCGGGTTCTCGGGCGCCGCGTTCATCTCCCCCTCACCGTGCATCGTGAGGACGAACTCGTCGTACTCGTTGTGCACGATCGTGGCGTGGTGCGGCTCGGCGCCCGGAACGATCAGCTCCATATCGGGTGCGGCGCCGAGGCGCACGGTTCCGGACACCAGCGCGAAGTCCATCCGATGGTCGCTGCGCCGGATGCTCAGGTGCGGGTTCCCTGAGCCCCACGGCCCGTGCGTAGTCGTGGTCTGCGGCGCTGTCATCTGCTTGCTCATGACGCCCTCCTCGGCATCGGCGGCGCGCGTCGCGGCGCCTTCGACGACGACGGCGTCGCGGCGGCACCTCCATTCTACGCTCGTGCGCCTCCCGGCGGCAGTGACCGGGCGTCGCGCTCCCCGTCGAGCGGCTAGCGTTGACGGCATGCGGATCACGATCATCGGAGGGGGCGTCGGGTGCGCCCGATTCGTCTCGGGCGTGCGCGAATGGGCTCGCGGTTCGGGCGAGGAGCACCGCATCGACGTCGTGGTGAACACCGCCGACGACTGGTGGGTCTCTGGCCTGCGCATCGCCCCCGACCACGACAGCCTCCTCTACGCGCTCGCCGGCGTGAACGACGCCGACCGCGGATGGGGGCGCGACGGCGAGAGCGAGCGCGTATCGGGTGAGCTCGCCTCGTGGGGAACGGCCCCGGAATGGTTCACGCTCGGCGACCTCGACCTCGGCACGCACATCGCGCGCACGGCGTGGCTGCGCGAGGGCCGGACCGTCTCGGAGGTGTACCGCCGCCTCGGCGAGCGGTGGGACCTCGGCGTCACCCTCCACCCGGCGACCGACGACGAGATCGACACGCGCGTCGAACTCGCCGACGGCGACGACATCCACTTCCAGGAGTGGTGGGTGCGCCATCGCGCGGGCCTCGCGGCGACGGGCTTCCGGCAGCAGGGCATCGAGTCCGCCGCCCCCACCGACGGCGCGCTCGGGGCGATCGCGCTCGCCGACGTCGTCCTGATCGCACCGTCGAACCCGATCGTCTCCGTCGGACCGGTCCTGGCCGTGCCCGGAATGCGCGAGGCGCTCGCCGATGCGCCGGCGCCGATCGTCGGCGTCTCGGGGATCATCGGCGGCGCGGTCGTGCGCGGCATGGCTGACACGTGCCTCTCGATCGTGGGCGTCGAGGCGTCCGCAGAAGCGGTGGCACGGCACTACGGCGCCCGCGGCGCCGGCGGCCTGCTCGACGGCTGGCTCGTCGACGAGACCGATGCCCGCGCCATTGAGCCGCTCGCGGCATCCGGGATCGACACCCGCGCCGTTCCGCTGTGGATGCGCGACGCCGGAACTTCGGCGAGGCTCGCCGCCGACGCACTCGCCCTCGCGTCCGACGTCCGGCGGTAGCGCGGGCCGGCTTCGACTGCGCGCCCGGACGGCGGGCTCCAGCCGAACCCTGTGAGTCTGCTTGACGCGGCCCCGCGGCGCCGGTAGCGTCTCTTCTCGCACCTGCACGATTCGGGCCCACCGCCCGCGGAGCCTCGGAGGGAGGCGGTACCCATGATGATCACTCTGATCAATATCGGCGCGCTGTCCCCGGCTCCGCGCGGGGCCCGCAGGCGCGCGTTCGCAGGCGGGGCCGCCCGCTAGCGAGAACCCTCGGCCGCGGCGCCGATCGGTGCGCCGCCCCGCGCTGTTCGCTCGCGCACGACCGCTCCGGTGTCCGCTTCCGCCGACGCCGGACGCCGCCGCCGCGACGCCCCTTCGATCCGTGTCGCGCCCGCATCGACACGCCGCCCCGCGCGGGCCGCGCGCCGTCGATCCTTCTCAGCTCACCCCTTTCCTCAGGAGAACCCCGTGCCGGACCTCGCCACCTCCCATCCCCCGAGTACCACCGCGCCCGAGCCCGCCGCCGCTCTCCGCGGCCGTTCCCCGAGAACCGCGCTGCCCGCGCGCATCGCCATGCGCCTCGGCATGCTCCTGCTCATCTGGGGCACACAGCCGGCCGCCCGGGACCGCGGATTCGCCGCCCACGGCGACCCCGCGACTTCGCGGCGCCCGGATGCGGCCGAGCTGCGCTCGCTGCCGACCCAGGGCTGGCAGCATCCGCCGTTCATCGGCTGACCGTCGGCGGGGCGCCGCCGCGCCCCGCCGACGGTCAGACTCGAGCGACCGGCTGGCGCAGGATCGTGCGGAGCTTCTCGGGCGCGGTGCGCCGCGGGTCGCTGAGGTACACCTCGTGGTGCCGCCCCGTCGGTACGAGGCCGCCGCTCGGAAGGAACTCGGTGTGCATCCGCTCGAGCACGGGCCCCTCATCGTCGTACGACCCGACGTGCAGCGTCTGCGCGCACAGCCCTTCGCGGAGCTCTTCGATGCGCAGGTCGTCGAGCCGTTCCGGCGCGCCCTTCGCGGCAACCGCGGCGACCGCCGACTCGGCATCGGCCTCCCGCAGCCATTCCGGGATCAGCAGCAGCATGGTCCAGGACCAGCGGGATTTGTCCCGCGACGTCGTGAAGCTCGCCATGTCGTCGGCCCACCACAGCCCCTCGAGCGGCGGCACGACGTAGTCGCGCCCGAGCTCGCGCCTGCTCGCGAACTTCATCGCATACGCCACCGGATACAGCGCGGCGAGCGCCTCTCGATAGGCCGGGGCCGTGTTCGGGTCGCCAGCGCCGTCCACCGCGAGGTAGCGCTGCGGCGCGAGCTCGAGCAGGCGGAACTCCCCCGCTGCGGCCCGGTAGCCGTCGAGCGACGTCTTCACGTCGAGCTTGTCGCTCATCCGGCGCCCGACGTGCGTCGTCGCATCGCGCTGATGCGGAGAGCTTCGGGCATAGGGCGATTCTCACACGGCCGCGGGCAGCCGCGCGCTATACCCGATACACGGGCCATTCGGCGCCGACGGCGAAGCTGGCGGCGATGAGCACCGCGGTCGCGAGCACGACGACGAGGTCGAGCCAGCCGAAGCGGAGCCCGGCGATGCGGATGCGACGGCCACGGCCGTCGATCGTCGCGAACGTGAAGCCGCGCGCCTCGAGCGCTTCCACTGTCGTCCGCACCGACTTCGCCGTGTTGAGGAAGATCGGGTAGAACGCACGCACCGCGAGCGTCGCCCAGTGCGCGACGTACCGCCACCCGAGGAATCCGGCCTTCTCGGGCGGCGCCTGGCGCAGGCGGTAGCCCTCCATCACGGTCGAGAACTCCTCGACGAGGATCGGCATCATCCGGTAGCCGTACGACACGGCGAAGGCGATCGTCGGCGGGCAGCGCAGGGCGAGGAGCGCATCGGAGAGCTTCTCGGGGTCGAGGGAGACGAACGCAGCCAGGCTCGCGAGCGAGACGACGCCGATCTTCATCGTCACTTCCGTGAGGGCCACGAACGTCGTGAAGTCGCCGCCGAACAGGGTCGCGGCCAGCACGAGGTACACGAGTTCGAACCCGAGCCCGATCACGAACAGGCCGAGCACGAGCGGGCCGACGCGCGCGACGGCGACCGAGGCGACGCCCAGCACGAACAGGCACGCGATCGTCGTGAGGTTGTGGGTGAACCAGGGCGCGAGTGCGAGCAGGACGTACCACGCGAGGACGGCGCGCGGATCCATCGCGGCGAAGAGGCCGCCGCGGGTCGAGTAGGCGGTGCGGATGAGCTCGAGCTTGATCCATTCGACGCTCAGCACATCGCGCTGCTTGCGGGTGACGCTCATGCGGGCACCTCCGTGCGTGTGAGTGCGGCCGCGAACTCGGCGACCGTGAGGGGAACCGGGTCCATGCCGAGAGTCCGGCCGAGCTGCACGACCTGCGGCGGCACCAGGCGCGCGCGCCCGAGCAGGTCGTCATCCGCGAACAAGGCGCGCGGCGTCGTGTCGGCGACGATCCGCCCCGCCTCGAGCGCGATCACGCGGGTCGCCCACTCCGAGACGAGGTGCATGTCGTGAGTCGCGATGACCGTGCACGAGATCACCCCGTCCAGCTCGGCGAGCATGTCGATGACGTCGTCACGGCTCGCCACGTCGAGGCTCGCCGTCGGCTCGTCGAGCAGCAGGAGCGCCGGCCGCATCGCGAGGCCGATCGCAAGGGTGGCGCGCCGCTGCTGCCCGCCCGAGAGCGTGCGGCCGTCGCGATCGGCGAACTCGGTCAGGCGCACGCTGTCGAGGATCCGCTCGACGATCGCCGTCGCTTCCGGGTCCTTCCGGCTGCGCGGGAACAGCTCGGCATCGGCGCGCACCGATTCCTTGAGGAACATCCGTTCCGGCTGCTGGTAGAGGTAGGCGGCCTTCTCGGCGAGGCGGCCCGCGCGCGAACCACGAGTGTTCGCGCCGTCGAGCACGACCTCACCCGACCGGGGCACGTGGATCCCCGCGAGCAGCCGCATGAGCGTGGTCTTGCCGGCGCCGTTGCCGCCGATGATCGCGACGCGGTCGCCCTCGCGGAGGGACAGGTCGAGATCGTCGATGACGGACTGGACCTCGCCCGACACGCTGCGGAACCCGTGAGAGACGCCGTGCGCCTCGACGACGACGGCTCGCTCCGCTCGCTCCGCTCGCGCCTCAGCCGGCTCCGCCGGGGCATCCGGTGCGATGGCGCGCGTCGCGCGGATGCGTTCCGCCGCCGCGTCGACGGAACGCGCGACACCGCCGACGCCGGCGGCGCGCAGCGCGTCGACGATCTGGGGTGCGGGGATGCCGTGATCGGCGAGCTCCCCGGCGCGCTCGAGCGCCTCCCCCGCCGGCAGGTGCCAGACGGGCGCGCCGTCGCTCATCAGCACGACCGACCGCGCGTACTGGGCGATGAACTCGGCGTGATGCTCGATCGTGATGACCGTGATCCCGCGCTCTCTGTTCAGCGCCGTGAGCTGCTCGTAGACCTCGTGCGCCGCGGCGGGGTCGAGCTCGGCGACGGGCTCGTCGACGACGATCACCTCCGGCCGCATCGCAAGCACGGAGGCGAGCGCGACGCGGTGCGCCTGCCCTCCCGAGAGCTGCCACACGAAGCGGTCGGCGAGGTGCGAGACGCCCACCGCGGCGAGCGCCTCGTCCGTGCGCTCCGCGTGGTCGTCGAATCCGAAGTTGATCGGCCCGAACGCGACCTCATCGCGCACCGTCGGCCGCACGAGCTGGTTCTGGAAGTCCTGGTAGACGTAGCCGACGGTCCACGACAGGCGCGCGACCGAGGATCCCCAGGTGTCCTCCCCCGCGATGCTCACGGTCCCGGCGAACTCGCCCGACCAGTAGTGGGGCACGAGCCCGTTGAAGGTCTTGCAGAGCGTCGTCTTGCCGGATCCGTTGCCGCCCACGATCGCGACGAAGTCGCCGCGCTCGATCGTCAGGTCGACGTTGCGCAGGGTATCGCGCTCGGCGCCGGGGTACCGGAAGCTGAGGTCGCGCACCTCGATGATCGGCCCGGACATCAGCGCTCTCGCGCGCCGCGCCGCTTGCGCCACACCGCGAACAGGATGCTCGCGATGATCAGGACGACCACGATCGCACCGACGCTCACCCAGAGGAAGCCGTCGCCGAACTGCTCGCGGAAGTCGCCCTCGACGGACCCGACCTCGACGTCCCAGGCCTCGAGGAAGGCGAAGAAGAAGGATCCGATGCCGGCCAGGATCGCGACCGCCACGAACCAGCCGGCGCGCGGCACGGAACCGGGGATCCTCCTGCCCGGCTCCCGCGGCTGCAGCCCGAGCATCGGCTCGATGCGGCGGTAGAGGGCGGGGATGAGCCAGAGCGCGGGGATCGCGCCGAACAGCACGCCCGACATCAGCAGGTCGACGACGAAGCCGATGCCTTCGAGCAGAAGGACCGACTCCGGCAGTCCCTGGACGAACTCGGCGTCCTCCACACCGACCCACACTTTGGCGAGGTCGACGGCCGCCGAGAGGAACTTGTCGATTCCGACGACGAGAAGGGAGCCGAGGACGATCTGCCCGCGGCTGAGCGGGTTCCGGATGACGGATCCGGCGATGTAGATCGCGAGGAACATCTGGATGAAGCCCTCGACCTCGGCGAGGCCGGAGAAGTCGCCCATCAGCAGGTCGGTGAAGATGATCTCGCCGAGCGGGGCACCCAGGGCGACCCAGAAGGGGCTCACGAGCGCCGCAAGCGTGATCGGGACGAACACGAAGTAGCTCACGGAGAAGTCGACGGGCCCGATCGTGATGTCGGGGATCACCTCGAGGATGATGTTCGACAGCCCGAACAGGGCCATCGAGAGCACGAACACCATGAGGTTCTGCGGCGTGTTCGTCGTCTGGGCGCCGCCTCCGCGCAGCTCGCCGCGGCGGACATCGGTCTGGGAGAGGGACATCGAGGGTTCCTTTTCGGATCGGGGTCAGGCGGACGCGGCCGCGGGCACGGCCGTGATCAGGGGGATGAGGTCTCCGGGCTCGTCGACGACGTGCGTCGCCAGGCTCGATGCGCGGGCCGCGTCGATCTCGCCGTCGGCGGTGGAACCGCCTCGCACGACCGCGCGATGGGCGACCCCGGCGGCCCGCGCGGCCGCTGCGTCGTTGTGGGGCTTGTCACCGAGGAACCACGTGCGGGCGGGGTCGGCGCGGGCGATCCGCAGCGCCTCGCGGACGAGGGACGAATCGGGCTTGCGCACGCCCGCCTCGTCGGAGCACACCGACGCACCGATGAGGTGGTCGATGCCGTGCGCCGCGCATTCGGCCCGCACGGCGCGGCCGCTGACGGTGTTCGACACGACGACGACGGGCACACGGTCGGCACGGCACGCCTCCAACAGCTCGCGCACGCCCGACCGCAGCGTGCGGCGCGACTTCGCGCGGCCGTAGCGCGCCATGACGTCGTGCGCCTCCGCCGTCAGCACCGCGCGCTGTCGGGTGCTGAGCGAGGATCCGAACCAGTCCCGCCAGAACGCGACGGGGTCGACCTCGGCGAGGGGTGCATCGTCCTCGACGAACCGCTGGACCACGCCTCGCTTGAACTCCCGATGCGCGTCGCGGGCGCGGGCGATCAGGGTCTCCACCTCGGCCTGGTCCGGCCCGGCCTCCGGGCCGGCGAGCAGGCGCGACAGCCACGCGGAGAACCCGTGGAGGAGCGCGGGATCGGGCTCCGACAGCGAGATCACGCCGCCGTGGTCGATCAGCAGGGCGCGGCCGGGGCCTTCGACACGTGCGCTAACGCCGTTCGAGGGCGCGGCCGCGGGGGCCTCGACCGCGAGCGCGTCGCGGAGCGCGTCCACGAGCCCTTCCGGCGTCTCGTACACCGCATCGGCCTCGGCATCGATCGCGAAGGGAGGGTCGTCGGTGTGGTGGCTGCGGGTCAGAACGACCGCCGCCACGCCCGCCCTGCGTCCTGCGACGACGTCGCGGTCCTGCGTGTCCCCGACGTACCAGCAGCGTTCCGGCGCGGTCCCGCAGGCCTCGGCCGCGAGCTCGATGATCCCCGGGTGCGGCTTGCGCAGCCCGACCTCGTCCGAGTAGCACTGCACGACGAATCGATCGCCGAGGCCGTGCTCGGCCAGCACGGCGCGGTGGCTGCGCCCCGAATGGGCGTTCGAGACGATGCCGACCGGAATTCCGTGGGTGTCCGCGAGGTCGAGCAGCTCCCGGATGCCCGGGCGCAGCTCGTGCGCGGAGAGCGTGGTCGTCACCTGGAGCAGGACCTCGTCGGCCTCGGCCGTGAGGAGCGCCCTCGAGGCGTCGTCGAGATCCGAGACGAGGAAGTCGCCCACGATCTCACGCGGGGCGAGCTCGCGCGGCCGGCGCCGCCGGCTCTGCGCGTGCTTCCAGTGCTTAAGTGCGGTCAGCCCCGCCTCGATCGACGAGTGCACGCGCTCGGCGTCCGCGACGATCTCCGCACGGCCGAGGCGCGCGACGATCCCCTCGGCCAGCCGGCGCTTGCCCGCTGGATTCTTCCGCGTCTGGAAGATCACACCGCCGAAGTCGAGCAGCAGGGCGTCTGGAACGTTCCAGGAGGGCGTCGAGGGAGTCATCTGCGAGTCGGTCACGTCGACGACGCTACGAGCGGGGTATGACGGGCGGGCGGACCTGAGGTGAACAGTTCCGGAACGTTCCAGGCGCGCCGCGACGCGACGGCGACCGCCCCGATGCGCGCTGTCAGACTGGGGGCATGACCGGATCCGCCCGCCGCCCGACGATCATCGATGTGGCGCACGCGGCAGGGGTGTCGAAGTCCCTCGTATCGGCGGCTCTGCGCGGCGAGAGCGGTGTGAGCGGCGCGAGCCGGGAGCGCATCCTCGCCGCGGCGGAGGAGCTCGGCTACCGCTCGAACGGCTGGGCGCAGCGACTCGTGAGCGGACGCAGCGATCTCGTCGGCGTACTCCTCACGGATCTCCGCAACGCCTATCAGACCGAGATCGTGAACGGCATCGAAGACGCCGCAGCCGCGGCCGGGTTCGACGTCGTGCTCAGCCACGGCCGCCGAGACCGCGACCTGCTGCGAACGCGCCTCGCCGGCCTCATCGCACTCGGCGTCGACGCCGTGATCGCGGTCACGGGGCACCTCGACGCCGACGACCTCTCGGCCGCGGCGGGCCGGATCCCGATCGTGGTCGTGGGCCGCCCCTCGTCCGTCCCCGACGCGGCCGGTTGGGTCCGGAACGACGACGAGACCGGCGCCGGCCTCGCCGTCGCGCACCTGCACGAGCGCGGGCACGCGCGCATCGCCTATGTGCACGGATCCTCGCGCCCCGCGTCGATCGCTCGCCGCGACGCGTACCGCGCGCTCGTGCCGGAGCCGCGCGAGTACGACGTGCGCGAGGGCGGCATCGATCTGCTGCTGGAGGAGGCTTCGTCAGGAGGACTCACGGCGGCATTCGCCGCGAACGACCGCATCGCGGCCCAGGTCGTCGCCGACGCGACCGACCGCGGCATCCGCGTGCCGCAGGATCTCGCCGTGGTCGGCTACGACAACACCGAGCTCGCTGACCTCGTGCGCCCCGGCCTCACGAGCGTGGACCAGCCGCGCAGCGCGATGGGTGCGGCCGCCATGTCGCAGGCCCTCGCACTGCTGGAGGGCGGCGCGCCGGCGCGCGAGGTGGCCTCCCCCGCGCTCGTGGTGCGCGGTTCGTCCTGACCCGCCGACGGTGCGAGAACGACCGGCCGGAGGTCGGGACCACGAGTCGCGGAACGGACGGAGTCCAGCAGGTCGTTCTGTGGAATGCTGGTCCCATGCCGCTGGCGACGCCGACACTGAGCACCGACCGCCTGCGCCTGCGTCCTTTCGACGACGGCGACCGCGAAGCGATCTACGCGCTGCAGAGCGACGCACACGTGCTGCGGTACTGGGACTCCCCGCCGTGGGCTGATCGATCGCGCATCGACGCCTTCTTCGACAGGTGTCGCCGGATGGCGGACGAGGGCACGGGGGTGCGGCTCGCCGTCGACAGAGCATCCGACGGGGCGTTCATCGGATGGTGCACGCTGGGCAGCTGGAACCCGGAGTACAGGAGCGCGGAGATCGGCTACTGCTTCGTCCAGGACTCCTGGGGCAAGGGCTGCGCGACGGAGGCAGCGCGGGCGCTCCTGACCTGGGCGTTCGCGACCCTCGACCTGAACCGGGTCCAGGCGGAGGCCGACACCCGCAACATCGGCTCCGCCCGAGTGCTCGAGAAGCTCGGATTCGTCCGCGAGGGCACGCTGCGCGAGGACTGCATCGTGGACGGCGACGTGTCGGACACCTGGGTGTACGGCCTGCTCAGACGCGACTGGGACGGCCGCTCGGAAGGCCGGGGCTGATCGCGTCGGCGATGCCGACCACGCGCCGGCACCGCGGCGCGCCGTGCACGCGGCCGGCCCCTGCGCCCCGCGCCCGATCACCGCGCATCCGTGCCGATCTCTGGCGCGTCGCTTGACGACACGCCCGGATGCCCATAGCGTTCCCTTCGTAGGTCCGTTCCGGGCGCCACTGCCCGCAGAGTACTGAGAGGAGAACACCATGATGATCCCGACCATGGTTTCCGCCCCGACTCTGACCCTCGGTGACCTCACGCGACGCCACGTGCGCGGTTCGTCCGCCCGACGTCAGGGCTAGACCCCGCGTCACCGGGTCGATCTCGACCCAGGCAGCCGATCCCGGCGCCGAGGCTTCCGCTTCCGCGGTCCTTTCCGTTCACCGCTGAAGCCACGGACCGGTCGGTTCCGCCCCGAGCCGCGCACGCCGCGTGCCGTGCGCGGCTCCGGCCATGTCGCGCCTTCGCCGACGAGCCCGTGCGTGCGCCGTTCGTCGCGCACCGCAATCCACTCGCAGTCAGCACATCCTCACTGGAGTCCATCGTGACCGTTTCGCCCCCCGTCCATACCCAACCCATGCAGCACGAGCTCGACAGCGGCGCCGTCGGCTCCGTCGAACTCGTGCACCGGATCCCCAGGACCAGCGCGCTGGATCGCATGGTGATGCGCATCGCCGTCGCCATGCTGATCTGGAGCACTCGCCCCGACGCCGAGCACACGCCGCACATCTCCGCGCTCGCGGACGATCCCCGCGCGCCGCTGTACGCCAGGCACGCCGCGGATGACTCGCTCGCCAGGGGCGCGCTCCTCCACGGCGTGTTCGTACAACCAGCGGGCCGCTGATGCCCACTCGCCTCGTGAGCACCGACGCCGCGTCGGTGCTCACGAGGCAGTGCTGCGACGCACCATCCGGCGCGATCGCTCCGGGCCGCCGCACACAGCCCGATGAGCGCGCAGTATGCGGATGGAGAGTCGCCGTTGACCTCCTCATCCGCAGAGACATCGCGCTGAGGCAGCGCGAGTCATCGTTTGCTCACACCGCTTGCAGGGTGCGGGAATCCACGATCTCCTTGCCGAGAGGCATGAGCGAGACCGGGACGAGCTTGAAGCTCGCGATGCCGAGCGGGATCCCGATGATCGTGATCATCATGGCGATGCCCGTGATGATGTGCCCGATCGCGAGCCACCACCCGGCGAGGATCACCCATACGACATTGCCGAGGAACGATCCGACTCCCGCCGTCGGCTTATCAATGACCATGCGGCCGAAAGGCCAGAGCGCGTACACGGCGATCCGGAACGAAGCGAAGCCCCACGGGATCGTGACGATCAGGACGCACAGCACGATGCCCGCGAGCACATAGCCGAGGAACATCCAGAACCCCGACAGCACGAGCCAGATGATGTTGAGGAGTGTGCGCATAGATCCCATTCTGAGCGCGCGCACCCTGGCGGCCGCTGTAGGGGCCCGATCCGGCTCCTTGCCGACGCCGGGGTCGGCGATTCCGACGAGATGCCGTGTCAGCGCTTCTTCTGGCACCTCGGGCGGAAGCGACCGAGCGGTTCGCGAATGCCGTTCGCTGGATCGACCCACCGCAGCGCGGTCACGTCGACTTCTGAGCCCTCGAAGTCGACGTCAGCATTGGACCGCATGCGCTCGGGGTTCGCCGTCCTCGGAATCGACACCGCCCCCGAGCTGCAGGGCGTACCGGATGCACAGCCGCGGAATGCTCACGCCGTGCTTCTCTGCGTCTCGTTCAGGATGGTCATGCGCGCTCTCCGCTGTCCTTGGGCAGTCGGCCGTACACCTCGTCGGCGACGGGCTCCAGCCATTCGTTTCTGACCCCGTCGCCGGGCGTGATGAAGGCCAGGTGGGAGAACCATCTGTCGGCCTTCGCCCCGTGCCAGTGCTTGGTGCCGGCGGGGACACGAACAACGGCTCCGGGCTCAAGGCTGATCGGGTCCTCACCCTCGGCCTGGTACCACCCGGAGCCCGCGGTGCACAGCAGGATCTGATCCCCTCCACCGTCCGTTCCGTGGTGGATGTGCCAGTTGTTGCGGCAGCCCGGCTCGAAGGTCACGTTGCTGACGGGCATGCTCCCGTCAGTCAGCGGTGCCAGGTAACTCCGTCCGGTGAAGTACTGCGCGTATCCGTCATTGGGCCCTCCGAGCGGGAAAATCTGGTCGAAGCCGTTCTCCGTCATGGTCATCGTTCCTTCCGATTCATCTCGCGCCAGAGCGAGCTGGTTTCCTCGGTCCGGCCGGGGACGAGCCCGGGTCCGGCTCCGACGATCGCGAAAGTGCTCATGGTGGGGGTCCTTCCGTCAGTGCTTCGCATCCAGTGGAGGATCGGACAGGCCGACGCCGCCAGCCTCGGTCGCAGTTCCGCCACCGCCTCAACGGTAAGCACCGGGCGACGCCGCCGGGAGTCTCTCCGAGTACCTCCCTCAGGCGGGACTCCCACGCGTCCATGAGTCGTGGTCGCATCGATGGTGGGCACCGCCGCAACATCCGCTCCGCCCAGGGCGCCGGCGCCGCTCCCACCCTCCGCACGACCGCTCCCCCACCCGAAGGACTCCCCTCGTCATGCCAGAAGCATCCGCCCGGGTCGCCACCGGAACCGCCCGACTGCCGTTCGTGGTCTACGTCCTCGCCGCCGGCGTGTTCCTCATGGGCACCACCGAGTTCATCGTCGCCGGCATCCTCCCCGAGATCGCCGCTGACATCGGCGTCAGCGTCGCTGACGCCGGGCTGATGATCACCGTGTTCGCCATCGGGATGATCGTCGGCACGCCCTTGATGGCGATCGCCACGCTGCGGCTCCAGCGCCGCTTCACCCTCTCTCTCGCGCTCGTCGTCTTCGCCATCGGCCACGTCGTCGTCGCACTCACCACGAGCTTCCCGCTCATCCTCGGCATGCGCTTCCTCACCGCGCTGGCCACCGGCGCATTCTGGGCCGTCGCCGCCGTCGTCGCCGCGAAGGCCGTCGGGCCCCGGCTCGGCTCCCGTGCGCTCGGCATCGTGCTCGGCGGCGGCATGCTCGCCAACGTCGTCGGCGTCCCCCTCGGTGCGTTCGCCGGCCAGTCCGTCGGTTGGCGCGGTCCGTTCTGGGCCCTCGCCGTCCTCGCCGTGCTCGCCGTGATCGCGATCCTCAAGCAGGTGCCCGCCGAGACCGCGGGCGGCCCCGTGCCGTCGGTGCGGGCCGAGGTCTCCAACCTGCGCGACGCCCGTGTCTGGCTCGTCCTCGCCGGGGCCGCGATCGTGTGCGGATCGTCCCTGGCCGTCTACAGCTTCATCTCCCCGCTCCTCACCGAGAGCACCGGCATGGCCGCCTCCGCCGTGCCGCTGGTGCTGCTGGCCTACGGCGCCGGCGCGCTGATCGGCTCCAACCTCGGCGGCCGCATCGGTTCCTCCAAGCCGTACGCGGTGCTGTTCGCATCGGCGACGGCGACCCTCCTCGTCCTGGTCGGCCTGCTGCTCTTCTCCCACTCGCCGTTCGCGACCGCGCCGCTCGTGTTCCTCTTGGGCCTGTTCGGCATGTCGACCAACCCGATCCTCATCGGCAAGGCCGTCGGCTACGCCGATGAGGCACCCACCTTGGCCTCAGCGCTTGCCACCTCCGCCTTCAACATCGGCACCGCGGTCGGCTCCTGGATCGCCGGGGTCGCCCTCGGGTCCGCGCTCGGGGCGACAGGCCCTGTCGTCGTCGGTGCTGCGATCGCCGCGCTGTACTTCCTGCCGCTGAGCATCCTCATCGTCAAGGACCGCCGCGCCGAGCGGGCCGCCGCGGAGCACGGCCGCCCGCAGGACGAACCCGTCGCCGTCGAGGCCTGAATCTCCAACCAGAACGAAGGGACGCCCCGGGCTCGCGAGACGCGAGAGGGGGCGTCCTCTCGTATTCGGTGTTCTCTCGCCGAGGGAACTGCGAATGCCCCGCGGCGAGGGGGTACCGCGAGGGACTCCCTCGGGCGGGGCGTCCGGTCTAGCGTTGAAGGCATGGACAACAAGGCGGAAGTGCGCGAGTTCCTGACCTCCCGCCGCGCGAAGGTGGAGCCGAAGGACGTCGACCTGCCCGCCGGCACGAACCGACGCGTGGCGGGCCTTCGGCGCAGCGAGGTCGCGACCCTGGCCGGCGTCAGCGTGGAGTACTACACGAAGTTGGAGCGCGGCGCGATCCGGGGCGCGTCCCCGGAGGTGCTGAACGCGGTCGCGAAGGCGCTGCTGCTGGACGACGCCGAACGCGCGCACCTGTTCAATCTCGCCCGGGCCGCCGACCCGGTCGGCCGCCCGCCGCGGAAGCGCAGCTCGAAGTGCTGGACTCCGCACCCGAGCCTGCAGTGGACATTGGACGCGGTCACCGCGGGCCCGGCGTTCGTGCGCAACGGGCGGATGGACCTCCTGGCGGCGAACGCACTGGGCGGGGCCTTCTACAAGGACGTCTACGACATGCCCGGCCAGCCTCCGAACATCGCCCGCTTCACCTTCCTGGACGAGCGCGCGTATGAGTTCTACCCGGACTGGGACTCCTTCGCAGAGATCACGGTCTCGATCCTGCGCACGGAGGCCGGCCGGGACCCTCACAACAAGGAGCTGCACGACCTGATCGGAGAGCTCTCCACCCGGAGCGAGGAGTTCCGCCGGTTGTGGGGCGCGCAGAACGTGCGCCACCACGGCACCGGGTTCAAGACCTTCCACCACTCGATCGTCGGAGAGATGACCCTGGCCTATGAGGGCATGGAGATGGAAGCCGAGCACGGCCTGACTCTGACGATCTACGCAGCGGAACCGGGCTCGCCGTCGGTTGAGCGGATGCACCTGCTGGCCTCCTGGGCCGCGAGCGAGGAGCTCGAAACGCGGACCGCCGACGAAGAGCCGCGCGCGGCCGCCGACGCAGGGCCGTCCACGCGGAACGGCTGACACCCGCGCTCGCGGGAAAGGAGCCTCGGCACGGATGAAGATCACCTGGAGCATCGGCGACGACCTGGCCGCCGGTGAGCTCTACGACATCCCCGTCGCCGAGCCCCGGCCCCAAGAGGGAGGCCCTGACAGGGACTCCCGCCACGAGGCCGAGCGAACTCTGATCGAAGAGCAGCAGAGTCAACACCAGAGGAGAAACACCATGCGCGCAGTCGTCATGCACGCCCCCGGAGACGTCCGCACCGACGAGGTCGAGAAGGCCGAGATCGTCAAGCCCACCGACGCGGTCATCCGCGTCACCGCCGCCTGCATCTGCGGCTCCGATCTCTGGCCCTACCGCGGCATCGAGCACGTGAACGGCCCGACTCCCATGGGCCACGAGTACATCGGCGTCGTCGAGGAGATCGGCGCGGAGGTGAAGGACATCGCCGTCGGCGACTTCGTCGTCGGGTCCTTCGTCGCCTCCGACAACACCTGCGAGATCTGCCGGGCAGGTTTCCAGTCCCGCTGCATCCACCAGGTCATGATGGGCGCGATCGGCACCCAGGCCGACTACGCCCGGATCCCCCTCGCTGACGGCACCCTCGTCACGGTCGACGGCAAGCCCACCGAGGCCCAGACCAGGAGCCTGCTCGCCGCATCCGACGTGCTCGGCACCGGATGGTTCGCCGCCGTTGCTGCGGAGGCCGGCCCCGGGAAGACCGTCGCCGTCGTCGGCGACGGAGCCGTCGGACTCCTCGCCATCCTCGCCGCCAAGCAGCTCGGCGCGGAGCGCATCATCGCCATGTCCCGCCACGCCGACCGGCAGGCCCTGGCCACGCAGTTCGGCGCGACCGACATCGTCGAGGAGCGCGGCGAGGACGGCGTCGCCAGGATCAGGGAGCTCACCGACGGATACGGGGCGCACTCCACCGTCGAGGCCGTCGGCACCCAGGAATCGATGATGCAGGCCATCCACGCCGCCCGGCCCGGCGGGCACGTCGGCTACGTCGGCGTCTCCCACGGCGTGGAGCTCGACGGCCTGGACCTCTTCTTCTCGACCGTGAGCCTGCTCGGCGGCCCCGCCCCGGTGCGCCGCTTCCTGCCCGAGCTGATCGACCTCATCATGACCGACCGGATCGACCCCGGTGTCGTCTTCGACCTCGAGCTCCCCATCGAGGAGGCCGCCGAGGGCTACAAGGCGATGGACGAGCGCCGCGCCACCAAGGTCCTGCTCACTCTCTGAGCGTCGTTGCGGTCCTCGGTTGTCGAGAGGCCGGGGACCGATGTCCGGCCCCTTCGCAGTCACTCCGTCCTCTGACGCGTCAGCACGCCATCGTTCCTCCGGGCGACTGTCCCTCGCTGACCGGTCCTGAGGAGCAGGATTCCGAAGAGCACGAATGCCGCGTGGATCGCGACGTCACCGACGAACGGCATCTCAACCTCTGTGAAGATCACCGACGCGTTGGCGAACGCGTGCACCAGTACGAGGGACAGCACCCAGCGGAAGCGGATCTGGAACGCCGCGAGCGCGAAGCCGAACGCGGCCGAGGCGAGCACATTGAGCAGGATGTCATCTGCGGTCCTCGTCGGCGTCGTGACGAGGAGGGAGAGATGAGCGAGGCCGAACAGCGCGGCGGAGGCGACTGCCGACCATGTCGGTCCCACCGTCCTGCCGAGCACGCCCAACACGGCGACCCGATTCACCAGCTCCTCGTTGAGCGAGGCGAGGAGGAGGGTGCACGTCCACAACGCGATGCCCGGTGGGGGAACCTCGATGCCGCCCGGCAGCGCGAACCTCAGCGCTCCTTCCAGGACGAAGGGAAGGAGCCACAGCGCCGCGAGCGGTGAGCGCCACCACCTCGCCGAACCCGATCCGCGCCACAGACCGAGCACGGTCACGAGCGCGACAGCGAACAGCACACAGGCGACGTTCGCGAACAGCCCCGCGTACCACCCGGAGACGCCCACCATCGGTGCGACGGCCAAGGCGCCGACGATGACTCCGAACCGTGCGAGCTGGATCGCGATGCCGAGGGCGACGGCGACGAACGGCGACCGCGACGCACGTTTCCGTCCCCACCACTCTTTCGTCGTCACAGCAGAGACGATAGTGACGTTCACACCGACGGTCAGTCGGGATAACCGGAAGGCATGCGAGCGCGTCGCTGCGAAATGAACCGCGGTGAGTTCGGTTCCGATGTCTGTGTGAGCGCGAATGCAGCGTCTCGTGATTGAATAGTCGGCGCGGTCTCGACATCGGTCAGGTGGCGCAACCGAGCGTTTCGTGCAGGCGATTCCGCTGGGGCCCTGCGCGTCGTTCTGCATTCGGCCCGGGAAACGCGGCTACGACGGGGGCCTCCCTGCCCCTCGTCATCAGATCGGATGCGAACCGCTACGTCGAACGCTTTCGCTGGCAGTCGGGGCAGAAGTGACTCGATCGGTTCATGAACTGCGCCCGGACGATGGGCGCGCCGCAACGAGGGCAGGGTCGCCCGGCGAGCCCGTACGCGTTGAGCGAGCGCGCGAAGTACCCGGCCTGACCGTTCACGTTGACGTACTGCGCGTCGAAGCTCGTGCCGCCCTCGGCGAGGGCCCTCTCGAGAACCGCGCGCACCTCCGCGAGCAGGCGGTTCGCCGCGCGGGTCGAGAGCGCCCGGGCAGCCGTCTCCGGGTGGATGCGCGCGGCCCACAGCGACTCATCGGCATAGATGTTCCCGATGCCGCTGGCCACCGTCTGGTCGAGCAGCACGCGCTTGATCCCGGATGACGATCGCGCGAGGCGCGCGCGGAACGCGCCATCGTCGAAAGCAGGGTCGAGCGGGTCGCGCGCGATGTGCGCCGCCTGCGCCGGCACGGCGGGGGCGGGATCCCCGAAACCGCCGGCGGCGTCGTCCGGCGTCGGCATCAGCGGATCGATCGCGAGCGAGCCGAAGGTGCGCTGGTCGGAGAACACCACCGCCAGCTCACCGTGCTCGGGGTGGCGGATGCCGAACCGGACCCGCTCGTGCCGTTCCGCGGGAGCCCCCGGCTCCCGCAGGAGCATCTGGCCGCTCATTCCGAGGTGCACCATGATGGCCTCGCCGCCGCGGCCGCGCTCCCCCAGCGGCAGCCACAGGAACTTCCCCCGTCGGGCGGCCGCGAGCAGGAGCCGCCCGACCAGGCGTCCCTCGAAGTCAGCCGGCGAGCCGTCGTGGCGCGTCAGGGCGCGAGCGTCGAACACCTCGACGCTCTCGATCGTCGCACCGACGACGGCGGGCTGCAGGCCGTGTCGGACGACCTCGACCTCCGGCAGTTCGGGCACGCGGCTACTTCGCGCCGGCGCGCGGCGCCGATCCGGTGCCTTCGCGCTCGCTGAGGGCGTGCCACAGGGTCAGCGCGGCAGCCATCTCGGCGTTCTTCTTGCTCGTGCCCTCGCCCTGCTGCGAGTGCTCGGCGACCGTCACGGTCGCCGTGAACCGGCGGTTGTGATCCGGGCCCGACGACGACACCTCGTACGCCGGCGGCTCGGCGCCCATGCGCGCCGCGAGCTCCTGCAGGCTCGTCTTCGGGTCCATCGCCGCGCCGTAGCGATCGGGGTCGGCGAGCAGCGGCTCCACGAGCCGCAGCACGAACGCGGTCGCCGCATCGGCGCCCGCCGAGAGGTACGCGGCCCCGATGATCGCCTCGGTGGCATCGGCCAGCAGCGAGTCCTTGTCGCGGCCGCCCGTGTTCTCCTCACCCCTGCCGAGCTTCAGGTAAGCGCCGAGGCCGAGCCCGCGGGCCACCTCGGCAAGGGCGACGGTCGATACGACCGCGGCACGGCGCTTCGCCAGACCGCCCTCGTCGATATCCGGGAGCGTCGTGAACAGCTGCACCGTGACGGCCTGGCCCAGGATGGAGTCGCCGAGGAACTCGAGGCGCTCGTTGTGGGGGATGCCGCCGTGCTCGTACGCGTACGAGCGGTGCGTGAGCGCAAGACCGAGAAGCTCGGCGTCGATATCGACGCCGA
>NZ_KZ672982.1:395591-627709 GCF_002970975.1 Microbacterium halophytorum
CCCCGCCCCGCGGGGGGCTTGCCCCCCCCCCCCACCCGCGGGGCTTCCATCCCCCCCCCCCGCTTCTCGGTGAGAGACCGGATGTCGTCGGTCTCGGAAACGACCTGTGTCGCCACAGTCGGATTACGCGTCAGCGACCTTGCGGCCCTTGTACTCGAGGAACAGCTCGGTGCCCTGCGAGTCGGTGACGACCTTGGCCTGGTGCGGCCGACTGTAGACGGTCTTGCCGTTCTCGACGGTCTTGACCAGCGTGGGGGCCTCGGCCTTCCACTGCGAACGGCGCGAACGCGTGTTCGAGCGGGAAACGCGGCGCTTCGGGGGGTTACCTGCCATGACTAACTCTCTTCTTTCCGGGAATCGGCACCCGTGGGTTCCGATCCAAACTGCTCGGCGAACTCCTGGAGCCCGGCCCACCGAGGATCGACGGGCTCGGGCCTCTCACCGGCGCTCTGAGTCATCGGCTCGCCCGTGACCGGATCAAGGCCGGGGCAATCCGGCTGACACACCGGCTGAAAGGGAAGCGACAGGACGGTTGCGTCCCTGATCAGAGTTTCAAGATCCACGTGGTCGTCTTGAACCTCGTAATCAGCCGCTTCCTCCCCAGGGTACTCGAAAAGCTCTTGGAACTCGACTTCGACAGGCTGGGAGATCTCGCGGAGGCACCGCCCACACTCCCCCTCGTACGTCGCGTCGACGGTTCCGGAGACGAGGATGCCCTCGTGCACCGACTCGAGCCGAGCCTCGACCGCGAGCTCGCCCCCCTGCGGGATCGAGACGATGCCCTCGCCCCAGCGCTCGGGCGCGGGGATCGACAGGGCGTGCTCGCGCATCTCGCCCGGCTTGCGGATGAGATCGCGGACGGGCAGAACGAAAGGCCCGGATTTGTGGGATTTCACGCCCCCGAGTCTACTCGGCACCGGCTCCACGACCGCTGATCAGCGGCGTTCTCCGCCCGGCGCGTCAGAAGTCGGTGGGGCCGGCCTTCTCGAGGTACCTGGCGACGGGGCCGGGGACGTACGGCGAGACGTCGCCGCCGAGATCCGCGACCTGGCGCACCAGAGAGCTGGAGACGACCGAGTTGGCGGGGTCGGCGAGCAGGAAGACCGTCTCGATGCCCGAGAGGTGGTTGTTCACGACCGCCATCGGCGTCTCGTACGTGACATCGCCCTGAGAGCGGATGCCCTTCACGAGCACGCTCGCGCCGACCTCCTCCGCGTAGTCGACGAGCAGGCCCACGCTCCACGACCCGACGACGACGTTCCCCCCGATGCCCGCCTCGGTGATCGATTCCTGCAGCAGCTCGAGCCGCTGGGCGATCGGGAGCATGGCGTCCTTGTCGGGGTTGTGCACCACCAGCACGTGCAGCTCGTCGAACAGGCCCGCCGCACGGCGGATCACGTCGATGTGCCCCTGGGTCGGCGGGTCGAAGGATCCGGGGACGACGGCGACGCGGTTGCTCATGCGCCCAGCCTATGGCACGGGTGCGCGACTACGCCTTCGACATCGCGGCGCGTTCGCGCTCGCCGACCCGGCGCGCGAGGGCCTCGGCGAGGCCCGGATGATCGACGAGCTCGGGGTCTGCCAGGATGACGCGCTCAGCGACCTCGCGCGCCCGTCCGATCAGCGCGATGTCCTTGACGACGCGCAGCAGCTTCAGGGAGCTGCGCAGCCCGGACTGCGTCGCGCCGAGCACGTCGCCCTCCCCGCGCAGCTCGACGTCCTTCTCGGCGAGCTCGAAGCCGTCGAGCGTCGCCGCGACGGCATCGACGCGCTCGCGCGCCGGCGACCCCTGCTCCGCATCGGTGACGAGGAGGCAGAGGCCCAGCACCTCGCCTCGGCCGACGCGGCCGCGCAGTTGGTGCAGTTGGGAGACGCCGAAGCGATCGGCCTCGACGATGATCATGGTCGAGGCGTTCGGCACGTCGACGCCCACCTCGATGACGGTCGTGGCGACGAGGATGTCGATGTCGCCGCCGGCGAAGGCGCGCATCGCCGCGTCCTTCTCCTCGCTCGTCATCCGGCCGTGCAGGATCTCGAGCCTCAGGCCCTGGACGTCCGGATGCGTGGAGATGGCCGCGGCGAGCTGCAGGACGCCCCACTTCGGCCCCTTGCGCGCGCTCTCCTCCGGGGCGTCGTCAGCGAAGGCGTCCGGTTCCTCCTCGACGGCCCTGCCCGTCGCGTCGTCGACGTCGATCGCGGGGCACACGGCGAAGACCTGATGGCCCTTGCGCACTTCCTCGCCCGCGCGCTGCCAGACGCGGAACCACCACGACGGATGGTCGTGGAGCGGCGCGACGAAGGTCTCGATGCCGGCACGGCCGGCGGGCATCGTGCGGATCGTCGACACGTCGAGGTCGCCGAACACCGTCATGGCGACGGTGCGAGGGATCGGCGTCGCCGTCAGCACGAGCATGTGCGGCGTGCGCCCCTTCGCGCGCAGGGCCTCTCGCTGTTCGACGCCGAAGCGGTGCTGCTCGTCGACGACCACGAGCCCGAGATCGGCGAACGTCGTCTTGTCGCTCAGCAGCGCGTGCGTGCCGACCACGATGAGCGCCTGCCCCGACGCGACGCGGAGCGCCGCCCGCCGCCGCTCGGCCGCTCCCATCTGCCCGGTCAGCAGCGTCGGCATCAGCTCGGCCTGCAGCTCCGGCCCGAGCATCTTCGCGATCGAGCGCAGGTGCTGTGCGGCGAGCACCTCGGTCGGCGCGATCAGGGCCGCCTGGCCGCCCGATTCGGCCGTCTGCAGCATCGCGCGCAGGGCGACGAGCGTCTTGCCCGAGCCGACCTCGCCCTGCACGAGCCGGTTCATGGGGTGATCGGCCGTGATGTCGGCCGCGATCTCGGCGCCCACGGCGACCTGGTCGGGCGTGCGCTCGAACGGAAGCACCGCATCGAAGCGCTCGAGGAACCCGCCGGGGGCGGAGTGCCTGGGCGTGCCGGGCATCTCGTGCACGGCCCGCCGCTGCTGCGCCAGCGCGAGCTGCAGCACGATCGCCTCGTGCATCCGGAGCGTGTGCTTGGCCTCCTCAGCGTCTTCGAGGGCGGTGGGCCGGTGGATGAGCTCGAGCGCGCGGCGGTACGGCAGCAGCTCCTCGCGCTCGCGCAGCTCGGGCGAGAGCGGGTCGCCGATGTCGCCGAGCCCGTCGAGCACGGGCCGGATGGCCCGCGCGATGTCCCACGAGGCATCCTTCGCCGTCGCCGGATAGATCGCGATCGGCGTCCGTGCCCATTCGGCCGCGTCGACGTCGGCGTCACCGGAGTCGTCGAACAGCTCGTACTCGGGGTTCGCGAGCTGGACCTGCTGTTGGAAGTGGCCGACCTTGCCGGAGAACATGCCGCGGCGGCCCGGCGTGAGGTCCTTCTGCCGCCAGGCCTGGTTGAAGAACGTGAGCTTCGCCTCGCCGCGGCCGTCGCTGATGGAGACCTCGAGCAGGCTCCCGGAGCGGTTCCGCATGCGCCGCGTCGACGCGTGGCGGACCTCGGCGACGATCGTCACCGTCTCGCCCTCCGTGAGGCCCGTGATCGGCGTGAGCTCGCCGCGCATCTGGTACCGCCGCGGGTAGTGCGTGATCAGGTCGCCGACGGTCGCCATGCCGAAGGACCGCTTCAGCGACGCCGCCCGCTTCTCGGGCAGCGCCTCCGCCAGCGGGGTGTCGAGCGTGAGGGCCATGCCCACGAGTTTATTGACGGGCACCGACGTTTCCGCCCGCCGGCGTGCGCGCCGCGCTCGGAGCGGAGGCGGCGACGAGCGGCGGGTGGCGACACCCCGCCCCGAACGTCGCCGGCCGCCGACGGATGGGAGACTGTGAAGGTGACGAGGATCATCGCGGGAGCCGCGGGCGGCGTGCGGCTGGAGGTGCCGGGCACCGGCACGCGCCCGACGAGCGAGCGCGTGCGGGAGTCGCTGTTCGGTGCCCTCGAGCCGACCGGGATGCTCGACGGAACGGCCGTGCTCGACCTGTACGCCGGCTCGGGTGCGCTCGGGCTCGAGGCCCTCAGCAGGGGCGCCGCATCGGCGGACCTCGTCGAGCGCGCTCCCAAGTCGGCGGCGCTCGTGCGGCGCAATGCCGCACGCGTCGCGAAGGCGTCGGGGCGCGAGGCACGCGTCCACGCCTCCGCGGTGCAGCCGTTCCTCCGCGGTGCGGGGGCGCGCTACGACCTGGTCTTCCTCGACCCGCCGTACGATCTGCCGGGCGACGCGCTGACCGCCGATCTCGCGCTTCTGGCACCCCTGCTCGTCGACGACGCGCTCGTCATCGTCGAGCGCGCGGCCCGTTCGGGCGCGCCGGACTGGGCGGCCGCAGGCCTGCGCCCCCTGCGGGAGAAGGCCTTCGGCGACACGGCGCTGCACTGGGGCGAGCCCGACCGATAGCGCACCACCGAGCGTCAGCCGGCGTGGGTGTCCCAGTCGGCATACGGGTCCCACCCGCCGCGCCCCTCGAACGGCGCACCGCCGAGCAGGACCCCGCCGTCCCCGGCGACGACGCGCCCGATCTCCCGGAAGCCCGGCGGCAGCGGGCCGCGCGGGAACGTCGCGAGCAGCGCGTGGTCCTCGCCGCCCGTCATGGCGACGTCGATGTCGGGGCCCAGCGCCTGCGGATCGAGATCGAGCGAGACGCCGGATGCCCTCGCCATGCGCGAGGCGTCGAGCGCGAGGCCGTCCGAGACGTCCATCATGGCGTGCGCGCCCGAGCGGGCGGCCGTCGCCCCCAGCGCCAGGGGCGGCGCCGGCCGCAGCTGGGCGTCGAGCAGAGCGCGCTCCCCGGGGCGGAGGTCGGCGGGGTCGACGGGCAGAGGCTCCCCCGCCCCGTCGCGGAAGCGGTCGAACAGGATCCGGAGGCCGGTGCCCGCGAGCCCGAGCTCCCCGGCGATCGCGACGATGTCGCCGACGCGGGCGCCCGAGCGCAGCACCGGCTCCCGCCCCGCGAGGTCCCCGAGCGCCGTGACCGCGATCGTCAGGGTCGCCGAGGCGGTGAGGTCTCCCCCGACCACGGCGCATCCGGGCGCGAGGGCCTCGCACGCGTCGCGCAGGCCGTCGGCGAGCGCCTCGACGAAGCCGATCTCGGTGGCGTTGGGCATCGCGAGCGCGACCAGCAGCGCCGTCGGCTCGGCTCCCATAGCCGCGACATCAGCGAGGTTGACGGCGGCGGCCTTCCAGCCGAGGTCGTAGCCGCTCGACCACGCCAGCCGGAAGTCCGGCCCGTGCACGAGCGTGTCGGTCGTCGCGACCGTGTCGCCCGATGCGCGCAGCACGGCGGCGTCGTCGCCCGGCCCGATCACCGCGGCGCGCGCTTCGCCTGTCCTGGCCAGGATCCTCCGCAGGATCTCACCCTCGGTCATGTCGCCCACGGTGCTGCTCACCCCACGAGCCTATGCGCCCGACGGCCCCGCGCCGGTCGCCCCGGCCAGCGGCGCGGGCCTCCGCCGCGCATCAGCGCGCCGGATCGAGGAGCGGTCGCGCCAGCGCGGGGAGCAGGGCCCGAGCCCGCGCGGCTCGACGGCCCTGCCGCGTGCCGGAGCACCGGACCGGGCGCGCACCCGCGTCTCAGGCGGCTCCCGGCGGCGCGCGCATACGCTGGGTGCGTGATCCGCCGCGCCGCCTCCCTCGTGCTCGCCGCGGCCGGTGCGGCCGCCGTGCTCGCCGGCTGCACCGACACGATCCACCTCGACCCGGCCGCCGACGCGAACGACCCGGTCTGCGCAGAGGTGTCGGTGCGCATGCCCGACGCCATCGCGGACCAATCGCGCGTGTGGACCGACGCGCAGGCCACCGCCGCGTGGGGCGACGACTCCGGGACGAACGCCATCTTCTCCTGCGGGCTCGAACCGCCCGCGCCGAGCACGCTGCAGTGCGTCACGTTCGGCGGCGT
Organism: Microbacterium halophytorum; assembly: GCF_002970975.1. GTDB lineage: Bacteria > Actinomycetota > Actinomycetes > Actinomycetales > Microbacteriaceae > Microbacterium > Microbacterium halophytorum. The sequence goes on from NZ_KZ672982.1 coordinate 401,462, forward strand.
CGACTGGATCGTCGACGACACCGAGTTCCCGAACCTCCGGATGACGACCTACGGCCGCACGCCGGCCGCCCAGGTGTACGTCAACACCGAGATCGTGACGGGTGACGACGCGCTCAACGCCGTGTCCGCCGCGGCGCAGCAGTTGCCGCAGGACGGCAGGTGCACGACCGCCGATGAGGCCACGGTGGTCCCGGACGAGGACGCCCCGACCACAAGCGGCGGCTGACTCCCCCCTCCCGGCTCACCGGACCGCTATCTCAGTTGTTGCGGCCTGATCGCCCCTTCTCTCGCCACGACTGAGATAGCGATGGGTGCCGATCGTGCTCAGGGGCGGGAGAGGCCCAGGTCGATGAGTTCCGTGATCAGGTCGGCATAGCTCAGGCCCGAGGCGATCCAGCACTTCGGGTACATCGAGATCGGCGTGAATCCGGGCATCGTGTTGGGCTCGTTCACGAGCACGTCGCCCGCCTCGGTCAGGAAGACGTCGACGCGGGCCAAGCCGCGGGAGCCGAGTGCTTCGAACACTCGAGCGCCGACGTCTCGGATGCGCTCGGTCTGCTCGTCGGTCAGGTCGGCGGGGCAGACGACCTCCGCGCCGTCGCCGCCGAGGTACTTGCCCTCGAAGTCGTAGAACTCGCGGGTCGTGAGCACGATCTCGCCCGGCAGCGACACGCGCGGTTCGCCGCCGTTCCGACCCTCGAGCACGGCGACCTCGATCTCTCGGCCGACGATCGCGGTCTCCAGCAGCACCTTGTCGTCCTCGGCGAGGGCCGTGCGCATGGCGCCGGCCAGTTCGTCCGGGTCGTGCGCCTTCGACACGCCCACGCTCGACCCGGCGCGGGCCGGCTTCACGAAGACGGGGTAGCCGAGCTCCGCGGCTTCGGCGCGCACCCCGGCCTCGTCGTGGGCCCACCGGCGCGCGCGCACCGTGAAGCCCGGCGAGACGGGGATTCCCGCCGCGCTCAGGACGACCTTGGTGATGTCCTTGTCCATGGCCATGGCCGAATCGACGACGCCGCCGCCCGCGTACGGGATCTCGAGGGTGTCGAAGAAGCCCTGGATCGTGCCGTCCTCCCCGTGCACGCCATGCAGGATCGGTAGGACGACGTCGACGTCGCCGAGCGACGACTCCGTGCCGTCGGCGCGCCGCACCCGGAGCGCGCGGCCCTCGCCCGGCAGCGGCCAGATCACGCGAGTGCCGTTGTCCACCACTTCCGGCAGCCTCTGCGCGTCGAGCGCGAAACGCGAGGGGTCGTCCTGCTCGAGCACGAAGACGCCGTCGCGCGTGATTCCGACGGGGATGACGTCGAAGCGCTCACGGTCGATCGCGCCGAGCACTCCCCCCGCCGTCGCGGAAGAGATCGAGTGCTCGCTGGAACGCCCTCCGAAGAGCACCGCCACGGTCGTCCTGGCCATTGTGAGTCCCTTCGCCCTGGGGGGCTCCATCGGAAGTGAGGTGGGGCGCGATCTGCGCCGGGTCCATCGTGCCATCGAGCACCATCTTCACCTGATGCGCGATCGGCATGTCGACGCCTTTCGCCCTGGCGAGCTTCAGGATCGGCCCGACCGATCCGAGGCCCTCCGCCGTCTGCTCCATGTGGGCGACGACGTCGCTCAGCGTGTAGCCCTGGCCGAGCAGCCGCCCCGCCGTGTTGTTGCGGCTCAGCGGCGACTGGCAGGTCGCGATCAGGTCGCCGAGCCCGGCGAGGCCCTGCAGTGTGCCCGGTTGGCCACCGTAGGCGACCGCGAAGTCCGTCATCTCGACGAGGCCGCGCGTGATGATCGAGGCCTTCGTGTTCTCGCCGTAGCCGACGCCGTCGACGATGCCGATCGCCAGTGCGATGAGGTTCTTCAGCACTCCCCCGAACTCCGTGCCGGGGACGTCCGTGTTCACGAAGGTGCCGAAGTAGCGGTTCGCCGCGACGCTCGCGACCGAGGCCGCCGTGGCCTCGCTCGCCGATGCGACGACGGCCGCCGTCGGCTGCTCGCGGGCGATCTCGAGGGCGAGGTTCGGGCCGCTCGCGACCGCAATGCGGTCGGGATCGCATCCGACGGCCTCCTCGATCACCTGGCTCATCCGGAGGCCGGAGCGCTTCTCGACCCCCTTCATCAGGCTCACGATCGGCGCGTCCGAGCCGCGGATGACGGGGCGCACCTGCTTGAGCGCGTCGCGCGCCGTCCTGCTCGGCACCGATACGTAGATCTGGTCGGCCCCGGCGACGGCGCGCGCGAGGTCGCTCGTGGCCCGGATGCCGCGCGGAAGGTTGATGCCGGGCAGGTACTGCGAGTTGCGCTTGGCCTCGTCGATCTCGTGGGCGAGCTCCGGTCGGCGCGCCCACATCGTCACCTGCGAGCCGCCGTCCGCGAGGACCTTGCCGAAGGTGGTGCCCCAGCTGCCGGCGCCGAGGACGACGACGCGGGCCGTCATATCCGGCCCGTCTCGTTCTGCCCGTGCTTCGCCGGATCCCAGCGTTCGGCGGGCGCCTCCTCACCGCGCAGTTCTGCGAGCAGCGCGGTGATGGCGTCCATCACGCGGTTCGTCGCCTCGTCGATCGCCGCCCGCTCGGCCTTCGGGTTGCGCTCGCCCGTCTGCTGCAGGTCGGAGAGATCGATAGGGTCGCCGATCAGCACCTGCACGCGCCGCCGGGGAGGGAAGAGCTTGAGCTTGCCGTAGCGGGGCATGAACTGCTGCTCGCCCCAGTGCGCCATGGGGATGACGGGAAGGCCGCCCGCCATCGCGATCCGCACGGCCCCCGACTTGCCGCGCATCGGCCACAGATCGGGGTCGCGCGTGAGCGTGCCCTCGGGGTAGACGATCACCCCCGTGGCGTGCTGCACGAGGATCTCGGCCTGCTTCAGCGCCTCCGACCCGCGCCCGCCGCGGGCGACCGGGATCATCTTGGTGGCCCGCATCGCCGCGCCGAGCACGGGCACGCGGAACAGGCTCTCCTTCGCGAGGAAACGCGGCGCCCTGCCGAGCTTCCACGTCGCGACCGCGACCGTGAGCGGGTCGATCTCGCTGTGATGGTTCGGCGCGAGTACGTAGGCACCTTCGCGCGGCAGTTTCTCACCGCCACGGATGTCGAACTTGGCGAACCAGGCCACGAGCGGCACGACGGCGGCCGCGAGGAGCCAGAAAACGCTCGGCCGGGTCTTCTCGCGCGACGCGCGGAGTGCGCGGGACACGGCTCAGCCCACGACGTCGAAGTCGGCGCCCAGAGCGGTCAGCTTGTCGAGGAACATCTCGTAACCCCTGCTGATCAGTCGGATGCCGGTCACGCGCGAGGTGCCCTCGGCCGCGAGCGCCGCGATCACATGGCTGTACCCGCCGCGGAGGTCGGGAACGACCATATCGATCCCCTTGAGCGGCGTCGGGCCGTTGATCACGGCCGCCTGCTCGAGCGGGCGGCGGGCGACGCGACGATCCGGCGCGTCGATGCCGTCCTTGTGCACGACGATGTCAGCCCCCATCTTCACGAGCGCGTCGGTGAAGCCGAAGCGGTTCTCGTAGACGGTCTCGTGCACGATCGACGTGCCCTCAGCCTGCGTCAGCGCCACGATCAGGGGCTGCTGCCAGTCGGTCATGAAGCCGGGGTGCACGTCGGTCTCGACCGTGACCGCCTTGAGCGGCGTAGTGCCGCGGCGGAACGTGATGCCGTCGTCGGTGATGTCGAAGTCGCCGCCGACCTTGCGGTACACGTTGAGGAACGTGAGCAGCTCGTACTGGCGCGCGCCCTTGACGAAGATCTCGCCGTCGGTGACGAGCGCGGCGCACGCCCACGAAACGGCCTCGTTGCGGTCGAACAGGCTGCGGTGGTCGTAGCCGCGCAGCTGCTCGACGCCCTCGATGAAGATGACGCGGTTCGGCTCGTAGGAGATGATCGCGCCCATCTTCTGCAGGACGCCGATCAGGTCCATGATCTCGGGCTCGATCGCCGCGTTGCGCAGTTCGGTGACGCCCTTGGCCTTGACGGCCGTCAGCAGCACCTGCTCCGTGGCGCCGACGCTCGGGTAGGGCAGCTCGATGCTCGCGCCGCGGAGCCCGTCGGGCGCCGAGAGCCGGATGCCGTTGGGCTGCTTGTCGACGACGGCACCGAACTTGCGCAGGGCGTCGAGGTGGAAGTCGATCGGCCGGTCGCCGATGCGGCAGCCGCCGAGATCCGGGATGAACGCCTGCCCGAGCAGGTGCAGGAGGGGGCCGCAGAACAGGATCGGGATGCGGCTCGACCCGGAGTGCGCGTCGATCTCCTCGAAGCCCGCCGACTCGGCATCGGCCGGGTCGAGGACGAGCGATGCCTGCTCGTCGCCCTCGGTCACGGTCACGCCGTGCACCTCGAGCAGCGAGCGGACCACCTCGACGTCGCGGATCGCCGGGACGTCGCGGAGCGTGCTGGGAGTCTCGCCGAGCAGAGACGCCACCATGGCCTTCGTCGCCAGGTTCTTCGCGCCGCGGACGTCGACCTGACCCCGGAGCGGCCTGCCGCCCCGGATCTCGATCGTGTCGACGGATGTGTCCTGGAGGGTCGTGCCCGTGGTTCCCAGAAGCGTCATCTATTAGCCTCACTTCGTCGCGACGGCGGCTGGCCGCCGTCAGGAGCCGGCTTGCCCCTACTGTGTGGAGCGGGTCTGCTCCTGGCTCACCTGACCGGCAGGGTCGTGGGCCGCCACGATTCGCGGCGGGCCTCGAACGCCTCGATCGCGTCGGCCTCACGCAGGGTGAGTCCGATGTCGTCGAGCCCCTCGAGGAGCCTCCACCTAGTGTAATCGTCGATCTCGAAGCCGGCCGTGAAGTCGCCGTGTGTCACGGTGCGGTCCACCAGGCTGACCGTGATGCTGCTCCCGGGGTCCGCATCGATCCGACGCCAGAGCTCCTCCTTGACGTCCTCCGTGATGACCCCGGCGACGAGGCCCTGCTTGCCGGAGTTGCCGCGGAAGATGTCGGCGAACTTCGGCGAGAGCACGACCTTGAAGCCGAAGTCGCGCAGCGCCCAGACGGCGTGCTCGCGGCTCGACCCCGTGCCGAAGTCCGTGCCGGCGACGAGCACGGACGCGCCCTGGAAGGCGGGCTGGTTCAGGACGAAGCCGTCGTCCTGCCGCCAGGCCGAGAACAGCGCGTCCTCGAAGCCCGTCTTGGTGACGCGCTTCAGGAACACGGCGGGGATGATCTGGTCGGTATCGACGTTCGAGCGCTTCAGCGGAGCGGCGATTCCGGTGTGGGTGGTGAACTTCTCCATGACGTCTATGCCTCCGCGCCCGTCAGGGCAGGTTCCGCGATCGGTTCGAGATCGGAAGGGCTCGACAGCGTGCCGCGCACGGCCGTCGCCCCTGCCACGAGCGGGGACACGAGGTGCGTGCGCCCGCCCTTGCCCTGGCGGCCCTCGAAGTTGCGGTTGCTGGTCGACGCGCTGCGCTCGCCGGGCGCCAGCTGATCGGGGTTCATCCCCAGGCACATCGAGCAGCCGGCGAAGCGCCACTCGCCGCCGAAGTCCGTGACGATCTTGTCGATGCCCTCCGCCTCGGCCTCCAGCCGAACCCTGGCGGATCCGGGAACGACCATGACGCGGACGCCCTCAGCCTTGGTGCGGCCCGCGATCACGGATGCGAAGGCACGCAGGTCCTCGATGCGGCTGTTCGTGCAGGAGCCCATGAACACCGTGTCGACGCGGACGTCCTTCATCGGGGTGCCCGGCACGAGGTCCATGTACTCGATCGCGCGCTCGGCCGCGGCCCTCGCCGTCGGGTCGGCGAGAGAAGCGGGGTCGGGCACGTTCTCGCTCAGCGGCACGCCCTGGCCGGGGTTGGTCCCCCACGTCACGAACGGCTCGAGCTCGTTCGCGTCGATGAGGGCCTCGGCGTCGAACGTCGCGCCCTCGTCGGTGGGCAGCGTCTTCCAGTATGCGACGGCTCTGTCCCACTCCTCGCCCTGCGGCGCGTGCGGGCGACCCTCGACGTACGCGAAGGTCTTCTCGTCGGGCGCGACCATACCGGCGCGCGCGCCGGCCTCGATCGACATGTTGCAGATCGTCATCCGCCCCTCCATCGAGAGCGCGCGGATGGCGCTGCCGCGGTACTCGAGCACGTAGCCCTGGCCGCCGCCCGTGCCGATCTTCGCGATCACGGCGAGGATGATGTCCTTCGCCGTGACGCCGGGGCGCAGCTCCCCCTCGACGTTGATCGCCATCGTCTTGAACGGCTTCAGCGGCAGCGTCTGCGTGGCCAGCACGTGCTCGACCTCGCTCGTCCCGATGCCGAAGGCCATCGAGCCGAATGCGCCGTGCGTCGACGTGTGGCTGTCGCCGCAGACGACGGTGCTGCCGGGTACCGTGAGGCCCAACTGCGGGCCGACGACGTGCACGATGCCCTGCTCCGCGTCGCCCAGCGGGTGCAGGCGGATGCCGAACTCCTCGGCGTTCCTGCGGAGGGTGTCGATCTGCGTGCGGCTCGTCTCATCGGCGATCGGCTTGTCGATGTCGATCGTCGGGGTGTTGTGATCCTCCGTCGCGATCGTGAGGTCGGGGCGGCGCACGGGACGCCCCTCGGCGCGCAGGCCGTCGAACGCCTGCGGGCTGGTGACCTCGTGCATGATGTGGAGGTCGATGTAGATCAGGTCGGGCTGCCCGTCCTCGCCCTTCGACACCAGGTGGTCGGCCCAGACCTTCTCGGCCAGGGTGCGCGGGTTGTCGGGGATCGACGGAATGGAAGTGTCAGCGGTCATCGCTCGGTGGTCCTCAGGGTCTCGTCAGTCGTGCGGGCGCATCGGGACTCCGCGACGAGGTGGCCCTAGGACGTAGACCCGCCGCGGCGACGAAGAAGGAGAGTCGCTCGCATACCCCCAGGGTAGCACTCTGCGCGCGGCACCCCGCGCCGGCGTGCAATGCGCCAGGTGCGCGAGGGGGTGCGACCCCGCCGGCTTGGCAGAATCGCACCCCGTGGTCGTCCGGTGCGTGCGGCGGACTACTCCGTGCCGGACTCGACCTCCTGGCGCTTCTTCTCGCGGGCGTTCGCGATGAGACTGAGCACCGTGGCGACGGTCATCGACGCGATGATCACGCCGAGCGAGAACCAGTTGCTGATCTCGGGCACCCACTCGATGTGCTCGCCGCCGTTGATGAACGGCAGTTCGTTGTCGTGCATCGCGTGCAGGATGAGCTTGACGCCGATGAAGCCCAGGATGAACGCGACGCCGTAGTGCAGGTAGCGCAGCTTGTCGAGCATGTCGCCCATCAGGAAGTACAGCTGGCGCAGGCCCATCAGGGCGAACAGGTTCGCGGTGAAGACGATGTAGGTGTTGGTCGTGATCGACAGGATCGCGGGAACGGAGTCGATCGCGAACATCAGGTCGGTCATGCCGATCGCCACGAAGACGATGATCATCGGCGTCCAGACCTTCTTGCCGTTCTCCATCGTGCGCAGCTTCGAACCGTCGTAGTTGTCGCTGACGTTCATGAAGCGGCGCAGGACGCGGAGGATGAAGTTCTCCTTGTCCGCCTCGTCCTGATGCGCGTCGGGCAGCGACTGCTTGATCGCCGTGTAGATGAGGAAGGCGCCGAAGACGTAGAAGATCGGGCTCAGCGCGTTGGCCGCGGCGCCCAGCACGACGATGAAGATCGCGCGCAGGATGAGAGCGATGATGATGCCGACCATCAGCACCTGCTGCTGGTGCCGCCGGGGGACCGAGAACTGCGACATCAGCAGCACGAACACGAACAGGTTGTCGATCGACAGGCTGTACTCCATCGCCCAGCCGATGACGAAGTCGCGGGAGGCCTCGCCGCCCGCGACGAAGAACAGCACGAGCGCGAAGATCAGCGCGAGCGTGACGTAGAACGCGACCCAGAGCCCGGATTCCTTCGTCGAGGGAATGTGGGGGCGCTTGATGATCAGGAGGAGGTCGCCGACCAGGATCAGCGTGAGCACGACGAGAGAGATGATCTCGAAGGCGAGCGGGATTTCGAGCAAGGGCGGTGCCTTTCGGATGATGGGTGTCCAGGATCCGAAAGTCTCTCCCCCGCCCCGACGGGCGGTGCGCGCCCGGAGCCCGGAGCCGGGCACGTGATGACGAACGCGCGTTTGCGGGATACTCCCTTTCGCTCCGCAAGCTTACCGGGTGGCGGCGGTGAGGCCGCGCACACCGGTTCTCGCGGGGTACGAAGAAGCCCGGCTCAGGAGAACCGGGCTTTTCGACTGGTGACCCCAGCGGGATTCGAACCCGCGTTGCCGCCGTGAGAGGGCGGAGTACTAGGCCGCTATACGATGGGGCCAGTCTTGAGTTTCTGTCGCCGGTCTCGCGATCGGCAACTAGAAGATTATGCCACGCGGCGCATGCGCCGAACAAATCACCGCCGGCCTCCGCGCGTGTCGCCCGTCCCACCCGCCGCGGGCACCGCGCTCGGCGACGCGACCCGCAGAGGGAACGAGAAGAGCCCGGTTCGGATGAACCGGGCTCTTCGACTGGTGACCCCAGCGGGATTCGAACCCGCGTTGCCGCCGTGAGAGGGCGGAGTACTAGGCCGCTATACGATGGGGCCAGTCGCGCGTCGCCACCCGACAGCTCGCGAGGCAACCTGGATACTATGCCACGTTCATCCGGATGACCGCAAATCGGACGCGCCGAGCGCGACCGCCGCCCGGATGCGCGGGGGGCGCCCCGACCGTTCGGCCGAGGCGCCCCGATGGTGCGAGGAGGCTCACGCCTCACTCATCGCCACCTTCTCCTTCTGCCCCTTGGCCGCGTAGTAGGCGGCGCGGGCGGCGAGGCGGCGCTCCTGCTCGGCCTGGCCGGCGTCGAGCACGTCCTGCGGAACGTAGAACTGCTCGTACTCCTTGGTGGCGTTGTACTTCTCGAGGTACGCGTCGAGCTCGGGGCCGGACTCCCACGAGTTGATCAGGCAGTAGCGAGGGTCGTTGCCGACGTGGGTGGCCGCGTGCCACAGGCGCTGCGTGTCGATCACGAGCTGCGTGCCCGCGCGCAGCTGCAGCCGGTACTCGACGCTCGGGTCGGTGCGGTTGTCGCGCAGGACGAAGAAGCTGTCGACGTCATCCGTGAGCTGGAAGAACGAGCGGACGACCCAGCCTGTGCCATCCGGGTTCAGGCGGTTGTTGTCGTCCTGGTGCAGGTTGTACAGGCAGTCGGCGTACGTGTTCGGCTGCAGCTCGATGATGCGGCAGCGGCCGACGTTCGCGCCCGGCTCCTTGGCGCGGGCAGTGAGCGTCGGCGCGATCTCGACCTGCGAGTCGATCCAGACGCCGTCCTTGTCGGTGCGCGGCGGCTTGTGGTTCCAGAAGCCGTTGCACTCGATCTCGCCCTTGGCGCTCGCGATCGGGGCGAAACGGGTGTCGCCCGACGACTTCCAGTCGACGTACTCGATGTCGAGCCATTCCTTCGGATCGATCTCGCCCTGGTACGGGTCGAGGACGACGAAGCCGGTCTCTTCGAGCAGTTCGGACTTGATGTAACCCATGTTGTGCACATGCCTTTCGTAGGAGGGCCAGCGACGTTTTTACAGGCCCAGGTAAGGCAAGCCTACCCCGGTAGGATTGATGGCGATGAGCAACACGACCGGTTCAAAGACTTCCGCGACCAACGTCGATGCCACGGCCGTGAACACGGTCGCCTGGCTCGCGGACCCGGGCACCACGATCGTCGTCCCCGTGTATCAGCGGCAGTACCGCTGGGACATCGGCGGCTGCGAGCAGCTGCTCTCGGACATCCGGGCCGTCTCGGAGCACGACGACGCGCACACGCACTTCATCGGCTCGATCCTGTCGTCGCACAACTCGAACCCGGACGAGGCGGCGCTCGTGCTCATCGACGGCCAGCAGCGCACCACGACGCTGATGCTGCTGATCGCCGCGCTGCACCACACCGTGCGCGACACGGACCCCGCCCTGGCCGCCGAGCTCGAGCGCGTGCTGGTCCGCGCCGACGACCCCGACCGCACGAAGCTGCGCCCCCACAGGGAATGGGCCGACGTGTTCGAGAGCGTCGTCCTCGACCGCCGCTCGCCCGACGACGCCATGCGCGAGTCGCGCTTCGATGACAACTACGCGTTCTTCCGCAGCCAGATCCAACCGGATGAGGCACCGCGGATCTGGCGCGGCCTGCGCAAGCTGGAGCACGTCGCGATCACCCTCGGCGCCGACGCGAACGCACAGCAGACGTTCGAGAGCCTGAACTCGACCGGTGCCCCTCTGCGCGACCACGAGCTGATCCACAACTACGTCCTCATGGGCCTGACGCACGCCGAGCAGACCGAGATCGAGGAACAGTTCTGGCTCCCGATCGAGGAGGCGACGGGCGAGCAGATCGGCACCTTCTGGCGGCACTACCTCATCATGCTCACGGGACGCGAGGTGCTGATCGAGGGCGAGCGCAGCGTGTACGACGCGTTCCAGCGCTCCTTCCCCCGCCTGGAGCTGCCCGGCCTGCGGGCCCAGGCGGCCGAGTGGCGGGAGTACGCCGAGGTCTACCGCACGCTGCTCGAACCGGCGCGGGAACCGGACGCCGAGATCGCGAGGCACCTCGGATACGTCGGCGTGTTCGGCAAGGGCATGTTCCCCCTCGTGATGCGCGAGTACCGCGCGCACCGCGCGGGGGCGATCGGCCGCGAGGAGCTGATCGCCGTGCTCGAGCACGTGCAGTCGCTGCTGCTGCGGCGCCAGATCATCGGGCTTCCGCTCGACCGGCTCGTGGCACGGATGTGCCGCGCGCGCGATGAGTCCCACGACGCCCTCGTCAGGGCGATCGCCCGCATCACGCCGTCGGACGAGCGCGTGCGCGTGTCGCTCAAGTACGGCGAGCTCCCCCACCCCGAGTACGTCCTCGGGCGCCTCGCCGGCGTCGATGACATCTCGACCGCGGGCGTCGACCACATCTTCCCCCTCGCCCCCGCCGACGATTGGTCCGGCGACGGCGAGCGCGCATGGACCGACCTGACCGAGGACGAGCAGAACAGCTTCCGCGCCCTCGCCCCCACTCTCGGCAACCTCACGCTCGTCGAGGACGAGCTCGCGGAGGGCGCCTTCGCTGCCACGACGTTCGCGGACAAGCGCGACGCGGTCTACGCGCGCAGCGGTGTCCGGATCTCGGCCGATCTGGCCGCGGCGGACGCGTGGTCGACGGCGGCGGTCTCGGCTCGCACCGAGCGCCTCGTCGCGGAGTTCCTCGACATCTGGAAGCGCCCCGCCGTCGTGCTGATCGACGACGACGGCCTCACCCCCGTGCTCGACGCGAAGCTGCGGCGCGGCTGGCCCCGCGGCTGGGAGCGGGAGTTCGACTACGTCGAGTTCCGCGGCGAGCACTGGGAGGTCTACGACGTCAAGTACCTCTTCAACCGCGTCTTCAAGCGGCTCTGGGCCGAGGACCGACAGGTCCTGGTCGACTACAGCGACCGCCAGGGCGGCCCGATCTACCCCGCGATGGCGTGGAACGGGCATTGGGACGAGCTCGGCGAGGGCGCGTACCTGTACATGGGTTGGGACTCGAAGTACATGCTCACGGCGGTGCAGGGCCTGCTCATCGACGCGGGGTACGCGCCGGAGACCTTCGTGAAGTACAGCTACATCGGCGACGTGATGTGACGACCGCCGCGCCGCGCAGCCCCGCCCCGCATCAGTACTCGACGCGAGGGCCGCGGCGCCGCCGTGGCAGCTCGCTGTAGCCGTAGGGCTGCCGGCCGTTCTGCAGCTGCGCCGCCGTCAGACCTGTGATCAGGGCGCCGACGTCGACCTCGAGCGCCGTCGCGATCTGCAGCAGGGTCGACAGCGTCGGGTTCCCCCTGCCCCGCTCGATGCGCTGGTAGTTCGTGAGATCCATGTCCGCGCACTCCGCGAGCGCACGTGCGCTCACGCCGGCGCGCGTGCGCGCGGCCGCGATGCGGCGCCCGACCTCGGCAGAGGCGGCGGAATGCGTTTCGGCCATCCATCGATCGTGCGAGTGCCACGGCACGAATGCCTAAGCTTTCACGCCGTCGCATATATGCCACCCCGCGACTCCATCCGGTCGCCGCTCAATCGCCCGAGCTCCGAGCCGATAGGCGCGCCGCGCTTCACGCGACCTTCGTTCCGATATTCCATGGCGTTCACCTCGGCGCTGAGAGCATTCACTGCGACGACGCCGGCGCGACACCCAGCGCCCATAGCGTCGGGCGGGTCCGCAGGAAGACCAACGATGAGAGGGATCCCCTTGAAGCTCTCGCGAAGCACGAAGCCGGTGCTCACCGGCACGTTCGCCCTCGCGCTCGTGGGCGGCTGCGCCCTCGCAGCCCCCGCAGCGGCAACTGCCGAGGAAACCGCCCCCGCCCCCAAGAACGTCATCATCATGATCGGCGACGGCATGGGCTACAACCACATCGACCTGATGAACGCCGAAGACACGGGCGAGGTGCACTGGCAGGTGCAGCGCGGCGGCGACAACAAGGTCAACCACTCGGGGCACAACACGACGCCGGCCGACGGCTGGCAGGCGTGGCAGCACCTCGGCATGTCGACGAACTGGATCGACGGCCCCGCGTACGACCCCGCTCAGTCGTGGACCGACTTCGAGTGGAACAAGCAGAGCCCGACGGACTCGGCCGCCGCGGGCACCGCGATGGCCACGGGTCACAAGACGTACAACGGCGGCCTCGGCGTCGACGCTGACGGCGCGGAGCTCGAGAACCTTTCGCAGCGCGCGCACGAGCTGGGCAAGTCGGCGGGCGTCGTCTCGTCGGTCCCATACTCGCACGCGACGCCCGCCGCGTTCTCGGCGCACAACGAGACGCGCAACAACTACCAGGAGATCGCCCACGAGCAGATCACGGGCGACCTCGAGGTCGTCATGGGCGCCGGCCACCCGTTCTACAGCGACGACAACGAGCCGGTCGCCGAGGGTGACTTCTCGTACGTCTCGGAGGCGGACTGGAGCGCCGTCTCGAACGGGGTGACCGACCGCGAGTTCATCGAGACGAACGAGGGCTTCGCGGCGCTCACGAGCGGCGAGACGCCCGAGAAGGTCTTCGGCGTGCCCCAGGTCGCCTCGACCCTGCAGCAGGCGCGCAGCGAGGGCGCCCCGCTGAACGACGTCACCGACCTCCCGACGATGACGGCCGGCGCGCTGAACGTGCTGGACAACAACGCCGAGGGCTTCTCGCTCATGGTCGAGGGCGGCGCGATCGACTGGACCGGCCACGCCAATGACTCCGAGCGCAACCTCGAGGAGACCCGCGACTTCGACGACGCCGTTGACACGGCGATCGAATGGATCGAGGAGAACTCGAGCTGGGACGAGACCCTCATGATCGTCACCGCCGACCACGAGACCGGCTACCTCTACGGCCACCTCGAGGGCGACTTCAGCCCGATCGTGCCCGGCGGCGCCGAGGAGCAGGAGACGGCGGGGGCCGAGGACGAGACCGAGCCCGCTCGCGACGAGACCGCCGAGGAGAGTGAGCCGCAGGTCGAGGACGCCGACGAGCTGACGGGCGCGAAGGCCGCGGATGCGACCGAGCCGGAGGTGCAGCTCCCGTCGGGTGAGGAGACGACCGGAGCCACCGACGAAGCGGCCTCGGATGCCGCGATCGCTGCGACCGCGACCGCTGATGCCGAGGTTCAGCCCCTCGCGACCGAGGTCGACGGCGTCTCCGCCGCGCACACGTGGAACAGCGACAACCACACGAACATGCTGGTGCCCTTCTTCTACAAGGGCGCCGGCGCCGAGCAGGTGACCGCGCTCGGAACCGACCTCGACTACGTGCGCGGCCACTACCTCGACAACACCTCGCTGCCCTCGTGGCTGCTGAACGAGGCCTGGGTCGTCGACGACGCCGAGCAGCCGGATGAGCCCGAGGTTCCGGGTGAGGACGACGGCACGGACGGCGAGCAGGACGACCAGCGCGACGACCAGCAGGACGACCAGCGCGACGACCAGCAGGATGACCAGCGCGACGACCAGCAGGACGACCAGCGCGACGACCAGCAGGAGGAGGCCGTTTCGGACGACGAGGACGACGCCTCGACCGGTGCGGACGCAGCTGCGTCCGACGGCGAGCTCGCCGTGACGGGTGCCGAGAGCCCGGTGCTGCCGATCGCCCTCGGCGCGGCCGCCCTGCTGCTCGGCGGCGGCGCGCTGACGGTGGCGCACCTGCGCCGCCGCGCCGCGCAGGACTGACCGCAGCAGCGAGACGAGCGCCCTGGCCCATTCGGGCCAGGGCGCTCCGGCGTTCGCGCTCAGCTCGCGTCAGCCCTCGCGGATCGTCATCCGGGACAGCCGGTCGCCGTCGACGTCGAAGACGAACTCGGAGCGCCCGTTCGCGTGGGTGGAGCGCCAATCGCCGACGACCGTGACGACGCCATCGGCCGCCTCGACCTCCTCGACGGAGAGCGTGCCGTGCGCGCCGATGAACTCGTCGTCGCTCCAGGCCTTGATCTCGTCGCGCCCCGCGAAGACGCGCCCCCAATCGTCGACCGAGCCGCCCGGCGCGAAGGCGTCGAGGAACGCCGCCTCGTCGTGGCGGTTGACCGCGTCGATGAACGACGCGACGGGCTCGGGAATCGTGACTTCTGACATCTGCGTTCTCCTTCGTGCGTCCGGCGGACCCGCGGGAAACGCGGGCGGCGATGCGACGGCACCGCGCTGCGCGTCCGTGCCGCCCTCGACGCTCACACGATAGCGGTAATCCGCTGCGCCCGGCACGCGCCGGCACCGGCCGCTGCGGAACGTCGCCGGCTCCTGATACAGTCCATCCCAGGTTCACGAGCTGCAGCCATCGGTACCTGGCCGGTTGCACGGCAACCCTCCTCCGTCGAGCGGGGTGCCCCAGGGGAAGAACCGGCCCCGCGCATCCGCGTGCGGGCAAGTCGATGGGTCCGCGTCGCCCGACGCGGTTGCGCGGGCCCTTCCTCGAGAAGGAGATCCCATGAGCACTGATCACGAGCCCCGCCGGCCGAACGGTCGGCCCGATGGCGAGAACAGCCACGACTCGTCGCGTCCCGGCGGTTCCGACGTCGCCGCGTGGTGGCGCGCCCTGGGGCTGAGGGACCCCGACCCGGGGCGCAGCACGAACGAGCGCGTCGAGGCGCGGGCCCGCTGGAACCGTCTCGTGTCGCTGGTCCCGAGCGGCTTCGTCCGGCACACCGGCGCGGGTGAGGAGTCGCTCTCCCTCGCGGAGGTCGTGGCCGAGCTGGGCGAGAGCGCGGACGCGAGCGCGCGCAATGCCAGGCGCGCCTCCGAGGAGCGGCGGGCCCACGGGTGGGCACGGGTTCGGGCAGCGCTCTCGTCACCCGACGCGGGCGAACGGATCGAACGAGGGCCCTGGGCGGGCTTCACGCGCGGACGCACGGTCGCGTGGAGCTGGAACCTGTTCCAGTACGAACCGCACGGCTTCGTGCACCCGGGGTCCCAGGCGCGGCACGAGAGCCTGGCGGCGCTCGAGAACGGCGAGCTGCGCGACGTCTTCGGCTACCCCGCGCGAGCTGCCGCCCTGGAGCGCTCGGGCCTGACGCCCGAGGGCTACCGGTCGGCGCAGGAGGCCCTGGGGAAGCGCATCTTCGACCCCGCCGACGTGATCACGTCCGCCTGACGTCGGGGCGGCGGGGTGCGCCGGCGCGCCGGCGACCGGGGCGGCCCGCCGCCCGCACGAAGGGTTTGCTGAGCGCGGCCGGAAGGAGTTGACTTCAGGCATGCGCGTCACGAAGCACGAACACGCCGCCCTCCGGATCGATGACGGCGGCAAGACACTGATCCTCGATCCCGGTTCGTTCACGGCCCCTCTCGGCGACCTCGACAACGTGGTGGCCGTCGTGATCACCCATGAGCATCCGGATCACTGGACGCCCGGCCACCTCGACGAGATCCTGAGGGCCGCACCGGGTGTCCCGGTGTTCGCGCCGGCGGGAGTCGCCGCAGCGGCGCCCGGGTACGGGATCACGGTCGTCTCGCCCGGCGACGAGGTCGGCGCCGGGGGCTTCGCGCTGCGCTTCTTCGGCGGCGACCACGCCGTCATCCACGAATCGCTCCCGCCCGTCGAGAACGTCGGCGTTCTCGTCGACGACCGGCTGTACTACCCCGGCGATTCCTACGCCGTGCCCGCAGGCGTCGCCGTCGATGCCCTCGCCGCACCGCTGGGCGCTCCCTGGCTGAAGATCGGCGAGGCGATGGACTTCGTGCTCGAGGTGCGCCCCCGGCGCGCGTTCGGGGTGCACGACATGACGCTGTCGGAGATCGGCAGGAGCATGCACCGCTCGCGCCTGCAGTGGGCGACGGAGCAGGGCGGCGGCGAGTTCTTCGTGCTCGAGCCCGGCGATTCGCTCGACCTCTGAGGGCGAGCCCGCACGGAGGAGCCGGGCGCCGCGCGGCGCGATGAGGCGGCGCGGAGCGGAAACGCAGAACCCCCGGCACGTGGCCGGGGGTTCTTCTCTGCTGGGGTACCTGGACTCGAACCAAGAATGGCGGTACCAGAAACCGCTGTGTTGCCAATTACACCATACCCCATGGTGTCCCGGGGGCTTCCCCGCAACGAGTATCCAGCTTACCCGACGCCGCGCGGACCGCCAAACCGAGCCGCTCAGCCCTGTCGCCCGCGCGTGTCAGGCCCGCGGCGAGCGGGCCGGACACGCCGCCGGATGCGGCTACGCCGCCTCGAGCCGGTCGGCCAGCGCGACGAGTCGGTGGATCGACTCCTCCTTGCCGAGCAGCTCCATCGACTCGAACAGCGGCGGCGAGACGCGGCGACCCGAGATCGCGACGCGCGGCGGGCCGTATGCGACGCGGGGCTTCAGCTCGAGGCCGTCGACCAGGGCGGCGGCGAGCGCGTCCTGGATCGCCTCGGTCGCGAACCCGTCGACGCCCTCGAGCGCGGCGGCCGAGGCGCGCAGCACCTCGACGGCGTTCTCGCCGAGCTTCGCCACGGCGTCATCGTCGTACGCGACCTCGTCGGCGAACAGGAAGCCCACGAGCCCCGGCGCCTCGCCCAGGAGCGGGAGCCGCGACTGGATCAGCGGCGCCGCCTTCGCCACGAGCGCGCGCTCGGCATCGGTCGGCTCCGCCGAGACCACACCATCGGCGACCAGGTACGGCAGGATGCGCTCGGCGAAATCGTCCTCCGCGAGCATCCGGATGTGGTCGCCGTTGATCGACTCCGCCTTCTTCTGGTCGAAGCGGGCGGGGTTCGGGTTCACATCGGCGATGTCGAAAGCGGCAGTGAACTCGTCGAGCGTGAAGACGTCGCGATCGGGCGCGATCGACCAGCCGAGGAGCGCGAGGTAGTTGAGCAGGCCCTCGTGCGTGAAGCCCTTCTCGCGCTGCAGGAAGAGGTCGGCGCGCGGGTCGCGCTTCGAGAGCTTCTTGTTGCCCTCCCCCAGCACGAGCGGCATGTGCCCGAAGCGCGGGATGAACTCGGCGACGCCGGCCTCGATGAGAGCGCGGTACAGCACGATCTGGCGGCCGGTCGACGGCATCAGGTCCTCGCCGCGCAGGACGTGGGTGATCCCCATCAGCGCGTCGTCGACGGGGTTGACGAACGTGTACAGCGGCACGCCGTTCGGGCGCACGATCACGAAGTCGGGGAACGAGCCGGCCGGGAAGGTGATCTCACCGCGCACGAGGTCGACGTACGTGATGTCCTCGTCCGGCACCTTCAGGCGCAGCGCCGGCTGGCGCCCCTCGGCGCGGAACGCGGACCTCTGCTCGTCCGTGAGGTCGCGGTCGAAGTTGTCGTAGCCCTGCTGCTTCGGGCGGCCGTTGGCCTCGTTGCGCGCGTCGATCTCGTCGGACGTCGAGTAGCTCTCGTACACGAGTCCCTTCTCGATGAGCGCATCGAGCACGTCGCGGTGCAGGTCGTGGCGCTCGCTCTGGCGGTACGGCGCGTGGGGCCCGCCGACCTCGATGCCCTCGTCCCAGTCGATCTTGAGCCAGCGCAGCGCCTCGAGGAGCTGGTCGTAGCTCTCCTGCGAGTCGCGGGCGGCGTCCGTGTCCTCGATGCGGAAGATCAGCTTGCCGCCCGTGTGCCTGGCGTAGCCCCAGTTGAACAGGGCGGTCCGGATGAGGCCGACGTGCGGCGTTCCGGTCGGCGAGGGGCAGAAGCGCACGCGGACGTCGGAGCCGGTTGCGGTGGTGGTGCGGGGGTCAACGGTAGCCATCGGAACGATTCTAGTTCCCGAGCGCCCCGTGCTCGATGCCGCGGGACCGGCCGCGCGTCACGGCTGCCAGCCGCCCTCCTGGAGCACGCCGAAGATCGTCAGCCCCAACGCGCTCAGGCGCAGGACCGTCAGCACGACCGGAACGATCAGGCCGACGACGCCGATCACGAGAGCGGCGACGCTCATCCCGACCGCGCTCTTCTGGATCACGAGGGCGAGGACGGCGAAGACCATCGCGACGAGGACCGGCACGATGAACAGCCCGCCGACGAACGGGACGAAGCGGAGCAGCGCCGCCGGGATCACGATGCTCAGCGCCGTCATCGCCATCCAGCGGCTCGGCGGCTTCGCGGCCGGCCGGGGGTGCGCGCCGGGAGGCGCGTAGTACGCGCTCGCCTGCGGGGGCGCGTACGGTGACGGCTCCTGCGGCGTGCCCTGCCCGTTCGCGCCCGTCATCCGCTCCCCCTCAGCCCGCGTCGCGCGCCGCGTTGCGCAGGGTCCCGATGCCGGGGATCTCGACCTCGACGGCGTCGCCGGCGACGAACGGCCCCACGCCTTCCGGCGTTCCGGTCAGGATGACGTCGCCGGGCAGCAGCGTGAACGCCGCGGAGATGTACTCGATCAGCTCGGCGACGCCGAAGACCATATCGGTGAAGGGGCCCTGCTGGGCGACCTCGCCGTTCACGCGCGTGATGACCTCGCCGGCTTCGACATCGAAGTCCGTCTCGATCACCGGCCCGAGCGGGCAGAACGTGTCGAAGCCCTTGGCCCTCGCCCACTGACCGTCGCTGTTCTGGAGGTCGCGCGCCGTGACGTCGTTCGCGGCGGTGTATCCGAACACGTAGTCGAGCGCGTCCGCCGCCTTCACGTTCTTGGCGATGCGGCCGACCACGACCGCGAGCTCCCCCTCGAAGTGCGTGCTCTGGCTCTGCGGCGGGCGCACGATGACGTCGCCCGGCCCGATCACCGAGGTGTTCGGCTTGAGGAACAGGAGCGGCTCGGCCGGCACGTCGTTGCCGAGCTCGGCCGCGTGGGCGCGGTAGTTCCGCCCGACGCAGACGACCTTCGACCGCGGGATCACGGGCGCGAGCAGCACGGCGTCGCCGAGCGGCACGCGCTCCCCTGTGGTCTCGAAGCCGGCGAACATCGGATCCCCCGAGAGCACGACGAGCTCGTCGTCGTCGAGGACTCCGTACCGGATGGCGTCATGGTGGCTGAACCGAGCGATCTTCACACGCCCACCCTATCGGCCGCACGCAGGCGCGCGAGCGCCCCGACCGGGGCGTCGTGCCATTGCGCCGGCAACGGCGGAACTCCCCCGATCGGGGCGGCAGCTCAATCGGTTATGCGTCCAGGCGGTAGAGCCAGTTGTGGGAGTCCTCGCGGCGCCCGTACTGGATGTCGGTGAGCTCCTCGCGCAGCGAGAGGCCCAGCTCGCCCGACGGCTGCTCGTCGACGAAGCCTGCGCCCTTCAGCGTGCCGATCGGGGTGACGACCGCCGCCGTGCCGCACGCGAACACCTCGGCGATGTCGCCCGAAGCGACGCCGTCGCGCCATTCCTCGAGCGATACTCCGCGGCGCTCGACCTTGTGCCCTCGCTCCTCGGCGAGCGTCAGGAGCGAGTTGCGCGTGACGCCGTCCAGGATGCTCTCCGAGTCGGGCGTGACGAGGGTCCCGTCGGCCTTCACGAACACGACGTTCATGCCGCCGAGCTCCTCGACGTTGCCGCCGGAGTCGAGGAACACGACCTGGTCGCACCCCTGCGCGATCGCCTCGGACTGCGGGAGCAGGCTGGACGCGTAGTTGCCGCCCGTCTTCGCTGCGCCCGTGCCGCCCTTGGCCGCGCGGGCGTAGTTCTCGCTCAGCCAGATCGAGACGGGCTTCACGCCGCCCGAGAAGTATGCGCCGGACGGGCTGCCGATCACGCGGAAGTCGTACTTCTTCGCGGGCCGGACGCCGAGGAACGCCTCCTTCGCGTACATGTACGGCCGCAGGTAGAGCGTCTGGTCGGGGTTCGACGGTACCCACGCGCCGTCGACCGCGATGAGCTCGCGGAGCGCGCGCAGGAACAGCTCCTCGGGGATCTCCGGCATCGACAGGCGGCGCGCGCTCCGGTTCATCCGGCGCGCGTTCAGCTCGGGGCGGAAGGTGTAGATGCCGCCTCCGGCGTGGCGGTAGGCCTTCATGCCCTCGAAGACCTCCTGCGCGTAGTGCAGGACCGCCGCCGCCGGGTCGAGCGTGATCGGGCCGTACGGGCGCACCCTGGCGTTGTGCCATCCGCCCCGCTCGGACCAGCACACATCGACCATGTGATCGGTGAAGACCGTGCCGAAGCCCGGGTCGACTAGCAGCTCCTCGCGCTCGGCAGGGCTCTTGCCCGCGAGGTTCTTCTGCACCAGGAAGTCGGGCAGTGCGGTGGTTTCAGCCATGGTGGTTCCTAACGTGCGTGGGGCGGTGGAGAGCCCGCCGGGATCAAGGTTACGCCCGCACCGAGGCGGCGATGTCGTCGCCGATGTCCGAGGTCGTGCGGCTGCCCGTGCCCTCGCGCCGCGCCGCGATGTCGGCCTCGATCGCCGACGCGACCCGAGCCGCCTCCTCGGTGAGCCCGAGGTGGTCCAGCAGGAGGGCGACCGAACCGATCGCGGCCGTGGGGTCGGCGGCGCCCGTGCCCGCGATGTCCGGCGCGGAGCCGTGCACCGGCTCGAACATCGAGGGGAACGCGCCCGCCGGATTGATGTTCCCGGATGCGGCGAGCCCGATGCCGCCCGTCACGGCGCCGGCGAGGTCGGTCAGGATGTCCCCGAAGAGGTTGTCGGTGACGATGACGTCGAAACGGCTCGGGTTCGTGACCAGGAAGATCGTGGCCGCGTCGACGTGCAGATAGTCTACGGCCACGTCCGGGTACTCCTCGCCGACCTCGTCGACGAGCCGGCGCCAGAGCGACCCCGCGTTCACCAGCACGTTCGTCTTGTGCACCAGCGTCAGCGCGCCGCGCCGCTTGCGCGCCGCCTCGAACGCGTAGCGGACGACGCGCTCGACGCCGAACGCCGTGTTGACGCTCGTCTCGTTCGCGACCTCGGCGGGCGTGCCCTGGCGGATCGCCCCGCCGTTGCCGACATACGGGCCCTCCGTCCCCTCGCGCACGACGACGAAATCGATCTCGCCGGGGGCGGCGAGCGGACCGGGCTGGCCGGGGTAGAGCTTCGAGGGGCGGAGGTTGACGTAGTGGTCGAGCGCGAAGCGCAGCTTCAGCAGGAGCCCGCGCTCGATGTTCGCGTCGCGAAGGCGGGGGTCGCCCGGTTGGCCGCCGACAGCGCCGAGAAGGATCGCATCGTGCGAGGCGATGGACGCGAGGTCCTCGTCCGTCAGCGTATCGCCCGTGTCGAGGTAGCGCTGGGCGCCGAGCGAGAATCGGGTCCTCTCGAACGACACGCCGGAACCGGCGGTCGCCGCGTCGAGCACCTTCTCGGCCTCGGCGACGACCTCCGGCCCGATCCCGTCGCCAGGGATCACTGCAAGCTTGATGACGCGCGACATCGCGCTCCTCCTTCGACGATGCCGGACGCGCCGGCGTGTGGGTATGGGAGCGGCCCCGCCCGCAGACGGGGCCGCCGGTGAGCCGTCAGTCCTCGACGAGCTCGATCTGGCGCACGATGCTGGCGCCGATGGCCTCGCCCAGGTCGGCCAGGACGTCCTCGGGGACGCGCTGGCTCACCGTGATGACCGCGATCGCCTGGCCGTCGACCTCGCGGGCGACCTGCATGCCCTCGATGTTGATGCCGGCGTCGCCGAGCTTGGCGCCGTAGATCGCGACCATGCCCGGGCCGTCCTGGTAGCGGATCACCACGTGGTTGCTCTCGATCGGCACCTCGATCTCGTAGTGGTTGATCCGGACGATCTTCTGCACCATACGCGTCCCGGCGAGCGTGCCCGCGACCTCGAGCGTCGTGCCGTCGGTGAGGGTGCCCCGCAGGATCGTGATGTTGCGGTACTCGGGGCTGTCGGCCTCGACGATCATCCGGGTCTCGATGCCCCGCTGCTCGGCGATGACCGGCGCGTTCACGTACGACACCGACTCGCTGACGACGTTGCGCAGGATGCCCTTGAGCGCCGCGAGGCGGTAGACGCTGACGTCGTAGTCGGCGAGCTCGCCCCGCACCTCGACCTCGAGCGACTGCAGGCCGGCGGATGCGAGGCCGCCGAAGATCTGGCCGAGCTTCTCGACGAGGTCGATGCCGGGGCGCACGAACGGGTCGATGGCACCGCCGGCGACGTTCACCGCATCCGGCACGAGGTCGCCCTCGAGGGCCAGCTTGACCGATTTTGCGACCGAGATGCCCGCCTTCTCCTGGGCCTCACCCGTCGAGGCACCGAGGTGCGGCGTGGCGACGACGTTGGGCAGGCCCGTCAGCGATGTGTCGGCGGGCGGCTCGCTCGTGAACACGTCGAGGCCCGCGCCGGCGATCTCTCCGGCCGCGAGGGCCGCCGCGAGCGCCTCCTCGTCGATCAGGCCGCCGCGAGCGACGTTGACGACGTAAGCGGTCGGCTTCATGGCCTTCAGCTCGGCCTCGCCGATCATGCCCGTCGTCTCGGGCGTCTTCGGCATGTGGATCGTGAGGAAGTCGACCTGGCGCACGAGCTCCTCGAGGCTGAGCAGCTCGACGCCCAGCTGCTGCGCACGCGCGGCCGTGACGTAGGGGTCGTAGGCCACGACCCGCATCCCGAAGCCCTGCATGCGGGCGGCAACGAGGGCGCCGATGCGGCCGAGCCCGACGACACCGAGTGTCTTCTCGAACAGCTCGGTGCCGGTGAAGCTGCTGCGCTTCCACTCCCCTGCGCCGAGCGACGCTCGGGCGGCCGGGATGTGGCGGGCGAGGCTCACGATGTGGCCGCAGGTGAGCTCCGCCGCCGAGATGATGTTCGAGGTCGGTGCATTGACGACCATGACGCCCGCCTGGGTCGCCGCCTTGATGTCGACGTTGTCGAGGCCGACACCCGCGCGGGCGATCACCTTCAGGCGCGGGGCGTGCGTGAGCGCCTCCGCGTCGACCTTGGTCGCCGACCGGACGAGCACGGCGTGCGCCTCGCCGAGCGCGTCGAACAGCGCCGGCCTATCGGTGCCGTCGACCCGCCGGATGTCGAAGTCGGGCCCGAGGGCGTCGACTGTGGCGGGCGAGAGCTGTTCGGCGATCAGGACGACGGGCTTCGACACGTGGGATCCTTCGATGCTTTGCGCGAGGGCGCGGTGGATATCGCCGCGTCGCGCTCCATCGCCGACGCGATCTGCGCCCAGCCTATCGCCGCCCCGACGACGTGACGAATCTGCCGCCCGCGGTGCCGGCACACGGCGTCACACTGCGCAGACGGCGGCCATCCGCCGCTCCGGCTGAGCAGTCTGCGCGCCGCGCTCGCGGTCGGGCCGCGGGCCGCGCTCAGACGGCGACGAACGCCGACTGGTTCGCCGTGGCGTAGGCGATCACGTCGAGCCAGAACACGGCGACGACGGCCAGGCCCGCGAAGAGGAGCAGCGCGAGCCGCCCGATGCCTCGGCTCCGACCGATGGCGACGCCCGCGGCGAAGACCGCGATCGGCAGCATGATCGTCAGCAGCCACACGGCCCATCCGGTCGCCGACAGCGACAGGCCCGCCTCGGAGAAGAAGCTCACCTGTGTGATGAGCTGGCCGACGCCGTTCCACACGGCGAAGGCGTAGAACAGGCCGAACAGGCCGGCGACGGCGGCGACCAGCCAGCCGGGAGTGCCGCGCGTCGCGGTGCTGCCACCGCTCATCGCCCGATCACCCCCACCATCACGAACGGCCACGGCACGAGGATGATGACGCCGGCGATCAGCCAGGCGAAGCGCACCCACGTCGCGCGCCCCGCGGTCAGCACCCAGGCGGCGACGAACCAGACGGCCGGCGCCGCGATGCCCAGCGCCATGCTGCCGAGGAACATCGCGTCCTGACCCTGGAGCACCTGGAGCCGCATGGTTCCCAGCACCCAGCCGACGGTCCACAGTGCGTAGACCCCGCCGAGCAGGCCCACCGCGACCAGCGCGACGTCGCCCATCCGGCGCGGCCCTGCGGACGGCACCGCCTCCTCGTCGGCCGGCGCCGAGGAGTCCTCCCCCGCGGCGGGCTCCTCTTCCGCGGCGCGCGGCGTCGGCTCCGGCGGAGCGCCAGCTCCGACCGGCTCGCTCGCCTCCGGTGCGGACGGCTCTGCGTCGGGGCCGACGCTGAGCGTCGGGTCGTCATCGCCGTCCCATGACAGGGCGTCGTCTGGTCGTGACATGGCTTCAGCGTATGCGCCGAGCGGCGGAGTTGCCTGACCGGCGGCGGTTCCTCGCCCGCGTCCGCCCGACGGCGGCCGCCGCGGCGCACCGGCGCGGCGCTCGCGCGCGGGTGCCGGCAGCCGCCGGTCGCGCCGTACGCTGACAGCATGGAGGTCCTCTCGGCCGTGCGGGCGAAGCGCCGCGCTCCGGTTCTGCAGCTCGCGAAGACGGCGGTCGCCATGGTCGCGGCGTGGCTCATCTGCGGGTGGCTGATTCCGGTCGGCCCGCCTCCTGTGTTCGCCGCGATCGCGGCGCTCCTGGTCGTGCAGCCGAGCCTGAACCAGTCGTACCTCAAGGCGATCGAGCGCAGCGCCGGCGTCATCGTCGGTGTGCTCGTGGCCAGCGCCGTGGCGCTGTTCGTTCCCGACGCCGTCTGGGCGCTCGTCCTCTCGATCGTGCTCGGGCTCGCGGTCGCATGGGCGGTCCGGATGACGGCGGGCACGACCAATCAGGTCGCGATCAGCGCCCTGCTCGTCGTCGCGATGGGCCAAGCGACCCCCGACTACGCGTTCGACCGCGTGATCGAGACCATCATCGGCGCGGCGCTCGGCTTCGTCGTGAACCTGCTGCTGGTGCCGCCCGTCACGATCGCTCCCGCCAAGGAGGCCGTCGAGGCGCTGGGCGCCGAGGTCGCGGCGACCCTCGACCGGCTCGCGGACGCGCTCGACCACACCCGCACGCCGGCACAGCTGGCGGAGATGATGGTCACGGCGCGCCTGATGCGCCCGATGCGCGACGCTGCGGACGCCGCGATCGAGTCAGCGCGCGAATCGCTCACACTCAACCCGCGCGGCGGCAGGCACCGAGGGGCGCTCGACGACATCGTCGCCCTGCGCGACCGCTTCTCGCCCGTCGTGACGCAGGTCGTCGGCATGACCAGGGCGCTCTACGACCGGTACGACGACGGCCTCGCCGAAGACCCCGTCGCGCTCGGGATCGCCGAGCAGCTCAGGCGCGCGGCCCACGACGTGCGCTTCTTCGTGCGTCGGGCGGACCAGGCCCCCGATGCCCCGCCGACCGAATCGATGCCTGCGCTGACCCGGCCGATGCGCGTCCCGAAGCCGAGCGCCGACAACTGGATCCTCGTCGGTTCCCTGCTGGAGGACCTCCGGCGCGTGCACGAGGAGCTGACGGACGACGACCCGCTCCCGTAGGGCTCAGCGCCGCGCAAGCACCACGAGCGCCGCGGCGAGGGACGCCGTGAACAGCGCGGCGAGGGCGAGGGTGAACACGAGCGGGGCCGTCCAGGCCCCCGTGGCGTCGTGCAGGAACGCCGCGACGGGCGCGCCGAGCGTGCCCGCCACGTACGCGAAGCCCTGCACGACGGCCGAGGCCGTCGCCGCCTCCCGGTCGGATCGGACCGCGCGGACCAGCACCGTGAACACGACGACGAACCCGCCGGCCTGCGCGACGCCGCCGATCGAGGCCCACAGCACATAGAGCTCCGGGGCGAGCAGCAGGCCGAGGGAGATCGTGATCCATCCGGCGGCGACCGTCATCGCCGGGACCACGATCGGGAAGAACCTCGCCAGCAGCGGCACCAGGAATGCTCCGGCGATCGCCGTCGCCTGGAACAGCGAGGCGAGCGCGCCGGCCTTCGACGCGCTCGAGTCCGTGAGGTCGGCGGCGATCGCGGGGAGCCAGGTCGACAGCGCGTAGTACCCGGCCGACTGACCGGCGAACGTCAACGTCAGCAGCCACACGACGGGGTTGCGCAGCGCGCCGCCCCTGCGCCCCATCACGGGAACCGGGCCGGTGAGAGAGATCGACTCCGTCGCGCCGGAGCCCGACGCATGTCGCGACCTGACGCCCTGCTCCGCCCAGGTCGCGCCGGGCTCGCGGTCGCGGAGCATGTGGACGATCCAGAGGGCGAGCGCGGCGATCGGCAGGACGATCGACGCGGCCAGCGCCGCGGGCCAGCCCATCGCCTCCGCGAGCGGCGCCGTCGTGAGCGTGACCAGCAGCGCGCCGACGTTGATCACCGCGGCGTAGGCCGCCGTGACCGTCGCGACATGCCGCTCCGGCACGTCGCGACGGATGATCACCGGGACCACGACGTTGCCGATCGTGATCGTGACGCCCATGACCGCCATGCCGATGAGCATCGCGGTGAAGCTCGGGAGCATCCGGATGAGCGTTCCCGCGATCACGCCGGCGAGGCAGACGATGACGGCGAGCTCGGGGCCCGCCCTGCGGATGACGAGCGATGCGACGGGCGTCGCGACGGCGAACATCGCCACCGCGACGGTCATCAGCATCGAACCGGATGTCGAGTCGAGTCCGAGATCGGCGACGATGTCGCGCAGGACAGGCGAGACTCCCAGGATCGGTGCGCGCAGGCACAGCGCGACCGCGAGGATCCCCGCGACGACGAGCCAGGGGAACGCCCTGCGGGCCGTCATTCGGCGCCAGCCGCGGCGGACGCCTCCACCCACGCGGTCAGCCGTGCCTCGGCGCGGCCGTCATCGATCGCGGCCGCCGCCTCGTCCCTGGCCTCGTTCAGCCGCTCGATCATGTTCCGCTGCGCCTGCGACGGGTCCTGCGACAGGCGGAACGCGACGATGCCCGCCGCCGCGTTCAGCAGCACGATGTCGCGGACCGCGCCGCGCTCCCCCGCGAGCGTGCGGCGCAGCACCCCCGCGTTGTGGGCGGCGTCGCCCCCGCGGATGTCGTCCAGCGTCGCGGTGGGCATCCCGAGGTCGCGCGGATGCACGTCGAACGCGTGCTCGTCGCCGTTGGAGATCTGCCAGATGCGGCTGTAGCCGGTCGTCGTCAGTTCGTCGAGCCCGTCCTCGCCGCGGAAGACGAGCGCCGTCGCGCCCCTCGTCCGGAAGACGCCGGAGATCAGGGGCACGACATCCGGATTCGCGACACCGACCGCGTTGGCCTCGGCGCGGGCGGGATTGACGAGCGGGCCGAGGAAGTTGAACACCGTCGGCACGCCGAGCTCGGCGCGGACGGGGCTCGCGTGCTTGAAGCCGGGGTGGAACGCCGCCGCCCAGGCGAACGTGATGCCCGCGCGGTCGAGAACGCCGGCGACCGCCTCCGGCGGGAGCCGCAGGTCGATGCCGAGCTCGCTGAGCACGTCGCTCGCGCCTGACTTCGAGCTCACCGCTCGGTTCCCGTGCTTCACGACGGGAATGCCCGTCGCCGCGATGATCATGGCGGCGGTCGACGAGATGTTGACCGTGCCGATGCGGTCGCCGCCCGTGCCGACGATGTCGAGCACGTTCGGGTCGACGGGGAGCGGCACGGCGGCGTCGAGGATCGCGTCGCGGAACCCGATGATCTCGGGCACCGACTCGCCCTTCGCGCGCAGCGCCAGGAGGAAGCCGCCGAGTTGTGCGGGGGTCACCGCCCCCTGCATCACCTGCCGCATGGCCCATTCCGCCTCTGACACGCTGAGGTCGCGCCCCTCGAGGACGGTCGTCAGGACATCCGGCCACACAATCTCATCCGCCATGGGAACAGCCTAATGGGCGGGATTCACAGGCGACCGGCGGCCCGAACTAAGGTTCCCCTCACTACGATCGGGGCGGAGTCCTGCCCACAGCACGGTGTTTCATCGGCCATAATGGACTCGTGACATCCCCAGCTACCTATGCCCCGGCACTGAAAGTGAAGCGACCTGAACCGGTCGTGGTCGGCACGATCGTCTGGCTCGGCAGCGAAGTCATGTTCTTCGCCGGCCTGTTCGCGATCTACTTCACGCTCCGCAGCACCAGCCCCGGGCTGTGGGAAGAAGGCGCCGGCCTCCTGAACGTGCCGTTCGCGCTCGTCAACACGATCATCCTGGTCCTCTCGAGTGTGACCTGCCAGATGGGCGTCTTCGCCGCCGAGAACGGCCGCCCGTTCCGCGACGAGGTGAACGGCCGCAAGAAGCTGGGCATGGTCGAGTGGTACTGGATCACCTTCGCGCTGGGGGCCGTGTTCGTCTCCGGCCAGGTGTGGGAGTACGCGCAGCTCGCGGCGGAGGGGCTCACGATCAGCTCCAACTCGTACGCGGCCGCCTTCTTCCTGACGACCGGCTTCCACGCCCTGCACGTCACCGGCGGACTCATCGCGTTCCTCCTCACGATCGGGCGTGTCTACGCCGTGAAGAAGTTCCGCCAGAAGGAGGAGACGACGGCCATCGTCGTGTCCTACTACTGGCACTTCGTCGACGTGGTCTGGATCGCGCTGTTCCTGGTCATCTACTTCCTCAAGTAAAAAGAGCGGAAAGCTGAAGCAACACATGGCACTGTTCACCAAGAGCCGCAAGGCCGGCCGACGCAGCCCGCTCGCGACCGTCGCACTCCTCGGCATCGGCCTGCTCCTCTCCGGCGGCATCTACGCCGGCGCCTCCGCCGCCGTCGCCGCCACCACCGAGACCGCACAGGCGGAGACCACCCTGACGGTCGAGGACGGCCAGAAGCTGTTCCAGGCCAACTGCGCGACCTGTCACGGCCTCGACCTCGAGGGCACCGCCAACGGGCCCTCGCTCGCCGGTGTCGGCGAGCTCGCCGTCGAGTTCCAGATGTCGACCGGCCGGATGCCGCTGCAGATGCAGGGCCCCCAGGCCGAGATGAAGGAGCCGCAGTTCACGGAGGAGCAGATCCTCGCGGTCGCCTCCTACGTGCAGTCGGTCGCTCCCGGCCCCCAGTACCCCGCCGACGAGGTGCTCGACGGCGAGGGCGACGTGGCGCACGGCGCCGAGCTGTTCCGCATCAACTGCGCGATGTGCCACAACGTCGCGGCCGCCGGCGGTGCGCTCACCGAGGGCAAGTTCGCGCCGGACATCCAGGACACGAGCGCCCTGCACATCTACGCGGCCATGGTCACGGGCCCGCAGAACATGCCGGTGTTCAACGACATGAACCTCACGCCCGAGGACAAGCGCGACATCATCTCGGCCCTGCTGTACCAGCAGGAGGCCCAGGCGCCCGGCGGCTTCACGCTCGGCTCGCTCGGCCCGGTGTCCGAGGGCCTCTTCGTGTGGATCTTCGGCATCGGCGGGCTGATCGCCGTTGTCGTGTGGATCACGGCGAAGTCCAACTGAGGCTCATATGACGAACGAATCTACGAGGAGCACCATGGCACACGACGGTGAGACACAGGAGGTGGCGGCCTACCAGCCCGCCGCCGGCCTGGCCGTCAATGTCTCCGACGCACCCCAGAACCCGGGGATGCCGCCCCACCGGCAGCGGATGACGGACAAGGACCCGAAGGCCGAGAAGCGCGCAGCGCGCGTCGTGTACGGCTTGTTCTACCTGTCGGTGGCCGGAAGCCTCTGGGCGATCGCCGCGTACATGCTGTTCCCGATCGAGGACCAGCAGATGACCTCGATCCGCCACAACAACATGTACATCGGCCTCGGCATCGCACTCGCGCTGCTGTCGATCGGCGTCGCGGCGATCCACTGGTCGAAGGCCCTGATGGCCGACCACGAGTACGTCGAGGAGCGGCACGCCACGCGCGGCACGGAGGAGACTCGCGAGGCCACCATCGAGTCGTTCCGCATCGCCAACGAGGAGTCCGGCTTCGGGCGCCGCAAGATGATCCGGAACTCGCTGTTCGTCGCACTCGGCGCGTCGATCCTGCCGGGCCTGACGCTGTTCCGCGGCCTCGCACCGCACTCGTCCGAAGAGGACCCGCTCGCCGGTGACCCCGTCGCTCTGCTCAACACCACGATGTGGGAGAAGGGCACGCGCCTGACGCGCGACCCGGGCGGCACGCCGATCAAGGCTTCCGAGGTCACGCTGGGCTCCGCGTTCCACGTCATCCCCGAGGGTCTCAGCGAGCTCAGCCACCACGACGGCATGCTCAACGAGAAGGCCAAGGCCATGGTCCTCATGGTCCGCCTGCTGCCCGAGCAGCTCCACGAGCGCGAGTCGCGCAAGGACTGGTCGTACGACGGCATCGTCGCGTACTCCAAGGTCTGCACGCACGTCGGCTGCCCCGTCGCCCTGTACGAGCAGCAGACCCACCATCTCCTCTGCCCCTGCCACCAGTCGCAGTTCGACGTGACGGACGAGGCGAAGGTCATCTTCGGCCCTGCTTCGCGCCCGCTGCCTCAGCTGCCCATCACCGTCGACGACGAGGGCTACCTCGTCGCGCGCAGCGACTTCGAAGAGCCTGTCGGCCCGAGCTTCTGGGAGCGCCATTGAGTACCGCAACCGTTCAGGACGAGACCCAGAAGCCTGACGAGAAGCCGCTGGGCGGCAAGTTCGTCGGCGGAGTCGCCAATTACCTCGACGAGCGCACGAGCCTCTCCGGCCTCGTGAAGGCGCTCGGGCGCAAGGTCTTCCCCGACCACTGGTCGTTCATGCTCGGCGAGATCGCGCTGTGGTCGTTCGTCGTCGTGCTCCTCTCGGGCACGTTCCTCACGTTCTTCTTCGAGGCCTCGATGGCCGAGACCGTCTATCACGGCGCATACCCGCTGATGAACGGCATGGAGATGTCGGCCGCGATGGAGTCGACGCTGCACATCAGCTTCGACCTGCGCGGCGGGCTGCTGGTCCGCCAGATCCACCACTGGGGCGCGCTCGTCTTCGTCGCGGGCATCGGCGTCCACATGCTGCGCGTGTTCTTCACGGGTGCCTTCCGCAAGCCGCGCGAGCTCAACTGGGTCATCGGCTTCGTCATGTTCGTCCTGGCGATGGGCCTCGGGTTCACGGGCTACTCGCTCCCCGACGACGTCCTCTCGGGCAACGGCCTCCGCATCATCGACGGCATGATCAAGGGCATCCCGCTGATCGGCACCTGGACCTCGTTCCTGCTCTTCGGCGGCGAGTTCCCCGGTGACGCGATCGTCGGACGCCTCTACTCGCTGCACATCCTGATCCTGCCGCTGATCCTGATCGCGCTGGTGGTCCTCCACCTCATGCTCATGATCATCAACAAGCACACCCAGTTCGCGGGCCCCGGCCGCACGAACAACAACGTCGTCGGCTACCCGATGATGCCGGTGTACATGGCGAAGATGGGCGGCTTCTTCTTCATCGTCTTCGGTGCGATCGTCCTGATCGCCTCGATGGTGCAGATCAACCCGATCTGGAACTACGGCGCGTACGACCCGTCGCCGGTGTCCGCCGGTACCCAGCCCGACTGGTACATCGGCTTCGCCGACGGCGCACTGCGCCTCGCTCCCCCGCACCTCGACTGGGTCATCGGCAACTACACGATCCCGATGGGCGTCATGCTGCCGCTGATCGTGCTGGTGGTCTTCATCGTGCTCGTCGCGGTGTACCCGTTCATCGAGGCCTGGGTCACGGGCGACAAGCGCGAGCACCACATCGCTCAGCGCCCGCGCCACGCCCCGACCCGCACCGCCATCGGTGCCGCCGGCGTCTGGTTCTACGCGGTCCTCTGGGCGGCGGCTTCGTCCGACATCATCGCGACGCACTTCAAGCTCACGATGGAGGGCGTCATCCACGGCCTTCAGGCCGCGCTCATCCTCGGCACGATCGTCGTGTACTGGATCACGAAGCGCATCTGCATCGCGCTGCTCAAGAAGGACCGCGAGATCCTCCTGCACGGCTACGAGTCGGGCCGCATCGTGCGCCTCCCCGGCGGCGAGTTCCGTGAGGTCCACAAGCCGGTCGACGTGTACGAGCGCTGGAAGCTCATCCCCGACTCGGAGTACGAGCCGCTGATCGTGCGCCCGAACGACGAGGGCAGGATCACGGGCAGCCAGAAGTTCCGCGCGGCCCTGTCGCGCTGGTTCTTCGAGGACCGCCTCGCGCCGATCACGCAGACGGAGCTCGAGCACGCCGAGGAGCACCAGGCGCACGCCCTGGCCGAGTACGGCGACGACCCGACGGACAACCCGCACTTCCGCCACCAGCACGAGGTGACGGACGGC
Organism: Microbacterium halophytorum; assembly: GCF_002970975.1. Taxonomy (GTDB): domain Bacteria; phylum Actinomycetota; class Actinomycetes; order Actinomycetales; family Microbacteriaceae; genus Microbacterium; species Microbacterium halophytorum. Next base: position 433,751 of record NZ_KZ672982.1, read on the forward strand.
GAGAACAAGTAACGTCCTGTCGGCAAAGCGGAAGGCCCTTGCTCTCTTGGCTGAGAGCAAGGGCCTTCCGCTGCAACAGCTGGTTGCGTCCGTCGGCTCCGGACGGGACGCTCCGCAGGATCCCCAGCGCTCCTCTGCCTGCCGCTTCGCGTCAGGCAGAGCCTCGCGCGCCGGGGCCCCGCCCCCGCTCGCTGCGCTCGCTCCCGCCAAACCCGATGCCAGCCTGCGGAGCATCCCGTCCTACGCCGACTCACCAGCGTTGGTCACGTTGAGAGCGCACAAACAGAACGTCCGCACCCCGGATGATGGGGTGCGGACGTTCATGGTTCTCCGTTGAGAGAAAGCGCGGCTCCGCGTCAGTCCTCGGTGGGGCGCTTGCGCCAGCGGATGCCCGCGTTGATGAAGCCGTCGAGGTCGCCGTCGAAGACCGTCGTCGGGTTGCCCGACTCGTAACCAGTGCGGAGGTCCTTTACCAGCTGCTGGCCGTAGAGGAAGTAGGAGCGCATCTGGTCTCCCCAGCTCGCGGTGATGGTGCCGGCGAGCTCCTTCTTCTTCGCGGCCTCCTGCTCCTTCTGCAGCAGCAGCAGGCGCGTCTGCAGCAGGCGCATGGCGGCCGCGCGGTTCTGGATCTGCGACTTCTCGTTCTGCATCGAGATGACGATGCCGGTCGGGATGTGCGTGATGCGCACGGCGGAGTCGGTCGTGTTCACCGACTGGCCGCCGGGGCCCGACGAGCGGAAGACATCGATGCGCAGGTCGTTCTCGGGGATGTCGACCTCCTGGGCCTCCTCCATCACCGGGATCACCTCGACGGCCGCGAACGACGTCTGACGCTTGTCGGCCGAGCCGAACGGGCTGATGCGCGCGAGGCGATGGGTGCCGGCCTCGACCGACAGCGTGCCGTAGGCGAAGGGCGAGTCGATCTCGAACGTCGTCGACTTGATGCCGGCGCCCTCGGCGTACGAGGTGTCGAGCACCTTGACGGGGTAGCCGCGGCGCTCCGCCCAGCGGAGGTACATGCGCATGAGCATCTCTGCGAAGTCGGTGGCGTCGTCGCCGCCCGCGCCGGATCGGATCGTCACGACGGCGCCTCGTTCGTCGAACTCGCCGTCGAGCAGGGTCTGCACCTCGAGGTCACCGATCGACTTCTCCAGCGCGGCCAGTTCGGTGCGCGCCTCGTCGGCCGTGTCCTGGTCGTCCATCTCGATCGCGAGCTCGACCATGACCTCGAGGTCGTCGATGCGCCCCTCGGCTTTCTCGACCTTCGCGAGCTGCGCCTTCGCGTGGCTGAGGGCGCTCGTCACCTTCTGCGCATTCTCCTGGTCGCTCCAGAGCTCCGGATCGGCGGCCTGCTCCTCGAGGGCGGCGATCTTGTCGCGCAGGCCCTCGGGGTTCACCACCTCTCGGATGTTCGCGAACGTCGTGCGCAGCGCCTGGATGTCGGCGGACAGGTCAAGTTCAATCATGGCCTCCTCAGCCTACCGCCGATCGGCGTGGTGACCCGTGCGTGCAGCGGAGTAGGCTGATCCGAGTGACTGCCGCGCCCCCGTCGTCCCCCGGTCCGGACGCACGCACCGTGCTGCTGCGCTTCGGCCCGATGATCTACGGCCCGACGGCGCTCTACTCCTTCGGCCAGGGCGCGGTTCTGCCGCTGCTGCCGATCCTCGCGGTGCATCTCGGCGCATCCCTCTCGGTCGCGGCGCTCGTTCCCGCCGGCATCGTCGTCGGGCAGCTGTGCGGGAACATCCCCGCTGGTTGGCTCGTCTCCCGAGTGGGCGAGCGCACTACGATGATCATCGCAGCCGCGGGCTCGCTCGTCGCGTGCGCCGTGATGCTGTTCGCGGAGTTCTGGGGCCTGCTCGCGCTCGGTGCCCTCCTCGTCGGGCTCTTCGCCGCGGCGTTCGCGCTCGCGCGACACACGTTCATGACGACCCGCGTTCCGTATTCCGTGCGCTCCCGCGCGCTCGCGGCGCTCGGCGGGGCCTTCCGCCTCGGGGCGTTCACCGGCCCGTTCGTCGCGGCCGCTCTCCTGGGCGTCTTCCACGACGAGCGAGCCGCGATCTGGTTCTTCGCCGCCGTCCTCGTGCTCGTCGGCCTCCTCGTCGCGTTCGGTCCGGACCCGGAGCGAACCCTCATCCGCCAGGAGAGCGCGGCCAGGGAGGAGGTGGTGGAAGACACGGGCGAAGCCGTGACCGGCTCGATCCCGACGGCCGAGCGCGTCGGCGTCTGGCGCACGATGCGGCGCAACCGCGAGGTCCTCTCCCGGCTCGGCCTGGCCGCGGCCAGCCTCGCCGCGGTGCGCGCGGCGCGCCCCGCGATCCTTCCCCTGTGGGGAGTCTCGCTCGGGCTCGATTCCCAGACGATCGCGCTCGTGGTCGGCGTCTCCGGTGCGATCGACTTCGCCCTCTTCTACGTCAGCGGCCAGATCACGGACCGCTTCGGGCGCCTCGCCTCCACGTTGCCCGCGCTCGGCCTGATGGGCGCGTCGCTCCTGCTGCTGTCGTTCACGCACGGGCTCGAGGACGCGGCGCTGTGGTTCGGCGTGTGCGCGATCGTGCTCGGCGTCGGGAACGGTCTCTCCAGCGGCATCCTGCTCACGATCGGTGCCGACATCGCGCCGGAGCGCGAGCCGGCCGCGTTCCTCGGCTCCTGGCGCACGATCACCGATGCTGGCGGGGCGTCGACGCCGCTGCTCATCTCGGGCGTCACCGCGCTCGCGTCGCTGTCGGTCGCGACCGGCATCGTCGGTGCCGTCGGCCTCCTCGGCGCGCTCGCGTTCCTCCGCTGGGTGCCGCGCTACGCTCCAGGACCGCCGCGCGGCTGAGCAGTTCAGTTCAGCGCCGTCCGGCTCGTCGCCGTCGCGGTCAGCTCCACGCCGTCCGGCACGAACGGGCTCAGCAGGACCGGGTGCCAGCGGTCGGCGACCGTGACGCGGGCCGACGCGCCGTCCGGCGTGCCCGCAGCGACGAGCGCCGCGCCCCCGCCCGCGACGACCACCACGGACTCGGCCTGCTCGCGCACCTCGTCGTCGCGCAGGGTCGCGATCGGATCGTCCCCGCGGAGCTCGATCTCGAAGCCGTCCGCCCCGGCGAGCGCCGCGGCGTCGGCGAGCGCGTCCAGCCGCTTCTGCGCCAGGTACATCGACGTCGCGTTCGCGCACACCAGGATGAGCGCGAGCGCCAACAGCGCGTAGCCGAGCGTGAGGAGCAGCGTGCTCCCGTCCTCGTCCCCGGCGAGCCCGCGCCCCCGTGGCGCGTGCCCTGTGCCGCGGGCGCCCCCGTGCCGTCGGATGCGGCGGGCGGGCGACGCGCTCACCCCGCTCCCCCGAACCGCGAGACCTTGTGCGCCGCCGTCGCCTCGATCGGGACGCGCGCGATCCGGTCGAGGCCGAGCACGGGCGGGACGAACGGCAGCTCCGCCTCCGCGCGCACCGTGACCGTCACGACGGCGCCCGCTTCGGGGCACCTAGATGCGGCGGGTGCACAGCTCACACCGATGTCGAGCGCGTCGGAGTCGATGCCGTACTGGCTCGCAACGGCCGCCGCGGTCTCGCCCGGCGTCGATGCCGAGTCGTTCGCGATCGTGCGAGCCGCGAAGCGCGCGGCCGCCTCCGCGCCGAGTGCGTGCGACTGAACGGTGCCGAGGGCGATCACGAGGTACGCGATCGGCACGAGCAGCAGCACCCCGACCGCGATGAACTCGAGGGCGGCCGAACCGCCCTCGTCCGCGCGGAGCATCCCTCCGCGGATTCCGATGCGGCAGATGGGCTTCCGCACGCCCACGCGCTCACCCGAGCGACTCGCGCGGTGCATGCGCCGTCACCTCCAGGGCGCCCGAGAGCCCGAACGGCCCCGCGAGCGGCAGAGCGGCGCTGATCGTGACGACGACCGAGTCGACTCCCGCGACGGCACCGCTCGTGACCGAGACCTCCCTGGCGTATCCGTCACCGACGGCGCGCGCGATCAGTTCGTCCGCACGCGTCGCCGCCTCGCCCGGCCGAGCATCGGCGAGCGCGGCCCGGTAGGCGGCGTCGACGGCCGCATCCTGCACGACGTTGCGCGTGTACACGGCGAAGCCCAGCTGGAGCACGGCGACCGTGAGCAACGTGAGCAGGGCGCCGACCAGGATGAACTCCACGGGCGCGGAGCCGCGGTGGTCCGCCGCGACGCCCGGCGACGGCGCACGGCCGGCACGGCGCCGTACCGCGGCGGACGCCTCCCCTGCCCGCCGGCGCCAAGTCAGATGACGCCGACGCTCGAGATGGCGCGCTCGAACAGCGCCGACAGCGCCGGCCCGGCGAGCATCCATACCGTGACGACCAGGCCGGCGGTCATCAGCGTGATGAGCACCCACCCCGGCACGTCGCCCTCTTCGTCGGCCGCGAGGCCCCGTGCTCGTCTCTTCCCGTTCATGCCTGTTCTCCTCTTCTCCTGTCATCGGTCTTCCGTCCGGGTCCGTCACAGCCCCACGTTGAGCATCGTGATGCCGGGCAGCAGCGCGAACACCACGCTGAGCGGCAGGATCGCGAAGACCAGGACGACGAGCATCCAGATCTCCCGCTTGCCCGCCTGTTCGATCAGCGTGCGCTTCGCTTCCTCGCGCGCGTCGCCCGCCTGCGCTTGGAGGGCCTGTGCGAGCGGTGCGCCCCTCTCCAGGGCGGCCACGAGGTGATCCGTCGCGCGGCTGAGTGCTGGCACGTCGACGCGGCGCGCCATTCCGGTGAGCGCGCCGGCGAGCGGCTCGCCCGTCCCGACCTCGACGACGACCCGCCGCAGCTCCCCCGTCAGCTCGCCCGTGCCGACGTCGGCGACGCGCCGGATGCTGTCGAGGATGCCCTCGCCCGCCGCGAGGCAGAGCGCCAGGAACTCCAGCACCGTCGGCAGTTCGTCGGCGATGCGGCGCGCCCTGGCCTTCGCCCGGGAGGTGAGCGCGGCGTCGCAGCCCAGCGCCCCCGCGGCCGCGCCGAGGAGCGGCACAAGTGCGGCTGGCGGGGCGAAGCGGCCCGCCATCGCGACGGCGACGAGCAGCACGCCTCCTGCCAGCGCTCCGGCGAGCCCCCACGCCAGTTGGCGCCCGCGGAAGGCCGCCGCATCGGAGCCGAGGCCCGCGCGCTCGAGCCGCCTGGCGACGGCCGCCGTCCCGCCGAGCAGCGCCGTCGCCCTGAGCCGCGCAGCGCGCCAGAGCGCGCCCCCGGCGCCCGCGATCGCCGAACCGGGGTCGCTGGCGCTGCCCGCGGCGGTCGTCCCCGCCGGATCCGTGACGTCCCGGATGTACGGTGCGATGCGGCGCTCCAGAGGAACGGCTCCCCAGCGCGGCATCGCGGCGAGCACGGTCCAGAGCCCCGCGCCGAGCGCACCGCCGAGCAGGACGGCGAGCGCGATGTCCGAGGCGCCGCTCATGCGAACCAGCGCTTCGGCTCCGGCAGGCGCCCGACCCGGATCATCAACCGGTACGCGACGACCGATACGACGGCGCCCGTGACGATCACGACGACGCCGAGCCCGCTCGAGTACGCCGCCGCCCCCTCCGGGCGAATCGCGAGCATGCCGAGGATCGCCCAGGGCGCGACGACCCCGAGCACGGCGGCGCCCTTCGTCCAGGACTGCCGGGATTCGACCTCGCCGCGCAGCGCCGATTCCGCCCTCACCGATGCCGCCAGCGCCCGCAGAACCGGGACCAGCTCGGTGCCGCCGACCTCCCGCGACATCCGGAGCGTCTCGATGATGCGGTCGGCCAGCGGGTCGGCCAGCGAGCGCTTCAACCGGTCGATGCTCGACCCGAAGCTGCCGGACGCCGCCATGTCGCGAGCGAAGCGCGAGAACGACGGCCGCAGTTCGGCGGGCGCCGACTGCGCCAGGCTCGCGACGGCGTCCGGGAGCGCCATCCCCGCGCGCACGCTCGCGACGAGGAGGTCGCAGACGTCGGGCCACAGCGAGCGCCTGGCCCGGATGAGCGCCGAACGACGGCCGCGGAGCCAGGCGATCGGCGCGGCGGCGCCCGCGATGCATGCCAGGCCCACGAGCACGGGGATCTGGGCCGCCAGCCATGCGCTCGCCCCCGCCACGGCGCCGGCCGAGGCGCATCCGACGACGAGCACTCGCGGTGCGGCATCCGGGAAGCCCGCCGCGGCGAGCAGCTGGGCCGACGCGCCCGTCACCCGAGGCGCCTCCCGCCGTGCCGAGGCCGGCCACAGCCACGGCGAAGCCGTGAGGAGGACTCCGGCCGCCAGCAGCACGCCCAGCAGAATCGTCACAGCGCCGCCGCCTCTCGCTGCGCCGCGCGTTCCCCGGCGGATCTGAGGAACGCGCCGGGGCGCCACACTGTCTCGGTGGCGATCGCCGCCTCGTCGTGCTCGCCGGTCGGCGCCGCGATCTCGGCCACGCGCCGACCGCCGCTCGGCAGCCGCTCGCAGTGCACGACGAGGTCGACGCTGCGGGCGATCGCCGGGGCGATGAAGCCGCGATCGATGTTGCGACCGGCCAGCAGCGGCAGCATCGCGAGCTTCGCGAGCGCATCCGCCGCCGAGTTCGCGTGCACCGTCGCGGCACACGGCACGCCCGTGTTCAGCGCCAGCACGAGGTCGAGCGCCTCGGCATCGCGCACCTCCCCGACGACGATCCGGTCGGGCCGCATCCGGAGGGCCTCGCGCACCAGCCGGCGCAGGGTGATCTCCCCCGTGCCCTCGAGGCTCGGCTGCCGCCCCTGCATCGCCACCAGATCGGGCGCGTCGACGGCGAGCTCGAAGGTCTCCTCGACTGTGACGATGCGGTGCTCCGGCGGCGACGCCGCCAGCAGCGCACCGAGCATCGTCGTCTTCCCCGCGTGCGTCGCGCCGGAGACGACGACGCTGCGCCCCGACGCCATGGCGCCGCGCAGCAGCTCGGCCGCGCCCTCGTCGAGCGAGCCGGCCGCGACGAGGTCGCCGAGCCTCCGGTGCGAGGGCAGGAAGCGCCGGATGTTCACCAACCAGCTGCGCCTGGCGACATCCGGGATCACGACGTGCAGGCGCGAGCCGTCGGGCAGCGACGCATCGACGACGGGTTGGCTCAGGTCGACCCTGCGGCCCGCCGAGTGCAGCATCCGTTCGACCAGGTCGCGGATCTCCCGCTCCTCCACGCGGAGCGCGAGGCGCTCGCTGCGACCGCCCCTGGCGACGAACACACGGTCCGGCCCGTTGATCCAGAGCTCCTCGACCGTGTCGTCGCTGAGGTACGCGTCGAGCACGCCGTACCCGGTCAGCGTCGCGAGCACCTCGCGCTCGCACGCGGCCTCGTCGTCGATCGGGGCGAAGCCGCGGGCTGAGGCCATGTCGTTGTGCCGCCGCATCTCGCCGCGCACGAGGCGCACGGTCGCGTCGTCGTCGCGCGCCGGATCGATGCTCTCTGCGCGCAGACGGGACCGGATTCGGTCGGTCAGGTCGGCGGGAACGGCGCTCACGCGTTCCGTTCTACCGACATCCGCGCGCCGCCGCCGAAGTTATCCACAGGGGGCGCCGGGCGGCGGCGGCGCGGCGCGGCTTCCCCGCACACCTAGAATGGAGGCCGCGCGGGCGTGGTGGAACTGGCAGACACGCAAGGTTTAGGTCCTTGTGCCTCACGGCGTGCGGGTTCGAGTCCCGCCGCCCGCACGAGAAGTGGCCGCCCAAGGGGCGGCCGCTTCTCGTCGTCGATCTTCGGAGTCCTCGGTCGCGGGAGGCGATCTTGTTCGCTTCGCTCGCAAGATCGGCTCCCGCACGGGATGTGACCGCCGAAGGGCGGCCACATCCCGTCGTCGCCTTTCGGAGTCCTCGGTCGCGGGAGGCGATCGTGCTCGCTTCGCTCGCAAGATCGGCTCCCGCTCCCTGCGGGGCGGGTCGAGGCGGGGCGGGGCGGGGCGAGGCGTCGAGTCGCCGCCGATAGGCTGTCGCCATGGGCGGCGACGTGAGAGACGAGACCTCTCGGACGTCACCGCTCCCCTGGCGCACCGCGCTCCTTCCGGCAGCGCTCGTCTGCCTCGCCGCGCCGGCATTCTTCGTGCTCGAGATCACCTGGCTCGGGGTCGCGCTGGCCTTCGCCGGCCTTGCCGCCGCCGGTCTCGCCGAGCGGCGGACGAGCGGTCCCGCGCTGCGCGCGGCGGGGCCCGACGACGCGCCGGGTCTCACGCGGGACCTCGCGCTGATCGTCGCGGGAATGCTGATCGTCAGCGCCATTCCGCTGGAGGCGGAGCTCGACAACGCGGCGATCGCGCGCTTCGCCGTGGCGCTCGGCGGCGCGGTCGCCGTCCCCTACCTCGTCTCGCGGTTCGTCTTCCGCGACCGCGCCATCCGCTTCCCGTGGCGTTCGGGCGCGCGTTGGAGCCCGATGCAATGGGGATGGCTCGTCGGCGTGCTCGTGCTCGGCTGGCTCATCCTGCCGTTCTACTTCATCACGAGCGGCGTCTACCTCAACTGGCCCGTCGTCGACACCCCCGACCTGATCGCGCGGCTGTTCGTCGGCGTCGGCGCCGTGGGCATCTGGGACGAGCTGTTCTTCATCTGCACGGTCTTCGCGCTGCTGCGCCGGCACCTGCCGGACGCGACGGCGAACGTCCTGCAGGCCGTGGTGTTCGTGTCGTTCCTGTGGGAGCTCGGCTACCGGGCATGGGGGCCCGTGCTGACGATCCCGTTCGCGCTGCTGCAGGGCATCATCTTCCTGCGCACGCGTTCCCTCGCATACGTCGTCACGGTGCACCTGCTGTTCGACGCCGTCGTGTTCGCCGTGCTCGTGCACGCGCACAATCCGGGCCTGCTCGACGCGCTCTTCCTCGTGCCGTGAGGCGCGCGGCCCCGGCGCCGTCCGCCTCGCGCTGTCGCGCGCCGGCCCCGACGCTGCGCTCCGCACGCGGTGACGCGAGCGGAGCGCAGCCGGATGAGGGCGGCGCGCGGGGTCAGAGCGCGGCGAGCAGGGGCGCGAGCGCCTCGAAGGCGCGGGCGCGGTGCGAGACGGCGTTCTTCTCCTCGGCCGTCAGCTCGGCAGCGGTACGACCGGCGGCATCGTCATCCGGAACGAAGACCGGGTCGTACCCGAAGCCGCCTTCGCCGCGCGGCTCGGTCGCGAGCCGCCCCGGCCAGATGCCTTCGACGGTGCGCTCGTCGCCGCCCGGTACGACGAGCGCGATCGTCGAGTTGTAGTGGGCTCCGCGGTAAGGGCCTGCGACGTCGAAGAGCTGATCGAGCAGCAGCGCGAGGTTCGCCGCGTCGTCCTTCCTGTGACCGGCCCAGTACGCCGAGAACACTCCGGGCGAACCGCCGAGCACGTCGACGCAGACGCCCGAGTCGTCGGCCAGCGCGGGGAGCCCGGTGTGGGCGGCCGCCGCGCGAGCCTTGATGAGGGCGTTCTGGGCGAAGGTCACGCCGTCCTCGACGGGCTCGGGCCCGTCGTAGCCGACGACCTCGAGATCGGGGCGCACGCGGGAGACGATGCCCGCGAACTCCGCGACCTTGTGCCGGTTGTGGGTGGCGAGGACGACGCGGCTCATCGGCCCAGAGCCTCCGCCTGCAGGCGCGTCAGGTCGGCGCAGCCCTTGGCACCGAGGTCGAGCAGGCGGTCGAGCTCGGACTTGTCGAACGGCGCGCCCTCAGCGGTGCCCTGCACCTCGACGAACTTCCCCGCTCCCGTCATCACGATGTTCATGTCGGTCTCGGCGCGGGAGTCCTCGACGTAGGGGAGGTCGAGCATCGGCTCGCCGTCGATGATCCCCACCGAGATCGCGCTGATGCTGTCGCTGAGGGGCCGGGCCTTCTTCGCGATGAAGCCCTTCTCACGGCCCCACTCGATCGCGTCGACGAGCGCGACGTAGGCGCCCGTGATCGACGCCGTGCGCGTGCCGCCGTCGGCCTGCAGCACGTCGCAATCGAGCACGATTGTGTTCTCGCCGAGGGCTCTGGTGTCGACGACGGCGCGCAGGGCACGGCCGATGAGGCGCGAGATCTCGTGGGTGCGGCCGCCGAGCTTGCCCTTCACGCTCTCGCGCGTCGAACGGTCGTTCGTCGCCCGCGGCAGCATGGCGTACTCCGCCGTGACCCAGCCGGTGCCCTTGCCGGTCAGCCAGCGCGGAACGCCGTTCGTGAACGATGCCGTGCACAGCACCTTCGTGTTCCCGAACGAGATCAGCGCCGAGCCCTCCGCCTGCGCGCTCCAGCCGCGCTCGATCGTGACGGGGCGCAGCTCGTCGAGGGCGCGGCCGTCCGCGCGCGTGATGTCGGTCATCGCATCTCCTGATTCGTAGGTTCCGGATGCCGCATGCGGCATACATCCGGTGGTTCAGAGGGTGGGCAGGTCGATCGCGCCCGTTCGCACCAATCGGACGTCGCGCACCTCGCTGCCGAGCAGCCGGTTCGCGAGCGCGGTGAACGACGCCGTGTCGGCGCCGGTCGCCTCGTATGCGCGCGTGGGCAGGGCGCCCGCGCTCGCCATCAGCCCGCGCCCGAGCAGTTCCCGGTATACGTCTTTGGCGGTCTCGCTGTCGCTCGAGACGAGCGCGACATCCGGCCCCATCACGTAGCTGATCGCGCCCTTGAGGAACGGGTAGTGCGTGCAGCCGAGCACGAGCGTGTCGACGCGCGCCTCCCGCAGCGGCGCCAGGTACTCCTCCGCGACGTCCAGGAGCTCCTCGCTGTCGGTGACCCCCGCCTCGACGAACTCGACGAAACGAGGGCACGCGCCCGTGAAGACCTCGACGCCCGGCGCGATCGCGAGCATGTCCTGGTAGGCGCCGGACCCGATCGTCCCCGCCGTGCCGATCACGCCGATCCGGCCGCTGCGACTCGTCGCGATCGCGGTGCGCACCGCGGGGCCGATCACCTCGACGACCGGGACGTCGTACCGTTCGCGCGCGTCGCGCAGGACGGCGGCGGAGGCGGTGTTGCAGGCGATCACGAGCATCTTCACGCCCTGGTCGACGAGTGTGTCGAGCACCTCGAGCGAATAGCGGCGCACGTCCGCGATGGGCTTGGGGCCGTACGGCGAATGCAGGGTGTCGCCGATGTAGAGCACCGATTCGCGCGGCAGCTGGTCGCCGATCGCACGTGCGACGGTGAGCCCGCCCACTCCGGAGTCGAAGATTCCGATCGGCGCGTCATTCACAAGACCCCAGCCTACGCGAGCGGCCTCCCGTCGACGCCGGATGGTGCCTGAGCGCGCGGGAACGACGCGCTTCGCGGAGGGATCCCGGCGGACGCGCGCCCGGTAGAGTCGGGCGGGTGAGCCCTTCGACCGCATTGTTCACGGACCGCTACGAGCTGACGATGCTCGACGCAGCGCTGCGCGACGGCACCGCGCACCGCAGGTGCGTCTTCGAGGTGTTCGCGAGGCGCCTGTCAGGCGGGCGCAGGTTCGGCGTGGTCGCCGGCACCGGGCGCCTCCTCTCGCAGCTGCGCGACTTCCGCTTCGGCGACGACGAGCTGCGCTTCCTCCGCGACGAGAACATCGTCGGCGCCGAGACGCTCCGATACCTCGAGGGGTACCGCTTCTCCGGTTCGATCCACGGCTACCGGGAGGGCGAGCTCTACTTCCCCGGCTCGCCGATCCTCACGGTCTCCGGCACGTTCGCCGACGCCGTGATCCTCGAGACCATCACGCTCAGCATCCTGAACCACGACTCGGCGATCGCGACGGCGGCGGCCCGGATGTCGATCGCGGCCGGCGGCCGCCCGCTCGCGGAGATGGGGGCGAGGCGCTCGGCCGAGCGCTCGGCGGTCGCGGCCAGCCGCGCCGCCCACATCGCGGGTTTCGGCGCGACGAGCAACCTCGAGGCCGGCAGGAGCTGGGGCGTTCCCACGATGGGCACCGCCGCGCACGCGTGGACCCTCCTGCACGACAGCGAGGAGGACGCGTTCCGCGCGCAGCTCGACGCGCTCGGCTCCGACACGACGCTCCTCGTCGACACCTACGACATCGAGCAGGGTGTTCGAACGGCGGTGCGGCTCGCCGAGGAACGGGGCGCCGCGCTGGGCGGTGTGCGCATCGACTCGGGCGACCTGCCGATCGTCGCGGGCGAGGTGCGGGACCTGCTCGACTCGCTCGGGGCGACGTCCGCCCGGATCACGGTGACGAGCGATCTCGACGAGTTCGCGATCGCGGCCCTCGCCGCCTCCCCCGTCGACGCGTACGGCGTCGGCACGTCCGTGGTGACCGGTTCCGGATACCCCACGGCGGGGATGGTCTACAAACTGGTCGCTCGCGAGAGCGCGGGAGGCGGATGGGTCCCCGTGGCCAAGCGAGCGACGGGCAAGGGATCGCAGGGCGGGCTCAAAGCCGCGGCTCGGCGGATCGACGGGGGCTCCGCGGCCGAGGAGCTCGTGCACATCGGGGCCGGCTTCGACGACATCCCCGCCCTCCCGCAGGACGGCGTTCGGCGGCTGCAGACGCTGCTGGTGTCGTCCGGTGAGGTCGACGACTCGTTCGAGGGCCCTGAGGGCGTCGCCGCGGCCCGCGCGCACCATCTCTCGGCGCGCTCCGAGCTGCCGGTGCGCGGTCTCGCGCTCAGCAAGTCCGACCCCGCGATCCCGACGACGTACGTCGAACAGCCGTAGGGCTCGCCGCCCGCGCGGGCTACTTCTTGAGCTGCTCGTAGATCTTCTTGCACTCGGGGCAGACGGGGAACTTCTCGGGGTCACGGCCCGGCGTCCACTTCTTGCCGCACAGGGCGCGGACGGGCTTGCCCGTCATCGCGGACTCGAGGATCTTGTCCTTCTGCACGTAGTGCGAGAACCGCTCGTGGTCCCCTGGCTCGTGCAGCTCCTCCTCGAGCAGTTTCTCGAGCTCACGATCGAGGGTCGCGGTCCCGCCGTGGTCCGGCGTGTCAAGCGGCGTACTCATAGACCTGATTGTATTCCCGTTCCGGCTCTCGCGGGCGCTGTCCACAGACATCCGCGCTCCCGCTCCCGAGCCGCCCGGCGAAGCCGGGCACACGCGCGCGCCGAAGGCGCACGCCACCAGTCGACGACATCATGAGCGCCCACAACGCCCGCTCACCCGCCCCGCTCCCGAGCCGCCCGGCGAAGCCGGGCACACACGCGCGCGCCGAAGGCGCACGCCATCAGTCGACGACATGATGAGCGCCCGCGGCGCCCATCATGTCGTGCCGGCGAACTCCATGATCATCGATTCGCGGCGCTGGAAGATCGCGCCGCCGATGAGCACGCCGAGCGCGAGAACCGCGATGCCCGAGCCGAGGCCGACCCACTGCGCCGTCAGCGCGAACGAGACGTCCTCGCTGAGCGCGAGCCAGAGGTACCACAGCGTCGGCAGGCTGAGGACGAGCGCGATCCCCATCACGAGGCCCTGCGACCAGATTCCGATGGACCCCGTCCGCTGCGGCTGCTGGAAGGGCCCGTCGCCGGGCGTCGGCACGGCGTAGGGCGCAACGGCGGAAGAGATGCACGACAGGCCCAGCCCGCACAGGAACAGCGACGCGGCCGCTCCGACCATGCCGGGCAGGATCGCCCATCGGCCGTACAGCGCGACCGACACGGGGATCGTCACGGCGAGCACCGGGATCGCGGTCAGCAGGACGGGGATCGTGCGGCCGAGCCTGTCCGAGAAGCCGTCGACGCCCGCGACGATGTGGATCCAGATGGCGGACGAGTCGTAGGCGGTGTCGTTGTGGGCGACCCAGCCGAAGAACAGCGCCATGATGGGAACGGGCACCAGCGCCGTCACCTCAGGCGGGACTCCGGCGACGAGCAGGGGGATGATCGGCAGGAGACCCGCAATCGGGATGATGATGAGGTTCGCGATGTACCGCACGTCGCTGAACCAGTAGATGATGCTGCGCGCGGCGATAGCGCCGGCGGGGATGCCGGGGGCGAGCCCGAACCAGCCGAGGCCGCCGCGCTCGCGCACCTCGACGGGGTTGTCGACCGTCGTCAGTGCGCGGCGGACGAGCCAGAACCACCACAGCACGGCGAGTGCGGCCGTCGCGACGGCGACGGCGCCCGCGATCCACCCGAGCGCGCCCGCTCCGACCGAGAGGACGCCGGGGATCCCGGAAGCCGCCCCCAGCGGCGTCACCGCGAGGGCATCCGCAACGACCCCGATCTGCTCGGGAACCCTGCCGTCCCATTCGAGGGACGAGAGGAACACGACCACGGGGAACACGACGATGATCAGGCCGAGCACGAAGAGGCTGGACAGCTCGCGCGTGCGCCGCGTGCGCATGACGCCGGAGGCGAGCACCATCGAGATGCGCGCGAGCACGAGGCAGGTGACGAGGTGCACCAGCGACGACAGGGCGGTGACGACGATCGGCGCGCCGAGCTGTGCCCACGCGACGGCCGCGCTCACGTCGAACGCGAGCAGCGCGGCGGAGGGGACGCTGACGACGGATGCGACCAGGAGCGACCCCGCCAGCGGGGCCGGCTGCTCCCCGAGCACCGCGAACCGACGCGGGTCGAGCGGGTCCTCGGCACCGGCGAGGAACGGACCGACGGCGAAGCCGATGACCGCGGCGGCGCCGACGAGCGCGAACACGGCGGCGGCGACGCTCGCGTCGCCCGAGCCGAGACTGAGCGCCCCCGCGCACACGGCGGCCACGCCCGCAGCGAGTACGGCGACGCCGACGACGCGACGGGCGACGTTACCGGGCGAGCCGCGGAACGCGGCCGCGAGGAGGGCGAGTCTCAGTTGGAGGATGCGCGCAGCCACTCGAGCCCTCCCACGTCCCCTGCGGCGCCGGAGAGCTCGACGAAGCGCTCCTCGAGCGTCGAAGCTCCCTTCACGTCGTCGACGGTGCCCTCGGCGAGCACCTGGCCCGACACGATCACCGCCACACGGCTGCACACCTTCTCGACGAGATCCATACCGTGGCTCGAGAGCACGACGGTGCCGCCGGCGGCGACGTAGTCGCTGAGGATGCCCAGGATCGTCTCGGACGAAACGGGGTCGACCGCTTCGAACGGCTCGTCGAGCACGAGCAGGCTCGGCGAATGGATCATCGCGGCCGCCAGCATGACCTTCTTGGTCATACCGGCCGAATAGTCGGACACGACGCGGCTGAGCGCATCCGTCAGATCCAGCACGCGCGCCAGGTCGTCGATGCGCTCCGTGATCACGCCCGGCCCCAGGCCGCGGAGAACCCCCATGTAGTAGAGGAGCTGCCGGCCGCTGAGGCGGTCGAACGTGCGGAGGCGATCGGGCAGCACCCCCATCAGCTTCTTCGCGCGACGCGGCTCGTGGCGCATGTCGACGCCGCAGACTTCGAGGGTTCCGGCGGTCGGGGTGAGCAGCCCCGCGATCATCGACAGCAGCGTCGTCTTACCCGCGCCGTTCGGGCCGACGAGACCGTAGAACGCGCCGCGGGGCACGGTCAGGTCGATCTCCGTGACCGCGTCGGTGCTGCCGTACGACTTCGTGATCCGCGACAGGCGCAGCGCAGGAGCCTCGCCGGCGAAGGCGGGCGGCTCGGCGGGCTCGGGCGCGCTCTCGTCCGATGCCGCGACTGCCGCCTGCGGCTCGTCCTCGGGCTCCGCCTCGGGAGGCGAGACCACCGGGTTCTCTCGCGTGTCGATGGCCAGCTCCGAGGAACGACCGTTCGGCCGCTGGGGAAGCGCCTCGCCGGTCGGCTTGCCCGCACCGGACGGCGTGGAGGTTTCGTCGCGGGGATTGGGAGTCACCCGAGCACACTACCGAGCCGACCCGACAGGATCGCTCAGCATCGCCGAAGGATTCCGACTCCGGTCCCGGAATGCGCGGAGCCGGGTCCGGGAACGCGCCGATCCGCGCGACTTACTGCCGTTATCCAGTGTTCATCGCTAGGCTGATCCGACACCGTGCGGTGAACGGTGCGGGAACGCGCCGTGAACGTCGCCCAGCGACGTACGCACAGACACGAAAGCGTATGAACCAATGAGCACCCAGATCGTCATCCTCGCCGCCGGCATGGGCACGCGGCTCGGTCGCGCACTGCCCAAGTCGCTCACGACCCTCAACGACGGCCGCTCCATCATGCAGCAGCAGCACGAGAACGTGCGCGCAGCATTCGGCGAAGACGCCCGCATCTCCACCGTCGTCGGCTACCGTGCCGAGGAGATCGTCGACCGCTTCCCCGACGCCGACTACATCTACAACGAGCGCTACGACCAGACCAACACGTCCAAGAGCCTCCTGCGCGCCCTCCAGGCGACGGGCAAGCACGGCGTCCTCTGGATGAACGGCGACGTCGTGTTCGACCCCAGGGTCCTCGGCCGGGCGATCGCGCACGTCGAGGCGGACCAGTCGTTCGTCGCGGTCAACACCGCGAAGGTGAGCGACGAAGAGGTCAAGTACACCGTCTCCGAGTCGGGCCACATCGACAAGCTGTCGAAGCAGGTCGCCGACGGCATCGGCGAGGCCGTCGGCATCAACTACGTCTCGCGCGCGGACAAGCGGGCGCTCGTGCGCTGCCTGCACCGCGTCGACGACCAGGACTACTTCGAGGGCGGTCTCGAGCTCGCGATCGCCGAAGAGGGCCTCCGCGTGCTGCCCATGGACATCTCCGACCTGTACGCCGTCGAGGTCGACTTCGCCGAGGACTTGGAGCGCGCGAACCAGTTCGTGTGAGCCCATCGCCCCGAGCGCCCCGTCCCGTGATCGCTGCGGACGGGGCGCTCGTCTTCGCCCACACCGCGCGAACGGCCCGGATCCTCCACATCTCGCGGCCGCCGACCGCCGCGGCGGCCCGGAACGTCCCACGGGCTCCCTAGCGTCGGCGCCATGGACGTCACCTCGATCGACCCGCGGGGCCGCGCATACCCCGTACCGTGGCGCGTCGTGCGCGACGACCCGCGCCATCCCGTGGTGTCGAACGCATCCGACCGCATCCTCGACACTGTGCGGGGCTTCGTCACCGATCGCTCGGGCACGGCCCGAACCGATCACTTCGGAACGCTCCGGCCAGGCGATGCGATCGAGCTCTGCCTGTGCCGTGCCGATACGGCGAGCGCCGTCGTCACGATCGCCTGGTACCGACCTGGTACCGACGACGAGTACCTCTGGCGCTTCGTGGTGTGAGCGCCGCGATCTCAGGCGGCGCCGCTCGCCTCGGCTTCGCGCTCGTTCCAGGCGTCCCACTCCCCCATCAGGCGGTCGATCGCCTCGCCGAACCGCCGCGTCGGCGCGCCGGGCGAGGTGTCACCGAAGTAGTGGCGGGACCACGCCTCCAGCCGCCGGTACGTCTCAGGGTCGTGCTGCACCCGGTCGACGTGCTCCGCGATCGCGGCGGCGTCGCCCGCTTCGAGCCATTCGCACGCCCCCAGGTAGCCGCCCTCGTCGACCTCGGCGCGCTCATCGGCCGGCCGCGTGATCAGGAGCGGCTTACCCGCCGCGAGCCGGTCGTAGACCATCGCCGAGATGTCGGTGACGGCGACGTCGGCTGCGGCGAGCTGCCAGCCGAGCTCCGGCCCGTCGTCGTACACGTGCTGCGCCGCCGGATCGTCCGCGTTGGCCTTCGCGATCGCCGCGATGATGCGCTTGTTGGCCTCGCCGAACACTCCGTCGACGACCCCGCTGCGGGGGTGCGGACGGTAGATCACACGGAAGCGGTCATCGCCCAGCAGGGCCCCCACGAGGGCCTCGCCGTGCGTGGCGACGGATCCGTAGTGCGCGGCGGGCCTGTCGCCCTCCCAGGTGGGCGCATACAGCACGACCCTCCGATCGTCGGCGGCGTACGGCGTCGCTCCCGAGTAGTGATCGGCCTGCGGGCGTCCGATCTCGATCGTGCGGGCGTCCAGGTCGTAGGCCCACAGCGTCCGCGCCAGTCGGTCGCGCGCCGCCTGTCCTGCGACGAGCGCGTAATCGTAGGCCTTGAACTGGTTCGTGGTCATGTACATCTTGTCGGACTCGCCGTGGTTGATGAACACGTGCCAGCAGCGCCCGTAGCGGAACATCTGGAAATTCCGCGCGTTCTGGTTGACGTACAGAACGATCCGGATGTCCTGGCGATCGAGGAACTTCTCGATCCCGCGCACCTCGGGTTGGAACGTCACGGGGAGCTCCCCGTCATCGAGCAGCGCCCGCGCACCTCCTGGGTGCCTGGCGATCACCACGACGGGCTGGTCCTTCGCGAGCTCCCGCAGCGGCGCATACCACTGCCGCATCTGGTACATGTTCACCTCGCTGTCGGCGAAGTAGACGGCGATGCGGAAGCGGTCGCGCTCGAGCGGCCCGCGCGCCTTCAGATCGCGCGCAACACTGCGGTACGTGACCCGCATGGTCGCGGCCTTGCGGACGAGGCCGACCGCCTTCTTCGCATCACTCAGAACAGACACGCATTCCAGGGTAGGTCGAGAAGAATGAGCGTTCGGCGTGGGATGATCGACAGATGCGTAACGATCAGGGCGCGAGCGACGCGTCGAGCCCGAAGCGCTGCGCACCCGTGGCTCGCGACGCGGGGGTCTCGTTCGTCATGCCCGTCCTGAACGAGCAGCCGTACCTCACGCGCGCCGTCGAGACCGTGCTGGAGCAGAGCGTGCCTGGGCCGATCGAGCTGGTGCTCGCCCTCGGCCCTTCTTCAGACGGAACGAACGAGCTCGCCCGCGAGATCGCCGGCGCCGACCCGCGCGTGCGGCTCGTCGACAACCCCGCGGCCGACATCCCCGTCGGCCTGAACGCCGCGATCCGGGCGAGCCGCTTCCCGACGATCATCCGGGTCGACGCGCACTCGGAGCTCTCCCCCGGCTACGCCCGGCGGGCGCTGGAGACCCTCGACCGCACGGGCGCCGCCAACGTCGGCGGCGTGATGCGCGCCGACGGCTCGACGCCGTTCCAGAGCGCCGTCGCCCGCGCGTACAACTCGCGCATCGGGCTCGGCGGCGGTGCCTACCATTCGGGGGGCGACGAGGGCGAGGCCGAATCGGCGTACCTCGGGGTGATTCGGCGCGCGCCGCTCGAGGAGGTCGGCCTCTTCGATGAGACGATCCGCCGCGGCGAGGACTGGGAGCTGAACCTGCGGCTGCGCGGCGCCGGCTACCTCGTCTGGTTCGATCCCGAGCTGTCGGTCACCTACTGGCCCCGCGACAGCTGGACGCGCCTCGTGCGCCAGTTCTTCTCGACCGGCACCTGGCGGGGCGAGCTCGTCCGGCGCTTCGGGACGAAGAACTCGCTGCGCTTCTTCGCGCCGCCGGCGCTCGTCGCGCTCGTCGTGTGCGGGATCGTCGTCGGCGCCCTGCAGTTCACGGGCGCGCTCTCGGGCGGCTGGTCCATCGCGGCGAGCATCGTGTATCTCCCCCTCGCCGCGTACGTCCTGCTGGTCGCCGCGGTCGCCCTCGGCCAGAAGCGCGTCGGGCTCCGCGGCCGCCTCTGGAGCGCCGCGGTGGTGCCCTCCATGCACCTGGCGTGGGGTCTCGGCTTCCTGCGCGGCTTCGTCGCGGGTGCCAGGGACACCGTCGACACCTCCCGGCTGTCGGGGCGCAACACCCCTCTGCCGTAGGCCGCTGGGCCGAGGCGGCCCTAGGGCGTGATCATCCCCGCATCGATCATCCGGGCCACCACGCGCTCGGACGCGCGGCCGTCGTCGAGGGCATTGAACTGCCGCCGCCAGGCGTCGTACGCCTCCGCGTGCTCGGCCGGGTCGCCGTCGAGGGCGGAGACCAGTTCGTCGTACGTGCGCACGACCGGGCCCGGCGCCCGGCGCACGAGGTCGAAGTAGAAGCCGCGCAGCCGGCCACGATAGTGCTCGAAATCGGGTACCAGGAAGTACATCGGCTTCCCCGTGACCGAGAAGTCGAACATGATCGACGAGTAGTCGGTGATCAGGGCGTCGGCGGCGAGCAGCAGCTCGGACGTGTCCGGGTATGCCGTCACGTCGATGACGCGCGGCCCCGAGACGTTGCGGCCGGGCAGAAGCGTGCGCGTGTGGCCGCGGACCAGCACGACGGCGTCGCGCTCGGCGGCGAGGCGCTGCGGGTCGATGAAGTCGACGATCTCCTCGCGATCGTCGCGCCAGGTCGGCGCGTACAGCAGGACGCGCTCGTCCCGGCCGACGCCGAGCCTGTCGCGCACGGCTGCGCCATCGCCCGTCGTGAGCACGTCGTTGCGGGGGTACCCCTCCACCCAGAGGCGCCTGTCGAGCAGCGGTCGCCCGCCGATGTACGCGTACGCCTTGCGCAGCACGCGGGCGGCGTACGGGTTCTGGGCGAGGAGCACGTTCCAGCGCAGCGATTCGCGCACGACGGCCGCCCACCGCCGCGGCTGGATGCCGGGCCGGTGCAGCGCGAGCCGCTTCAGCGGCGTGCCGTGCCACGTCTGGACGACCTGCTGGCCGTCGCGGCGCACGAAGGGCCGCCTCAGCCAGTCGTTGACCACGAGCAGCCGCGCCGCCCCGCGCGCCCGCCACCACTCCGGGCTGCCGTCGACGACGGCCACGGCGCCGTCCGGCACCGCGACCGATCGGTCGATGACGCTCCAGTAGCGCGTCACGCCCGGCGCGACGCGGGCGATCTCCCGGTCGATCGCCAACGGGTTGCAGCCGGCCACGCGGCCGTAGAAGCTCTCGAAGAACACGGCGTTCTCCAGGCGACGGGCCCCCGTGTTGCCACCGGTGTAGCGCAGCTCCAGCGCGCGGCTGCCCTCGCCGGAGTCGTACGCGGGGTCGACGGGCGGACCGACCGTCAGCAGCCCGTCGCCGAGCGCGGCGCGGAACAGCCGGAACATCGTCAGCTCGAGCGGGGCCGCCGCGTCGATCTCCTCGCCGCTCGCCGAGGCCAGGCGTACGCGGTACTCGCCGCTCGGCGGCGGAAGCGCGGGGCCGCCCCACCGCGACGCGAGCAGATCGAACCGGACGCACCATCCGGTGCCGTCCGCGACGATCCGGCCCGTGATGCTCGAGCGCGGGCCGTCGACGACCGCCGTCGCCGGCGGCGCCCCGTCCCCGCTGATCAGCAGCGAAGAACCGCGGACGTCGAACGAGGCCGTGGTCATGCGTGGCCCTTCCCCTCATACCGAGCCGCACTGCCGCGCCGGTCGCCGTCGCCGAGACGCGCCCGCACCGTGCGGTAGAGGCGCTCAGCGTTCCCCCCGTCACGATACGCGTGCACGGACGCGCTGAGATCCGCCGCGCGGCGGATCCGTGCGGCGCGCTCCGCATCATCGCCGAGGACGGCGTCGAGCTGCTCGACGGCACCCGGCCAGTCGCGCGCGTAGTCGCCGCCGGCGACGGCTTCGTAGTTGCCATAGAAACCGCGCGTCGCGGCGTACTCCTCGGGGTCCGGCGCCAGCATCACGGCGGGCACGGGCACGAGCGCCGCGTCGAACAGGAGCGACGAGTAGTCGGTGATGAGGACGTCGAACGCCGGCAGCGCCGGGGTGATGTCGCGCAGGCGGTCCGAACCGAGGTCGCGCACGCGCGCCGAGGGCGTCGGAGGAGCGTAACGGCCGGAGCCCAGGCGGTGGGAGCGCACGTAGAGCACGGCTCCGTTCCTTTCGAGCACGTCGATGATGTCGCGCCACTCGTCATCGGTCGGGACGCCGGGGTCGTCCTCGCCGTCGCGCCATGTCGGCGCGTACAGCACGCGCGCTGCGCCCTCGGGGATGCT
The DNA here is from genome assembly GCF_002970975.1 of Microbacterium halophytorum. Lineage (GTDB taxonomy): Bacteria > Actinomycetota > Actinomycetes > Actinomycetales > Microbacteriaceae > Microbacterium > Microbacterium halophytorum. The sequence goes on from NZ_KZ672982.1 coordinate 455,277, forward strand.
TCCTGCCGCCGCGTCGACAGCGCCGACCGCCTCGGCGCGGCGCTGGTCGGGCGCGCCTGCGCTGAGCGGGTCGACGCGGGGCTCACCCGTCACGACGACCCGCCCGTACGGGAGCGCGAACGCCGATTCGAGGCGCCCCCGGATGCGCGCGTGGGAGGCGGGGACGACATCGATGCGGCGGGCCGACCCGGCGTACGCCAGGGCCAGGGCACGGCTCACGGCGCCGCTCGCGAACGGGATCGGGCTTCGCGTCGTCTCCGGGGAGTCGAGCCCGATGCGCTTGAGCGGAATGCCGTGCCACAGCTGCACCACGAACGCGCCGGACAGCGCGTAGGGATTCACGTCGCCGAGCCCGAACGCGACGACGGCGGTGCGGGCTCTGGCGGTCGCCCAGAAGCCTCGGAACGAGTCGCGGCGCACGACCGGCATGCCGAGCGCGGCGGCCTCGCTCGCCTCCTCGTCGTCGGCGGCGAGCCACACGGCGTCGGTCCCATCGGCCGCCGCGGCGCGCCAGACCTCGAGCGGACCGTCCCCGACGCCGGCACCGCAGCCGAACACCCACCTGTCGCCGCGAGGCACGACCAGCGTCGCGAGCCGTCCGAGCGCGTAGAGGGGGGCCCGCAGCAGCTTGGCCGCATTGCCCGAGCGGAAGGAGAAGGACGCCACCCCGCGAGCCTATCGCTCGCGGGGTGGCGTCCTTCGTCGTACCGAGGCGCGCCGCCTCCCGGGTCAGAGGGTGCCGAGCGTGACCTCGGCTTCGTTCGACTTCCCGTCGCGCACGTAGGTCAGGGTCGCCTCGCTGCCGCCGGCGACGGCGCGCACCTGCGCCGTCAGGTCGGTCGCGTTGTGGATCGGCTTGCCGTTGAACTCCGTGATGATGTCACCGCGCTCGAGCCCCGCGTCCTTCGCAGCGCCGTCCGGCACCTCGACGAGCACCGCGCCCTCGGCCGTCGCCTGCTCGTACGCCGACGCGCTGGTGACGCTGGCGCCCAGGAGGCCGTGCGTCGCCTCTCCGTTCTCGATGATCTCCTGCGACACGCGCTGCGCGACGTTCGACGGGATGGAGAACCCGATGCCGACCGAGCCGGACTCGCTCTCCGAGGTCCCGCCGGCCGTGGCGATCGCCACGTTGACACCGATGAGCTGGCCCTCGCTGTTCACGAGCGGGCCGCCCGAGTTCCCCGGGTTGATCGCTGCGTCCGTCTGGATCACGCTCAGCGAGATGGACTCCTGGCCCGTCTGCTGCTCCTCCTGACCGGGCAGGTCGAAGAAGAACGGGGACTCCTCGCCGTCGCCCTCCCCCTTTGGTTGGTCGGTCGATTCGGGCGCGGCCGACGACTGGATCTGGATGCTGCGGTCGAGCGCGCTGATGATGCCGCTCGTGACGGTGTTCGGCAGCCCGAGCGGCGCGCCGATCGCGACGGTCGTCTCCCCGACGTTCAGCTCATCGGAGTCGGCGAACTCGATCGGCGTGAGCCCGGACGCATCGCGCAGCTTGATCACGGCGAGGTCGTACACGGGGTCCGTGCCGACGATGTCCGCGTCGTAGATCGTGCCGTCCGATCCCGTGACCCTGATCGCCGCGTCGGAGGTCGCACCGCCCAGCGTCACGACGTGCGTGTTCGTGAGCACGTACCCGTCCTCGCTGAGGATCGCGCCGGTGCCGCTGCCGGCGCCGTCCGCCGCGGATGCGCTGATCGTCACGGTGCTGGGCATGACCTCGGTGGCGATCGCCGTGGCTTCGTTGACCGAGCCGGGGTTGTTCACGGTGATGGTGTCGGGGTTGCCGGACGCCGTGGAAGCGACGTCGGAGCCCCAGATCTCGTTGCCGGCGTACGCGCCGCCGAGACCCGCGGCGCCGCCGATCAGCGCCGCGGCGACGAGCAGTGCGGCGACCGTCATCCCCCCGGTGCGCTGCCGTTCCTTCTTCTTGACGGGTTCGGCGGCCGGGCCGAAGGCGCTCGCCTCGGCGGCCGGCTCGTGCGCGAACGGCGGCAGGGGCCGCGTCTCGGAGCGATCGGCAACGGGCCCTGGCGGCACGACGGCGGCCTGGGGCGGGAGGAAACCGGCCTGCTGCGGGTCGCCCGCCGGCGCCGACCACTGCGCGGCGGCCTCGGCCGCCGGCTGCTCGGGTCGCGGCGGCACCGGGGCGCCTGCCTGCTGCGCGGGTCCCGACGCCTCCGGGCGGGGCGGCACGGCACCGTTCTGCGGCTGCTCGTCCGGCGCGCCGGATGCCGGCTGCGGGTTCGAGTGCATGTTGTCCATCGGGTGCTCCTTCTGACGATTCCCCTACAGCGTGCGGTCCGAAGCTATGCGCAACCTATGCTGCGGTTCAGACGCGGGAATGAGTCGATGCCGTAGCGTGAAGGCCATGTCTTCTGTGCCAGGCGCCTGGCGGCGCACTGCCGAGGGCGCTGGTCTCCTCAGCGCCGACGGATCGATCGCTCCCACCATCTTCGCAGAGATGACGGAGCTCGCGGCGGAGACCGGCGCCGTGAATCTCGGCCAGGGGTTCCCTGACGAGGATGGCCCGGCCGACGTGCTCGAGGCGGCGAGGAAGGCGATCGCCGACGGCGCGAACCAATACACGCCCGGCAGGGGCGTTCCCTCGCTGCTGAGCGCGATCGCCGAGCATCAGGAGCGGTTCTACGGGCTCGCGCCGGACCCCGCGACCGAGATCGTCGTGACGGCCGGTGCCACCGAGGCGCTCGCCGCGACGCTGCTGGCCCTCATCGACTCCCCCGACGACGAGGTCGTCGTCTTCGAGCCGTACTACGACTCGTACGCCGCGTGCGTCGCCCTCGCGGGGGCGCGGCTCAGGACGGTGCCGCTGGAGTGGCCCGACTTCCAGCCCGACCCGCAGGCCCTGGCCGATGCCGTCACGGACCGCACCAGGGTCATCCTGGTCAACGACCCCCACAACCCGACGGGGGCGGTGTTCTCCCCCGAGATCCGCGCCGAGGTCGCGCGCCTGGCCGACGAGCACGACGCGATCATCGTGACCGACGAGGTCTACGAGCACATGAGCTTCGGCGCGCCGCACGTGCCGATCGCAACGCTCCCCGAGGCGGCGCCGCGCACGCTGACGATCTCTTCCGCGGGCAAGACGTTCAGCGCAACCGGTTGGAAGATCGGCTGGGTGCACGGCCCCGCCGACCTCGTCACGGCAGTGCTCACCGTCAAACAGTTCCTCACCTATGTGCCCGCCTCGCCGCTGCAGCCGGCGATCGCCGCGGGATTGCGGCTTCCGGACGCGTTCTTCGCGGGCCTGGCGACCGACATGGGCGCGAAGGCGGCGATCCTCGGCTCCGGCCTGCGCGCGGCCGGCCTGGAGATCTCGGAGCCGGCCGGTTCGTACTTCACCGTCGCCGACGCGGCGCCGCTCGGCGCCCGAGATGCGTCGGACTTCTGCCGCGAACTGCCGCGCTCCGCCGGCGTCGTCGGCGTGCCGCTGACGGCATTCGTGACGCCCGAGAACCGCGATCGCTATGCGACGCTCGTCCGTTTCGCGGCGTGCAAGCGCGTCGACGTGCTCGAGGAGGCGTCCCGGCGCCTCGCGGCGCTCTCCGCCGGCTGACGGCGCGCCCGGGCGCGCACGCCCTCGCGCAGTGCACGGGCCCCGATCGGCGCGGCGGCGCACGGGGGCGCGACCGGCGCGGCTACTCCGGGATTACTCGGTAGCGCCGCAGCGCGAGCGCCGGGTTCTGACGGCGGGTCTCGGCGACCCTCTCGGCCTCGAGCTCCGCGACGGCGATACCCGGGCCGAGCGCGAGCTGGGCGGTCGTGACGCCCTGCGGATCGATGACGGCCGATGCGCCGATGCCGATCGGCGCCGAGTGGTCCGCCGCGACGACGTAGATCGTGTTCTCGATCGCGCGCGCCGCCAGCAGGGTATTCCAGTGGTGCTCCTTGAGGGGCCCGCGCACCCACTCGGCGGGCACGACGGCCGCGTCGACGTCGGCGTCGGCGAGCGTGCGGGCGACCTCGGGGAACCGCAAGTCGTAGCACGTCATCAGCCCGAATGTCATGCCTCCCGTGACGAAGGTCTGCGCTCCCCCGACGGGCCCCGGTTCGATCCATTCGCTCTCGCGCTGTCCGAAGGCGTCGTACAGGTGCTGTTTGCGGTACACCGCGAGAACGCCCGACCCGTCGACCGCGACGACGGCGTTGCGCACACGCGACCCCGTGCCCTCCTCGACGAGTCCGGCGACGAGGGCCGCCCCGAGCTCCCCCGCGAGCTCGATCAGCCGCGTCGTGAAAGGCCCGCCGACGGGCTCGGCGTTCTCGACGTACGTGGCGTCGTACGGGTTCACGAAGTAGCTCGCATACTCGGGGAAGACGACCACCTCGGCCCCGCGCGCGGCCCCCACCCGGGCCAGGCGCTCGATCTCGGCGATGTTCGCCGCCTTGTCGGCCGTCGGCGCGAACTGCGCCACCGCAACAGACGTCATCCCCCCAGCTAACCACGCCGGCGCCCTCGCGTCTCCCACGGGATGTGCCCGACAGCGGGCCGGGAACCGGAACGATCTCCCGAGACGCCCCACCCCGGGAAAGAGAGAAGTCTCGGGACATCGGATGAACGATGTCCCGAGACTTCCGTTTGGTTGCGGGGGCAGGATTTGAACCTGCGGCCTCCGGGTTATGAGCCCGGCGAGCTACCGAACTGCTCCACCCCGCGTCACGCCTTCCAGCCTAGCACGCGGGTGAGCGGCCGGCGGATCGCGCCGGATGCGGGCGTGTCCGACCCCGGGCCGACCGAGCCCCACCCGCCCGGACAACAGGGCGGTGGGGAGCCCGGCCGGGGCGGAGGGCTCAGCTCTCCGCGAGGACCCCCTGCCATTCGATGAGGTCATCGATCTTCTCGGCCAGGACGTCGTCCTGCAGGCCGTGGGACTTGCCCCTCGCCTGCGTCAGCGTACGGATCGCCGCCGCGTGGTCACCGGAGTCCGCCTTCTCCTGCGCCGCCTCGAGGTAGTCCGCCACCTGCGCGGACAGCTTCTCCGCGCGGGGCGAACCGTCCGAAAGGCCGTCGACGATGCCGTCGACCTCGCGGAACGTGACGCAGTTGCCTCCGCCGATGTCGTCGATCACGCCTGCGGTCCACTCCAGCCCGACGAGGATGTGCTCCATGAAGTCCGGGTCGCTGTACGCCTCATCGACGTGGCCGGCCCCCTCGTACCAGGTGCGCCCTCCTTCGAAGTTCTGACACCACGAGAGCGGGTGGTCATCGCCCATCGCGAGCCCGCCCGGCTCGTACGTATCCTCGTCAAGGGTGATCAGGACGTTGACGTTCTCGCGCGGATTGACGGTGTACGAGTACCACTCGTCATAGCGCGTCCACTCGGTCGGCAGGTGCGCCACCGACAGGTTCCCGGTGTTCTCCACGACCATGGTGGCTTCCTGTTGCCTGGGGTGACCGAGGAACTCCGCACCGCCGCCCATCATCGCGGTGTACCAGGGCACGTTGTGCATCGTGTCGGTGGCCGCGTGCAGGCCGAGCACCCCGCCGCCGCCGCGCACATACCCCTGCAGGGCGGACACGTCAGCGGGGCTCAGCAGGGATGCCGAGGCCGGGCTGTTCGCGTTCGTGCCATCGACCGGCGAGTCGAACACGATGGAGCTGTACTGCTGCAGGTTCTCCGTGCTGGAGAACGGGTTCTCCGTGAGGGTGCGCTCATCGCGCGAATCCCACACATCGACGGTGAAGCCGCGATCCTCGCCCGCCTCGATCAGCGCCGTGATGGTGTGCGGAATGTGCGAATGACGGAATCCCTTCGTCTCGCCGACCACGAGGACCTTGTATTCGCCGTCGCTCTCGCCTTCGTCGGCGACCACCGGGCTCGCGGCCAGCAGGAGCCCCGCCGCAGTCCCCGCCGCCGCGACCAGTGTGCCCGCGCGCATCGTTCGTCTGTTCATGGTGCCTCTCCTTTGAGGTCGATGATGTGAGCTTCCGAGGGAATAGGTTGTCACTACCTACTTATTCATCGCCACCGTAGCGAGGTCGGACGATCGCTGTCAAGGCTTCGGGAGCGCCGTGAGGCAGCCGCTCGACGCCCCGGCAGCGGAGCCCGGCCGAGCCGACACCCCCTCCGCGGCATCCGGTGCCGGAAAAGAGAGAAGTCTCGGGACATCGAATGAACGATGTCCCGAGACTTCACATTGGTTGCGGGGGCAGGATTTGAACCTGCGGCCTCCGGGTTATGAGCCCGGCGAGCTACCGAACTGCTCCACCCCGCGTCACGCCTTCCAGCCTAACACTCGGGTGAACAGTCGTCGAATCGAGCCCCCTCCGACGCGCCCTACGGCGTGTCGCCCTCGAGTTCGAGCAGCGTCTCGACGGCGTCGCCGAGCTTCTCGTTGGCCTCGGCGATCGCAACCTGGTCGCCGGACGAGATCGCGTCGTTGCGCTCCTGGAGCGCGCTCTGCGCCGCGGCCAGCGCCTCCTGGTAGGCCTCGGTGCCCTCGACGCCGGTGCCGCCGGTGTCCGGCTCCGGCTGCTCGGAGTCGTCCGGCTGATCGGCCTCGCCCGTGTCGGGCGTCGGCTGGTCCTCTGCCTCATCCGGATCGGCCTCCACATCGGAGTCGCCCGTCTCGGCGCCGGAGTCGCCGCCGAAGATCTGGTCGAGACCGTCGGCGAGCGTGTCGGTGAACGCGAGCTTGTCGCCGAAGGACACGAAGACGCGTTGCAGCAGCGGGTACGACGTGCCTGCGGTCGACTGCACGTAGACCGGCTGGACGTACAGGAACCCGCCGCCGACGGGAACCGTCAGCAGGTTGCCGAGCGCGAGCTCGCTGTCACCGAGCTGCAGGATGTTGCGCTCCTCCGCGATCGACGGATCGGAGTCGAACGTGTTCTGCACCTGGCCGGGGCCGGCGACCGTCGTGTCCGACGAGATCTGCAGCAGGCGAAGGGTTCCGTAGTCCTCCCTCACCTCGCCCGCTGTCGAGCCCGCGTCGGAGTCAGCCGCGAGATAGCCCAGCAGCACGTTCCGGCTGTCCTCGCCCTCGCCCGGCGGGATGAACGTCGTGTACAGCGAGTACGACGGATCGTCCTGCGTCGGCATCTGCATCGTCAGGTAGTACGGCGGCTGCTTGACCTGGTCGTTCTGCGGGTCGTTCGGCGTGTTCCACACGTTGTCGCGCTGGTAGAAACTCGCCGCGTTGTCGACGTGGTAGACGCCGAGCATCTCGCGCTGCACCTTGAACAGGTCCGTCGGGTAGCGCACGTGGCTCATCAGCTCGCCCGACATCTCGGAGATCGGCTCGAGCGTCGACGGGTAGACCTTCTGCCACGCCTGCAGCACCGGGTCCTGGTCGTCCCACGCGTAGAGCGTGACCGATCCGTCGTATGCGTCGACCGTCGCCTTCACCGAGTTCCGGATGTAGTTGATCTCGTCGAGGCGCACCTGCGGCTGCGGCACGTTCGAGTCGCTGATCGCGTCGCCGAGGCCGACGGGCGTCGAGTAGGGGTAGTCAGCGCTCGTCGTGTAGCCGTCGACGACCCACTTGACGCGGCCGTCGACGACCGTCGGATACGGGTCGGAGTCGACCGTCAGGTATGGCGCGACCTTTTGGACGCGCGTCACCGGGTGGCGGTCGTACAGGATCTGCGATTCCTCGTTGACGTACTCGGAGAGGAAGATCTGCTCCGACTGGAACTTCAGCGCGTAGATCAGCTGGTTGAACAGGTTCCCGACGCTCGGGCCGCCCTCGCCCGTGAACGTCGTGCGGGTCTCGCTCGAGCCGTCCTCACCGCGGGCGTAGTCGAGCTCGAGCGGCTCCTCGCCCTCCGGCTGGCCGACGATCGAGTACTCCGGCGAGTTCTCGCCGAAGTACACGCGCGGCTCGTATTCCATATCGCTGAAGATGCCCGTCGTCGGGATGCCGCTCTCGAGGAACACCGGCCAGCCGTCGGTCGTGCGGGCGTTGCCCTTCGCGGCGACGAGGCCGTAGCCGTGGGTGTAGACCATGGCGGTGTTCTGCCAGGTCTGGCTGTCGAGGTTCGACTGGTTCAGCTCGCGAACCGACACGACGGTGTCCTGCGTCTCGCCGTCGACCTCGTAGCGGTCGACGTCGAGCGTCTGCTCGAAGCTGTAGTACGGGAAGTGCTGCTGCAGCTGCCGCACCGTCGGGCTGATCACGGCGGGGTCCATCAGGCGCAGCGACGTGGTGGTCGCCAGGTCGTCGCCGAGCTGGCCCGCCTCGGTCGCCGTCTCGGCCGCGTAGGACTCGACCTCGATGTCGTCGATCCCGTAGGCCTCGCGGGTGCCGTCGACGTTGCGCTGGTAGTAGTCGCTCTCGTAGGCGTACTGGTTCGGCTGGACCTGCAGCGTATTGATGATCGCGGGGTAGGCGACGTTCACGACGAGCGCCGTGACGATGAGGAGCCCCGTGCCGATCAGGGGAAGCCGCCAGCGGCCGATGAACGCCGTCACGACGAACAGCGCGGCGACCAGGATCGCGACGATCGCGAGGATCGTGAGGCCGGGGATCTCGGCATGCGTGCCCACGTAGCCGGGGCCCGTGATGCGGTCGCCCGCCTCTGTGAGCTTCGCGTAGCGGTCGAGCCACAGGCTGACGCCCTGCAGGAGCAGGTAGAGCGCGGCGATGATGGCGATCTGGAAGCGCGCCGCCTTGGAGATGCGCAGCTCCCCCTGCCCGATGCGGACCGAGCCGTAGAGGTACGACACGACGATCGTGAGCACCAGGCTCAGCAGCACGACGGCCGATGCGAAGGCCACGACGCCCGCATAGAACGGGAGGTCGAACATGTAGAAGCCGAGGTCGTGGCCGAACTCGGGGTCGACCTCGCCGACCTCGCCGCCGTTGATCCAGAGAGCCGCGGTCTCCCAGCTCGACGACGCCGAGAATCCCGCGAAGAGGCCGAAGAAGATCGGGATGCCCCAGGTCGCGAGGCGGCGCAGCGGCTCGATGACCTCCTGGTACCGGTCGAGCTGCGAGCTCAATTGTGCGTAGACGGGGCGCAGCCGATGCGCGAGGGAGATCGACAGCCACAGCGGCACGGCCATCGCGACGAAGCCGATGACGAACATCAGGGCGCGGGCGCCCCACTGGGTCCACATCACGCCGGCGAAGCCGAGCTGCTCGAACCAGAGGACGTCGGCGTACAGGCTCGCGAACACGAAGAAGGCCGCGACGAGCGCGGCGATCACGATCACTGCGATCGTGATCACCCTCCTCACCGGGCTCGGCGGACTTTTGGGCGTCGGCGCTGTCGTCGAAGTCACCCGTCCATCCTATGAGCGTTTCTCATGACCCGGCTGACAGGCGGGCACCGGATGGGCTACGGCGCGGAGCAGGTCGGCAGGCCGCGCGTGTCGCCGTCCGCGATCGCCGCGACGGCATCCTCCGCGTCGCCGAGCGTCGATACGGAGAAAACGCTCAGCCCATCCGGAACGTGGCCGACGACCTCGTCGCAGTTGTCGGAGGGGGCGAGGAACCAGTCGGCCCCCGCCTCGCGGGCGCCGTACAGCTTCTGCCGGATCCCTCCGATCGGCCCGACGACGCCCTCTGCGTCGATCGTCCCGGTTCCCGCGATGTTCTCGCCGCCCGTCATCGGCCCCTCCGTGAGGGTGTCGATGATGCCGAGGGCGAACATCGTTCCGGCGCTCGGGCCGCCGACGTCGTCGAGCTGGATCGTGACGTCGACGGGGAAGTCGAAGGTCGTCATCGGCGCCAGCATCACGCCGATCGCCCAGCTCTCCTCGCCATCGATCTCCGCCCTCTCGGGCCGGATGCTCGCCGTGCCCGCCTCGCCGTCGCGGGTGTAGGCCACCTCGACCGGCGCGCCGTCGCCGGCATCGATCACGCCGCGCAGCTCCTCGGCGTCGGCGACGGGCTCGCCGTTCGCCGCCGTGATGACGTCTCCGGCCTCGAGCTCCCCGTCGGACGGCGCGCCCTCCGTGACGCCAGCGACCGCCAGCTCCGTCGAGCTGGGCACGTCGTAGCCGAGCTCGATGAGCGCGGCGGCGGTCGCCTCCGCCTGGGAATCGACCATCATCGCCGCGTTCTGCGCCTCGCGGTCCTCCGTCGTGACGCCCTCGGGGAACACGGAATCGAGGGGGACGACCGCCTTCGACCGGTCGAACCAGGCGATCGCGAGCTCGAACCAGCTCGGCGTCTGCTCGCGGTTCCCGAGCACCTGGACCGTGGTGAGGTCGAGGCTGCCCTCGGTCTCATAGGTCTCGGCGTCGTGCACCTCGATGAGCGGCAGCTCCTCGCCGTCGGAGCTGGCGACAGTGCCGATCGTGTTGTAGACGGGCCCCGGCTGCTGCACGACGAACGACGTGGGCAGGAAGGCCATGCCGAACAGTGCCACGAGCGCGATGGCCAGCGACGTCGTCCCGACGACCGCTCTTCTCGTCTGCTTCACCGCTGCCGCGCTCCTCGTCTCGTCCCGCCCGTTCGCGGGAGGCGTATCCGCACACCCCCGCCGGACCGGCGGCTCGCACTAGCGTAGAACGTGACAACCTCTCCGCACGCTGACAGCGGCGCACGAAAGGCGGCTGACGTGACCAGCGACGACTCCCCCCGTGACGACGACGATCTGCCCGAGTTCCTGCGCAGGATGTTCGAGAACGCCGGTGCAGGCGAGAACCCCTTCGCGGGCGGCATCGACCCCGAACAGATGAAGCGGCTCTCCGAGCAGCTCGGCGCATCCGGCATCGACCCCGCCATGTTCCAGCCGCTGATGGCCAGCATGCAACAGGCGTTCTCGCAGGCCGGCGACGACGGCATCGCGTGGGACGCGGCGAAGCGCCAGGCGCTGCACCTGGCGAACCAGGACGGCCGCGCGATCACGACGGGCGCGAAGGCCGACCTCGACCAGGCGTTCGCGTTGGCCGACCTGTGGCTCAGCGAGGCCACCACGATCTCGGAGCTGGCTTCACCAGCACGGCCGATCACGCGCGGCGAGTGGGTCGAGCAGACCCTGCCGGTGTGGCAGGAGCTCGCCGAGCCGGTGGCCACGAGCATGGCGGACGGCCTCATCGAGGCCCTGCGCGCCCAGTCCCCCGAGGACATGCAGCAGATGCTCGAAGGCGCGGGGCGGATGCTCCGATCGATCGGCGGGCAGATGTTCGCGGCCCAGCTCGGGCAGGTGATCGGCAGGCTGTCGCGCGAGGTCGTCTCGGGCGGCGACGTCGGAATCCCCGTGATGCCCGCCGGCACGGCCGCGATCGTGCCCCAGAACTTCGAGGACCTCGGCAGGGGCCTCGAGATCCCCGACGACCAGCTCGCGCTCTACGTCGCGGCCAGGGAGTTGGCCCACGCCCGCCTGTTCCGGCACGCCAAGTGGCTGCGGCTGCAGGCGATCGCCCAGGTCACCGATTTCGCCCGCGGCGTCGACATCGACGTGGAGCGGCTCGAGGACCTCGCCGCCCGCTTCGACCCCGAGAACCCCGAGGAGCTCAAGACCGCCCTCGAGTCGGGAGCCCTTCTGCCCGAGCAGTCGGAGGCGCAGAAGCACGCCCTCGAACGGTTGGAGACGCAGCTCGCGCTGATCGAGGGCTGGGTCGACGTCGTCACGGCCGAAGCCACGAGTCGGATGCCGGGCGGAGACCGATTCACCGAGGTCATCCGGCGCCGGCGCGCCGCAGGTGGGCCGGCGGAGGACGCGCTCGAGGCGCTCGTCGGGCTGCGACTGCGGCCGCGCCGCCTGCGCGAGGCGGCGGCGATGTGGCGCGCCGTCACCGACGCCGTCGGCGTCGAGGCGCGCGACTCGCTGTGGGACTACCCCGACATGATGCCGAACGGGGGCGACATCGACGACCCGAGCGCGCTGATCGCACGGCTCGAGGCGCGCGCCCGCGGCGAGGACCCGGCCCCGGACGACATGGACCAGGCGCTCGCGCAGCTGCTCGCGGAGGAGGCCGACGGCGGGTCGCCCGATGGCGAAGGAACCGGTGACGGCGAGCCGGGGAGCGGCGACAAGCCGCAGGCATAGCAGGGGCGGGCGGGAGAGCCCACCCCTGCTTCGTCCCCAGGTCGATCCGCGACGGGATCCGAGGATCCGATTGTGGATAACGCGGCCCGCCGTGCCCGCCGGCGGCACAATCGCGGTATGTCCCTCGTCCGCATCGACCCGCGACACGGCCCCCTCTGGCGCGACACGCGCACGCTGCAGTTCGGCGTGAGCGGCTCGCTGAGGCTGCAGGACCCTGCGCCGTGGCAGGAGCGTGCCGTCGACCAGCTCGAGCGCGGCATGGCGTGCGAGTCCGCCGCATGGCTGCTCGGGCACCCCGAGCGGCTCGCGCACGCCGTCGGCGGTCCGACGACCGGGCTCGCGTCGCTCCTGGCCGCGCTCGAGCCCGTGCTCGAGACGATCGAGCCCGACGGTTCCGGCGTCGGCGTCCGCACCGCGGATGCGGTCGCTCCCGAGATCGCCGGCACGGTCGTCGATGCGCTCTCCGACGAGGGCTGGCCGGCGATCTGGCTGACACCGGATGAGGAGCCCGTCGACCCGGCGACGCCGATCGTGCTGATCGGGGCGAACGCGCTCCCGCCGCACCTCGGGGCGCGGTGCGTTCGTGCCGACGCCCCGCACCTGCCGATCGTGTTCGACGCGGCGGGCGCGCATATCGGCCCCGTGGTCGTACCGGGCACCACGGCCTGCCTCGCGTGCCTCGACCGGCACCGCACGGACGCCGACCCCGCGTGGCCTGTCCTGGCCTCTCAGCTGCTGCTGCGGGAGCCCCCGCGCGTGGCGATGTCGCTCGCCGTCGAGTCGGCGGCTCTCGCCGCGCGGCTGCTGCACGACGGCCCCGACCATTCGGACGGTGAGGCGGTCACCGCGTCGGCGCTGATCGAACATCGCAGCGCGGGTCGGGGCGGGCGTGACCACACCCGCCGCTGGTCGTCCCATCGCCCTCATCCCGAGTGCCTGTGCCGTGCACCGGTCGCCGCGGGAGCGGCTGCGACCGCTCACCCGCGGCGCGCCGCGTAGCCTCGGATCGCCGAGGGACCGAGTCGGAGCGGCTCAGCGCCGACGTCTCACTAGGCTTCCGGCGGCCGGAGCACCGCCGAGCCGGCGCCCTCGCGGAGCGCACGAGGGCCGAGGATCTCGCCGAGGAAGCGCGAGGGCTCCCTCTCCATGCGGCCCGAGCCGCGCGCCCACGTCACCGAGAGGGTCCGCGCCGCGCGCGTGATCGCGACGTAGACGAGGCGCCGCTCCTCATCGATCTGCTCCATGGTCGTCGCGTACGAGATCGGCATCAGCCCCTCGGCCGCGCCCGCGACGTGCACGTGGGGCCACTCGAGGCCCTTCGCCGCGTGGACCGTCGCGAGGGTGACGGTCTTCAGCGCCGGCTCGTGCTGGTCCTTGGCCCTGGCCAACAGGTCATCCGCGAACGTGCGCAGAGTCGTCCCGCGCGGCGCCTCCTCCGCGAGCCGGAGGATCGCCTGGCGCGCCTCCCAGCCGCTGCGCAGCGCACCACCTGCCTCCGGCGCCTCTTCCGTGTGCCCGAGGCCGCGCAGGACGTCCCGCACGTTCGCGATCCGCACGGCGTCCTCCCGCGTGCGCCCGGGGACGAGGTCGGCGGCGAACGAGGTGCTGTCGGGCGCGACCGCGGCGCCGCGCAGGCCGAGCACCGCCTGCCGCACCTCCGGCATGTCGAAGAAGCGCGTGCCGCCGAGCACCGTCGTCGCGATGCCGCGGGCGGCGAGCGCCTGCTGCAGCGTCGCGGACTGCGCGTGGATCCGGTACAGCACGGCGATCTCGTCGGGCCCGGCGCCGTCCGCGATCTGCTTCTCGATCGCAGCCGCGACCGCCTCGGCCTCTGCCGTCTCATCGGCGTACGCCGCCACGCGCGGCACGGGCGCGTCCTCCCCCGAGCCGTTCGCGACGAGGGTCAGAGCCCCCGGCCTCCCCTTCATCAGGGCGTTCGCCGCATCGACGATCGCGGGCTCCGAGCGGTAGTTCCGCTCGAGGCGCACGACCTTGGCGTCCTGGTGCGTCCGTTCGAAGTCGAGCAGGAAGCGCGCGTCGGCGCCGGTGAACGAATAGATCGTCTGGCTCGCGTCGCCGACGACGCAGAGATCGCGGCGGTTGCCGAGCCACAGCTCGAGGAGGCGGTTCTGCAGCGGCGAGACGTCCTGGTACTCGTCGACCGTGAAGTGGCGGTACTGCTCACGGACCGCCGTCGCCACCTTCGGCTCGCCCTCGAGCATGCCGGCGCACGCCAGCAGGACGTCCTCGAAATCGAGCTGCCTGCGCTCGTCCTTGAGCGACTCGTACGCGCCCATGAGCGCGACCAGCGCGTCGGTGCCGAGCCGGCCCACGCTGCGCCCCAGCGCCGCATACGCATCGATCGAGCGCATGGTCACCTTCCGCCACTCGATCTGGGCGGCGACGTCGCGCAGGGTTGCCGTGTCCAGCCGCATTCCGAGGCCGTCGGCGGCGTGCGCCAGCATCCGGACCTTGTTGTCGATGATCTTCGGTGCGACGTCGCCGGCGACGGTCGGCCAGAAGTAGTTCAGCTGGCTCAGCGCCGCCGCATGGAACGTGCGGGCGACGACGCCCTGCACGCCGAGAGCGCGCAGCCGGCCGCGCAGCTCGCCCGCTGCCTTGGTCGTGAACGTCAGCGCCAGGAGTCGGCTCGGCGTGTATGCGCCGGTGTCGACGCCGTGCGCGATGCGGTGCGTGATGGCGCGGGTCTTTCCCGTTCCGGCGCCCGCGAGGATCGCGACGGGGCCGCGCAACGTCGAGGCCGCCTCGCGCTGCTGCTCATCGAGTGCGTCGAGGGCGCTCACGCGACGGAGGCCTCGGCACCTGCGGCCTCGTGCTCGGCCCACCCCCGGATCAGGCGGTGCGCGATCGACACGCGCCCGGGCAGCCCGAAGTCGGTCTCACCCCGCAGCCCCGCGCGGATCTCGTCGCGCGAGAACCAGCGCACGTCGATGATCTCGGTGCCGTCGGCCCGCACGCCGTCCTCCGTCTCGGCGACCGCGCGGTAGCCGAGCATCAGGGAGCGGGGGTACGGCCACGGCTGCGACGCGATATAGCGCACCTCGCTCAGCCGCACGCCCGCCTCCTCGAACAGCTCCCGGTGCACGGCGTCCTCGAGCGACTCGCCCGCTTCGACGAAGCCGGCGAAGCACGAGTACATCTCGCCGTTCCAGGCCGCGTTCGCGCCGAGCAGGATCCGCTCGCCGTCGACGCTCTCCGGAACGACGATCACCGCGGGGTCGGTGCGCGGGAAGAGCTCGCGACCGCATCCGGAGCACGTGCGCGCCCAGCCGGCCGTCGTGAGCGGCGCCTCCGAGCCGCAACGGGGGCAGAAGCGTTCGGCGGCGAAGCGCCCGATGCTGACCGCGGCCGTGAACGCGCCGAACGCCTCCGGCGACAGCTCGCCAGAGCGCCGCAGCGTCAGCCACCCCTCGTCGAGGCCGGGGATCGGCGCGTCCGGACCGGCGGCGACCGCCGCGAGCACCGCCGAACCCTCCGCGTCCCGGCCGAGGAACGCCCAGTCGATCGGTGCCTCGGCGCGCTCCCGGATGTCGGAGGGCGCGAACCAGCCGAGGCCGTCCCCCGAACGGGGTGCGGCGTCGCCGTGCACGAGGAGCACCCGGGTCGCCGGGTCGGCGAACGCCCGCTCGATCACATCCCTGCGCTCCCTCTCCCCTGCCGCGCGGTCGATGCGTCCTGAGGGGGCGGGCTGGAACATGCGGTGCTTCTCCTTGCGGGCGTGGCGTGGAGCATTCTGCGGCGTCCGACCTAACCTGAATGCCATGGCGCGCTCTCCTCTCACTCTAGCGGCGGCGGTCACCGCGGCGGTTCCCGGCGCAGAGATCGACGGCACCCGCCGCCTCACGGCAGGGGGCGACGAGCGCTACGACTCGGCCGTCGCGACGCTCGCGGACGGGCGGGAGGCGGTCATCCGGGTCCCCTCGGACGACGAGGCCGACCAGGAGCTGGCGGCGCAGGTCGTCGCGCTGCACGCCCTCACGGCGGGCGTGCGCCGCATGCTCCCGGTCGACGCGCCGGAGTTCCTGGGGCAGACGGGCCTCGACGGCTCCCGGGCCGTCGTCACGACCATGCTCCCCGGCTACCAGATCGACGCGGCGGCGATCCCGCCTGGTGACGGCGCCGCGCGCTCGCTCGGCCGCACTCTCGCCGCGATCCACGCGCTCCCGGCCTCCGTCGTCCGCGCCGCTGGTCTTCGCGAGCGCACGGCGGCCGAGGTGCGCTCCGACGCTGGGCGCGTGCTCGATCGGGCAGCCGCGAGCGGGCACGTTCCCGTGCGGCTCACGGTGCGCTGGCGCGAGGCCGTCGACGACGACCGGCTCTGGTCGTTCGAACCGGCCGTGGTGCTCGGCGGCGTCGGTGCGGCGGCGTTCCTGTACGGGGACGACGAGCGGGGCGCCCCGACCGTGACGGGCGTGTACGACTGGCACGGCCTCGCGATCGACGACCCGGCCGTCGACCTGAAGTGGCTTTCGACGGCGCCCGAGGCGGAGGAGCACGTGCTCGCCGCGTACGCCGACGCGTCGCACCGTGCGCCGGATCCGGCCTTCGCCGCGCGCTCGCGCCTGCACGCCGAGATGGAGTTCGCGCGCTGGCTGCTCCACGGCGCCGACGCCCACCGCGACGACATCGTCCGCGACGCGGCCGCACTGCTCGACGCGCTGGCCCAGGACGTCCGCGACTACGGCCTGCTGGACGACCTGCCGCGGAACGGCTCCGGCGGGGTCGACGACGCGATCGCTCTGCTCGGCCGATTCCCCGGCCGCGCGGAGCAGCAGCATCCGGCGACCTCGATGGAGACCGACGCATACGCGCCCGAGGACCTCGCGTTCGCCGGAGGCTGGCACGCCGACGGCGCACGCGAGGAGGACGCCGCCCCCGAGCGGACCGCCGCGGACGAAGAGGAGCACCGGGTCGCGCAGTCGGAGAACGAGACGCAGCCGGTCGAGCTCGGCGAGTTCGAGCGCGACGTCCTCGCCGACGGAGCCGACGCCTCCGACCGCTGACGCGGCTGCGTGCCGGCGGCCGTCGCCCGACAGCGCCCCCGTCTCAGATTCCGCGCCACGTGGGCCGCGAACGGCGCGTCATCTGCGACCCGGACGGACCTCAGACGCCCGTGTGCGGGTGGGCGGGCGTCACGAGACCGCGCGCGCGGCCGCCCAACGGGCGACGATCTGCTCCTCACTCGCCGCGCCCCCGCTCTCGCGGAGCACCAGGTCGTCGGCGACGTAGTAGAGCGCTACGTCGATCAGGTCGAGCGGCACGTCGTGCCGGCGGTGATAGGCGAGCCGGTACAGCGCGAGCTGGATCATCCGCTCCTCGCGCTCCTCGGCCGTGCGCGGCGCGCGACCCGTCTTCCAATCGACGATCTCGATGCGGTCCCCGCGCCGATACACGGCGTCGAGCTTGCAGATCACGATGTGCGGCTCGCCGTCGCCGAGGTCGATCGCGAAGTCGATCTCGGTCTCGACCTCGAGCGGCTTGAGCCCCGCCCACTCGCTCCGCTCGAACGTGTCGCGCAGTCGCGCGAGATCGGCCTCGTCGGCCCGCGCTGCGCCGGGACCGCGCCCTCGGCCGTCGGCGGCGCCGTCGGCGGTCGTGCCGAAGCCGCCGAACTCGTCGTCGGTCTCCCACAGCGCGTCGTCGAGCGACGGCCCGGAGCCGACGAGGCCGGATCGCTGCTCGACCCACTGGTGGAACAGCGTGCCGAGGCGGGTCTGGCGATAGGGCCGCTCGGGCATGGGGCGGGCGATCTCGTGCACCGTGCCCGAGTAGTCGGTCACGAAGTCCTTGAACCGCGAGGCGGGCAGGCGCGTGGGCGGGAGCCCCGCGGCCGCGCCTTCGCGGAGCTCCCGCTCTTCGAGCAGCCGCCGGAGGCGATCGCTCGGCGCCGCGGGCGCCACGGCATCCGCGGCGATGGCTTCTTCGGCCAGCCGGGCGGCCGACGCGACGGCGGCGCGCCGCGCGCCGAGCGGGTCGAGCGGCCAGCTGATGGTGCGCCCCTCCCCCTCGTACGGGTTCTCCTCGCCGGGCTCGGCATCGATGGGCGGCATTCCGAGCTCGTCGAGCACGTCGACGAGGTACTCGCTCGGCCGTCGCGGCGTCCTGCCGCCCGACCAGTACGAGCCGGACAGCAGCAGCTGCGACTTGGCGCGGGTCACCGCGACGTACGCGAGCCGGCGCTCCTCCGCCAGGTCGTGCGCCCGGTTCTGCTCCTTGAACGCCTTGATCTCGCGCGACAGCGCCCTGCCGTCCTCGCCAGGCTCCCAGTCGAGCATGGGCAGAGCGCGCGCGTCGCCGCGGAACTCGTACGGCAGCTGCCCGAAGCCGAGCCAGCCCGACGTCGACTTCGGCTTCTTCGGGAGCTCCTCCGCGACGAGCCTCACGACCGCGACGGCGTCCCATTCGAGACCCTTGGATCCGTGGATCGTCAGCAGCTGCACGACGCCGGGCTCGGGCGGTTCGCTGCGGGGCTTCAGGCCGTCGCTCCCCTCGGCGTGCGCGAGCCAGGCGAGCAGGCTGCCGATCGTGCCGTGCTCATCGGCCGCGAGGAAGCCGCGCACCTCGTCGCCGAAGGCGCGCAGCTGCGTGGCCGCCGTGCGCGCCGAGCCGCGGCTCTCGTTCGCGGCGAGCTCGATGTCGAGCCTGAGCTCGAGCTCGATCAGCCGGATGACCTCGGCGACCGGCTGCCCTGCCGCCGCGCGGAGCCGGTCGAACATGCCGGAGGCCTCCCTCATCCGGGCTCGACCCTCGGGCGTGATCGCCGCGAACAGGCGGTAGTCGTCGGGCAGTTGGCGCAGCATGTCGAGCGCGTCGATGATCGACACCTGCTCGTCGGCACCCGTCGAAGAGCGGATCTTCTCGCGCATGTCGTCGCTCAGCGGTGCGAGCGCCTCATCGCGCTGTGAGAGCGCCGTCGCGAGGTCGTAGAGCGCCCCCATGTCGGCGACACCGATGCGGAAACGAGGGCCGACGAGCAGCCGGATGAGGGCCGAGCCCTGCGTCGGGTCGTGCACGACCCGGAGGGCCGAGACGACGTCGACGACCTCTGGCGTCGACAGCAGGCCGCCGAGCCCCATGATCCGGTGCGGCACGCCGCGACGGTCGAGCGCGTCGGCGAACTTCTGCATGTGGCGCTTGGCCCGGAACAGGATCGCGCCCGTGTGCGGTTCCTCGCCCGAGTGCGCGCCGCGCGCGGCCGCGAACCATTCGGCGACGGCGTCGGCCTCCTCGTCGACGGTCAGCTCGTACCTGGCGTCGACGAGGCCCTCGCCGACGCCGGGGCGATCCTCGAGCGGCTCGACGCGGAAGCCGCCCTCCGCTCGCAGGGGCGCGAGCACGCGGTTCGCGGCCGCGAGCACGCGCCTGTCGTTGCGCCAGCTCGTCATCAGGTCGTACCGCTGCGCCGAACGCTCGCGGACGAAATCGCGAGCGAACGCCGGAAGGTTGTCGGCGCTCGCGCCGCGCCACCCGTAGATCGACTGATTCGGGTCGCCGACCGCCATCACGGCCCCGTCGCGGAAGACGGAGGCGAGCAGTTCGGTCTGCGTGACCGACGTGTCCTGGTACTCGTCGAGGAGCACCACGCGGTACTGCTCGGCCAGCTCCCGGCCGACCTGCGGCGTCGACTCGATGATCTCGAGAGCGCCCGTGACCTGGTCGGCGAAGTCGAGCACGCCGCGGCGGGACTTCTCGGCCCCGTACTCGCCGACGAGCGTCAGCAGCACGCCGAGCGCCCGCAGGTTCGCCGCGGCCCCCCGCGCGTCGGCGTTCGTCGCGACGGCGGCCATGGCCTCGCCGAGCTCGGCGGCGCGGGCCGCGACCGCCGCGGCGTCGGCCCTGTGGTCGAGCACGTCACCGGCGAGCGACTTGACGCTGTCGATGATCGTCGTCAGGCCCTGGTCGAGCTCATCGAGGCCCGCCTCGTCGGCGCGCATCACGATGTCCCGGATGATGAGCCACGACGCCGAGTCGCTCAGCAGTGCGGCCTCGGGGTCGCGGCCGATGCGGGCGGCGTGCTCGCGCACGATCTGGTCGGCGAACGCGTTGTAGGTCGACACCCGCGGGCGGTCGAGGACGCCGCGGAGGCGGGCTCCCGACTGCGGATCCCACCCCGTGCCGAAGCGGTCGGCCAGTTCGTCGAGCACGGCTCCGTGCGCGCCGGCGCCGCGGTCGGCGGCCGCGCGGACGCGTGCCAGGTCGGATCCGTCGACGATCTCGTCGAGGTGCGGCAGCAGGCCGCGGTCCGCGAACTCGGCGACGCGCTCGAGCCGCGCCGAGATCCGCTCGGCGAGCTCGCCGGCGGCCTTCCGCGTGAAGGTCAGACCGAGGATCTCGCTCGGAGCGACCAGCCCGTTCGCGACGAGCCAGACGACGCGGCCCGACATCGTCTCGGTCTTGCCGCTGCCGGCACCGGCGACGACGAGGGCCGGCGCCATCGGCGCCTCGATCACGCCCTTCTGCGCGTCGGTCGGCGACGGCAGCCCGAGGGCGGCCGCGATCGTACGCGCCCCGATCATGGCTTCGGTGCGGGGTTCGGGGGTGCTCACGAAGCACTCACCGCCTTCACGGTGTGGGGCCGGCAGAGGGTGGGTCGATGCGACCCGTTGCAGTGCGCCTCGACGTTCGCCGTGAAGGCGGCCGCCGACATTCCGCGCGCCGCTTCGACGACGCGGCGCAGGAAGGCATCGCGCTGCTCCGGTTCGAAGGCCGGTTGGTGTGCGACGCGGTAGGCAGCGGCGCCCGTCGCCTTCGAGACGACGACGAGCCGTGCCCCCGCGAGCGCTCCGGGTTCCGCGCCGGGCACGAGCCCGGCCTCGACGGCGAGCTGATACGCCGACAGCTGCGCGTCGTCGACGACCTTCGGGTCGCCGAGGCGGGCCTCGTAGCGGCCGGTCTTCAGGTCGGCGATGACGACCTGCTCGGCCGCCGATGCGTTGCGCGGCGCGATCGGATCCCACGTGCGCCCGCGGGCCCCGCCGTGGTCGCCGTGGCCGAGGGGGTAGGACTCGACGCGGTCGATCGTGCCCCGGATGAGCGCGATCGGGCCGAGCTCTTCGGGGCGCCGCGCGCCCTCCGGTACGCCGATCACCCGGGGCCGTTCGGCCTCGCCGTCGGCGCCGGCGTCGCCCGGCTCCGGGTCGAAGGGGACCACCACCTGGAAGTCGGCCTCGGTCGCGAGGACGCGCCCCCCGTCGGTCGCCGCGGCGCTCGCATACCTGTGCAGGTTCTGCAGGGAGCGCTCGACCTGCTCCCTGCTCTGCTTCTCGATCCACGCCGCCTCGAACTCGAGCTCGCCCCAGCGCTCGTCGACGACGCGACGCATCGCGTCGATGTCGCCCGTCGGGGACGCCTCGAGTGCGGCGTGCAGGATGGTGCCGATGCCCGTCGACGCCGATTTGTCGGTGTCGCCGCCGAGCACCCGGATGGCCCAATCCAGGCCGCAGTCCTCGAACGTCTGCATCCTCGACGGCGACACGCGCACGGGCCGTTGGCTCGGATCGATGAGCGGAGCGTCGCTCGTCGGCGCCGCGGTGCCGTACCAGTCGGCGGGCGCCGCTCCCGGCACTCCCTCCCGCGCGAGCACCGCGAGCTGCCCGGCGGCGGCCGCCCGCTCCGCGCCGTCGCGCGACGTCGTGAGCGTGCGTCGGTGGGCCGCGACGAGCCCGCGCAGGGTGAGGGGGTGTTCGCGCGCCGCCGCGAACTCCGCGTCGCCCCCCGCGTCAGGCACGAGGTCGAGCAGAGGGCTCGGGGCCTGGTCGTCGTCGCCGACCGCCGTCAGCAGCAGGCGCGACCGGGCGCGGGTGATGGCCCGGACGAACAGCCGCAGCTCGTCGTGCAGCACGGCGCGGCGGCGATCGATCGCCCCCGCGGCTTCCGGCTGATCGCCGACCGCGACCTCGAGCGCGGCAGGGAGGCGCCAGGCCTCGAGCATGCCGCCGCGGAGCCGCACGTTCGGCCAGACGCCGTCCTGCAGCCCCGCCACGACGACGGCATCGAACTCGAGGCCGAGCGCCGATGCGGGCGTGAGCAGCGTCACGGCACCGCCGCGATCGGGCGCGCTCAGCGAGTCCTCCGGGACGTCGCTGTCGAGGATGTTGTGGATGAAGCCGGCCGGCCCCTCCCCCGGAGAACGCTCCACGTAGCGCTTGGCGGCGGCGAACAGTGCGACGAGCCCGTCGAGCGCACGCGACGTCTCGGCGGCGAGAGGGCGCGACGACGACGCGAGCTCGCGCCAGGCGTCGTCGAGCCGCCTGCCGGTGGGCGTGCGGGCGCGGTCCCAGGCCTCCCAGAGCAGCTCGTGGATCGTCGCTCCCTCGTCGCCCATCTCGCGCAGCCGCGCCAGCGTCTGGCCGAAGCGCTTCGCCGAGCGGGCCTCGGGCGTGTCGATGAAATCGAACAGCTCGGGCGCCGCAAGGGCCGAGGCCAGCAGCTCCCTCGCCGAGGTCGTGCCGCCGTCGGCGAGCTCGCGGTGCCGCATCCGCGCGCGGAGGCGGCGCAGCGCGACGCCGTCGAAGCCGCCGTACGGCGAACGCAGCGCCGCGACGAGGGCGTCGGCGTCGCGCTCCCCGGGCGCGAGGAGCCCGAGCCGCACGAGTTCGACCAGCTCGCGGACGGCGCGCTCGCCGCCCAGCGGGCGCTGCACGCCTGCCGCTCGCGTCGGCACCTCGCGCGCCGCGAGCTCGGCCTCGAGAGCGACGATCTGGCGCGTGTCGTGAGCGACGACCGCCATGCTCCGCCACGGCGTTCCGCCGTCGAGGTGCCAGGAGCGCAGCTCCCACGCGATCCGGTCGGCTTCCTCGTAGGGCGACGCCGCCACGATGCGGCCGACGACGCCGGCCCCGTCGACCTCCGGCCCCGGCGCCGATCGGTGCTCGACGCGACCGCCCGCGCCGATCTGGGCGGTCACGACGCGGGCGAGCCGTGCGATCGCCGGGTGTGAGCGATGGCCGTCGCCCAGCACGAAGACCTCTCCGAGCGACGCCGCGAGCCGTGCGAACAGCTCGGGCGCGGCCCCGCGGAAGGCCCCCGACCCGATGTCGGGGTCGCCGAAGGCGACGACTGCGACGCCGCGCACGCGCAGCGCCTCGACCAGCGCCACACCGCCCGCGGTGAGCTCCTGAGCGTCGTCGATCAGCACGACGCGGAGGCCGTCGATCTCGCCGAGCCCTCCTGCCGCTTCGTCGGCGAGGGCGGACGCGGCGTCGCGGTAGAGCTCCGAGCTGTCCCTGTGCGCGTCGCGCATGCCGGCGAGCACCGTGCGGTAGTCGCGGACGAACTCGGCGACGGCGGCCCACGCGTCGTCGCCGAGCGACGCGAGCACCTCCGGCTCGACGCCCCGCTCGGTGAGGTCGCTGAGGAACGCGCGCAGCTCCGCGCGGAACGTCGGCGACCGGCGGACGAGCGTGCCGAGGGACGCCGGCCAGCGCCCCCTGCCCTCGAGCTCGTCCTCTTCGTCGCCCGCGAGGATCTCGGCGATGATGCGGTCCTGGTCGGCGCCCGTCAGCAGCTGCGGCGAGGCTTCCCCGCGGCGAACGGCGTCGGCTCTCACGATCTGGAACGCGAGCGACCCGACGGAGCGCGCGAGCGGCCCCGGCGTCGCGACGCCGACGCGCACGCCGAGCCTGTCGCGCAGCCGCGTCGCCGACGCCCGCGTCGGCGTCAGCACCACGAGCTCGCCGGGGGCGGTGCCGCCGGCGAGCAGCCCGGCCGCGCGCTCGACGAGAGCGGCCGTCTTGCCCGTGCCCGGAGCGCCGATGACGGTTCCGGATGCCCCGGCGGGTAGGTCGATGACCGCGAGCTGTTCGGGTGTCGGCTGGAAGGAGTCCACGCTCCCACGCTAGCGATGCCCTCCGACATTCCGCCTCCGCGACGGCGACGCGCGGCGCCCCCCGACGCGCGTTCGCCCTCAGCGTGCGCGCGGCCGCCCGCGCCGCGGCGTGCCATAGGCTGAACGGGACGCCGGCACGCGCCGGTGCGCACCGCGTAGAAAGGCAGCCACCGTGGACATCCGCATCGGCCTCACGAACACCGCCCGCGAGCTCAGCTTCGAGTCCGCCGACACCGCGGACGCTGTCAAGAAGGCGATCGCCGACGCCCTCGCCAAGGGCACCGTGCACATCGAGCTCACCGACGCCAAGGGCGCGGTCTACCTCGTCCCGACCGCGAACATCGCCTACGTCGAGCTCGGCGCCGAGTCGAAGCGCCCCGTCGGCTTCGTGAACTGAGCGCCGTGTACATCCTGCTCGCCCTCATCGCGGCCGCGGCCATCGGCATCGGCCTGCACTTCCTGCTGCCGCACCGCGACGAGCGCGGCGCGGTGCTGACGCCCGGTGTCGCGGTGGCCGTGGCCGCCGCCGCGTACTCGGGGCTGACCTGGGCGCAATGGGGCGAGGGCAACGTCTGGCTCTGGGTCGTGACGCTGGTCGCTTCCGCCGCCGCGGCCGCCGCCGTCACGTTCGTCCTCGCGTCCCGCCGCACGCGGCACGACGCCGAGGAGCGCCGCCGCGCCGGCATCGCCTGAGGCCCTCACCGCCGAGGCCGCGGCGCGCGAACGCCCGACCGCTCAGGCGTTCAGGCCGAGTGCGTCCATCCGGCGCGCGTGCGCGGCCATCAGCGCCGTGAAGACCGGCTC
This sequence comes from Microbacterium halophytorum, assembly GCF_002970975.1. GTDB lineage: Bacteria > Actinomycetota > Actinomycetes > Actinomycetales > Microbacteriaceae > Microbacterium > Microbacterium halophytorum. The sequence continues at coordinate 479,894 of NZ_KZ672982.1, forward strand.
CACGCGTTCCTGGTCCGACGCGAGGCGCTCGGGCACGAGCGCGCTGCGAGCGATCAGGAGCGTGTCGCCGACGAGGCGGCGCGCCCACATCGACAGCAGGTCGCGCCACTCGTCATCGCCCGCGATCGTCTCGCGCAGCAGTTCCTCGATCTGCTCCCTGTCGGATGCCTCGCCGAGGATCTTCTCGACCCGGCGCCCCGTCTCCCCGTAGCTCGAGGCGAGCGCGAGGTAGAAGTCGTCGAGCATGCCGGCCGTGATGTGCACCGACAGCATCGTCTCCCTTGGCCTCGCTCCGATCGTCTTGCCCCGGAACGCATCTAGCTGCTCGCGGAACGGCTCCATCACCTCGGTCGGCTCCCCGACCCGGTCGGAGATCACGTCGACGAGCTGGCGGTGCTTGCGGAGCGCGCGCCCCGCCGCGAGCGAGATCGCCTCCTTCTCGGCGAGGCCGGGAGTGGCGCGCACCAGGCGGCCCAGAGTCTCGAAGTAGCCGAGCTGCAGGTACGCGGCCTGGCCGAGGAACGTCGACGCCTCCGGGGCGAGCTCCGCGAAGTCCACGCGCTGTGCGTCGCCCATGTCCCCACGAGCGCGGAGCCGCAGGACGCGCGTCGGCCGCCGCCGCTTCCAGAACCAATTCACCACGTCGACAGCATAGGGCCCGCGCGCGCCGCGGAGCCGTGCGCTCCCGCCGATCGCCAGGGGCGTGCCGTAGGCTGGTGGCGGCCCCGGCGCACGGACCGGGGCGCCGCGCCTGGGGAAGACAAGGGCGTGGGCCCTCACTTCGAGGCGGCGATCGCCGCCGGACAGGCATTACTCACGTGACACGATTCGCAGAGCTCGACATCGAGCAGGACATCATCGACGCGCTCGGCTCCAAGGGCATCGAAGAGGCTTTCCCGATCCAGGAGCAGACGATCCCTCTGTCGCTTCCCGGCCAGGACGTCATCGGTCAGGCGAAGACCGGAACCGGCAAGACCTTCGGCTTCGGCATTCCCGTCGTGCAGCGGCTCGGCGCCGAGCCCGAGCCCGGCGTGAAGGCGCTCGTCGTCGTTCCCACCCGCGAGCTCGCGGTGCAGGTGTACGAGGACATGGACCTCCTCACGTCGAACCGGCCGACGAGCGTCGTCGCCATCTACGGCGGCAAGGCGTACGAGGGCCAGATCGACCAGCTCAAGGCCGGCGCCCAGATCGTCGTCGGCACCCCCGGCCGCCTGATCGACCTCGCCAACCAGCGCCTCCTGGACCTCTCGAACGCGACCGAGGTCGTGCTCGACGAGGCCGACAAGATGCTCGACCTCGGCTTCCTGCCCGACATCGAGAAGATCTTCTCGATGGTCCCTGCCAAGCGCCACACCCAGCTGTTCAGCGCCACCATGCCCGGCCCGATCCTCACCCTCGCGCGCCGTTTCATGTCGCAGCCGATCCACATCCGGGCCACCGACCCGGATGAGGGCCTCACTCAGGCGAACATCAAGCACGTCATCTATCGGGCCCACTCGCTCGACAAGGACGAGATGATCGGCCGCATCCTGCAGGCCGAGGGCCGGGGCAAGACGATCATCTTCACGCGCACCAAGCGCGCCGCCCAGCGCCTCGTCGACGAGCTGAACGACCGAGGCTTCTCGGCCGGCGGCGTGCACGGCGACATGGGTCAGGAGCAGCGCGAGCGCTCGATGGCCGCGTTCAAGGCCGGCAAGAAGGACGTCATGGTGGCCACCGACGTCGCCGCCCGCGGCATCGACGTGAACGACGTCACGCACGTGATCAACCACACGATCCCGGACGACGACAAGGCGTACCTGCACCGTGCCGGCCGCACGGGTCGCGCCGGCAACGAGGGCACGGCCGTGACCTTCGTCGACTGGGACGACATGCACAAGTGGGCGCTCATCAACCGCGCGCTCGAGTTCGGCCAGCCCGAGCCCGTCGAGACCTATTCGTCGAGCCCCCACTTCTACACCGACCTCGACATCCCCGAGGGGACGAAGGGCCGCGTCTCGGCCGCCCCCAAGTCGGACAGGCCGCGCCGCGGTCGCGGCGGCGACCGCCCGCAGGGCGGTCAGAAGGGCGGCGCGCCGGCGGACGGCGACGAGAACCGTTCGCGCCGGCGGCGCAGGCGCTCCGGCGGCGAGCAGGCGGAGATCGCGGCCGACAGCGGCGCGGGCGCGGGCACCCACGACGGTGCGGGCAGCGAGCACCGCGACGGCAAGTCGGGCGGCTCCGGCCGGCGGCGGCGCCGCCGCCGCAGCGGAGGCTCGAACGAGCCGTCGACCGGCGCCTGACGCGGGCACCGACAGCACGGCGGAAGCCGCGGCTCCCACGGGGGCGCCGCGGCTTCCGCCGTTCGCCCGCCCTGGTCCGGCACCGGAGGGCCCCCGTCGCCCGCTGCGGCCGGCAATCGCTCCGCTGACCCGACCCTCATCCCGCGGACTCGCACCGCGCGCACTGGTGTCTACGGAGATTTCCCCAGGTGCCGCCCGTAGGCTCGCCCCGTGCGATTCCTCGGGGTGCTCTTCACGGTGCTGTTCGCGTGCGCCGTCGCCGTGATCACCTTTCCCGCCTTCTTCCGCGTCGAGCAGGTCTTCCCGATCACCCAGATCGTCGCGATGCGGGGCCTCATCGTCGTCGGGCTCGCGGCCCTGACCGTGCTGTTCCTGCTGCTCGCGGCCGCGCGGCCTATCCGGGGCTTCGCGCTGTCGATGGCTCTCGTCGCCGCCCTCGGCTCGATCTCGTCGGGCGTCATGCTGGGCGCCAGGGGATACGGCGAGGACACGCTCCCCGAAGCGACGGACACGAGCGTGCGGGTCATGAGCTGGAACACGGCGGGCGAGGCGACCGGTGCGTACCGGATCGCCCAGACGGCCGTCGCGATGGACGCCGACATCGTCGCGCTGCCGGAGACCACCGAGGACGGCGGCGAACAGGTCGCGCTCGAGATGCGCGAGCTCGGGAGGCCGATGTGGGTGCACCACGTCGCCTACAACGACTCGGACCAGCCGACCCCGTACGCCTGGGAGACCACCCTGCTGATCTCCCCCGATCTCGGTGACTACTCGGTCATCGAGTCGTCGGAGGACGGCTCGAGCAACACGACGACCGTTCCGAGCGCCGTCGCGATGCCCGTCGACGGCGACGGCCCGACGGTCGTCGCCGTGCACGCCGTCGCGCCGCGCCAGTCGTACATGGACCGCTGGTCGAACGACCTGCAGTGGATCGCCGATCAGTGCCCCGAGGGCAACGTCATCATGGCGGGCGACTTCAACGCAACGCTCGAGCACATGGCAGGTCTGGGCGTCGGCGACCACGACCTCGGCTACTGCGACGACGCCGCGTCGCGCTCGGGCAACGGCGCCATCGGCACGTGGCCGACGGACGTCCCCGAGCTGCTCGGCGCCCCGATCGACCACGTGATGCACACCGACGCCTGGCGCACCACGGGGTCGATCGTGCTCACCAACCTCGACGACGCGGGCAGCGACCACCGCCCCGTGGTCGTGCAGCTCGAACCCGCGGGCTGATCCCCTCCCGCGCCCGTCTCCGGCGCTCGGCCGCCCGGCACAGCCTCAGGTGAGAGACTGGGACGACGCCAGAAGCGACAAGGGAGACGACGTGACCGACACCTCAACGACAGAGACCGCCGAGCAGGCCGAACGGGCCGACAAGCCGTCGAACCGCAAGCAGCCGTACGGCCAGGGGTTCCTCGACACGATCTCGACCGGTTGGGCCGACCGCCCGTCGATCGCGCCGCCCGCCCGCGAGCAGGCGCCTTTCGCGGCGCGCCGCCGCGCCGCCGTCTCGGAGGCGTTCGCGGGCCGACGCATCGTCGTGCCCGCCGGATCGCTGAAGCAGCGCTCCAACGACACCGACTACCCCTTCCGCGCCCATACGGCATTCGCCCACCTCACCGGCTGGGCCGCCGATTCCGAGCCCGACTCGGCGCTCGTGTTCGAGCCGTCGGGCGACGGGCACGACGTCACGCTCTTCTTCCGGGAGCGCGCCGATCGCACCACGAGCGAGTTCTACTCCGACGCGACGATCGGCGAGTTCTGGATCGGTCCGCGCCCCGACCGCGACGGCGTCGCGGGCGACCTCGGCGTTGCGACGGCGCCCCTGGACGAGTTCGAGTCGCGCGACGGCGACCTCGTCGTCGGCGAGGACGCCGAGCTGGACGCCTTCGTGTCGGAGCTGCGGCTCGTCAAGGACGACTACGAGATCGCGCAGATGCAGCTGGCCGTCGACGTCACGGCCAGGGGCTTCGACGACATCATCCGGGAGCTGCCCAGGGCCATCGCGCACGGCCGCGGTGAGCGGATCATCGAGGGCGTCTTCCATCAGCGCGCTCGCAGCGACGGCAACTGGGAGGGCTACGACACGATCGCGGCCGCCGGCCCGCACGCGTGCTACCTGCACTGGACGCGCAACGACGGCCCCGTCGTGCCCGGCGATCTCGTGCTGATCGACGCGGGCGTCGAGGTCGACAGCCTGTACACGGCCGACATCACCCGCACCCTGCCCGTGAACGGCACGTTCTCGCCCACCCAGCGCAAGGTGTACGAGGCCGTTCGCGAGGCCGCCGACGTCGCGTTCGCCGCCGCCCGCCCCGGCGTGAGGTTCCGCGAGGTGCACGACGCGGCCATGCGCGTCATCGCGGCGAAGGTCGCCGAGTGGGGCCTGCTGCCCGTGACCGCCGAGGAGGCCCTCGAGGCCGACCGCGGCGGCCACCACCGCCGCTACATGGTGCACGGCACCAGCCACCACCTGGGCATCGACGTGCACGACTGCGCCGCCGCGCGCCGCGAGATGTACTACGACGGCGTCCTGGAGCCCGGAATGGTCTTCACGATCGAGCCCGGCCTGTACTTCCAGGCGGACGACGTGACGGTCCCCGAGGAGTACCGCGGGATCGGCGTGCGCATCGAGGACGACATCCGGATGACCGCGGACGGCCCCGTGAACATGTCCGCCGCGATCCCGCGAACGGCGGACGAGGTCGAGGCCTGGATGGCGCGGCTCGGCTGAGCCGCCGAGGCGGGGCGGTCACGACTCGCGTCGGGCCGCCTCGCGTTCGGCCTGTTCCGTCGCGTCCGCGGGGGCCTCGGGCGCTGCCTCGGCCGGTTCGGGTGCCGACGGCGCCGCCCGACCTGGCACGGCGTCCTGCTCCGGCGCCGGGGCGGGCTGCTCCGGAGCCGCGGGCGGTCGGCCCGGCGCTGCCGGCTCCGCGTCCGGCGCCGCGGGCTGGTCGGGCGCCGCGGCGGGCTCAGCCGGTGCCGCGACCGGCCCGGGCGGCGCCGTCCGCGGCGAGGGAGCGACGACCGGCTGAGCAGGTGCCTGCTCGGCCGGCGGTGCCTCCGGGTACGGGATCGGCTGATTCGTCGCAGGGTCGAGCCGGATGCCGTACTGCGGCGGGGGCAGAGGGCCCGACGGCCGCACGGGCTCCGTCCGGCGCTGCTGCGCCTCGATGCCGAGCACGCGGCGAGCCGTCGCGATGTGGGCCGCCTGCACGGCGACCTCGTAGTGGTCGGCGACGGGCGACGTCGCGCTGGAGTAGTCGCGGCGCCTGCGCACCATCCGGTACGTCAGCAGCCGCATCAGCATGCCGAGCGCCATACCGACGAGCAGGAAGCCGACGAGCAGCTGCAGCGTCGCCTGCGGGGTGACGAGCGTGTAGATCGCGCCGAACAGCAGGCCGAGGACGGCACCGTTCAGCGCGCCCGACCACGCGGCGCGACCGTAGCCGAGCCGCCCCGTGATCATCTCGACGGCGCGAAGGCCCGCCCACACGATCGAGATCTCGCGCGCCGGCACCTCGGCCTCGATGAGCTTGCCGACGGCCTTCTGCGCCGCCTCGTACTCGTCGTAGCTCGCGACCGTCTCGCCGATGTCCTTCGGCGAACGGACCCCACCGCCCATCATGCTCATATCGTCATTGTCCCACGCGGCACCGCACGGCCGGGCGGTGGAACCCATGAGCAGGCTATGCGTCAGCTACGAGTGCGCCTCCGCGCGGGTTCAGGCCCCACCCCGCTCCGCGTCGATACGCTGGGAGGGTGAGCACACTCGTCGACCGCGTGCGCGAGGCCGTGGGCCGCGTGCAGGATCCGGAGCTGCGCCGTCCGCTCGCCGACCTCGACATGGTGCGCGACATCGCCGCGGACGGCGACGACGTGACGGTCGGCATCGCGCTGACGATCGTCGGCTGCCCCGCCGCCGACCGCATCGAACGCGAGGTGCGCGAGGCGGCAGAAGGCGTACCGGGCGTGGGCGACGTGGCGCTCGAGCTGGGCGTGATGACTCCGGATGAGCGCAGGGCCCTGACCGAGCGCCTGCGCGGCCCCGGGCGGGCGATGCCGTTCGGCCCGGACTCGCTCACCCGCGTCGTCGCCGTGACGAGCGGCAAGGGCGGTGTCGGCAAGTCGACGCTCACCGCCAATCTCGCCGTCGCGCTCGCCCAGCGGGGGCTGCGCGTCGGCCTCGTCGACGCCGACGTGCACGGCTTCTCGATCCCCGGGCTGCTGGGGCTCAGCCGCGGCGGCGAGACGGCACAGCCGACCCGCCTCGACGACCTCATGCTCCCGCCCGTCGCGCACGGAGTGAAGACCATCTCGATCGGAATGTTCCTCCAGCGCGGCTCGGACCACGGCGGCGCCGTCGCCTGGCGAGGCCCCATGCTCCACCGCACGATCAACCAGTTCCTGACCGATGTGCACTTCGGCGACCTCGACATCCTGCTGCTCGACATGCCGCCGGGTACGGGCGACATCGCGATCTCGGTCGGGCAGCTCCTCCCCCATGCCGAGGTGCTCGTCGTCACGACGCCGCAGCAGGCGGCCAGCGACGTCGCGGTGCGCAGCGGCCTCGTCGCGCGGCAGACCGGCCAGAGCGTGATCGGTGTCGTCGAGAACATGGCGGCGATGACTCTGCCCGACGGAACGATCCTCGACCTCTTCGGCGCGGGAGGCGGCGCGGAGGTCGCCGCGGCGCTCTCGGAGGGAGCCGACGACGTGCCGCTTCTCGCGTCGATCCCGCTCAGCCCCGGCCTGCGCCGAGCCGGAGACGAGGGGGACCCCGTCGTGGTCTCGGCCCCCGAGGACCCGGCGGCGCGCGCCATCACGGAGCTGGCGGCGGCCGTCGCGGCGCGCCCACGCGGCCTCGCGGCCCGGCCCCTCCCCTTCTCGCCGCGCTGACGCCGCCTCTGAGCCGTTCTCGCGGCCGCCCACTGATTGGAACGCCGCGGGCGATGCCGCCCGCCGCGCACTAGCGTCGCGATCGGGCCGGCGCCCCTCCGCCGGGCATTCAGACGATCGAAGGAGATCATCGTGAAATCGCTAGTACGCTCCGGAATCGCGCTCACTGGCGCGGCCGTGCTCGGCGCAACGCTCGCCGTCGGCGGCGCATCGGTCATGAGCGCGAACCCCGGCAACGGCGGCGGAGGCAAGCCCGCTACGTCGGCCGAGATCTATCAGGACGACGTCGAGGACTACGGCGCGTGCCGAGGGCTCGACCCGACGTGCTACAACGACTGGGGCAACGGCTTCGAGGAGGGAGAGGAGAAGCGGATCCTGATCTGGAGCCGTACCGCGGGCCCCCGCCACGCCCACCTCGGCGCACCCCTCGGCGACGGAATGAACCCCGAGCTCGGCGACGACAACGTCGCACAGCGGGAACTCGTCTCCTGGGCGGACGAGCGCGGCATCAAGGCCGATTGGACGGAAGACCTGGATGAGTTCCGCCGCCTCGGCGGCTACCAGGCGGTCGTCTTCCTCTCCGCCAACCGTGACACGCTCGGCGACCTGCAGCAGAACGAACTGACGAAGTACGTGCGCGGCGGCGGCGGTTTCGTCGGCATCCACAACGCCTTCGGCGCGGAGTACAACTGGGAGTGGTACGAGGGGCTCCTCGGTGGCGCGAACTTCTACGACCACGGGCCGAACCGCGATGGCACGGTCGAGACGATCGACCGCGATGACGTGTCGACCGAGTTCCTGCCGAGCGAGTTCGGCTTCACCGACGAGTTCTACAACCTGTACCCGTACCCGAGCCACGTGAACATCCTGCTGGAGGCGAGCGAGGACACCGTCACCCTGGATCGAGACGGCGGGCACCCGGGGCACGGCGACGCGCACCCCTTGAGCTGGAATCACTACTACGACGGCGGCCGCGCCTGGCTCACGACGCTCGGCCACGAAGTCGAGGCCTGGACTGGCGATTCGGAGAACGCCGACCTCTTCGAGGACCATGTGATGAACGGCGTGGAGAGCGCGATGGGCGTCTCGCCGTTCCTCGGCGACTGAGCCGGCCTGCCTTGGCGGGGTTCGTCCTCGCCATGGCCGGCCCTCGTCCTCTTACGTACCGAACGGTACATAATAGAGGGGAGCCGCGACGCAGCGGCCCGGAGAGGATCGATGATGACGGATCCGGAACAGCGCTCGCCCGACGACCCGGACGCACCGACGTCGGTGCTCGATCGCGTGTTCGCGATCCTCGAGGCCGTTCGTCGCGCGTCCGGCCCCGTCACCATCGCGGGCATCGCCGCCGACGCCCGCGTACCGCGATCGACGACGGCACGGTTGGTCGCCGAACTGGTCGAACAGCGCTACCTCACCCGTGACCCCGACGGCGTGACCCTCGGCATGCGCCTGTTCGAGCTCGGCGCACGCGCCACTATCCCGCGCCGCATCGCCGCCGCCGCCGCTCCGGTTGTGCACGAGCTCGCGCTGCGCACCGGGGAGCGGGTGGGCGTGTGGGTCCAACAGGGAACCGACATGGTCTCGCTCACCGCCGTGCCGGGCCGGCTTCCGATGCTCCCGACTCGCGCCGGCATGCGCTCTCCCGCCCTCACGACCGCGAGCGGAAAGGCGTTCCTCGCATTCTGCGAAGACGCCGCCGTGATCGAGCGCGTCGGCGCCCGTCTCGATCCCATCGCGGCCGCGCGCTTCTACGACGAGCTCACCACGGTGCGCGCGGCGACGCTCGCCACGGATCCCGGCGACTCATACGCCGGCGTCCTCGCCGTCGCCTGCCCCCTGATGGAGCACGGGCGAGTGATGGGGGCGCTCTCCCTCGCCGGCCCTGTGGACGCCATGCGCGAAGAGCGCGTCGCGCCGCTCGTCCGCGCCGCCGGGGTATCGCTCGCCCGCCGTCTCGCCGTGGTCTGAACGCATGCGCACCGCGGAATGGACCCAATCGGTCAGCGTGCTCGACCGGCTCACCGCCGTGCTCGATGCGTTCGGCCACGACGGCAAGGGCCTCACCGTCACCGAACTGGCGCGCCGGGCGAACCTGCCGAAGTCCACTGTGTCGCGCATCGCCTCTGAGCTCGTCGACGAGGGATACCTCGACCGCGACGGAACGCTCCTATACCTGGGAGTGCGCCTGTTCGAGTTCGGCCAGAGCGTCGACGGCCCGCGCCGCCTGCGGGAAGTCTCACGACCCGCGATCAAGCGGCTTCGGGACGCGACGGGCTGCGACGTGCACGTAGCCGTCGTCGACGGAGACGGCGTCATCATCGTCGCCGAGGCCAGGAGTCGGTCGGGCACCGCCGCTGTGGATGTCGGAGACCGGCTGTCTCGGTCGGATACCGCCCTGGGCCTCGCGTACGCGGCTGCTGCCGACTCCGCCGCGACAGGCGATGCCCCGACGACGCGCGAGTGCTCCCACCGCGACCTGCGCTGCGTCGCCGCCGCGATCATCGCACGAAACCGTCCAGCCGCGGCACTGGCCGTCAGCGGCGCCGCGTCGGAGGTCCGTGCCGCGGACGTCGCGCCTCTGGTCCAGGCCACGGCGATCACGATCGGCCGCGCGCTCAGCGACGGCTGATCGGTCGCGACGGGCAGGGGCGCGGAGCCGAAGCTCCGCGCCCCTGCCCGTCGTACGGGCTCAACCGGCCAGCGCGCGGATCCCTTCGTACGCCGCGAGGGTGTCACCGTCGTAGTGATCAGTGAAGTACGACTCGGCCTTCGTGACGAACGCGTCGATGTCGATGTCATCCTTCTCGATCACTGTGTACGCGTCGTCCGCCCGGTAGCCGTCGACGATCTCGTTCGTCTCGTCCTCGACGCACGTGCGGTTCTCCGCGCGGATCTCGTGCAGCGTTTCGTCGAGCAGCGCCGCCTGTTCGTCGTCCAGCTTCTCGTACGTCTTGTCGCTCACCAGCGTGAACTGCACTCCGACGTTGTGCTCGTTCAGCACGATCGTGTTCAGGATCTCGTCGTAACTCGCCGAGTGCGTCGCGACGATGGGGTTCTCCTGGCCGACCGCGATGCCCTGTTGGAGGGCCGTGTACACCTCCTCCACGGCAACCGAGACGGGGCTGTCGACGCCCAGGGCTTCGGCGTTCGCGAGGAACCCGGGAGAATCCGGGAACCGGATCGGCTCGCCCGAGAGGTCATCGGGGTCGTGCACCGCCACGTCCTTGGTCGTGAAAGTGCGGTTGCCGAACCACCAGCCGTCGACGATCCTCACGCCGGTCTCCGCGTGGAACGCGTCGAACAGCTCTTGGGAGCCGTTGTCGATCCAGTCGAACAGGTGGTCGACGTCGTCGAAAGCATACGCGGCGTCGACCGCCTCGATGGCCGGGAAGGTCGTGCTCAGCTCCGATCCGCCGAGGAGGTCGACGTCGATGTCGCCCGACTGCACCTGCGGGAATCGGTCTGCGTGCGGGCCGAGCTGACTCGACGGATACAGGTCGACCGTGATCCCCATGTCCGCGGCTTCGAGGCGCTCCTTGAGCAGTTCGACCCCGCAGTAGTAGTTCGGCGTCTGCTCATTCTGCGTGAGCGAGACCGTCAGCGTGACGTCGCCGCCCCCACCGCCGGATCCGCCGCTGCCGCTGTCTCCGCTGCAGCCGGTCAGGACGAGTGCCGTTGCCGCGGCGGCCGCGAACACCGCCGCACGCTTCGTGGTTCGTGCTGTGATCATGATTCCTCCTGTGTGCGCATCGTCGCGCGGTATGGGCCTGACTCTGGTGCGCTCGCCGTCAGGCGACAAGCGACGTCTCATCGAATGGAATGGTCCGCGGATCGGATCGCGAGTTCGTACCCGTACGCCCCCGCGCCGGCGATCACGGTTGTCGCGACGGGCGACATCAGGGAATGGCGATGCTCGGCGTCCCTGCCGTGGATATTCGTGATGTGGAGTTCGACGATCGGCACGGCCAGCATTCGCAGCGCGTCGAGGACGGGGACCGAGCGGAAGCTGAGCCCCGCTGGGTTGATCACGACGGCGGCCCCGTCACGGTATGCGTCGTGGAGCCAGCCGATGATCTCGTGCTCCGCATTGGACTGCGCGAAGCACAGGTCGAACCCGAGCTCTTCCGCCACGCGGGAGCACTCCCGCTCGATGTCGGCGAGCGTCGTCGTCCCATAGATCGCGGGCTCACGCACGCCGAGCATGTCGAGGTTGGGGCCGTTGAGCACATAGAGCTTGCGGGTCACGGTCGGTTCCTTTCGCGGAGACGGCGTCACAGGCCGAGGAGGTCGGGCACGATCGTGGAGACGTGCGGGACGAAGACGAGGATGGCGAGCACGGCCAGCAGGGGGACGAGGAACGGAAGCACGGCTCGGAAGAGCTCCCCCATCGGACGTCTGGTCACGGAGCCGATCACGAACAGCACGGCCCCGACGGGAGGGGTCAGAGTGCCGATCATCAGGCTGAGGATCGTGATCGTGCCCAGGTGGACCGGGTCGATGCCGTACTGCCCCGCGATGGGAAGCAGGATCGGGACCATCACGAGGATCGCTGGCGGCGGCTCGAGGAAGAGCCCCAGCCCGATCAGCAGGACGACCACGAGCAGAAGGAAGACGACGGGGCTATCCGTGGCGTACGTGAGCCAGTCCGTCAGCGTGCGCGACACCTGCTCGCGCGCGAGCACCTGCCCGAGGAGGTTCGACGCGGCGAGGATCAGCAGGATACCGGCAGAGGTGATCACCGTGTCCTTGGTCGCCTTCCAGAACGCGTCCCACGTCAGCGTGCGGTAGCAGGCGCCGAGGACGAGCGTGACGATCGCCGCGACGCCCGCGCTCTCGGTCGGGGTGAACAGACCGCTGAAGATGCCGCCGAGCACGATGATCGGAAGCAGCGCGGGACCGAGCACCCGGACGGTCGCCTTCGCGAAGATCCGTCCGTCGAACTCCGCTCCTCCGGCGATCTCGCGGTGGAAGAACGCCCACACTCCGATGTACGCCGCAAGACCCACGACGATCAACAGGGCTGGCAACACCGAGCCCGCGAACAGGGCACCGGTCGAGATCGATGCCGTTGCGGCGAAGAGCACGGCGGGGATCGACGGCGGCATGACCGAGCTGATCAGCGAACCGGCCGCCGTCAGACCGGCCGAGAAGCCGTACGGATAGCCGGACTTCAGCATCTGCGGTATCTGCACTTTGCTGACCGATGCGGCATCCGCGAAGGCCGTTCCGCTGATCCAACTGAATCCGAGCGACGTGCCGAGGTTGACGTACGCGAGATTTCCCGGCAGCCGGGGAAGCAGCGCGCGAGCGAAGTCGTACAGGCGCGTCGCGATGCCGAGACCGTTCGCGAGCGTCCCCATGAAGATGAACAGGGGCACCGCGAGCAGCGGGAAGCTGTTCACTCCGTTGAACATGTACGTCGCCGCGTAGCCCACCGAGAGGCCGTGGCTGGTGAAGTACAGCAGGCTCGGCAGGATCATCGCGAACGCGACGGGAACGCGCAGCAACAGGAGACCGACGACGAGCAGGACGTAGAGCCAGAGATCCATCGGCGATCACATCCCGTCGACGTCGAGGCGCCGCTCGGGGCGGTCCGAGAAGCGGATCTTCAGCACGGAGTGGAGCGCCCCGGATAGGGAACCGATCAGCGCGAACACGTAGACGAGACCGACCGGGACGCCGATCGCTGCGCTCGCCCTGCCCATCTCCGCGCCGATCTTCTCCCAGGACTCGAACGCCAACCACGCGCAGCTGACGAGCACCACTGCGGAGGAGAACACCCGGAGGGCGACGAACAGCCTGCCGCCCTCGAGCAGCCGGTCGAAGATCTCGATCGTCACGTGGCCGCTGCGGCCGACCAGGTACCCGATCATGACGAAGGTCATCGTCACCATCGACAGCAGCGCGAGCTCCCCCGCACCGATCCAGCTGATCGCCGGGATGTAGCGGCCGAGGACCTGGTAGATGACGCCGACGAGGATGCCGATGAAGCACACGGCACCGACGACGATCTCGAGCCTCGACAGCAGCCGCAGCGGCAGCGGGTCCTCGGGCACGCCCGCGTTCCGGTCGGGCACGGAGAAGACCGTTTCCGTGCGGCCGAAGATGGACTCGTCCCTCTTCCGTCGTCCCATGATCGACCTCCCTGTCGACGCGGCGTCCTGCCGCATTGCCACTCTCTCGGTGCTGGCCACGGGCTCAAAGCGACGTCTCACCGAATGGAACCCCGCGGGCGCACAGGCGCCGCGCCCCGTGGCGGGACGCGGCGCCTGTGCGCCATTGAGCGGGCTACTTCTCGATAGCGACGTCCGCGCTCGAGGCGATGCGCTTCAGCCCGTCGCCTGTCACGACGTTCGCTTCGACGGTCAGCAGCGCAGTGCCCTCCGGCACGTTGTTGTCGAGGTCGGCCTTGTCGAAGGTCAGGATGATCCGGTTCCCGTTCGCCTTCGCGCCCGTGGGTTCGATCGGCGCGAGCCCGAGCGGTGTGAGCAGCTGAGCGCCGCCGTCGAACTCGTACCCCGCCGGCAGATCCAGGTGGGCGCGAACGGAGCCGCGCACGTCGTTGAACGTGTCGCCGCTGAACGATAGCGCGCCGGGCCGGAACGAGAGCGCTCCTTCCACCGACTCGGTCTCTTCGAAGACGACCTCCACCTTCCCCGTCGGTCGCGGGTCGGTGCAGTCATTGAAGAAGTACTCCCCCGGCCGCGTGAACGTGTGCTCGTAGCTCTCGCCCGGTGCGAGCTCCGCATTGAACTCACCCTCGAAGAACTGCGTCGCGCAATGGACGCGCTCGTTCGGATGCTCGGGGAACGTCTCCTCGCCCGGGTTGAGGAACGTCACGGTGTCGCCGACCGAGACGCGCAGGTGGGTCGGCTGCATCGCCGTCTGGCTGACGCTGTCCGCGGCCTCAGCCGTGTCGGACGTGCGGTCCTCACGGGCCAGCAGCACCGTGTGCTCCACGTCGTCGCCGTCCACAGCTCCGCCCCCCTGCACCGGTCTCCGGATCTGGAGCGGCGCCGTGATCGGTCCCTCCTGGCTGCCGGAAGTCGTGGCGTAGTCGCCGTCGAGCTTGAACGCCCACATCGAGTCGCCGGCCGTGATCGACCTGCCGTAGGGATTGGTGGTTCCGGCCGCGAACACCGCCAGGTACTGCTCCCCGTCGATCGTGTAGGTCACGGGAGGGGAGCCGATCGCGCTGCCTGTCTGGAACTCCCACAGCACCTCGCCGCTGTCATCGTCCATCGCCAGGAGGCGCCCGTCGGCCTGCCCGACGAAGACCAGCCCTCCGGCGGTGACGAGCGGGCCCTGTCCGTGCGACATATCCGTGCCGAGATGGTTGCGCCAGGCGACCTTGCCGTTGGTCGGATCGTACGCGAGGATCCCGCCGGTCTGGTACTGCCCGATCGCGCGCTGGCCGTTCATGCGTGCGTCCCGCCAGTGAGCCACCGGGTTGGTGCCGTACGGGAAGTAGACGAGGCCCGTGCGGTGGCTGTATGCCTGAGCAGACCAGTCGGCGCCGCCGTTCGGGCTCGTCGTCGACAGGATGGGCTGATCCCAGTGCGGGTCATAGAGGCACCCCTCACGGTGGTCGCCGGCACCGTCCGGGTACGTCAGATGCTCTTCGTCGGCCGCGACGTAGCTGTCGGGGTTGAAGACGAGATCGCCGTCGTCGTCCGGTTGGTAGCCGTTGTAGTTCGGCACGCCGCGATACGGGTCACCTGGCACGTTCTCCGGGTCGAGCTTCTGCCAGACGATGCACTCGGGCAGCAGCTGAGCCTCTGGGATCGGCTGCGTCGGGGAACTGTGCTGGCGGTCGTCCGTGATCATCGGTGCGTCTTCAACGGGTCTGACCGGCTCGCCCGTGGCCCGGTCGAGCACGAACTGGTGGCCCGACTTCGCGCCGTAGAACAGTACGCGGCGCTCCTCCCCGCCGATCTCGAGGTCGGCGAAGGTCGGCGAGTGGACGTTGTCCATGTCCCACACGTCGTGGTGGATCGACTGGTAGTGCCAGCGATGCTCCCCCGACTCCGCGTCCAGCGCGACGATCGTCGACGAGAAGAGGTTGTCACCGGGGCGGCCGGAGCCGTCCTGCGACGAAGCGCAGCTGCGCGGGTTGCCGAACGTCGCGTAGTACAGGCCGAGCTCCGGGTCGACGGATCCGCTGATCCAGCTCGTCGCGCCACCCGTCTCGGCGCAGTCCGCCTCGCCTTCCTCCGGTGCGGGCCCCCAGGTCTCGGAAGCGTCGAACGTCGAGCCATCGGGGTTCGTGAACACCTCGCCACGCGTCGGACTGCCGAAGAAGTGCCACAGACGACTGCCGTCCGCCGCATCGAGCGCGACGACAGCGCCGCGGTCGCCATCGGCGGCGTGCACATACACGATGCCGTCCGAGTACACGGTCGCCGCTTTGGCGACGCGGCCGATGTCCTCGCCGTTGTCGCCGACGGGCTGAACCGACCAAACCTCCTCGCCCGTGTCCTGGTCGAGCGCGACGACATGGTTCCCGCCGGCGAGGGTGTAGATGCGGCCATCGCCGCCGGATACTCCTCGCCGCGTGGACGACATGCCGATGTCGTGGTTCTCCCATTTCCATTCGGCCTCGCCCGTCGCGCCGTCGATGGCGATCACGCCGCCGGAAGGCGTGTCGAGGTAGATCACCCCGTCGACGACGATCGGCGCCGTCTGCTGACCGGTGTCATCTGACGCCGGCAAGACCGCCGAGACGTGCGTCCGCCATACCGGAGCGAGTCGATCCAGCGTGTTCTGATCGATGTCGTCGAGCGCCGAATAGCGCTGACTTCCGAGGTTCCCACCGATCGTGGGCATGTCGGCTTCCGTAGCCTCGGTCGCGCCGAGCGGCCCGCCGACGTGGCCGCCGCCGTACGCGGGCGCGACGATCCCTCCCGACAGGATGACGGCCGCGCCGAGCGCGAGTGCGGCACCGCGTACTGGTGGTCTGATCTTCATCGTAGAGCTCCCTGATCCTCGTCGATCTGATGACGATTCGGAAGCTATCGGCCGCTCGCGCACACGGCCATGCCTGATCCATCTGGTGAGACGCCACCGCGCAGCGCTGCGATCCCGCTCAGCCCCGGCCTGCGCCGAGCCGGAGACGAGGGGGACCCCGTCGTGGCCGCGGCCCCCGAGGACCCGGCGCGCGCCATCACGGAGCTGGCGGCGGCCGTCGCGGCCTCCCGGCCCCGCCCCTTCTCGCCGCGCTGACGCCGCCGCCCGCGGCCGGAGGCACGGTTCGGAGCGTAGGAGGATTCCTCGAAGATAGGCCTGAACCGAGCGGATCTGCCTACGCTCGGCGATTTCTCCTACACTCGGCGCGGATCCGGGCGCGCGGCACGCGATCGGCGCGTCACGGCTCAGGTCGCTTCGTCGTCGTACGGCGGCGGTGCGTCCGTCGTGAACGTGCGGCGCGGGGCCTGCTGAGGCTGCGGACCGCCGGCGGACTGCGGCTTCGCGGCCGCGGCGCCGACGCGCTCCGGCGCCGGATCGTCGAGGAGTGCCTCGCGCACGATGCGGCGGGGGTCGTACTGACGCGGATCGAGCTTGCGCCAGTCCACGTCGTCGAAGTCGTCGCCCATCTCGCTCTTGACGCGTTCCTGAGCGCCGCGAACGTAGTCGCGCGCGCCCCTCACGAACGCACCGAGCTTCTCTGCGTAGTACGGCAGCTTCTCCGGGCCGAGCACCAGAACGGCGATGACGCCGATCAGGAGGAGCTTGTCCCATGTCATGCCGAGTTCCACGCGTCCACATTACCCGCGCCGCCGCGCGGGTCGTGCCGCGCGGGAACGGGCGCGCCGCGGGCGACGACGTAGGCTGGGGAGCATGAGCGAGCAGGCAGCGGTGGCGCGATTCGTGCGCGAGAACGTCGTCGAACCCGACCACATCGCTCGGGCGCGGCAGCACGCGCGCGAGCTCGGCGCCAACCCCGTGAGCACGGTGGTGGGCGCCCAGCTCGCCTTCGTCACCGCGTCGGCCGCCTCGAAGTCGATCATCGAGATCGGCACGGGCGCCGGCGTCTCGGGCCTGTGGCTGCTGCACGGGGCGCCGGGCGCGACGCTCACCACGATCGACAACGAGCCGGAGCACCTGGGCGCGGCGCGCGAGGCCTTCCAGGCCGCTCGCGTGCCCTCGGCCAGGGTGCGCTGGATCACCGGCCGCTCCGGCGATGTCCTGCCCCGGATGAACGAGGCCGCCTACGACATCGTCCTCGTCGACGGCGGATCCGAGAACATGCTCGCCGACGTCGAGCACGGGCTGCGCCTGGCGCGGCCGGGCGGCGTCGTGCTCGTGCCCCGCGTACTCGCGGGCGGGCGCGTCGCCGACCCCGTCGCCCGCGACGAGCTCACCGCGAGCTGCCGCACGCTGCTGTCCGAGACGCGGGAGGCGCCCGGCGTGGTCGCATCGCTCTTCCCTGCGGGCGAGGGCCTCCTCCAGCTCGCAACGGTTCCGACGGCCTGACGCCGCCCCACGAGGGACGATCCTCGCACTGGGGCAGGACCGGATCGATTCTGCCCCGCGTCGGTGACGATGCCGGTGCTCGGTGCCGCGCCCGCGCTCCGCATACGACGGAAGGCCCCCTGGAGAACCAGGGGGCCTTCCGTGAGGCACGCGGCTCAGGCCGCGGCGGCGTCCTCGACGACGCCGGACAGGACGCTGTGCAGCTCCTTCGCCTCGTCGTCGTTCACCGACACGACCAGGCGACCGCCGCCTTCCAGCGGCACGCGCACGATGATGAGGCGCCCCTCCTTCACGGCCTCCATCGGTCCGTCGCCAGTCCTGGGCTTCATGGCTGCCATAGCGGGCTCCCTTTCTAGATGTCTCGCCCCCAGTTTACCCGCGAGACCGACGAGCGCCGCGCGGACTCCCGGGGCGCGGCGCAACGCGCGGAAACTTCCGCAGGCCCGGCGCGCTGCGTGAGTCGCCTCTGCCGCGCCCGCCGGACGACGGCGACCGGGGCGGTCACGGCACCTGCCAGAACTCCTGGCCGTTTCCCCACATGAACCAGATCCACGCCCACTGCCCCGCGACACAGGCGGTGAGGAGGCCGCAGCGGATCCAGCGGCGGCCCCGTCGCGCAGGCACGGCCGCGGCCCCGGCCGCGACGGGCGCGAGCGGCGCGAGGAGGCGGAACACGCTGGACTGCGGGAAGAACACCAACAGGAGGTAGACGAGGTGACTCGCACCCCAGATCCTCAGCTCGGGCGCGACTCGCCGCACGGCCGGCAGCAGGAACAGGCCGGCGGCGGCCACGACCAGGGCGACGACGGACAACGGGGCGAGCCCCGGCGGCAGCCCCCACACGGCGAACCACACGTCGGCCGCCTCGAACCAGCCCTGCACCGGCACGAAGTGCTCGGTCCCGACCCACGACCGACGCCAGGCCAGCTCGGTGTCGAGATACGCGCCGGCGCGGCCCGTCACAGCGCCCGCGACCGCCTGCCACGCGAACCCGAGTGCCGCAGCGATCAGGCCGATGGTCACGATGTGCAGGATCTCGCGCGACGGGAGCGGGTCTTCGCGCCGCCGGAGCCAGCGCCGGATGCCGTAGATCGCGAGCATGAGGGCGAACGCCTGCAGCCCCGGCCGAGTGAACGCCATCAGCGGCACGAGCAGGTAGAGCCACGCCCAGCGGCGCCGCAGCACGCACAGCAGCGCCGCGAACAGCTCGGCCAGGAACAGCGTCTCGGCGTATCCGATGTGGAACAGTGCCGCCAGCGGCCCGAACGAGAAGAACGTCACGGCCCACATCGCCTGCCTGCGGCCCTGGTGCATCCGGATGAGGCTGAGCAGGAGCAGGCACGCCGCGTATCCGGCGGCGAGCGACACGATCGCGGCACCCGCGCCCCAGCTGCCGAAGGGCACGCCGACGGACTTCGCCAGGAACGGGAACACGGGCATGAACGCCCACGGGTTCTGCGCGACGGCACCCTCTGGGTCGAGGGGCAGTTCATCCGGATACCCCTGTTCGGCGATCAGCCAGTACCACTGCGCGTCCCATGCGAGCGCGATGTCGCGCAGGGGTGTGACCTCCCCCAGCTGCGCCCCGGCGGGCGCCGCCCGCGCCGCCTGCACGACGAGCGCGGCCGTGACGAAGCGCCCGACGGCGTAGATCGCACCGACCTGCGCCCACGCGGGAAACGCGGCCCAGACGCGCCGAACGGCCGCGAGAGCCGTCAGGATCCGCTGAGCCACGCTCTCAGGCCCCGCTCGACCCTGTCGATCTGCGAGACGGGCACCCGCTCCTCATCATGGTGCGCGAGGACGGCCTCGCCGGGGCCGTAGTTGACGGCCGGCACCCCCATCTCGCTGAACCGAGCGACGTCGGTCCAGCCATACTTGGGCTTCGCCTCGGCGCCGACGGCCGCGAGGAAGGCGCGCGCGAGCGGCGCGTCGAGGCCGGGCCGCGCGGCGGGCGCGGCATCGGTGACCTCGATCTCGAAGCCGGCGAACACCTCGCGCACGTGCGCGATCGCCTCGTCGAGGGACCGCGACGGCGCGAACCGGAAGTTGACCTCGACCTCGCAGGCGTCGGGGATCACGTTCCCGGCGATGCCGCCGGCGATGCGCACGGCGTTGAGCCCCTCCCGGAACTCCAGCCCTTCGACCGCGATCGTCTGGGGCCGGTAGTCGGCGAGGCGCTTCAGGATGGGCGCGGCCGCGTGGATCGCGTTCTCCCCCATCCAGGCGCGGCCCGAGTGGGCCCGCGTGCCGGAGGTGCGGATCACGGCGCGCATCGTGCCGTTGCAGCCGCCCTCGACCTCGCCGGCCGTCGGCTCGCCGAGGATCGCGAAGTCGGCGGCGATCAGCTCGGGCGCCTCCCGCTGCAGCCGGCCCAGCCCGTTCTTCGACGCCTCGACCTCCTCGTGGTCGTACCACAGCCAGGTGATGTCGACGGCCGGGTCCGTCAGCTCCGCCGCGAGCTTCATCTGCACGGCGAGGCCGGACTTCATGTCGACGGCGCCCCGCCCCCAGATGACGTCCTCGCCGTCCTCGACGATGTCGCGCGTCGGCACATTGCCGTTGATGGGCACGGTGTCGATGTGGCCGGCGATCGCGACGCGCTGCGGCCTGCCGAGCTCGGTCCGCGCGACGATCGCGTCGCCGTTGCGCGTCACCGTCAGGTGGTCCAGCCCGCTCACCGCGGCGAAGATCTCGTCGGCGAGGCGCTTCTCGTCCCCCGACACGCTCGGGATGTCGCAGATGTACCGGGTGATGTCGGCAGAGGAGGCCGTGAGGTCGAGCGCCATGCGCCCAGCCTATTGCGTTGCCGCCCGCGCCCTGGAATCAGGCGAGCGTCGGGTCGACGGCGCACGGACGCACAGCGCCCGGAACATGCGAGCGCGCTTGCAGACGCCGCCCGGATCCGCCGCGCGGGCGGAAGCGGCAGCGGGGCTCGGTCAGGTCGTCCGAACGCGGCGGAGCGGCCGGGCCCGTGGGCTCCGGCCGCTCCGCCGGCGCGGCTCAGGCGTGCAGCGCCTCGTTCAGCGTGACGCCGACGCCGGAGCGCTCGACGGCCTCGACAGCTCCCGAGAGCGAGTTGCGGCGGAACAGCAGGCCGGACGAGCCCGAGAGCTCCGCCGCCTTGACGGTGCGCCCCTCGGCGAGCGCGACCTTGGTGCCGGCCGTGACGTACAGGCCCGCTTCGACGACGCAGTCGTCGCCGAGCGAGATGCCCAGGCCCGAGTTCGCCCCGAGAAGCGTGCGCTGACCGATCGAGATGCGGTGCGTGCCGCCGCCCGAGAGCGTGCCCATGATCGATGCGCCGCCGCCGATGTCGGAGCCGTCGCCGACGACGACGCCCTGCGAGATGCGCCCCTCGACCATGGAGGCGCCGAGCGTGCCCGCGTTGAAGTTCACGAAGCCCTCGTGCATCACGACGGTGCCGGATGCGAGGTGCGCGCCGAGCCGGATGCGCGAGGCGTCACCGAGGCGGACGCCTTCCGGCAGCACGTAGTCCGTCAGGCGCGGGAACTTGTCCTGCGCGTACACCTGGATGCCCGCACGGCGCAGGGCGGGCAGGGCGGCCGCCGCGACCTCCGGCTGCATCGGGCCGGCGTTCGTCCAGGCGTTGTTGGGCAGGTGCCCGAAGATGCCGTCGAGGCTGAGCCCGTTCGGCTGCACCAGGCGGTGCGACAGCGCGTGCAGCCGCAGGTACGCGTCGCTCGTCGAGGCGGGCGCAGCGTCGAGGTCGATCTCGACGGCCACGACCTCGGTCTTCACGCCGCGGACGTCGTCGGCGCCGGTCTGCGCCTCGAGGTCTGCTTCCGCGGCCGAGGAATCACCCAGCCGACCTGCGGCGGGTGCGGGGTACCAGGTGTCCAGAACGGTGCCATCGGCCGCAACAGTCGCGAGCCCGACACCGGAGATCCAACGCTCATCCGTCATGCGAACAGCCTACCGGCGCCGCCCAACCGGACGCGCCGCGGACGACGATGCCCGCCGCTCCCTGCGAGGGATGCGGCGGGCGTCTGCGCGGATCAGGCGCGGTAGTGGCGCTCCGTGGCGCCGGTGAACAGCTGCTGGGGGCGGCCGATCTTGCTCTTCGGGTCGGTGACCTGCTCGTTCCACTGCGCGAGCCAGCCGGGCAGGCGGCCGATCGCGAACAGCACGGTGAAAACGCGCGTCGGGAAGCCCATGGCCTTGTAGATGACTCCCGTGTAGAAGTCGACGTTCGGGTACAGGTTGCGCGCCTGGAAGTACTCGTCGTTGAGCGCGATCTCCTCGAGCTCCTTCGCGAGGTCGAGCATCGGGTCGACGACGCCGAGCGACGCGAGGACCTCGTCGGCCGACGCCTTCACGATCTTCGCGCGGGGGTCGTAGTTCTTGTAGACGCGGTGCCCGAAGCCCATCAGCTTCACGCCGTCTTCCTTGTTCTTGACGCGCTCGACGAACTTCTTCACGCCTTCGCCGGACTCCTGGATCTGCGACAGCATCTGCAGCACGGCCTCGTTGGCACCGCCGTGGAGCGGGCCGGACAGCGCCTGGATGCCCGCGGCGATCGACGCGAACTGCGTCGCGCCGGTCGAGCCGACGAGCCGGACGGTCGAGGTCGACGCGTTCTGCTCGTGGTCGGCGTGCAGGATGAGGAGGCGCTCGAGCGCCTTGGACATGACGGGGTCGACCTCGTAGTCCTCGGCCATGGTGCCGAAGTTCAGGCGGAGGAAGTTCTCGACATAGCCGAGCTTGTTGTCGGGGTACAGGAACGCCTGCCCGATCGACTTCTTGTGCGAGTACGCCGCGATGACGGGAAGCTTCGCGAGGAGCCGGATGGTGTTGAGCTCGACGTGCTCGGGGTTGTGCGGGTCGGATTGGCCCTCGTAGTACGTCGCGAGCGCCGAGACGGCCGACGACAGCACCGACATCGGGTGGGCGCCGGCGGGCAGCCCGTCGAAGAAGTTCTTGAGGTCCTCGTGCAGGAGTGTGTGGCGCCGGATGCGCTCGTCGAAGTCGGCGAGTTCGTCGGCCGTCGGCAGCTCGCCGTACAGGAGCAGCCAGGCGGTCTCGAGGAACGACGCGTTCTCTGCGATCTCGTCGATCGGGTAGCCGCGGTAGCGGAGGATGCCCTGTTCGCCGTCGATGTAGGTGATCGCCGAGCGGGTCGACGCCGTGTTGACGAAGCCGTAGTCGAGCGACGTGTAGCCCGTCTGCTTCGTGAGCGTCGACATATCGATCGAGGGGTTGCCGTCGGCGGACTGCAACACGGGGAATTCGGCGGTCTTGCCGCCGATGGTCAGTGCTGCATTGTCCGGCAGGCTCGCTGCGTCGGTCACGGCTTCTCCTTGCGAAACGTCGTCCATCGCGTCAGGCCTTCTCGCGCGGATAGCGCGGTCGCGGCCCCGGACAGCTTAGCGGCTCGCGCCGCCTGCACAGAATCGACGGGTGCCCCTCGCCGATGCGCTTCTCCCACGGAGCGGGAGGGCGGCGAGATCGGCGGAGAGCGCTTTCGGGCGGCGCGCGGCGCTACCGCCCTGCGCCGCGCAGACGCTCCGCCGCGGCCGCGATGCGGTCATCGGCCGCCGTCAGCGAGAACCGGACGTGTTGGGCGTTCCCCTCGCCGTAGAAGACACCGGGGCCCGCGAGCACGCCGATGTCGGCGAGCCCGCCCATGGTCTCCCAGGCGTCGCGCCCCTCGGTCGCCCAGAGGTACAGGCCCGCCTCGCTCCTGTCGATGCGGAAGCCGGCGGCCTCGAGCGCCGGCTTGAGCACGGCGCGGCGGGCGCGATAGCGCTCCCGCTGCGCGTCGACGTGCGCGTCGTCTCCGAGCGCGACCGCCATGGCGTGCTGGACGGGCGCCGGCAGCATGAGGCCGAGATGCTTGCGGTTCTTGAGCAGGCCATCCACGATCCTGCCGCATCCGGCGAGGAACGCGGCGCGGTACCCCGCGAGGTTCGACTGCTTGCTGAGCGAGTAGACGCTGAGGAGGCTCGCCCTGGTATCCCCCGCGACGCGCGGGTCGAGGACGCTCGGGATGCGCTCCGAGGCCCACCGCCCCTCCCAGCCGAGCTCTGCGTAGCACTCGTCGCTCGCGAGCACGGCACCGATCTCGCGCGCTCGCGCCACGGCGGCGCGCAGCTCCTCGACGGTCCACGTGCGGCCGTCGGGGTTGCCCGGCGTGTTGATCCAGACGAGCTTCGCGTCATCCGGCCATTCTGCGGGGTCGTCGCATGCGACGGCGGTCGCCCCCGCGACGGCGGCCCCGACGGCGTAGGTCGGGTAGGCGGCTCGCGGATGCACGACGACGTCGCCGGCGCCGAGGCCCAGGAGCGTCGGCAGCAGCGCGACCAGCTCCTTCGACCCGATCGTCGGCAGCACGTTGCGGGGCTCGAGGCCGACGACGCCGCGCCGGCGCTCGTACCAGGAGCAGATCGCTTCGCGCAGCTCCGGCGTGCCCGTCGTCGCGGGGTACGCGTGGGCATCGGTGGCGGCGATGAGCGCCTCGCGCACGATCTCCGGCGTCGGGTCGACGGGCGAACCGATCGAGAGGTCGCAGATCCCGCCCGGATGCGCGGCGGCGCGCTCGCGGAACGGCACCACCTCGTCCCACGGGTAGTCGTCGAGGTCGTTGATCGACATGCGGTGTCCTTTGCGGGGAAGGCGGGCCGCGAGCCGGGGCGCGGCCGCCGGCGGAGGTTCCGGGCGGGCGTCGCGCCGCTCAGTCGCCCTGGGGAGGGAGCGCGCTGATGACGGGGTGGTCCTTGGGGATCACGCCGACCTTCGCCGCGCCGCCGGGCGAGCCGATCTCGTCGAAGAACTCGACGTTGGCCTTGTAGTAGTCCTGCCACTCGTCCGGCAGGTCGTCCTCGTAGTAGATCGCCTCGACGGGGCAGACGGGCTCGCAGGCGCCGCAGTCGACGCACTCGTCGGGGTGGATGTAGAGGCTGCGCTCGCCCTCGTAGATGCAGTCGACCGGGCACTCATCGATGCAGGCGCGGTCCTTGACGTCCACGCAGGGAAGGGCGATCACGTAAGTCACACGTCGATTCTATTGCCCGCACCTGAGGGTTCGCGATGCAGGCGCACCTTACCCGGGCCGTGCCGGCCCCGCGGAACCGCCCGCGAGGCGCGACGGCGCGGATGCGCGCGCCGCGGATCCATCAGGCTTCCGGCTGCGCCCTGGCCGACGCCTGGGCGAGTCGCCGGGCATGGGCGTCGCGGGCGCCGCGCAGGTCGGGCCACGCGACGACGACGAGCACGATCACGGCGAGGGCCCACGACCAGATCATCCCGAGGGGCAGGGCGCCCTCAGCCGCCTGCGGCACGACGACCGAGCCGCCGGGGCCGCGGCCGGAGAAGAGGAAGAGCGCGAGGAGCATCCCGAGCCCCGTCGCGAGCACCGCGATGCGGTCATCGGCCAGGAGGCGCACCGCGAGCATGAGCCCGAGGCATGCGACGCCCGAGATCAGCAGGCCGAAGGGAAGGGGGATCGCGACGCCACCGATCACGGGGGTGACGACGAGCGAGGCGTAGCAGATCGTGCCTGCGATGCCGAAGACCGCGCCCGCCACCGCCGCGCCGAGCCAGGTCAGCGCCCTCATCACCCACTGCATGCCGCCAGCCTACGCGCGCGCGCTGAGCGGCCCATCCGGGTGCCAGGAGCGCCGACGTCTCGGATTCCGCAGCGCGGCTCGCGTCCGCGGTGCGGACGCGGCGACGCGAACCGACCCGGATGCGCGAAGGCCCCGAACCGCACGGGGCGGGTCGGGGCCTTCGCGGGGATCCGATCAGGCGTTGGCGTCCTGGCGCTTGCGGCGCGAGGCGTCGCGGCCGCGCGTGGTCGCGTCGAGCACGACCTTGCGGATGCGCACCGTCTCGGGCGTCACCTCGACGCACTCGTCATCGGCGGCGAACTCGAGGCTCTCCTCGAGCGAGAGCGTGCGCGGCGGCGTCAGCGACTCGAAGGAGTCGGCGTTCGCCGAACGCATGTTCGTGAGCTTCTTCTCCTTGGTGATGTTCACGTCCATGTCGTCTGCGCGGGTGTTCTCGCCCACGACCATACCCTCGTAGACCTCTTCGGTCGGCTTCACGAAGAACGACATGCGCTCCTGCAGGGCGATCATGGCGAACGGCGTGACGACGCCGGCGCGGTCGGCGACGATCGAGCCCTGCGAACGGGCCTCGACGGCGCCGGCCCACGGGCCGTAGCCGTGCGACAGGGCGTTGGCGATCCCGGTGCCGCGCGTGATCGACAGGAACTGCGTGCGGAAGCCGATGAGGCCGCGGCTGGGGATGATGAACTCCATCCGGATCCAGCCGGTGCCGTGGTTGGTCATGCCCTCCATGCGGCCCTTCCGTGCCGCGAGGAGCTGCGTGATGGCGCCGAGGTACTCCTCGGGTGCGTCGATCGTGAGGTGCTCGAACGGCTCGGTGAGCGTGCCGTTCTCGTCGCGGCGCGTGACGACCTGGGGCTTGCCGACCGTGAGCTCGAAGCCCTCGCGGCGCATGTTCTCGACGAGGATCGCGAGCTGCAGCTCGCCGCGGCCCTGCACCTCCCACGCGTCGGGGCGGCCGATGTCGTTGACGCGGATCGACATGTTGCCGATCAGCTCACGATCGAGGCGGTCCTTCACCATGCGCGCGGTGAGCTTGTGGCCCTTGACCTTGCCGACGAGCGGCGACGTGTTCGTGCCGATCGTCATCGAGATGCTGGGCTCGTCGATCGTGATCTGCGGCAGCGGGCGCACGTCGGTCGGGTCGGCGATCGTCTCGCCGATCATGATGTCCTCGAAGCCCGCGATCACGGCGATATCGCCGGGGCCGGCGGACTCGGCCGGGTAGCGGTCGAGCGCCTTCGTCATCATCAGCTCGGTGATGCGCGCGTTCTGGGTCGTGCCGTCGCTGCGCACCCAGGCCACGGTCTGGCCCTTCTTGAGCGTGCCGTTGAAGACGCGCAGCAGGGCGAGGCGGCCGAGGAACGACGAGGAGTCGAGGTTGGTGACCCACGCCTGCAGGGGTGCCTCGTCGTCGTACGACGGGGCCGGGACGTGCTCCAGGATCGCCTCGAACAGCGGCTCGAGGTTCTCGCTGTCGGGCAGCGCGCCGTCGGCGGGGCGCGTCGCGCTCGCGACGCCGGCGCGGCCGGAGGCGTACACGACCGGAACGTCGAGCAGCGCGTCGACGTCGAGGTCGGGCACGTCGTCCGCCAGGTCGCCCGCGAGGCCGAGCAGCAGGTCCTGGGCCTCGCCCTCGACCTCCTCGATGCGCGCATCCGGGCGGTCGGTCTTGTTGATCACGAGGATCACGGGGAGCTTCGCCTCGAGCGCCTTGCGCAGGACGAAGCGGGTCTGCGGCAGCGGGCCCTCGCTCGCGTCGACGAGGAGCACGACGCCGTGCACCATCGACAGGCCGCGCTCGACCTCGCCGCCGAAGTCGGCGTGGCCGGGGGTGTCGATGACGTTGATCGTGATGGGCTGATCCGTGTGCTCACCGTTGTAGGTGATCGCCGTGTTCTTGGCGAGGATCGTGATGCCCTTCTCGCGCTCGAGGTCGTTCGAGTCCATCGCGCGCTCGTCGACGTGCTCGTGCTCGCCGAAGGACCCCGTCTGACGGAGCATGGCATCGACCAGCGTGGTCTTGCCGTGGTCGACGTGCGCGACGATCGCGACGTTTCTCAGGTCAGTACGGAGGGCGTGCGCCATGGGGTTCCTTGCCGTGAGTGGTGTATCGCCCCGAGAGCGGGACGATCCATCCTATAGCCGCAAGGTGTCGCGCCGGTCAGCCGCTGGTCAGGTACGCGACCCCTGCGGCCCCGCTCAGAGGGCGAAACCGATCGCGACGACAAGCCAGAAGGCGATCACGATGCCGGACGCGACGCCGAGCACGTCCCACCGAGCAGACCGCGACGCTTCTCCGCGCGGAGCCTCCTCGAGCATCGTGCGGAGGCGTTCGAGCTGGCTCTCGCTGGGGTGGTCGCGCTTGGTCGATCGCCTCCGGTGCTGCGTCGGAGCGCCCCAGGCCTGCAGCGGTTTGCCGCCGACGGCCGGGACCATCCGGAACTCGATCTGCCAGCGGGCGGTGATCGACTCGATGGCGCCCCAGCTGAGGGTCGTCGTGCGCAGCACGTTGTGCACCTCGACGCCGTCGGGGCTGGCCACGATCCGCGGCGCGTACAGGAAGGCGTACACGAACCACACCAGCGCGAGGAGCCACGGCGTCACCATCCCCGCTTGTT
The DNA here is from genome assembly GCF_002970975.1 of Microbacterium halophytorum. Taxonomy (GTDB): domain Bacteria; phylum Actinomycetota; class Actinomycetes; order Actinomycetales; family Microbacteriaceae; genus Microbacterium; species Microbacterium halophytorum. Next base: position 507,764 of record NZ_KZ672982.1, read on the forward strand.
CGAGCGAGCCCCGGATGAGGAGGTCGCCGAGGAGCAGGACGCACACGCCAGCGGCGACCCACATCCACACCAACCCCGCGACGGAGCGGAACACGACCCGCTCGGGGGCTCCGGAAGATGCTGGCATGGTCTCCACCCTATAGACGGATGCCGGGCGGCCTGCGGCCGCCCGGCATCCGGATCGTTCTCTGCGCGCTCAGCCGGCGCCGAGCGCGAGGTCGCGCCCCGGGATCGCGTCGAGCAGGCGCTGCGTGTACGCCTCCTGCGGCGCGTCGAAGACGCGGTCGACCGTGCCGTGCTCGACGATCCTCCCCTGCTCCATCACGGCCACCAGGTCGGCGGCGACGCGCACGACCGCGAGGTCGTGGGTGATGAACAGGTAGGTCAGGTCGAGCTCGCTCTGCAGTTCGCTGAGCAGCTGCAGGATCTGGTCCTGCACCAGCACGTCGAGCGCCGACACGGCCTCGTCGAGCACCACGATCGATGGCTTGAGCGCGAGCGCACGCGCGATCGCGATGCGCTGGCGCTGGCCGCCGGAGAGCTCGTTCGGGTAGCGGTCGGCCAGCTCGCGCGGCAGCGCCACCTGGTCGAGCAGCTCATAGACCCGCTCCTGCCGCGACTTCGCGTCGCCGACGCCGTGGAGCTTGAGCGGCTCCGCGATCAGGGTGCCGAGCGAGCGCATCGGGTCGAGCGACCCGTACGGGTCCTGGAACACCGGCTGCATCCGACCGCGCAGGCTGAAGACGTCCTTGCGGCTCATCTCCGTCGTGTCGCGGCCCTCGATCAGCACGGAGCCGCTCGTCGGCTTCTCGAGCTGGAGCACCATCTTCGCGGCGGTCGACTTGCCGGAGCCCGACTCCCCCACCAGGGCGAGGGTCTTGCCCTTCGGGATCTGGAAGGAGATGCCGTCGACGGCGCGGAACGGTTCGCTGCGGAACCCGCCCTTGCGGATCGAGTACTCCTTGACGAGGTCGCGGACCTCGACGACGGGCGCCTCGGTCTGCAGCGCCGTGGTCGGCGTCGGCTCGGAGACCTCCGCCTGGATGCGCTTCGACGCGAGGCTCGGGGCCGCCGCGACGAGGCGCTGGGTGTACGGGTGCTGCGGTGCCTCGAGGATCTCGCGGCTCGGGCCCGACTCGACGATCTCGCCGCGGCTCATCACGATGATCCGGTCGGCGCGCTCGGCGGCGAGCCCCAGGTCGTGGGTGATGAACAGCACCGAGGTGCCCTTGTCGCGCGTGAGCGACGCCAGGTGATCGAGGATGACCTTCTGCACTGTCACGTCGAGCGCGCTCGTCGGCTCGTCGGCGATGAGCAGCTTCGGGTCGGCCGCGAGGCCGATGCCGATCAGCGCTCGCTGGCGCATGCCGCCCGAGAACTGGTGCGGGTACTGGTGCATCCGGCGCTCGGCGTCGGCGAGGCCGGCGTTCTGCAGCATCTCGACCGCGACCCGGTGCACGTCCTTGCGGCTGTGCGCCAGGCCGTTGGCCTTGACGGTCTCCTTGACCTGGAAGCCGATCGACCACACGGGGTTGAGGTTCGACATCGGGTCCTGCGGAACGTAGCCGATCTCGCGGCCGCGCAGGCGCTCCATGTCGGCGCGCTTGAGCCCGGTGAGCTCGCGGCCGTCGAGGGCGACGGAGCCGCCGGTGACCGCGCCGGTGCCGGGCAGCAGGTCGATGATGGCGGTCGCCGTCGTCGACTTGCCGGAGCCCGACTCACCGACGATCGCAACCGTCTCGCCCTCGTGCACGTCGAAGCTGACGCCGTGCACGACCTCGCGCTGCTTCTTGCCTGTTCCGAACGAGATCTTCAGATCGCGGACGCTCAGGAGAGTCTTCTCGCTCATCGTTCTGCCCTCGCCTTCGGGTCAAGGGCGTCGCGCATGGTCTCGCCCAGCATGATGAATGACAGCACCGCCAGCGTCAGCGCCGTCGACGGCCACACGAGCGCCATCGGCGAAGTGCGGATGGTCGTCTGCGCCTGACTGATATCGGCACCCCACGACACGGTGTCACCGCCGAGGCCCACGCCGAGGAACGACAGCACGGACTCCGCGACCATGTTGTTGCCGAGGCCGATGGTCGCGACGACGATGAGCGGCGCGATCGAGTTCGGCAGGACGTGCACGAGCAGGGTCTTGAACCGACTCATCCCGAGTGCCAGCGACGCAGTCACGAAGTCGGACTGCTTCACGCGCAGCACTTCGGCGCGCACGATGCGGGCGATGCTCGCCCAGCTGAAGCCGCCGATCGCGAAGGCGAGCGTGAGCATCGTGCGGTCCTGCTGCGGAATCACCGTCATCACGACGATCGCCGCGATGATGTAGGGGATCGTGAAGAAGATGTCGCCGACGCGCGACAGCACCGAGTCGACCCATCCGCCGTAGAAGCCGGCGAGCGAACCCATGACGAGGCCGATCACCGTGCCGATGAGCGTCGCGAGCAGGCCCACAACGACCGAGGTGCGGGCGCCGAAGACGATGCGCGACCAGACGTCGCAGCCCTGGCGGGTGTAGCCGAGCGGGTGGCCGGCCTCCGGGCCGCCGTTGCTGTTCATGAGCTGACACGCGCCGCCCGACGGGGCGACGTTCGTGAACAGGTACGGGAAGGCCGCCATGACGACGGTGAGCAGGGCGACAGCGGCGGCGATCCAGAACATCGGTCGGCGGCGCATATCGCGCCACGCGTCGAGCCAGAGATTGCTGCGCTTCGCACTGACTCGGACCTGGTCCACGACCAGGTCGGCCGCCTGCGCGGGCGCCACGAAGTGAGCGTTACGAGACATAGCGGATCCTCGGGTCGAGCAGACCGTACAGCAGGTCGATCAGCAGGTTGATGAACACGTAGACCACGACGAACACGGTCACGAACGACACGATCGTCGGCGCCTCGTGCTTGAGGATCGCCTGGTAGAGCGTGTTCCCGACGCCGGGGATGTTGAAGATGCCCTCCGTGACGGTCGCGCCGACCATCAGGATCCCGAACGTCGTGCCGAGATCCGTCACCATGGGGATGAACGAGTTGCGCAGCACGTGCACGGGGATGACGCGGCGGCGCGGGAGGCCCTTGCCGTAGGCGGTGCGCACCCAGTCCTGGCCGATCGTCTCGATCGTCGACGAACGCATGAGGCGCATGCTCGTCGCATACACGCTGACCGCGAGAGTCGAGGCGGGCAGCAGCAGGCCGAGCCAGCCGTTGTTCTCACCGACGGTCGGGCTCGCCCAACCGAGCACCACGCCGAAGACGTACTGTGCGAAGAAGCCGACGACGAACACCGGGACGGCGATGAAGATCAGCGCGATCACGAGCATCGTGTGGTCGAACCAACTGTTCTTGAAGAACGCCGAGAGCGAACCGATCACGACGGCGAGCACGGCCGCCAGGACGATCGCCTCGATCGCGAGCCGGAGCGTGACGGGGAAGGTGCGTGCAAGCACCTCGCCGACGTCCTGACCGCTGAAGGTCGTGCCGAAGTCCAGGCGGAAGATCCCGCCCAGGTAGTTGAAGTACTGGATGATGAACGGCTGATCGAGGGCGTACTGCTCCCGGATCTCATCGAGCAGCGCCTGCGGTGGTTGCTTGTCGCCGAACAACGCGGCAATCGGGTCGCCTGGCATGGCGAACACCATGAAGTAGATCAGCAGCGTCGCCCCGAGGAAAACGGGGATGACCTGCAGGATCCGCTTGAGGATGTAAAACAGCACCCTCGATCCTCCTTAATCGGATGATTTGGTCCAACCGAGCATGATACGAGGCGGTGGCTGTGAGCCACCGCCTCGTATCAGTCAGCGGTCGGTCCGAGGGAGCTTACTCCCAGGGGCTGATCTCGTTGGCCTGCTCCCAGAGCTCCACGGCCTTCTCGGGGTTGTACTCCAGGACCTCTTCGCCCTCGAGCTCGTCGGTCCAGCCATCGATCACGGGCGACGTGAAGTCACTCGCCGGGGTGCGGGTGCCCTGGAAGATCACGTCGGTGATCTCCTCGCGGTTGATCGCCATCGAGATGGCTTGGCGGCGCAGCTGGCCCTCCTCGTCGGCGCCGAAGTGCTCCTGGTACTCACCGATGGTGAACGACTGGAACAGCGCCGAGGCCTGGTTCACCGAGCGGTCGCCCAGCTCGTCCTCGTAGGTCTCGAACGCCGAGTCGGGCAGCGTGTCGAGCACGTCGAGGTTGTTCGCGAGCAGGTCGCTGTACGCCGCGTCGAACGTGGCGTAGAACACGAAGCGGAGCGCGTCGTTCTCCTGCGGGCGCGGGCCGTCGTACGCGTCGTTCTTGACGAGGTCGATCTGGATGTCGTGCTGCCAGCCGTCCTCCGCCATCTTGTACGGGCCGTTGCCGATCGGGTTCTCGCCGAACGCCTCCATGTCCTCGAACGCCACGTCGGGGAGCGGGTAGTACGCCGAGTAGCCGAGGCGCTGAGCGAAGTCGGCGGCCGGCTTGTTCAGCGTGACCTCGAAGGTGTAGTCGTCGATCTGGTTCAGACCCGACAGCTCCTCGACGTTCTCGTCCCAGCTGAAGCCCTCGATGTCCTCGAAGAAGTAGCTGCTGAGCTGGGCGTTGTCGAGCGCGGCGCCGTAGTTCCACGCCTTGATGAAGTTGTCGGCGGTGATCTCCTCACCGTTGCTGAACTCCAGGCCCTCGCGGATCTTGATCGTGAGGTGGGTCGGCGAGTCCTGATCGATCGACTCGGCCACGTCGTTCTGGACCGCGCCGGTCTCGGTCTCGTAGTTCACGAGGCCGGTGAAGAGCGCGTCGAGGACGTTGCCGCCGCCGGTCTCGTTCGTGTTGGTCGGGATCAGCGGGTTCTGGGGCTCCGAGCCGTTGACCGTGACGGGGCCGTCCGTCGACTTCGTGATCTCCTCGTAGGCCGGGACCGACTTCCAGTTGATCGCGACGTTCTCGACGTTCTCGCTCCAGCCGGCGACGGAGTTCTGGTACCACAGCGGGATCGCGGGCAGGTCCTGCAGGAGGACCTCCTGCGCCTGCTTGTAGAACTCGTTGGCCTCAGCGGGGTCGGTCGTGCTGATGCCCTGCTCGATCAGCGAGTCGAACTCCTCCGACGAGTAGTCGCCGTCGTTCGAGCCGGCGTTGGTCGCGTAGAGCGGGCCGAGGAAGTTGTACAGGCCCGGGTAGTCGGCCTGCCAGCCGGTGCGGAATGCGCTGTCGATCTCGCGGTTCGTGACCTCTTCGCGCAGACCGGCGAAGTCCGGGTACGGAACGCCGACCGCGTTGATGCCGAGCGTGCCCGAGATCGAGTTGGCGACCGCGTCGACCCAGGCCTGGTGGCCGCCGTCGGCGTTGTACGCAATCCCGAACTCGGGGCCCGCAGCGGCTTCGTTGCCGCCTTCTTCTTCCGCGGGGCCGCAACCGGTGAGCGCCAGAGCGCCGACACCGATCACACCGAGGCCCGCGAGGGCAAACTTGTTGCGCTTCACAGTTACTCCTTGTGGAAGGGATGGATACGTCCGAAGTGAACGGGTGCGCACCTCGGACTGCCCCGTGACTCTATGCGCTCGCAAGGAATCCGGCAAAGCCATCTGCAGAACCGTTACACAGGATTTACACGCTCCGCTGGGCAGATTGCGCAATCTGCCCAGGCGTTGCCGGGTGTGTCTGGGGCTCTCGCTCAGTTCGGGCGTTGGGGCCCGAGGCAGCCCATGCCCCCTCCGAGCCCGACCGCGCCGGATGGATCGCACGCCAGGTCGGCGCGGCGCCCGCCCAGGCCGCATCGGGGCCGCGCGTACCCTGTCGGGGTGAGCGATACCGTGCATCCCGACACTCGATACGCCCGCCGCCGCCTCGGCTGGGAGGTGGGCATCGTCGTCGCCCTCTCGCTCGGACAGACGGCGCTGTACTCGCTGCTGTCGCTCATCCGGGCCGCCCTGCGCGCGCCGCTCGCCGATCAGACCGCGTCGCTGAACCCGCAGCAGGCCGAGGAAGCGGTGTGGGATGCGGTGTACCGCGTGCTCGACGTGTTCTTCGACCTGTGTCTGGTCGCGCTCGTGATCTACCTGCTCTGGGAGCCGGGGCGCAGCGCGTTCCGCCGCATCGGCCTCGACTTCTCGCGCTTCTGGCGAGATGCGGGGCTCGGCGTCGCGCTCGTCGCGGCGATCGGCATCCCCGGCCTCGGGCTGTATGCCGTCAGTCGCATGTTCGGCATGACGGTGGAGGTGCAGGCCGGCGACCTCGACCAGGCCCTCTGGACGGTGCCGCTCCTGCTGCTCTCGGCCGCCCGCGCGGGCCTGCTCGAGGAGGTCATCCTGAACGGCTACCTCGTCACGCGGCTCGGCGCGCTGTGGCGGCGCCCGTGGGTCGTCCTCGTCGCCGTCGCGCTGCTGCGCGGCGCCTACCACCTGTACCAGGGCCCGGCGATGGCGCTCGGCAACGTCGTGATGGGCCTCGTGTTCGGCTGGTGCTTCCTGCGGTGGCGCCGCACGATGCCGCTCGTCCTCGCGCACGCGTTCATCGACACGATCGCGTTCGTCGGCTACCCCCTCGCCGCGCCCTTCCTCCCCTAACTCTTCATTTCTGGCACATCTCCGCACGCACACACCACGGGAGATGTGCCAGAAATGAAGAGTTACGCAGGCCGTCGTGTCCTCGTCCACAGCCCCGCGGGTCGCGGGACTTCCCCACATTCCGCGAGATCTTCCTGCGAGCGCGGCACGATCGTCGCATGACGTCAATTGCTCCCTCGCGGCCTTCCCTCGCCCTGTGTCCGTGCCCGGTGCCGCTGATTCGCCGCACCGCGAACGGAACGCGATTCGACCACGCGCTGCGCAGGGGCGATCTCCGACGAATTCGCAGCGGGATCTACACACGTGCGGACGCCTGGGATTCGCTTCCGCCTTGGGAGCGCTACCTCGCGCGCGTCCACGCATTCGCGCTCAAGCGTCCGCACGCGGTTCTGACGAACGAATCCGCGGCAGCGCTCTGGGGCCTACCGCTCGTCGGATCGCAGCCGCACGTCCACGCGATCGCGCCGCGATCGGGGGATGCGCGTCTCACGGGAGACGTCCAATGGCACCACCTGGTGGACAGGTTGGAGGTCGTCACGGCGCAGCGTGCGACCGTCACTGACCCGATCGAGACCGTCGTCAATCTGGCAAGATGCCGTCATCCGGCTGTGGCACGGGTCGCGGCGGACGCCTTGTTGCGTATCGGTGACTGCACATCCGACGCCCTGCTGCACGCAAACGAAGCGCGCAGCAGCAAGCGCGGACGCGCCGCGGCGCGCTGGCCGCTGTCGACCGCGACGCCGACGCCCGAGTCGGCGTTCGAAACGCTGTCGCTCCTCGTCATCGAGTGGCTCGGTTTCGAGACCCCGGACCTGCAGATCAGCATCCGTGCCGCCGACGGAGCGGAGTATCGCGTTGACTTCTTCTGGCGGCGATGCGGAATCATCGGCGAGGCGGACGGGCGGGCCAAGTACGTGATGGACGGGCGGGCCGCTGAGGAGGCGGTCTGGGCGGAGAAACTCCGCGAGGATGCTCTGCGAGGCAGCGCCGCCGGATTCGTCCGGTGGACGTGGGATGCGATTCGTCGCCCGGAACAATTGGAACAAATCCTCCGCGGAGCTGGTCTGTCCGAGGTGCGGGCACCGCAACGGGAACTGCTGAGAATGCTCGCGGCGATCCTGTAGCCGCGTTCGCATGCGCTCGACGCTGGACAGCAACGGCTACCGTTCAGCGCTTGCTGTCGAGCCTTGCCTGGAGTCCGCGGCGGACGGCTGGCCACTCCGTGTCGAGGATCGAATATACGACAGTGTCACGGAGGTGGCCGTCCGGCATCACGCGATGACTGCGCAGCACGCCTTCCTGTTTCGCGCCGAGACGCTCGATGGCCGCGCGCGACTGCCGGTTGTGCCAGTGGGTGCAGAACTGCACTCGGATGCAGCCGAGATCATCGAACGCACGCGACAGGAGCAGCAGCTTGACGGCTGGGTTGACGCCGGTGCCGTGCGCAGCACGCGCAAGCCAGGTGTACCCGATCTCGAGACGAAGGTTGGACTCGTCGACATCGCAGAAGGTCGTCATCCCGATCGCGCGATCGGTCGCAGGGTCGACGATCGCCCATGGCGCCATGTCGTCGGCTCGTTGCCGGGCGAGCCGGCGCTCGATCTCGTCGGACATGCCAGCTGCATCCGGAATCGACGTGTACCAGGCGCGCCAGAGCTCTCCCTCCGCAGTCGCTTCCGCGAGTGCTCCTGCGTGGGCAAGCGCGAGCGGCTCGAGACGGATCCTGTCGTTCTCCAGCGTGGGCGTGGAGGTGAAACTCACCCGGCGATCATATCCGCGGGATTGCGTGCGGGTCGCGCCTCTGTGCTCGGCCGGGTCGTCCGCTCCACCGCCGCCACCCGCACGCGAAGATCCACATTCCCGAAGCGGCTCGCGTCCGCCGCTCACCGACGTGCAACTCTTCATTTCTGGCACATCTCCGGTGGTAGACACCACCGGAGATGTGCCAGAAATGAAGGTTCGGACGCGGACTACACGAACGCTTCCGGCGGCGGACATGCGCAGACGAGGTTGCGGTCGCCGTAGGCCTGGTCGACGCGGGCGACGGGCGGCCAGTACTTCGCGGCCGGCTGCGCGGGGCCCGCAGGGAACACGGCTTGCGCGCGCGAGTACGGGTGGGCCCACTCGCGCGTGAGCGACTCGGCGGTGTGCGGGGCGTTCACGAGGGGGTTGTCGTCGGCGGGCCACTCCCCCGCGCCCACCGCCGCGGCCTCCGCCCGAATCGCGATCATGGCGTCGGCGAACCGGTCGAGCTCGGCGCGGTCCTCCGATTCCGTCGGCTCGACCATGAGCGTGCCGGCGACGGGGAACGACATCGTCGGCGCGTGGAAGCCGTAGTCGACCAGGCGCTTGGCGACGTCGTCGACCGTCACGCCGGTCTCGGCGCGCAGGGGGCGCAGATCGACGATGCACTCGTGCGCGACCCGGCCGCGCTCCCCCCGGTACAGGATCGGGAACGCCTCTCCGAGCCTGCTCGCGAGGTAGTTCGCGTTCAGCACCGCCGCATCCGTCGCCGCGGCGAGGCCGTCGGCCCCGAGCATCCGGATGTAGGCCCACGTGATCGGCAGGATGCCGGGCGAGCCGTACGGCGCCGCCGCAACGGGGCCGATGCCGTCGCGGGGGCGCTGCGCCGACGCGTGCGAGGGCAGGAACGGCGCGAGATGCGCCTTGGCCGCGACAGGGCCGACGCCCGGGCCTCCGCCGCCGTGCGGGATCGCGAACGTCTTGTGCAGGTTGAGGTGCGACACGTCGCCGCCGAGGTCGCCGAACGTCGCCCGGCCGACGAGCGCATTCAAGTTCGCGCCGTCGATGTACACCTGCCCGCCCGCGTCGTGCACGGCTTCCGTGATGTCGAGGACACCGGCCTCGTAGACCCCGTGCGTCGACGGGTAGGTGATCATCAGCGCGCCGAGGCCCGAGGCGTGCTCGTCGATCTTCGCCCGCAGGTCGGCGAGGTCGACGTCACCGCGCTCGTCGCATGCCACGACCACGACGCGCATCCCGGCCAGCACCGCGCTGGCGGCGTTCGTGCCGTGCGCCGAGGACGGGATCAGGCAGACGTCCCGCCCGCTCTCGCCGCGCGAGGCGTGATACCCCCTGATCGCCAGCAGGCCGGCCATTTCCCCCTGCGAACCGGCGTTCGGCTGCAGCGAGACGGCGTCGTAGCCCGTGATGTCGGCGAGCCAGCCCTCGAGCTGGTCGATGAGCTCGAGGTGCCCCGCGACGGAGTCGACGGGAGCGAACGGGTGGATGCGCGCGAACTCGGCCCAGGACGAGGCCTGCAGCGTGGCGGCGGCGTTGAGCTTCATGGTGCAGGAGCCCAGCGGGATCATCCCGCGGTCGAGCGCGTAGTCGCGGTCGGCGAGTCGCTTGAGGTAGCGCATCATCGCGGTCTCCGAGCGGTGCTCGTGGAACACCGGGTGGGCGAGGATCTCGTCGTCGCGCCGCAGCTCCGGCGGGAGCGCGGTCGAGCCCGCCGTGTCCCGGCCGGCCCCGTCCTCGGCGCCGAACGCGGCGAGCACGGCCTCGATGTCGGCGTCCGTCGTCGCCTCGCCGACCGAGATCCCGACCGTATCGGGGTCGGCGAGGTGCAGGAGCACACCGCGGTCGCGGGCGTTCGCCACGACGTCGGCGGCGCGGCCGGGCACGCGCACGCGGACGGTGTCGAAGAACTCGGCGTGCACGTGCGCGTGCCCGGCCGCGGCGAGCGCCTGCGCCATCCGGTGCGCGCGCCCCGCGACGGACACGGCGATCGCACGGAGCCCGTCGGGCCCGTGGTGCACCGCATACATCGCCGCCATCACGGCGAGGAGCACCTGTGCCGTGCAGATGTTGCTCGTCGCGCGCTCGCGCCGGATGTGCTGCTCGCGCGTCTGGAGCGCGAGCCGGTAGGCGGTGCGCCCGTCCGCGTCGACGGAGACGCCGACGAGCCGGCCGGGCAGCTGGCGCTCGAGCCCCTGGCGCACCGACATGTACCCCGCGTGCGGGCCGCCGAAGCCGAGCGGCACGCCGAAGCGCTGCGTCGAGCCCACGGCGATGTCGGCTCCGCACGCCCCCGGCGAGCGCAGCAGGGCGAGCGCCAGGATGTCCGCGGCGACGATCGCCTGCGCGCCCGCGGTGTGCGCCGCCCCGATCGCCGGGGTCGGGTCGCTGACCCGCCCGGATGCGCCGGGGTACTGCACGAGCACCCCGAAAGGGGCGTCGGGCAGCGTCTCCCCCGCGGCCAGGTCGCGCTCGACGATCTCGATGCCGACGGCCGCGGCGCGCACGCGGAGCACGGCCTTCGTCTGCGGCAGCGCGTCGGCGTCGACCACGAAGACGTCGCTCTGCCCCCGCACGGCCCGCCTGGCGAGCAGCATCGCCTCGGCCGCCGCCGTCGCCTCGTCGAGCATCGACGCACCCGCGACGGGGAGCCCGGTCAGGTCGGAGACGACCGTCTGGAAGTTCAGCAGCGCCTCCAACCGCCCCTGCGAGATCTCCGGCTGGTACGGCGTGTACGCGGTGTACCAGGACGGGTTCTCGAACACGTTGCGCTGGATCACGGCGGGCGTCACCGCATCGCTGTAGCCGAGCCCGATCATCGGTGTCAGCACCGTATTCTCCGCGGCGAGCGCGCGCAGCTCGGCGAGCGCCTGCGCCTCCGAGACGCCGTGCCGCGGGAGGCGGCGAGCCCTCCCGTCGCGGGCTCCGCCCCCGCCGCCGGCGCGCTCGGCGGCATCGGCCCCAGCGTCCGCGCGCATCGGCGCGCCGTCGCCCGCCGCACCGCCCGCGGCCCGGATCGCGTCGGGGAGGGCCTCGTCCATGACGAGGCCCGGCCGGGTGCCGATCGCCTCAGCCAACGCGGCCCGCTCATCCGGAGCCGGCCCGATGTGGCGGTCCGCGAAGCCCGTCACGCGCCGCCGCCCGTCAGCTCGAGGTACGCGTCGCGGTCCATCAGCCCGGTGAGGGGCTGGCCGGACAGGCGGACCCGGATGAGCCAGCCGTCTCCGAACGGGTCTCTGTTCACGAGCGAGGGGTCGGCGTCGACCGCCCCGTTGAGCTCGATGACCTGGCCGTCGACGGGGGCGTACAGCTCGGAGACCGACTTGGTCGATTCGACCTCGCCCATGACGTGGCCGGCCGCGAGCGTCGCATCGTCGGCAGGCATGTCGACGTAGACGATGTCGCCGAGCTGCTCGACGGCGTGGTCCGTGATGCCGACGGTCGCGATGTCGCCGTCGATGAGCACCCACTCGTGTTCGCTGGTGTATCGCAGCGCGCTGAGATCGGTCATTTCTTCCTCCGGTAGAACGGCATGGGCGTGATCACTGCGGGGATGCGCGTTCCGCGCACGTCGACGGCGAGCTCGCCGGCGGGCGCGCCGCCCGCGCTCGGCGCGTTTCTGTCCGGCTGAGCGCTCGGCCCGGCTGACGCTTCCGCCGCGGCTGGGTCGACGTACGCCATCGCAATGGGGTGCCCGAGCGTCGGGCCGAGCGCACCGCTCGTGACCTCCCCGACGGCCTTCCCGCCAAGCAGCACGGGGGCGCCCGCGCGCGCCGCCCGGCGGCCGGGGAGCGACAGCCCGACGAGCACGCGGGCGCCCGGTCGCGGTTCCGCGCCCGCCTCGCCGACGAAGCCGGTCTTGCCCTCGGGGATGACCCGGCCCAGCCCCGCCTGCGCCGGCACGACGTCGCGCGTGAGCTCGTGGCCGTACAGCGGCATGCCCGCCTCGAGCCGGAGCGTGTCCCGGGCGCCGAGCCCGGCGGGGACGAGGCCGTGCCCCTCGCCCGCCGCGAGGAGCGCCCGCCAGAGCGAACTCGCCATGCCGTTCTCGATGAGCAGCTCGAAGCCGTCCTCGCCCGTGTAGCCCGTGCGTGCGATCAGGAGCGGCGCTCCCCCGAACGAGGCGTCGGTCCAGCCGTAGCCCCGCTGCTCCGCCCACGGCGCACCGAGCGCCTCGATGCCCTCGGTGCGCTCGGCGATCGCCTGCGCCGCTGGGCCCTGCACCGCGATGAGGGCGTAGTCGTCCGAGACGTCCTCGACGTCGACGGCGCCGTCCGGACCCTGCCGAAACGCGCCGGCGCGCTCGGCCATCGCGTCCCTCACCGCTCCTCGGTTGCCGGCGTTCGCGATCACGAGGAAGCGATCGTCGCCGAGGCGATAGACGACGAGGTCGTCGATGACGCCGCCGTCCTCGGCGAGGATCATCGTGTACTTCGCTCGGCCGGATGCCACGGCGGACAGCCGGCCGGCGAGCGCGTAGTCGAGGAAGCCCGCCGCGTCGGCGCCGTGCACGAAGATCTCCCCCATGTGCGACAGGTCGAACAGGCCGGCGGCCTCCCGCACGGCGGCGTGCTCGGCGAGATCGGAGCCGTACCGGACGGGCATCCGCCACCCGGCGAAGTCGGTGAATGCCGCGCCGAGCGCCTCGTGCTCGGCCGCCAGCGGCGTCTGGCGCGGCTCCTGCGCTTCGGTCATCCGGGGCTCCCCTGTGCGAATGCGGTCACACGCCCGACGCGGGTGCGCCGTGCGGGACCCCCTCTGTCATGGGCCTGAGAGCTTCGGCGTATTCGCCTTGCACCTTCGGCGGGACCGGCGGCGCCCGAGCGCAGCGCGATCCGCTTTTCAGAGCGGCCTGGTCTGCTGCGGTATCTGTACCTGAGAGATTGGCGGGGAGCTTGCTCCTTCGGTGCCCGGTTCATCCGGGCTCTCCCGCGGCAGACCCTGGGCGCCGGACGCCGTAGGCGGCGTCGGAGGCCCAAGGGCCGATATTCAGTTGTCCGCCGCCAGCGGCGGCCGTTGCGGAAAGCGTACGACAGGAGGTGCGCCCGCCGATACCCCCGGCGCTGACGGTGCTGTCTCCCGGCCGCGCCCCGCCGCCCCGGTCGCAGACGAAGCGCCGTTCTTCGAGATCTTCGCGCGTCATCTGTCACCGCGGCGGGAGCGGCAGAACGCGGATCGCACCGACGTGTCACGTCCGGGGCCTCGCCGGTGTCGTATGGGCGAGAGGGTGCGGCACGCGCACCCGCAGCGCGAGGAGTGAGACAGATGCCCAGCAGGTTCCGGATCCCCAAGGCCCGCATCACCGGCGCGTACGGCGCCGTCGTGAAAGCGATCGCGAAGCGGATGACGGGGGGCGAGATCCCCGACAACGGCTACGTGCTCTGGCACAACCGCCGTGTGATGAACGGCGTGCTCGGCATCGAGCGCAGTGCCGCCAGGTGGAACGCGCTCGACGCGAACCTGTCGTCATACGCGACGATGGCCGCGGCCGGCTCCATCGGCTGCAGCTGGTGCCTCGACTACGGCTACTTCGAGGCGCACAACGCGGGCCTCGACCTCGCGAAGGTGCGCGAGGTGCCTCGGTGGCGCGAGAGCGACGTGTTCACGCCCCTCGAGCGCGACGTTCTGGAGTACGCCGAGGCGATGACGGTCACACCGCCCGTCGTCACGGACGAGCTCTCGGCGCGCCTGCTCGACGCCCTCGGCGCACCCGCCATGGTCGAGCTGACGCAGCTCGTCGCGCTCGAGAACATGCGGTCGCGGTTCAACTCGGCCGTGGGGCTGGAGAGCCAGGGCTTCTCCGACGTGTGCGAGCTCCCCCTCGCGACGCGTTCCGCGGCCGCGTAGCGTCGGGCGCATGGGCGACGACGGCTTCACACAGCACAGGGGGCTGCTGTTCACGATCGCGTACGAGATCCTCGGCTCCGTCTCCGACGCGGAGGACGTCGTGCAGGAGTCGTGGATCCGCTGGAACGACGCGGACCGGGCGTCGGTGCGCGACGTGCGCGCCTACCTCGCGCGCGTCGTGACCAGGCAGGCGCTCAACCGCGTGCGCACCGTGAGCCGGCGCCGCGAGGACTACGTCGGGCCGTGGCTGCCCGAACCGATCCTCACGACGCGGGACATCGCCGACGACACGGTGCTCGCGGAGAGCGTCTCGACGGCGATGCTCCTCGTGCTCGAGACCCTCGGACCGCTCGAGCGCGCCGTGTTCGTGCTGCACGAGGTGTTCGCCTTCGACTACGACGAGATCGCCGGCGCGGTCGATCGCCGAACGGATGCCGTGCGGCAGATCGCCCGGCGGGCGCGCGCCCACGTCGAGGCGCGGCGCCCGAGGGTCGAGGTGACGCCTGGCGAGGCCGCGGAGGCCGTCGAGCGCTTCAGGGTCGCGGCGTCGACGGGCGACGTGCAGGCGCTCGTCGACGTGCTGGCGCCCGACGTCGTGTTCCTCTCCGACGGCGGCGGCCGCGTCACGGCCGCACGCCGCCCCGTCGTGGGCGTCGACCGGGTGCTGCGCTTCATGGAGGGGCTCCTCGCGCAGTACCCCGACACGCGGCTCGAGCCGGCGGCCGTGAACGGCGGCCCCGGCCTGCGCGTGATGGTCGACGGCGCGCTCGACGGCGCGGTCTCGTTCGGGTTCGACGGCCCGAGGATCCGGGCGGCATACTACGTGCGCAACCCGGAGAAGCTCGCCTCCCTCGCCGGCCCCGTGCGGCTGACTCGCTAGACCGCGACGCGGACGCCCTGCGCCTGCGCGAAGAAGTCGCGTTCGAGCTGCGAGGCGACGTCGAACGCCCGGCGCATGCGGGCCAGCGTCGGGGCCTGGGCACGACGCGCCGCCCGCTGAGCGAACTCCCGCGCCCGCCTCGCGGCCTCCGCGAACGCCGGATCGGCGTAGGTCTCGAGCCAGTCGCCGTACGGGTGACCATCGTGGTTCCCGGCGACCAGCTGCCGCCCGACGTCGTCGTAGATCCAGAAGCACGGCAGCACCGCCGCGGTGAGCACGGCATAGTCGCCGGCGTCAGCCGCGTCCGTCAGGTGGGCGAGGTACGCCGCCGTCTGCGGCGACGGCGGCGCGTCGCGGTCGGCCCCGTGCGCGCGGTGCAGCGCCATCTCCGTCTCGACGCAGCTCCGCGACGCCGCGCGCCAGAACTCCCGCTCCTCGGCGGTCGGCGCGAGGTCGGCGGCCCGCGACATCACGGACGCATAGCGGCGCAGGTACACCGCGTCCTGGGTGAGATAGATGCGGAATCGCTCGCGATCGAGCGTGCCGTCGGCTAGCGAGCTGACGAAGTCGTCGCGCATGATCCCTTCGCGGATCTCGAGGATGTCCTCCCACCAGGCGTCGAGCTCGGCGGACCGGCGGGGCGGCAGGACGCCCGCGCGCTGCGACCAGCCGTGGTCGAGCGGCCCGTGCCCGCCGGGCGTGCCGACATCGAGCGCGCTCGCCGCGCGGATCGCGCCTCGGACGACATCGCGCGCGAGCGCGACCGACCACGCCCAATCGGCGTGAGCGCCGGACGCGGCCTCCCCCGGCGTGCGCATCCGCCGCGCGTGGATGGCCGCGAGCGCCGACGACAGCGTGCACCCGGTGCCGTGCGTGCTCGTCGTCTCGATCCGTGCGCCGTCGAACTGCGCGACGACCCCGGAGGCGCCGACGAGCGCATCCGGGCAGCCAGCGCCGCCGAGGTGGCCGCCCTTCGCGAGCACGAGGGCGCCGATCCGCGCCGCGACCGCTCGGGCCTGGGCGAGCGCACCCCGCCAGGAGTCGGCGACCGGCTCGCCCGCGAGGACGGCGAGCTCGGGAAGGTTCGGCGTGACGACGTCGGCGAGGCCCGCGATCCGGAGGAGGGTCCGCTCAGCATCCGGGTCGAGCAGCCGATCGCCGCTCGTCGCGACCATGACGGGGTCGAGCACGGTCACAGGCCGCTCGTCGAGCCTCTCGAGCCAGTCGGCGACCGCCGACGCCGTGTCGGCGCTGCCGAGCATCCCGATCTTGATCGCGTCGATCCGGATGTCCGCGGCGACGGCGTCCAGCTGCTGCACCACGAACGCGGGCGGCACGGGGTGAACGCCGGTGACGCCCTGCGTGTTCTGCGCCGTCAGCGCCGTCAGCGCGGCCATGCCGTAACCGCCCGTCGCCTGGATCGCTTTCAGATCGGCCTGGATGCCGGCGCCGCCCGACGGGTCCGAGCCCGCGATCGACAGGACGTTCGGAATCGGCTCCGCCCCGGTGACGGGCGCACTGGTCTGCGTCATGATGGACATCCCTCCGCTCGCGTGAACGAGATCAGGTTCTGCGGGTGTGTTCTCAGTCCCCGGTGGGGACACCCCGTGTCTTCTCCGCGAGCCTACGGCACCGCGTTCGGCGGCGCACACCGGGCGTCCGGCGCGCTCGGCGCGGGCATCCGGGCGCCGGTCGGTAGGCTCGGGTGCGTGAATTCCGCCGAGACCGAGCCGATCCGCGTCGCCGTGTCGACCGCGATCTTCTCCATCCGGAGCGGGCCGGGGGGCGACTCCCTGATGCTCCCGCTGGTGCGGCGCACGCGCGAGCCGTTCCTCGACCGATGGGCTCTCCCCGGCGGGTGGCTCGGCGCCGCCGAGGGGCTCGACTCCGCGGCGTCCCGCACGCTCGAGGAGACGACGGCGCTGACGCCGAGCTATCTCGAGCAGCTCTACGCGTTCGGCGATGTCGACCGCTCCCCGACGCGCGTCGTCTCGGTCGTGTACTGGGCGATGCTGCGCCAGGACCACGTCGAGGAGCAGCGCGCGGCGGCGGCGCCCGCCCCCAACGTCGAGTGGTTCGACGTCGACGGGTTGCCGGAGCTCGCCTTCGACCACAACCGGATCGTCGACTACGCCGTCTGGCGCCTGCGGAACAAGGTCGGCTACAGCCGCATCGCGGCGGGCCTCCTCCCCGATCGCTTCACGCTCACAGAGCTGCGCGAGGTCTACGAACTGGTGCTCGGCCGCCGCCTCGATCCATCGAACTTCCGCAGGCTCATCGAGACGTCGGAGGACCTCATCCCGACCGAGGAGTTCCGCACGGGCAAGCACCGCCCCGCCCGCCTGTATCGGTACGACGCGGAGCTCAGCGCGGCCTGACCGGGCCCCGGATGCCCCGGCGACGCCCGCGAGAAACATCGCCGCGGTCGCAAATTTCACCCTTTGACCGGGGATTTTGACGCGGAATCTGCGACCTCGGCGGGTGATTCCCGGACGATCCGGAGGCCGTGGTGCCCTGGGCGGGCGTCAGCGGCCGAGCTGCTCGGCGGCGAGCGCGGCGTACAGGCCGCCGCGGGCCATCAGCTCCGCGTGCGTGCCCGATTCCGCGATCCGCCCGGCGTCGACGACGTGGATCACGTCGGCGTCGATCACGGTCGACAGGCGGTGCGCCACCGACAGGGTCGTGCGACCGCGCGCCGCATGGTCGAGCGCCTCCTGCACGATGCGCTCGCTCACCGTGTCGAGCGCGCTCGTCGCCTCGTCGAGGAGGAGGACGGGCGGGTCCTTCAGCAGCACGCGGGCGATCGCGATGCGCTGCTTCTCGCCGCCCGAGAGCCGATACCCGCGTTCGCCGACGACGGTGTCGTAGCCCTTCTCGAACGAGGCGATCACGTGATGGATGTTCGCACGCCGGCACGCGTCGACGAGCTCCTCGTCGGTGGCATCGGGCTTCGCGTAGCGGAGGTTCTCGGCGACCGTGGCGTGGAACAGGTAGGTCTCCTGAGACACGATGCCGACATGGTCGATGATCGACTCCTGCGTCAGCGTGCGCACGTCCGCGCCGGCGAAGCGGACCTCACCGCTCGAGGCCTCGTACATCCGGGGCGCCAGGTACAGCACCGTCGTCTTGCCCGCGCCGCTCGGCCCGACGAACGCGACGTGCTGGCCGGGGTCGACGGCGAACGACGCGCTGTCGAGCGTCGGGCGGGAATCGGGCGAGGCGTCGGGGTACCGGAACGTCACCTCGCGGAACTCGACGCTGCCGAGCGGTCCTGCGGCGTCGGTCGCAGCGATCGCGTCTGGTGCGTCCATGATCGCCGGTTGCAGGTCGAGGTACTCGAAGATGCGCGCGAACAGGGCCCGCGACGTCTGGATCTCGAGAGCGACCCGCATCAGGCTCGTCAGCGGCTGCAGCAGACGCGCCTGCACCGTCGTGAAGGCGACGATCGCCCCGGCCGTGATCGAACCGGCATCCGCTGTCAGCAGGAAGCCCGCGACCAGATAGATTGCGGCGGGCACGCTCGCGATCAGCACATGCACGACGGCGAAGAACACCTGCCCGCTCATCGCCTGGCGCACCTGCAGCCGCACCTGGTTGCGATTCTCTCCCGCGTACCGCTCCGATTCCGTCCGCTGCCGATTGAACGCCTTCGACAGCATGATGCCCGAGACGCTCAGCGTCTCCTGCGTGATCGCGGTCAATTCGCTCAGCGAGCGCTGCGTCTCGGCGGCGATGCGGGCGCGCATCTGGCCGACGCGACGCTGCACGATCACGAGGGGTGGCATGATCACGAGCGAGATCAGCGTCAGCCGCCAGTCGATCAGGATCATCGCGACGAGCGACGCGATCACGGTGACAGCGTTGCCCAGGATGCTCGTGACGGTGTTGGTGAGGACGCCGGAGACTCCGCCGACGTCGTTCTGCAGCCGCGACTGGATCGCGCCCGTCTTCGTCCGTGTGAAGAAGCCGAGCTCCATCGACTGCAGGTGCTCGAACATCCGTACGCGCAGGTCGCCCGTGACCTGATTGCCTACCGTCGAGGTGAACCACGTCTGCACGGCGCTGATGCCGGCGCCGAGCACATACAGTCCGACCATTCCGCAGACGAGCCACGCCAGCAGGGGCACGTCGACGACACCTGACTGCGGGAAGAGCGCCTCGTCGAAGACCCTCTGGATCATGAGCGGCGGCACAACGGCGACGGCCGCCCCCGCGATGACGAGAGCCGCGGTGACGGCGATCTTGCCGCGGTACGGCGTGAACAGCGCGATGACGCGGCGCCCGAGGTCCCGCACCTCCGGCGCCTGCGCGTTCTGCTCACGCAGTGCGCGCTCGTCGACGCCGCGCATGCCGCGCGCGCCGCCCATTCCTCTGCCCATGCTCACCGGGCCAGCCTATGGCGCGGCCGCCGCGAGGGCTCCGGATGCCGGAGACGGCCGATCGCGGATGCACTTCAGGATCGGACAGGCGGGCTGTGCCTCCCGCCCGGATGAGCGGGGTGCGACACGCCCCCGCACGTTGCGCCGGCGCGTCCGGTGCATGACCACCCCGTGACATCCGGTCTCGCCGCAGCGAATATCGGCCTTCTCGGAATGTTCATCACGATACTGGGGTTAGTCTTATCTGCTGCGGTTCCGCACCGCAGCGCCTTCGGCCGTTCTCGGCGCTCAGCGCCGACGGCCCGCCGTGTTCATTACCGTGAGCGGCACGTCCACCACCCTAGGAGCCCCTTCCATGGCCGCCCCTCCGACAACCGGGAACGTCACCGTCCCTCCCGCCCACACCAATGGCATCGATCCGCGCGGCATGCGCGTGATCTGGCTGCTCCTGGTCGCCGCGTTCGTCGCGATCCTGAACGAGACGACGATGGCGATCGCCATCCCCCACCTGAACGAGGACCTCGGCCTGCCGCCGGAGCTCGGCCAGTGGCTCACGAGCGCGTTCCTGCTCACGATGGCCGTCGTCATCCCGACGACGGGCTTCCTGCTGCTGCGGTTCACGACCCGCCAGGTGTTCATCGCCGCCATGAGCGCGTTCACGCTCGGCACTCTGCTCTGCCTCGTCGCACCGGGCTTCCCGCTGCTCCTCGCCGGCCGGATCGTGCAGGCCGCGGGTACGGGCGTGATGATGCCGCTGCTGATGACCACCATGATGAACGTGGTCCCCGCCCACTCGCGCGGCCGCATGATGGGCCGCGTCGGCCTCGTCATGTCGCTCGCGCCGGCGCTCGGCCCGACGGTCTCGGGCGCCGTGCTGGAGACCCTCAGCTGGCGCTGGCTGTTCGCCATCATCCTGCCGATCGCGGTCGTGGCCCTCGTGCTCGGCGCGAAGTGGATGACCAACCTCGGTGAGACGACGCACGCGCCGATCGATGTGCTGTCGATCGTCCTGTCGGCCTTCGGCTTCGGCGGCGTCGTGTTCGGCCTCAGCCAGCTCGGCGGCGGCCACGGCGGCACCGGCGGCGGCAGCGGCGGCGCGACCCCCTGGGTCATGATCGCGGTCGGCATCGTGTCGCTCGCCCTGTTCGCCTGGCGCCAGATCGTACTCCAGCGCAAGGACGACGCACTGCTCGACCTGCGCGTGTTCCGCTCGAGCAACTTCACGCTGTCGGTCATCATCATGGCCGTCGTGGCGTTCTCGATGCTCGGCACGTTCGCGGTGCTCCCGCTCTACCTGCAGACCGTCGCCGGCCTCAGCTCGCTCGAATCGGGCCTCGTCCTGCTGCCCGGTTCCGTGATCATGGGCCTGCTCGGCCCGGTGATGGGCCGGATCTACGACGCGCGCGGCCCCCGGACGCTGCTCATCCCCGGCAGCATCATGATCGCGCTGTCGATGTTCATCTACTCCACGGTCGACCAGAACACGCCGTTCTGGGCGCTGGTGGGCGTGCAGATCATCATGTCGCTCGGCCTCGCGGGTTCGTTCACCCCGCTGTTCTCGGCGTCGCTCGGCTCGCTCGATCGCCACCTGTACTCGCACGGCTCTGCGGCGCTGAACACCATGCAGCAGGTCGCGGGCGCGGCAGGCACCGCCCTGTTGGTGTCGATCTACTCGTCGATCCTGCACACCGGCGAGGCCGAGGGCCTATCGACGGCCGAGGCGGGTGCGCCGGGCACACACGCGGCGTTCCTCGTCGCGGGCATCATCGCCCTCGTGCCGATCGTGCTGGCCTTCTTCATCCGGAAGCCGGTCGAGGAGGACGCCCCTCCCGTCGCGGCCCACTGATGCACGAGAAGGCGGCCGGCTCCCGATGGAGTCGGCCGCCTTCTGCGTTCCCGGCGGGGTCACGCGTAGTCGTAGAACCCCTTGCCCACGGCGACGCCGAGGCGGCCCTGGTCGATGTAGTCGCGCTTCAGCGTCTCGGCGAACTCGCGCTTGACGGGGTCGTCGCTGTCCTTGTTCAGGTTGTACGGCGTCGGCATGCCGACGACGTCGTAGATCTGGAACGGCCCGAGGGGCGCACCCGTGGCCTTGCGCCAGGTCAGGTCGATCGTCTCGAAATCCGCCACGCCGCGCACCCACAGGTCGGTCGCGGCGTCGAGCAGCGGCACGAGCAGCGAGTTCAGCACGTAGCCGGGCTGCTCCTTCTTGACCCGGATGGCGACCATGCCGATCTCCTCGGCGAACGTCGCGACCTGCTCGAAGACGTCGGGATCGGTGTGCTCCTGCGCCATCACCTCACCGGTGTTGTTGCGCCAGACCTCGTTGGCGAAGTGCAGGGCGAGGAACTTCGCCGGCCGGTCGACGGCGCTGACGATGTCGCTGGGCAGCAGCGTCGACGAGTTCGTCGCGAACACCGTCTTGCCGGGCGCGGCCGCCGACACCTTCGCCCATGTGTCGCGCTTGATGTCGAGCCGCTCCGGCACCGCCTCGATGACGAGGTCTGCGTCGGAGACCGCGTCGGCGAGGTCGCTCGTGGCGCGGATCCGCGACACGGCCGCGTCGAGCTTCTCAGGCGTCGCGTCGGGGAGGTCGCGCAGGTAGAGCGGCTTCAGGTACTCCCACCGCTCGGGCAGCTTCACGAGGATCTCGTCGCTGATGTCGTACGCGACGACGTCCTTGCCCGAATACGCGGCCTGGAAGATGATCTGCGAACCGAGAACGCCCGTCCCGAGCACCGTGACCTGTTGCATGACAGCCTGCCTCCTTCGTGTGGATGAACACGTCCAGTCTGCTCCTGCTCAGCGCCTTCGGCACCGCAATCAGAAGATCGGAAGGTTCACCAGCACGACGAAGGTGACGGTGCCGAGGCCGACGCTCAGCAGGGTCCGGCGGCCGCCGAGCAGGTGCGCCGCGACCGTGACGGCGGCGGCGATCAGCGCGGGCACGAGGTAGCCGGCGTGCTCGACGATCGTGGATCGGAACGTCGCGCCCGCAAGGATCGCCAGGATGCCGACGGGCATCCACACGCTCAGCGCGCGCACGATGCGCGACTCGCGCAGCGGCTTCAGGATGAGGAACGGCACGGCGCGGAGCGCGAGCGTGATCGCGAAGATGATCGCGAACACGGCCACGATGTACCACAGTGACGGTGTCACGCGATCGTCCCCTTCTGCCGCGCCACGACGAAACGGATGCCCAGCAGCGCCAGGAAGATCACCATCGCCGCGAACAGCGCCTGACCCGGCACGATCAGGAGCGCGGTGACGAAGCTCACGGCGCCGAGCAGCAGTGACGGCAGTTCCGCACGGGTGCGACAGGCGTCGAGCGTCAGCGTGATGAACAGCGCGCAGAGCGCGAACTCGAGCCCCTCGATCCGGAACGGGATGAACGAGGCGATCAGCACCCCGAGCAGCCCGCCGCCGACCCAGTAGCACTGGAAGGCGATCTGCACCGCGAGCAGGCGCGGCGCCGTCCACGTCTCCGGGCGCGCGGCCGTGACGGCGTAGGCCTCGTCCGTGAGCGCGTACACCGAGTACGCCTTCGCGACCGGATTCCGGATGGCCTTCAGCGGGAACGAGAACGCGTAGAAGACGTGCCGGAAGTTCACCAGCAGGGTCGTCAGCGCGATCGTCGGCAGCGCGGTGCCCGCCGTCATCAGCCCGATCAGGAGCAGCTCGAGCGAGCCGGCATAGCCGAAGACCGACAGGCCGGGCGCGACCCACCACGGCAGCCCCGACTGCACGACGAGGAGGCCGAAGGCCATTCCGAGGGGGAACATGCCGAGGCCCGCCGCGAGCGAGGCCTTGAGACCAGCCGCGACCTCGCGCCTGCGCCAGCCGGGCGGCCGTTCGGCCGCGGGAGGTTCGTCCGATCGCACCCGACTATTCTGCCGGGTTCCGCCGTGGCCGCGTGAACTGGGCGGGTCAGTCCCAGTCGAGGTACTCGGCGATGTCCTCCGCCGTCTCGAGCGGGTGCGTCGCCGGGAAGAGATGGCCGGCGCCCTGCACCGTCGTGATGCTGACGCGCTCGGGTGCCTTCTGGCGCAGCGCCTCGGCGTTGGCCGGCGGGGTCACGTCGTCGTCGGATCCCTGGAAGATGAGCACGGGAAGGTCGGGCGCGAGCGCGATGTCGACGTCCTCGACGCCGAGCAGGAGCACGCCATTGATGCGCTCGTGGTGCGCGAGGCCGAGCTCGCGAGCGACGGTGCCGCCGAAGCCGTGGCCGCCGACCCACGTGTGCTCGAGGCCGACCTCGTCGATGACGGCGAGCACGTCGCCCGCGAGCTCGGCGGGGGTCGCGTCGCCGGCGTCGGCGCGGTAGCCGACCCGGACGATCCGGAAGCCCTCCTCCTCCAGGATCGCCGACACCGTGCCGAGAGCCTCGGCGTCGTGCCCGCGGCCGGGGATCAGGACGAGGGTCGGGCCGTCGTCCGAGCCCTCGACGAAATACGGTACGGCGCGGCCATCCGGCTCGAAGATGTTCTGGGTCACAGTGGTCCGTTCTGCTGTGTCATCAGGTTCCGCGCGGGCGGGCGCCCGCTAGAGGTTCGACTCCATCCAACCAGACCGCGCCAGGGCGAGCGCCGGATGCTCACCCCGCGCTCATCACGACGTGCCAGGGGCGGATGCGCACCTCGAGCAGGCCGCTCGTGACGGCGCCGTCCTCCCGCTGCGCCGCCTCGATGACCTCGCGCGCCGTCTGGGCATCCTGCGCACGGACGATCGTCATCCCTGTGCCGGGCGCATCGGGCAGGGGGCCGGCCGCGACGAGCGCCCCGTGGTCCGCGAGCGTGCCGAGGAACTCCGCGTGCAGGGCGAAATCCGGATGCTCGAAGACGCGGCCGGCGACGCCGCCGGCGGCCGTGTGCTCGAGCACGAACCAGATCGCGTCGGCGTCGCTCGGCGCGGGCCCGACGAACGCCGCGAGCAAGCCGTACCAACCGGCGTCATAGCCGGCGCGGGCCGCAGCGGGGTCGTCGTGCGCCTCCCAGCCGTCGTGTTCGAGCTCGACGAGCGTCACGCCGGCCGCGACCGGTGTGAAGGCAACGCGGATCCGGCCCGCGCTCTCGGGCGGCCGCCCCGGGTGCCAGGTGAAGCCCACCTCCCGCGGCGGGTCGGCGTGCATGATCGTTCCCCACGACTGCGTGCGACCGTCCGCGCCCGTCTCGACGAACCGGGTGCCGTCGAAGTCGACGCGCGCACCGGCGCCGAAATCACCGAACTCCTCGACGGGCCACCACGTGCCGATGCCGTCGACGAACCGCGCATACGCCGCGGCGGGATCACCCGCGGCGAGCACGTATCTCCTGACGGCGGCGAGCGCCATGTCTCCTCCTCGGTCTCCCGGGCGGAGCCGCGTCCGTTCGGCCAGCGGCGTCCTCTCCCGAGGATGGCACCATCCGGGTGGCGTGCCAAGGGGGCGGTCGAGCCGGTTCGCCCGCCGGCGCGCGGGACAATGGGAGCATGCGAGATCTGCACGTCGCCCCGGGCCCCGGCGCGCCCCGCGGCCTCGTCGTGCCCGCCGCCGACCTCGTCGAGCGGTTCTCGCGCTCGTCCGGCCCCGGCGGGCAGGGCGTGAACACGACGGACTCCCGCGTGCAGCTCAGCGTCGACCTGGCCACCGCGTCCGGGCTCGACGACGCTCAGCGCGCCCGCGTCATCGCGCGCCTCGCGCCCCGGATGAGCGGCACCGTGCTGACCGTCGCGGTCACGGACGAGCGTTCGCAGCGTCAGAACCGCGCCGCGGCTCGGGAGCGCCTCGCCTCGCTGCTGCGCGGGGCGATCGCGCCCGACGTGCCGCGGAGGGCGACGAAGCCGACCCGCGGCTCTCAGCGCCGCCGGCTCGACGCGAAGAAGCGCCGCGGCGATGTGAAGCGGGCCAGGAGGCGGCCGGGCGGGGACTGACGGGCGCGGCGCCCGACGGTGCTAAGCCGTCCGGATGATCTTCTCGACCGCCTTGCCCTTGGCCAGCTCGTCGACGATCTTGTCGAGATAGCGGACCTTCTGCATCAGCGGGTCCTCGATCTCCTGCACGCGCACGCCGCAGATGACCCCCGTGATGAGCGACGATTCCGGCGGCATGTCCGCTGCGGCGAAGAACTCGGCGAACGACGTCTCGCTCGCGATCTGCGCATCGAGCTGAGCACCGTCGAACCCCGTGAGCCACGAGATGATCTCGCGCAGCTCGGCCTCGCTGCGCCCCTTCTTCTCGACCTTCTCGACGTAGAGGGGATACACCTTCGCGAAGAGCATCCGGGCGACGCGCTCATTGCTGTCCATGCCCCGAGGATACGACGGTCCCCTGCAGGGGTCCCACGGTCATCCCGAAGAGCAGCAGTCGTCCTCACAGTGCTCGGAGCCCCGCTCCCCCGTGAGGACGGCGACGGGGGCGGCGCAGCAGGCATCACCCTTCCAGGCCTCGATGCCCTCGCGCACGGCGAACGCGGCGATGATCAGCGCCGCGACGGCATCGGCCCACGCCCAGCCGAGCAGGCTGTTCAGCACGAGCCCGACCAGCAGCGCCGCCGAGAGATAGGTGCAGATCAGCGTCTGCTTGGAGTCGGCGACCGCCGAGGCCGAGCCGAGTTCGCGCCCCGTGCGTCGTTCGAACCAGCTCAGGAAAGGCATCGCCACGAGGCTCAGCGCAGCGATCGCGATGCCGACCGGAGAGTGCTCGGGCTCCCGCAGCCCAAGCAGCGACAGCGCGGCGTCCACCGTGACGTAGGCCGCGAGGGCGAAGAACGATACCGAGATGATGCGGAGCGCCGCCCGCTCGCGCGTGCCCGGATCCGGCGCCGCGAACTGCCAGGCGACGGCGGCCGCGGAGAGCACCTCGACCACCGAATCCAGCCCGAAGCCGATCAGCGCGGCGGACGAAGCGGCGCCGCCGGCGACGAGCGCCACGATCGCCTCGATCACGTTCCAGGCGATCGTGACGGACACCACGATCCGAATGCGACGGCGCAGCACCGACGCGCGCTCATCGGCTCCTACCCGTGTCACTGCTCGATCCCGCAGTGCCCGGGAACGGCGCAGTCCGGATCGATGCACGGCTGGTCCTCGTCTACGGCGAGGGTGACATCGACGAGCGCTGTGAGCGCTGCCGTGAGGTGCGGATCCGCGATCTCGTAGCGGGTCTGGCGCCCTTCGGGCTCGGCGACGACGATTCCGCATCCGCGCAGGCACGCGAGATGGTTCGACACGTTCGTGCGTGTCAGACCGAGCTCGCGCGCGAGCCGCGCCGGGTAGCCCGGCGCGGAGAGGAGCTCGAGCAGGATGCGGGATCGCGTCGGGTCTGCCATGGCCCGACCGAGACGGGTCATCGCGTCAGCGCGGGTCGTTGAGGTCAGCACACGCTGACTATACAGAGTTCACTGACGCTTTTCAGCGCTCACGACGGCGCGTGCTGCTCGAGGAACTCGTACACGTCAGTCGCGTCGACGCCCGGGAACGATCCGGTCGGCAGCGTCGCCAACAGGGTGCGCGGCGTGGCGACGTTCGGCCACGCACCATCGCGCCAGCGCGCGGCGAGCTCCTCAGGAGGGCGCCGGCAGCACACCTCGTCCGCGTGGCGCGACACGCCTCGGCTGAGCGTGTCGCGGCCGACGAACCACTTGGTGTCGTCGAACTGCACCCCCACGCTCACCGAGTGGGCGCCCTGGCTCGACTGCTCGACGCGCGCTGTGCACCAGTACGTGCCGTTGCCCGTGTCGGTGTACTGGAAGTACGGGTTGAAGCGGTCGTCCACGTCGAACACGACGCGGCTCGTCCAGCGCCGGCAGCACATCTGCCCCTCGATCGAGCCGAGCCGATCCGTCGGGAAGTTCACGTCGTCGTTCTCGTACGCCTTGGTGATCGTGCCCGACTCGTGCACCTTCAGGAAGTGCACCCGGATGCCGAGGTGCCGGGTCGCGAGGTTCGTGAACCGGTGCGCGGCCGTCTCGTACGACACCGAGTACGCGTCGCGCAGGTCTTCGATCGAGATCGCCCTGCGCCGCTTCGCCTCGCCCAGCGCGGCGACCGCGCGCCGCTCGGGGATCAGCAGCGCGCCCGCGAGGTAGTTCTGCTCGACCCGCTGCCGCAGGAACTCCGCGTAGGAGGCGGGTTCGGAATGCCCCAGGACGCGGCTGGCGAGCGCCTGCAGCATGGGCCCCCTCGGGTCCGTCGCGGCGCGATTCGGCAGGTAGAGGCGACCGTTGCGCAGATCGAGCACGCTGCGCGTGGACTGCGGCAGATCGGGCACGTAGTGCAGCGTGACGCCGACGTGCGCGGCGATGTCGCCGGCGGCGCGCTGCGTGAGGGGGCCGCCCGGATGATCGATCGCAGTGAGGAGCTCGTGCGCGGTCTTCTCGAGCTCAGGGAAGTAGTTGTCCTGCGCTCGCATCAGGTGACGCAGTTCGAGGTTCGCGCGGCGCGCCTCCTCGGGCGTGGCCTGGCGCTCGTCGCGGAGGCGGTCGATCTCCCCCGACAGCCGCAGGATCGCGGCGAGCGCCTCGTCCGGCATGCCCTTCGGGATCCGGAACGGTTCGACCCCCAGCTCTCGGAACCGCGGCGAGCGCATCTCGCGTTCGAGCGCGACCTCAAGCTCGGTGCGCGGATCGAGATCGCCGGCGGAGAACAGCTGCTCCGGCGAGACCTCGAGCGCCTGCGCGATCGCCCGCAGCATCGACAGCCGCGGCTCCCTGCGGCCGTTCTCGATCATCGACAGCTGGCTCGGCGCGCGCCCCACCTGCTCCGCCAGCTGCGCGAGGCGCATTCCGCGCCTTGTGCGCAGCGCGCGGATGCGCCGGCCGACCGCGATCGCGTCGGCACCGTCTTCCGTCTCGTCTTCGAGAGTGGCCATGGCGCAGATCCTGCCACATCGATCCGTTCTGCAGAACTTCCGCGGATCTTCTCCTCGCCAGGATGATCCGCCGGGCCGTTTCTTCACCCACGGTGGTCGTAACAGCCACCGCGGCACCGCCGCCCACAGTGAGGAGATCGACGATGGCCACCACCTCCAACCGCCCCGGTTCGCAGACGCAGACCGCCGAGGAGCTGCAGCTCGAATGGGACGCCGACCCGCGCTGGAGCGGCGTCGCCCGCGACTACACGGCCGCCGACGTCATCCGGATCCGAGGCAGCGTGCGGGAAGAGCCGACTCTCGCGCGCCGCGGCGCCGAGCGCTTGTGGGAACGCCTCACGACCGGCGACTACGTCAGGGCGCTCGGCGCGCTCACCGGCAACCAGGCGGTGCAGCAGGTGCGCGCGGGCCTCGAGGCCATCTACCTGTCGGGCTGGCAGGTCGCGGCCGACGCCAACCTCTCGGGGCAGACCTACCCCGACCAGTCGCTGTACCCCGCGAACTCGGTGCCGGCGGTCGTGCGCCGGATCAACAACGCTCTGATGCGGCAGGACCAGCTGGAGTCGGCCGACGGCGCCCTCTCCCGCGATTGGCTGGCACCGATCGTCGCCGATGCGGAGGCCGGCTTCGGCGGCCCGCTCAACGCGTACGAACTCGCGCACGGGATGATCCAGGCCGGCGCGGCGGGAATCCACTGGGAGGACCAGCTCGCGAGCGAGAAGAAGTGCGGGCACCTCGGCGGCAAGGTCCTCGTGCCGACCGGTCAGCATATCCGCACCCTCAACGCCGCCCGGCTGGCGGCAGACGTCGCCGGGGTCCCGACGATCCAGATCGCGCGCACCGATGCCCTCGCGGCCGACCTGCTCACCAGTGATATCGACGAGCGCGATCGCGCGTTCCTCACGGGCGAACGCTCGAGCGAGGGCTTCTACAGGGTGCGCAGCGGCATCGACCCCGTCGTCTCGCGCGGGCTCGCATACGCCCCGTACGCCGACCTGCTCTGGGTCGAGACCGGGACGCCCGACATCGAGCTCGCCCGCGAGTTCGCCTCGGCGGTGCACGCCGAATACCCGGGCAAGATGCTCGCGTACAACTGCTCTCCGAGCTTCAACTGGTCGGCGGCGCTCGACGACCGCCGGATCGCGAGCTTCCAGGAGGAGCTGGCCGAGCTGGGCTACCGATTCCAGTTCATCACCCTGGCGGGTTTCCACGCCCTCAACCACTCGATGTTCCAGCTCGCCCGCGGCTACGCCGAAAGCGCGATGACCGCGTACGTCGAGCTGCAGAACGCCGAGTTCGCGGCTGAGGCCGACGGCTACACCGCCACCAGGCACCAGCGCGAAGTGGGAACCGGATACTTCGATCACGTGTCGCAGGCGCTCAACCCGGACGCCTCGACCCTCGCCCTCGCTGCCTCCACCGAGGCCCAGCAGTTCTGAATCTCGTCGCCGAATGAGCGACGAGACCCAGATCCCAACGGCGGATCCGGCTCCGCCGTCCGCTCGCAATCCCGTCGCCGCAAGAACGACGACACCCAGATCCCAACGGCGGATCCGGCTCCGCCGTCCGCAGAACAGACCAGGAGGCACATCATGACCCTCATCAGCACGACAGCCGAACGCTCCGACGAACGCGACCGCATCCTGCCCGTGATCACCGTCGCGGGCCCGATGCGCGACCGCTACGAGCGGATCCTCACACCCGACGCGCTCGCATTCCTGGCCCAACTGCACCAGCTGTTCGCCGGGCCGCGCTTCGACCGCCTCGCCGCGCGGATGGCGCACGGGTACGAGATCGGCACGGGAATGAACCCCCGGTTCCGCGAGGACACCCGGCACATCCGCGAACGATCGGACTGGCGCGTCGCCGGCGCAGGCCCCGGCCTCGAGGACCGCCGCGTCGAGATCACGGGGCCGACGGACCCGCGCATGACGATCAATGCCCTGAACTCGAGCGCGAAGGTGTGGCTCGCGGATCAGGAGGACGCGACCAGCCCCACGTGGGCGAACGTCATCGGCGGCCAGCTGTCGCTGTTCGACGCCATCCGGGGCGAGCTCGAGCACACGGCGCCGAACGGCAAGCACTACGCGGTGACGAATGAGGACGCGCCGACGATCGTGATGCGCCCGCGCGGCTGGCACCTCGAGGAGCACCACCTCCTGTTCACCGACGTGCACGGCCGCACCATGACCGCATCCGGATCGCTCGTCGACTTCGGGCTGTACGCCTTCCACAACGCGCACGAGCTGATCAGGCGCGGGCGCGGGCCGTACTTCTACCTGCCCAAGATCGAGCAGGCCGAGGAGGCGAGGCTGTGGGACCAGGTGTTCACCTTCACCGAGCAGTATTTGGCGATCGCTCACGGCACGATCCGCGCCACGGTGCTCATCGAGACGCTGCCGGCCGCGTTCCAGATGGAGGAGATCCTCTACGAGCTGAGGGATCACTGCGCGGGCCTCAACGCCGGGCGATGGGACTACATCTTCTCGATCATCAAGACGTACCGGGGCCGCGGCTCGCGGTTCGTGCTGCCAGACCGCAACGAGGTGACCATGACGGTCGGCTTCATGAGGGCCTACACGGAGCTCCTCGTGAAGACGTGCCACAAGCGCGGCGCCTACGCGATCGGCGGCATGAGCGCCTTCATCCCCTCGCGGCACGACGCGGCCGCGAACGACAACGCCGTGGAGAAGGTCTCCTCGGACAAGGAGCGCGAGGCGGGCGACGGCTTCGACGGCACCTGGGTGGCGCATCCGGACCTCATCCCGATCGCCCAGGCGGCGTTCGATGCGGTGCTCGGCGATCGCCCGCACCAACTCGATCGTCAGCGCGACGACGTGCACGTGCGCGAGCGCCATCTGCTCGACCTCACGATCGGGCGCGGGATCACCGACGCGGGGGTTCGGGGCAACGTCGACGTCGCGATCCGGTACATCGAGGCCTGGCTGCGCGGACAGGGCGCGGTCGCGATCAACGGGCTGATGGAGGACGCGGCGACCGCGGAGATCTCCCGCTCGCAGATCTGGCAGTGGATCCGCCAGGACCGCGAAACCGAGGAGGGGACGCCCATCACGCAGGAGCTGGTGTCGGGGATCGTCGACGACGTGCTCGCCTCCGTCGAGCGCTCGGACGGCGACAGGTTCGACGAGGCGGCCGGCGTGTTCCGGGACGTCGCCCTGTCGAACACATTCTCGCCGTTCCTGACGACCAAGGCGTACGCCGCGTACCTCGTCGAACGCGCCTGAATCGGCGACTGCCCCGGCCCCCGCTGCGGCGGGAGCCGGGGCAGTCGCGCCTGCTCTCCGCGATCGGCAGCCGTGGGAAGATCGACGAATGACGATCGACGAATGGGAAGCGGCGGTCACCGACCTCTGGGAGCGCTGCGACTCCCTCACGACGGAGGAGGGCGTCGCCGCCATGCGCGGGCTCTCGGACGCCTGCCCGGCGGGCGACGGACGGGCGGCGTTCGAGCTCGCCGGCATGTACGACTCGCAGGACCTCGAGGCGGAAGCGGCGGCCGAGTACGAGCGGGCCCTCTCGCTCGGCCTCGACGACGCCAGGCACGCCCAGCTCGCGGTGCAGTACGGCTCGACGCTGCGCAACCTCGGCCGCCTCGAAGAGGCGATCGCGGTGCTGCGCGCGGCGCCGGCCCACGAGTCCACCGGTACCGCCCCGCGCATCGTGCTGGCCCTGGCGCTGCACAGCGCCGGTCGCAAGGACGAGGCCCTCCGCGTGGCGCTCGAGGCGCAGATCGACGCGCTCCCCCAGTACCAGCGCTCGATGCGCGCCTACGCCGCCGAGCTCACGTCGGCGGGCGGACGGCCGGGCGCCGACGCACCGGACGCCTGACGCCGAGATCGGCTCAGAGCACCGCGAGGAACGCCGCGACCCGCCCCATCAGCTGCCCCGTGGCATCCGGGTCGTACGACGCGAGCGACGAGTCCGCGAACAGGTGCTCCGTGCCGTCGTAGAGGAAGAGCGCGGCATCCGGAACGGAGTCGGCCAGCTCGCGCGCCGATGCCAGGTCTTCGCCGAACCATTCGTCGTCGGCGCCCGCATGGATCTGCACGGGGACGCCCTCCGGCCACGGCCCGAACTCCGACACGGGCAGGCAGCCGTCGAAGAAGAGCGCGCCCGTTCCGCCCTCCCGCGTCTGCGCCAGGCACTGCGCCGGGATCACGCCGAGCGAGAAACCCGCATAGACGATCCGACGCGGCAGGCGCTCTGCGGCCGCGACTCCCCGCGCGAGCACCGTGTCGAACCCGATGCTCTCGGCGTGCGCGACCCCGGCCTCAACGGTGTCGAACGTCCGCCCGTCGAACAGGTCGGGAACGTGCACCGTATGCCCGTTCGCGATCAGCTCGCCCGCGAATGCGCGCACGCCCTCCGTGAGGCCCTGCGCGTGGTGGAAGAGAACGATCTCGGCCATGGCGGTCCTTCCTCGGTGCGTGCGCCGCGCCTCACCAGGGCATCGGCGATTCGCGGTCGGGGGTCGCGTCGTCGGCCACGCGCGTCAGTTCGTTCGGCCCGGCGCGGATGCAGAGCCAGCGCAGCAGCTCAGCGCCGTCCGGGGCGCATCGCCACGTGCGCCGAACGCCCGTGCCGACGCGGACGGTCGTGCCCGGCCCGACATCGACCACCTCGTCGTCGAGCGCCATCTGCCCGCGCCCCGCGAGGAACACGTAGAGCTCCTCGTCGCGGGAATGCGCGTGCCAGTACCCGGCCTCCTCCCCCGGAGCCATGGCGTTCGCCGTCATCCCGATCCACCGCAGCGGCAGCTCGTGGTCGACGACGCGCCGGCCGGCCTTGGTCGTCTCCGGCCGGAAGCCGCCGACGAAGTCGCGCCATTCGTCGAGGGCGCCCAGCTGGGCCACCTGGTAATCGCTCATGCGGTGATGTTCCCGCGCCGGATGGCTGTGGTCAAGCGCGTCCCCGTGCTGGTGACCGAGGCGACTCGGCTCGTGCTCGACAAAGGCGCATGACCCGCCTCGACCTCGAAACCCGGGCTAAGTGCACGGCGCGCATCGCCCGCTTCGCAGATCTGCGCAGGCTCAACGACTGCCCGCGGCGCGTCGGCGCGCGTAGGCCCTCGCGGCGCGGACCCTGTCGCCGCATCGCGTCGAGCACCATTGCCGGCGCGCGTGCGTACGGAGGAAGAAGCGGCGACAGCCATCCGCTTCGCACTGCGCGAGGATGGACGCGTCCTCGCCAGCGAGGAGCGCGGCCGCATCCTCCGCGACGACGGCCGACACGTGTTCGATCACCTGCGTCGCCGGATGATCCGCACGGCGGGTGAACCCCTGACCAGCGTCGAAGCGCAGCAGCAGCGCCCCCGGGGCGCTCGTCAGAGCGCGGTTAACGGCGTCGACCGTTTCGGGTGGGGGTTCCTCACCACCGACCCTGGCCGTGAAGAGCTCCCGCAGGTTCTCCCGCAGCGCCACGATGCGACCCTGGCAGTACTCGTACAGCACGCCATCCGAGTCGATCAGGTCTCGCGCGAGAAGCCAGGCCCGCACGCTCTCAGGGCTGTCGAGCGCGTCGACCCGCCGACCGCCGACTGATTCCGTCGCGCTGTTCACCAGGGCGATACTCGGGTGCACGTCGCTCCCCGGTACTGCGGCCCCCGACTCGCCTTTCACACGCCTAACGCTATCATCCGCGTTTTGCCGTGAGATCTTTGCTACGCTGGCCTCACGCCGAACTTGTTCATCTTCCATGAGCATCGCCCTGCCCAGACGCCCCGCCACACGGCCGCGGCCGTTCGAACCGCGCTCGCTTCCGACCGCTGACACCGCAGATTCCGCGCGCCGCATCGCCCTGGCGGCACGAACCGAACGCACGAACAGGAGAAGAACCCCATGACCGCACCACGCCGAGCCCTCATCGTCATCGACGCCCAGCAGGAGTACTTCGAAGGCGCGCTCCCGATCCAGTACCCCGACCGCAGCGACTCGATCCTGCGCATCCAGGACGCCATCGACGCCGCCGAGCAGACGGGCACACCCGTCGTCCTCGTCCAGCACGAGCTGCCGGCCGAGGCGCCCGTCTTCGCGTCAGGGTCGGCGACCTGGCGCAATCACCCCGCCGTCGCGGCGGCCGAGGACGACGCGGCCAAGCGCGTCAGCAAGCAGTACTCGAGCGTGTTCGCGGACACGGATCTCGCATCCTGGCTGCGTGAGCGCGACATCGACACCGTCACCCTCGTCGGGTACATGACCAACAACTGCGTGCTCGCTTCCGCCGCCGAGGCCGAGCCGCTGGGCTTCGCCGTCGAAGTGCTCTCCGATGCGACCGGCGCGATCGACCTGGCCAACGACGCGGGCGCCGCCCCCGCGAGGCAGGTGCACGAGACGCTCATGGCGCTGCTCCACTCGAACTGGGCCGCCGTGACCGACACCTCGGGCTGGGACGCCGCCCTCCGGTCGGGCGAGGCGCTGCCCAAGAGCGATCTCGCCACGTCCGCGGCTCGCGGCCGCGGCTGAGCCCTCGGCCCCGGGTGCTCGGCCGACCGCGAGCATCCGGGCTCAGAGGCCGATACGGGCGAGCAGCGCCGGGTACTCGACGCGGAGCAGCCGGCGCCGCGCTGCGCTGTGCACGAGTGCCAGCACGAGGACGGCGACGATGAGCGCGGCCGCCAGAGTCACCACCCAGAGGTTGCCGACGACCCAGTCGATCGGGTCGAAGCCGTCGACGAAGTACCCCATCCCGACGAGCACGGCGACGACGATCAGCACCGGAACGGCCAGGAACCCCGACAGCGCGTTCGCCAGGCGAACGCGCCGGTGCGCGCGCCGGAACTCGTCCCCTCCGACCGACTGCTCCAGCGCCTCGCACTGCTCGTAGAAGTCGTCGCGCAGCGGAACCGACAAGTTCCGCTCGGTGATCGCGACGTGCATGCGCCGCAGCTCTTCCGACAGCTGAAGCGATGCGACCACGGAGCCGGCGGCCTGGGACAGTGAGCTCATTGATCCTCCTGGATCTGATGGCGATGGGAACCCTCGAGCCTTGCATACGTGACTGACAGCGCCTCGGAGCCTTCCGCACCCGCTCCTCCCCCTCTGCCGAGCGGGTTCAGGAGACGGGCGTAGTGTTCGCGGGCGGGCCGCGTCGGCCACGAGCACGCGCCGCGCCCGCCCGAGCCCGAGGACCGGAAAGGGACGCTCCGCATGCCGACTGACGCTGTCTTCACACCGCCGAGCGGGCCGATCCGGGGGTGGATCGACGGTTCGGTGGCCCGCGCGACCGGCATCCCGTACGCGATGAGCGACCGCTTCGAGGAGCCGCGCCCCGTCGCGGACCGAGACGGAACGCTCGTCGCCACCGACTGGTCGCCCGCGTGCCCGCAGCGGCCCGTGCCGTTCCTGGACGCCGTCTTGGGCGGCTCCGTCGAGGGCCTCGAAGCCGACGAACACTGCCAGCGGCTGTCTGTGACGGCTCCGCGGGACGCGGGGCCTGGCGATGGACTGCCCGTGATGGTGTGGCTCCACGGCGGTTCGTACACGTCAGGCGCCGGCGACGTGCCGATCATGGACCCCGCGCCGCTCGTGGCGGAGCAGCGGGTCATCGCGGTCACGGTCACCTACCGGCTCGGCCTGTTCGGATACCTCGGCGGCGTCGCCGGGAAACCGGCGAACCTCGGGCTGTTCGATCAGCTCGAGGCGCTGCGATGGGTGCGGCGCAACATCGCGGCGTTCGGCGGCGACCCCGAACGGGTCACGGTGTTCGGCCAGTCCGCCGGCGGCGACGCCGTCGCGCACCTGATGGCGACCCCGGATGCCTCAGGACTGTTCCGGCGCGCGATCATCCAGAGCGCGCCGTTCGCGCTTGCGCGGCGACGTGCCGCGATGGTCGAGGCGATGAACGAAGCCGCCCGAGGGATCACGGCCGACGATTCGATGCAGGACGTGCTCGACGCGCAGCCGGCCGTCGAGAAGGCGGCATCCGGCTTCGGCCTGCGCCGCGCGACGCCCTTCGGCACGCAGTACGGCCAGCCGCCGCTGCCCGCCGAGGAGGACATCGATGCGGCATGGCACAGGCACGCGCCGGATGTCGATGTGCTGATCGGGCACACCGCCCAGGAGGCGACCCTCTTCGTTCCGCGCATTCCCGCGTTGCAGCGACTCGCCCGCCTGCCCCTGATCGGCCGCGTGCTGTCGAGAGGCGCCGTGGCCGCGCTGACGCGGATCATCTACGGTGCGGGCAGCAGGCGCTTCGCCCGCCGACACGCGCGCGCCGGGGGCAGTGCCCATCACTACGTGGTGTCGTGGGCGGCGCCCGGCAACCCGTGGCGGGCCGCACACACCGTCGACCTGCCCCTGCTGTTCGGCGATGAGGGCACCTGGCAACGGGCGGATCTGGTCGCAGGCGCACGCTGGGCCGATCTCGATGCCGCGGCGAAGCGCGTGCGGGAGGTCTGGGGGCGGTTCGCCCGCGGAGAGGACCTCGGCGATTCGGGGAGGGTTCCCGGTGCCCTGAGCTACCACCGCGTCCACTGACGCCGGCGCCTCGGCGGAGCCGCGCGATCCGCCCTCCACATGGCGTATATTAGTCATGTGACTAATTCTGGCGATCGACCGCGTTCCGCACGAAGCGAGCGGACGCGGGACGCCCTCATCACCGCGGGCATCGACCTGCTCGCGGAGGGCGGCTGGGAGGCCGTGACGACCCGCGCGGCGGCAGCGCGCGCCGGATCGAACGCGGGCCTCATCCACTATCACTTCGGCGGGCTCCCCGGCCTGCGCACGGCGCTCGCGGAGCGTGCGAGCGCTGACGCGATCGGCCCGCTCATCGGGCCCATCCTGCGGAGCGGAGACTTCGATGCGGCGATCAGCGCCCTGCAGGACGGAATCGCAGGGCTGGTCGCCGACGACCGGCGCATCCGACTCGCGACCCAGCTGATCGCCGGCGCCGGCCAGGACCCGGAGCTGGGCGCCGCGTTCCGACAGAATCTCCGCGGCGCGCGCGCCGCCATCGCCGAATGGCTCGGTCGGCAGCGACCGCAATGGCCGGCGGAGCGCATCACGGGCGCCGCCGCGCTCATCGCCGCCGTGCTCGACGGGCTCCTGCTGCACAGGGCCCTGGACGACGACGCTCCCCTCGACGCGGCGATCGCCGCCCTGCGCGGACTCGCCGCGAGCACCGACCCGGACGACCCCTCACGAAGGAGCACATCATGACAGACAGCCGGAAGCGCGTTCTCGTCGCCGGAGCCACCGGATACGTCGGCCGCCACATCGTCGCGCGACTGCACGACGAAGGCCACGTCGTGCGCGCGGTGGTGCGGGACAGGGCTCGCGCCGCCGCGCCCGGCGCATACGGCGCGCCGTCCCTCGACGGGCTCGTCGACGATTGGGTCGTCGCGCCCGGCGGCGCGGAGGACCTGGACCCGCAGATGATGTCGGGTGTCGATCACGTCGTCTCTGCGCTCGGCGTGACCCGCCAGAAGGCCGACCCCTGGACGATCGACTTCCACCTGAACCTCCGATACCTGGAGCTCGCCGAGCGCCAGGGCGCGTCATCGTTCCTGTACGTCGGCGTCATGAACGCCGCGAGCGGCACGTCCGCCGTCAGCCGCGCCAAGCATGCCTTCATGGAGGCCCTGCGACGATCCCGCGTGGCGCCGCAGATCGTGAACCCGTCCGGCTACTTCTCCGACCTGACCGAGATCTACGACCTCGCACGCCGCGGCATGGCGTTCGGCCTGGGAGACGGGAGCGTGCGCCTCTCCCCCATCCACGGCGCCGACCTCGCGGACTTCTGCGTCTCCCGCCTCGACGGCGCCGCCGGCACGTGGGATGTCGGCGGCCCCGAGGTGCTCACCTACCGAGACGTCGTACGGACCGCGTTCGAAGCGGTGGGCAGGAAGCCGCGGTACACGCGGGTCCCCCGCCCCCTGGCGTCCTCGGCCGTCTGGGCGGCCGATCGGATCAGCCCGCGGGCCGGCTCGCTGACCCGCTTCTTCCTCGACGGCATGCAGACCGACTCCGTCGGCGAACCGCACGGCACGCACACCCTCGCGGACTACTTCGCCGGGCTGGCGCTCTGACGCGCGGCCGGTTCCCATGTAGGCGTCGAGTTCTCCGTTGGATCCGAGGCACCGATCGTCAGCGTGTCCGCGTGCACGGCTGCCCGAGGGAGGACGATCGGGAGCGGCCAGGGCCCGGAGCTCCGGCCCTGACCGCTGCGACGTCACTCCCGTTCGATCGGGAACCACAGCTCGCACGTGGCCGTGCTGAAATCCTCCGCGCGATCGAGGATCGCGACGATCGACGGCCCCTCGCGCAGCCGCCACGGGTTCGACGGGAACCAGTCCGCCGCTGACGACGCGTACGCCTCCTGGAGCGCGGCCGGGTGCGGGCCGGATGTGCGGAACACCACCCACGCGCCCGCGTCGACATCGATGGCGTCGAGATCGGCGGGGACGTCCGCGTCGGCACCGCACGCCGCGCCGTGCAGGTACGTCAGCTCGCTCCCCTCGGCGTAGTCGGGGTCGACATCCGCGCTCACCTGCAGGAGGCCGCGCGGCTCCGTCGTGCTCAGCGCCTTGAGCCGGCCGTGCTCTTCGACCGGCAGCGACGCGATGTGCTGCTGGATGTGCGGGTTGATGCCTTCGTGGATCAGCGGCACGCGGGCGGCGTGGCCGACGAGGCGGAAGGCGGGTCGTTCGATGATTCTGGCGTCCATTGCGGCGCTCCCTTCGACGGTCAGGCGGAACCTGAGGGTGGGTTGAGTGCGAAGGGGGCCGCCGTCGCGGCGGACATCGCCGTGGCTGGCGCCGTGCACCGATCGGAACGCGCGGCCGAAGGCCTCGACCGACCCGTATCCGAAGCGCGTGGCGATCGTCAGCAGATCGTCGTCGCCGATCACGTCGGACGCCGCGACGGTCATCCGCCGCCGCCGTACGTATTCCGACAGAGGCATGCCCGCGAGCGACGAGAACATCCGGCGCGCGTGATAGCCCGTCGTACCCATCGAGGCGGCGAGCGCGTCGACGTCGATCTCGTCACCGATCCGCCGCTCGATCTCGTCGACCAGGCGATTGAGGTTCTCGATCATGGCTGCTCCCTTCGCGTTCCACTCTCGTCGAGCGGCCGCGACGCGCGCCCGATCATCCGGGTTCGATTCTGTCGGGTGCCTGTCGCGGGAATGCTCCGAAGACTACGCTCGCCGCATGGGGCTCCTGACCTTCAGCATCAACGTGACCCTCGACGGCTGCGTCGACCACCGGGAGGGCATCGCCGATGACGAGACGCACGGCTTCTACACCCGCCTCCTGATCGACTGCGGGGCGATGCTGTGGGGTCGTGTGACCTACGAGATGATGGAGAGCTCCTGGCCGGCGGTCGCCGACGGCTCCGAGCCCGCGCCGCCGTCGATGCGCGAGTGGGCGCTGGCGCTCGAGACGAAGCCGAAGTACGTCGTCTCGACCACGCGCACCGACTTCCCGTGGACGAACAGCCACCTCATCTCGGGCGATCTGAGCGCCGAAGTGCAGCGCCTGAAGGACGAGACCCCGGATGGCGTGCTCCTCGGCAGCGGCACCCTCGCGGTCGCGCTGGACCGCCTGGGCCTGATCGACGAGTACCGGTTCATGGTCCACCCGCAGATATCCGGGCACGGGCCGACCCTGTACCAGGCGGGCCTCCCGCGCACGCGACAGCTCGAACTGATCTCGGCGGAGCCGCTGCGCAACGGCGCCGTCGCGACGCACTACCGGCGCACGACATGACCGGCGGCGGAGAGCCACAGAGCGTGCGCTCGGCGTGCACCGCGCCGCATCGCCTCGGACGCTCGGATCACGCTCCGCTGGGTCCTGCCGGTCGGCCGCTCACGCAGTGACCTTACGGTTCGAAGATGCGGACGTCGTCGCCGTAGCCGAACAGTGTGCCTCCACCGGACTGACCGTCGGCGAACTCGAACTCATACTCGCGCAGCCGCCCATCGTCATCGACCCACCACGTCTCGGTCCGCTCCTCGGACACGAGCTCGAAACCGTGGGTCTCGAGGCCGTCGATCTCGCGCGCTTCGACCGCCTCGATGCTCGTCGCCGCGGCCGCCATGTCCTCCTGCACCTGTGCCCAATCCCATGCCGCGACGAACTCCTCGGGGTCGACGCTGCCGCTGCGCTCCGGGCGTGCTGTTCCCGGCGCGCGCCAGTACTCGCCGTCGACGACCCATTCAGAGCGTTCCTCGCCCGGCGTGGTCGTCTCCACGCGCAGCTCGCTCAGGTCGCCTTCCTCGTACACCGCAGCGCCTTCGAAGGTCTCCTCCCCTGAGGTCATCGTGAACTGCACCGTCCCGGCGTCGCGGATCGCATCCGCCGTGGTCTCACCGATCGAGTCAGCCGACGGGCCGCTGCTGCAGCCCGTCACCACCAGTGCTCCTGCCAGCGCCAACGCCCCAAGAGCGCGTCGACCGGCAGCGGACATCATCTGCATCGTCGCCATACCGAGATCCTATGAGACTCCCTCGGACGCGGGCATCTGCCAGGCACCACGGATCGTCCCGATGCGCTGCCGGCGCACGGAGGGCTGAGCTCTGCCGGCTCCGAACCGGGCGCCGCCGGCTCCCGGTCAGTCCGGGCTCTCTGCCGCTTCCTGCGCGCGAGCGCGCTTCGCGGCTGCCCGCCCCGCGATCCCGGCGCACGTGCCGCACACGATCACCCACCCGAGCGCGACACAGAGCACGGACAGGACGATCGAGGCGGCCTCTCCCGCACCCAGAACGATCATCGCTCCGATCATC
Organism: Microbacterium halophytorum; assembly: GCF_002970975.1. Taxonomy (GTDB): domain Bacteria; phylum Actinomycetota; class Actinomycetes; order Actinomycetales; family Microbacteriaceae; genus Microbacterium; species Microbacterium halophytorum. Next base: position 548,738 of record NZ_KZ672982.1, read on the forward strand.
GCCGCTCCACCGGCGAACGCCCCGCCCGATGCCGCGAACAGCCAGGGTGCGTTCGCCCGGTGCGCGGCGCGCCACGTCGCCTCGGAGGTCCAGATCACGCTCCGCAGGTCCTGCCCATCGGCCGTGGCGTAGTTCCGTTCGGGCTTTCCTCGTCGAGCCGACAACGCGAAGAAGAGCAGCATCCCGCCCAGAAGGAGGAGTATCGCGACGAGCAGGCCGCTCCCGACGGGCGCGAACTCGCTGTCCATGTTCCGAGCGTATCGAGCAGATCCGCCGCCCCGCGGGGATCTCGACTTCGTTCAACAGGCGTTCACCCGCAGGCGGCGGCCCGCATCCGGGCGCACGGCTGCGTCCGGTTCTTCTCCGGTTATCCCCATATCCCCGTCTTTTCGCCGTTCCTACCGTGGGGACCATGGAATCCGCACAGCGCACGACCCGAGCGGCCGAACGCCCCCGCACCGGCCCGTTCCTCGCTGCTTTCGCCGTCATCGTCCTGGTCGCCGTCGTGGCCGCGACTGCCCCGGTGTACGCCGGCGCCGATCCCGCATACCTGACGATCCTCACCCCCGTGTTCCAGTGGGTGCCGTTCCTGGCGGTCATCGCACTGCACGCCATCCATCGATCGCGTCACCGCGCCGCCCCGAAGACGGCCGGGACCTGGACCGTCTGGACCGCGTCCGGGGCCCGCGTCCGGGGTCGCATCGCCCCGATCCTGCGGGCATGCCTGCTCGCGCTCGGTGCCCTCCTCTTCGTCGGCGTCGTGCCGCTGCTGCTCTCGGGCGCCGTCGGTCTGGTCGACCTGCGTTGGGCCGACGGGGCGACGATGGCGGCGCTCGCGACGCTGCCCGTCGTGCTCGTGTTCATGATCCCGGTCGCGGGCGAGGAGCTCGCCTGGCGCGGCTACCTGACGACGCTGCTCGCCCCGCGCGGTTTCCTCGCGACGACCGCTCTGATCGGTGGCCTCTGGGCCCTGTGGCATCTGCCCCTCACCGTCGCGCTCGCCCACGCCGGTGAGATCGCGACGCGCGACGTCGTCTCGAAGACTGTCGATCTCCTCCTCGCCGCCGTGCTCGTCAGCGCCCTGCGCTACCTCTCGGGCAGCGTCTGGCCGGCCGTCTTCGCGCACGCGCTGTTCAACAACCTGTTCCAGATGCTCCAGTACAACTTCATGGAACCCCTGCCCGAGGCCTCGACCGGCGCTTACTGGGGCTACATGGCCGTCTCCTGGGCGACCTGGATCGCCGCGGACGCACTGCTCGTCGCCCTCGTCTACCGGCGCACGCGCGGCGTGCTCCCCGATCCGGCGACACCGACCGAGCGGTCTGCCTCAGGATGAGCCCCGCGGCGTTCCATACCGAGGAACCCCGCAACGCGGTCGCCGACACCCCTCCGCACGCTCACGCGCCGTCGCCGGCTGCGAGGATCGCCGCCGCGCCCCGTTGCAGATCGCTCACGAAGTACTCCGGAACCTCGAGCGACGGGAAATGCCCTCCGCGCTGCGGCGTTCCCCACCTGACGATGCGGCGATACCTTCGTTCCGCCCATGCGCGAGGACACTTCTCGATGTCGCGGGGATACACGCTGATCGCCGAGGGCACGTCGACCCGGAGCGCCTGATCGAATCGGTTCACGCCGCCGTGGCTCTCGAAGTAGATGCGCGCGGCTGATGCGCCCGTGCGCGTCAACCAGTAGAGCGTCACATCGTCGAGGATCTTGTCGACCGGAATGGTCTCGAACGGGCTGTCTTCGGTGTCCGTCCATTCGGCGAACTTGTCGAGGATCCACGCGAGAAGGCCGACGGGTGAGTCGGCGAGTGAGTATCCGATCGTCTGCGGTCGGGTCGCCTGCTGCTTCGCGTACGCCGCCCGGTATCGCCAGAAGTCGTCGGTCTCTTCGACCCATGCTCGCTCCGCCGCGGTCAGCCCGCTCAGGGTCTGCCCCGGCGGCGCCTGTGCCACCGTCGTGTGGATGCCGAGCACCCGGTCCGGGAACATGCCCCCGATGACCGTGGTGATGACGCCGCCCCAGTCCCCGCCGTGGGCGACGAACCTCGTGTAGCCGAGTCGACCCATGAGCTCGACCCAGGCTCGCGCGATCTTCCCGACGCCCCACCCCGTCTGTGCCGGCCTGTCGCTGTATCCGAAGCCCGGGAGCGATGGCGCCACGACGTGGAAGGCCGGCGCCGTCGCATCTGCGGGATCCACCAACTCATCGATCACGTCGACGAACTCGGCGACGCTGCCCGGCCAGCCGTGCGTGAGCACCAGTGGAGTGGCATCGGCTCGCGAGGAGCGCCGGTGCAGGAAATGGATCCCCAATCCGTCGATCTCCGTCCGGTACTGCCCGACGCGATTCAGCCGATCCTCGAAGTCGCGCCAGACGTACTCGGAACGCCAGTACTGCACGACGTCGACGAGGTCGGCGAGAGGGACGCCTTGCTCCCATCGGCGCGCATCGGGTGCGGGACGGTAGGACGTTTCCGTCTCGGGCAGTCGTGCCACCGCGAGCCGCGCCCGCAAGTCATCGAGTTCCGCGTCAGGCGCGTGAGGTTCGAATCTGTGCACTTCATCGGTCGAACGGCGCATTTCACTTCCTCGTCATCGCGGAACCGGCTTCACCGGGAGAGCATCGGAGGCGATGCCTCAAGCAAAGGATGCCGCATCCTTGTGCGCTCGTGGGCCGCACCGCTCGCGTTCGACCCTCTGCGGGCGTCCCACCGCGCCCTGACACACCGTAGACCCCGTCTATGACCACCGACCGGTGCAGCGCGAGAGGCGCTCATCGGCGTTCCGCACCGGTCGCGCCCTCGCTAGCATCGGGGCATGGGCGATCCCCTCACGACGGCGCGCGGTCTCGTCACGGCGCTGCACGACGCAGCCGAGCCGGGTGAGGTCGAGCAGATTCGTCGCCGGGTCGCGGACGACGAGCCCGTCTTCGGCGTTCGGATGGGAACCCTGTTCGCGGTGGCGAAGCGCGCGACCGATCTCCCGCTGGCGGAACTTCAGAGCCTCTTCGCTCATCCCGCCTACGAGCCTCGTCTCGCGGCGTTCTGCATCCTCGACTTCCGCGCGCGCCGACGCCTCACCGACGACGAGCGTGCGACACTCGCCGCCGCGTACCTCGACCATCACGACGCCATCACATCCTGGGACATGGTGGATCGCGCGGCGCCGCGCGTGCTCGGCTGGCCGATACTGATCGGCGCTGCCGACTTCGCGATACTCGAGGAGCTCGCGCGATCCGACGAACCGCTGCGGCGCAGATCGGCGATCACCGCGCCGCTGTGGTTCATCAAGAAGGGAACCGACGCTGACGTGGCGCGCGGGTTGCAGATCGCGGACGCTCTCTCGGGCGACCGCCACCCGCGCGTCGCATCGGCGGTGAAGATCTACCGCGAGCACGCATCTCGGCGCGGAATGTGACGTACACGGCACGGCAACGGTGCACGCGCGACACGTGCTCCGACTCGACCGCGCGCAATACGGATGTGGAACAGCGCATCACCTTCGAGCTTGCGAACGCTAAAAGTGAGTGTATAGTCACTCACATGCCGTCGAGAACGCTTTCCTCTGCCGACGCCCGCCGACCCGAGATCATCGATGCTGCGCTCGTCGCTTTCTCCCGAGGCGGATACGGCGGGACCACCGTGACCGATGTCGCGCGCGAGGCGGGGATCTCCAGCGCCTACGTGCTCAAGCTGTTCGGCGGAAAGGAGGCGCTGTTCATCGCTGCGCTGAACGCATGCTTCGATCGCATCGAACGCACGCTCGTCGACGCGCACGCGATCGGTTCCCCCGCCGAGGTCCTGGATGCGCTGGGCGCCGCCTACGCTGGCCTCATCGCCGATCGGACGCTGCTGCTCATCCAGGTGCATGCGCAGTCCGTCGCAGCGATCCCCGCCATCGGCGACGCGCTGAGAGCGGGACTCGCACGGATCGTCCGGTTCGCGAAACAGCACTCGGGTGCCGACGACCGCGAAGTGCAGCGCTTCATCGCGTACGGGCAGCTCTGCCATCTCGCCGTGACATCCGGAATCGCCGACGTCGACGACGACTGGTCCCGCATCCTCACCGACGGCCTCCGCCACCCCACGAACTGAAGGAGAGATCCATGACCGACGCCCCCGACATCCTCGTCACCGGCGCCACCGGATCCACGGGGCGAGCCGTCGCCGACGCACTGACCGCGAACGGAGTGGCGTTCCGTCCTCTGTCCCGCCGGGCGTCCTCGGCCGACTTCTCCGTGCGCGCGGACCTCGACGACGCCGCGAGCATCCGCTCCGCCCTCGACGGGGTGCGCGCGGCGTACCTCGTTACGCCGTCGAGCGAACGGGCCGAGGCGCAGCAGAAGCAGTTCGTCGACCTCGCGGCGGCAGCGGGCGTCCGTCACCTCGTGCTGCTGTCACAGCTCGGATCCGTCGCGGATTCGCCCGTCCGGTTCCTGCGCTATCACGCCGCCGTCGAACGCCACGCGTTCGGATCGGGCATCGGGGTCACCGCTCTGCGCCCCAACCTGTTCATGCAGGGCCTCCTCGCCGTTGCCGGCGCCGTGCGCGCCACGGGCGCTCTCCCCGCCCCCATCGGCGACGCGCGCGTGAGCCTCGTCGATGTTCGCGACATCGGTGAGGTCGCCGCCCTCGCGCTCACCGCTGCGGAACCCCTCGGCATCCAGACCCTCACCGGCCCCGAATCGCTCACTCATGCGGAACTGGCCGCACGGCTCTCTGAAGCCGCCGAGACCGACATCCGCTTCGACGACGTCTCACCCGAGCGGTTCCGCGAGATGCTCACGGGCCTGCTCCCGACGTGGCAGGTCGACGGCCTGCTCGAGGACTACGCGCACTACGCCCGCGGCGAGGCCGCCGAGGTCTCGACGGCCGTCCCCGACCTGCTGGAGCGCCCTGCTCGCCGCTTCGCGGATTTCGCGCGCGACCACGCGGGCGCATTCCGGGGCGAATGACCGCCCGGTCCCGCAGCGCGGGCGGGCGCGTCTACGGCATCGCCGCCGGGTCACCTCCCTGGTCCGTGCCGCACCCGGTTCAAGTGATCATTCCGGCTCGCCCAAGGAGCCCGGGCGAACCGCTCCGATCACGAAGAGCCCCAGAGCCGGCACGAATGGGACCCACACGCCCGTGCTCCCGGATCCGGACGACGCGAGAACCGCGATCGTCGCCAGCGAAAAGGCGCTCACGCCGGCGCCGACGATGCACCACCTCCGGATCACGCGCTCCGACCACAGCGGCAGATTCGACGCGGTGATCGCGAGCAGCGTCCACACGGCGGACCACAGCAGCCCCCACAGGCCGGCGACCCCGCCGAGCACGACGCTGCCGCCGATCCCCCACGCGGCAGCGGGCACGACGAGCAGCACGAACAGACCGATGCGCCGCGGGGGCCGAGACGGACGCATCACCGCGTCACCGACCGGGCCGCGCCGCGTGCCGAACGGGCCGCCGCGGTTCAGGGTCGGGCGCGCACGCCGTCGGCTCCGTCCGCCGTGAGCCCGTAACGCTGGCGGAGACCCGTCGCGAAAGTCTCATGCCCCGATCCTCGCAGGACCGAGCACGGGTGCGCACCCGCAGCCGGCCGCAGGAGCCCTGTCGGCCGCGAGCCGCGCTGAGCGTGCTGGCGCCCGGAGCCGTCGACGGATCGCTCCCGCGGGCGATACCCCGCCGTCAGCGGCGGCCGGATGCGAAGAGGAATACAGCCTCCGGCGGGAACGCGTAGGCGTTGTCGCAGCGGTACCCGCGCAGCCACGGCTCACCGTCGACGACGCGCAGGTAGAACCCCTTGGGCTGCTCGTCGTCCTCGCTGATCGGCTCCGACGCGACGTGGATCGCCGCGCTCGGAGCGCGTCCGGTCGAGAGCACCGAATCCGGAGCGGCCTCCTGCGCGAGCAGCGCCAGCCGCGCGTACGGGCCTGCTTCGAGAGGCAGGAGGTCGAAGCCATCAGCGCTGGCCGCGGCGAAGACCTCCGGCAGAGTTCCGCCGTCCGGAAGCCCCAGCGCACGCACCTCGCGGGCGGCGACCAGAAGTGTTCGGCTCTCCGCGCGATCGAATGCGGGGTCCGCCAGGAGCACCTCTGCGAATGCGTTCGTCCTCACGCCGGCCGACGCCAGGGAATCGACCAGCTCGCGCCGGGTGTGCCCGCCGATGCGCAGCTCGATCGGAGCGTCCGGCCGGACCGTCCCCCGCATGCTCATCATCCGGGAAGTCTACGAGGCTCCCGGGCGCAAGCCGCTCACACGGCGGCGACCGCCCGCCTCGCCGCGCATGCGCCGGACGAGGTCATCGAGCCACGCGCCGACGTTCCGGCGCGCCTCGGCCGTGTCGGGGTACCGACACCGGAGGCGGATGCCGGCGTGGTCGGTCGTGAACCAGATCATCACGCCATCGGTGCGGATCGCGGCGCTGAAGTACTGCGCATCGAGGCCGTGGGAATCGATCGACACCGGCAGCCGGCGCGTGTCCAACCACGATACGGCGAGCATTCCCGGCACCTCGGGCATGCCGCCCCACGGTGCCATGATCTCGGCGAGCGGATGCGAGCCCAGGCGCAGCGCCTCCTTGATCGCCGCGGCGCAGGCGACCGGATCGGGATCGCAGGCTTCGAGGACGGAGTTGGTGATGAACCAGCCGACCGAGCCGTGCCAGCGCGCCTCGTACCGGCTGTGCACGGGGAACACGGCCCGCAGGTCGGTGTCGGCGAGCTCGCGCGTCGTGCGCGTCATCGCCGAGACCGTGAGTGCGAGGGTCGACACCCCGCTCTCGCGGGCACGCTCCGCGAACGCGGCCAGCCCATCCGGGTCGAGCACGTCGCGGAGTTCGACCCGCTCGGGCTGGGGCGCGGGGTCGCCGAGCGGAAGCGGGAACCGCGGCATGCCACCCCCGCCTGCCTCGATCACCTGGTGCCATCGATCGTGGACCTCCGGCGGCGCGGCTGGGCGATCCCGGAGCGCCTGAGTGTGCTCGGCGAAGGAGGGCACGGGCTTCACGGCCGGTGGCCTCCCGCTGCGCACCTCCTGCAGCGCGTCGAGCAGATCGCGCACGATGATGAGCATCGACCACATGTCGACGTGGGCGTGATCCGCCGCCACGACCACGGCCGGGCCGTCGGCGGTCTCGATCAGGCAGAGCCGGTGCGAGGGGCGGGAGAACGGGCGGCAGGTCTCGTCGAGCACGGTCTGCAGCGCGGCGTTCATCGCTTGCCCCTGCCCGATCTCGTGCTCGACCCAGCGCCCGCGCCCGACCGAGATCTCGTCGAGTTCGAGCTCCCCGCGGCCATTGGTGCCGAAGGTCGTTCGGAGCGTGCCGTGCGTCTCGACCACGGCCCTCCATGCCGAGGCGAGCGCGTCGCGATCGACCGGTGCCGGGAGCCGGAAGGCCAGGCCCATCCACGAGCCCGGGCGGTCGCCCGAACCGACGTGCCGGCCCTGGTCGAACGACGGCGGCAGCTTCCGCCCTGTGGGCGATGCCTCGATCTCGTAACTGAGCAGGGGGCCGAACGGCAGGCTCAGGTACGAGACGTGGGTGAGGCGCATGGTGTTAGCGTAAGCGCCATCACAGCGACCCGGAGGCGGCGGATACATGCACAGGATCGAGGTTCCGGGGGCCCGGATCGCGTGGGCGTTCAGCGACGAATCCGGATGCCCCGTGGTCCAGCTGCACGGCCTGACCTCGAGCCGCTCCCGCGACCGCGTGCTCGACCTCGATCTGGGGCGCGGCCTGTCCGGCACGCGACTGCTCCGCTACGACGCGCGCGGGCATGGCCACTCCAGCGGACGCCCGCTCCCCGACGACTACCGCTGGACGACGCTCGCCGACGACCTGCTCCGGATGCTCGACGTCTGGTTTCCCGGCGAATCGGTGCATGGCGTCGGGCCGTCGATGGGAACCGGAACGCTCCTGCACGCCGCGGTGCGCGAGCCGGACCGGTTCAGCGGCTTCACGCTGCTGCTCCCGCCCACCGCGTGGGGAACGCGCGCGGCGAAGGCCGACGAGTACCGGCGCGCCGCGGCGCTCGTCGAAGAGCACGGCATCGAGGCCCTGATAGACGCCGGTCGGGGCCAGCCCCTCCCGCCAGCGTCGGTCGGCGATCCCGACGGCGCCCCGCACGTCACCGAGGCTCTGCTGCCGGCGGTGTACCGCGGGGCCGCGCTGAGCGATCTCCCCGATCCGGAGCGGATCTCGGCGCTTACGCAGCCGACAACCGTGCTCGCCTGGGTCGGCGACCCCGCCCATCCGGTGTCGACGGCCGAGGCGCTGGTCGCGCTCATGCCGAGCGCGACGCTGCAGGTGGCATCGACGCCCACCGACGTGCACCGCTGGCCGGCGGTGCTCGCCGCGGACGTCGCGGGCCGCGTGTCACACGTGCCCGGCACACGGTAGCGCCGCAATGCCTCCGGTGTACGGCAGGCACTCGATGGCCCGCTCAGCGCGCTCTTCACGATCGAACACCCCGGCCGCATCCGCGACCGTCACGGGATGCCGAGCGTCAACGCCTCGATGTTCGCATGTTGGAGGAGCGTGCGCGCTCGCGTTCCACGGCGCGGTCCTCGCGAACGCGGACCATCCCGATCACGAGCGAAAGGACGAACGTCACCCGCATCAGCGTCGCGAGCACGGTCATCCAGATCGTGTCTCCCAGATCCGGCGCCGGGACCTCCCCTCGCGCTCTCAACGCCCAGTTCGCGATGGCTCCGAACGCCAGCAGCCCGGCGATCGCGCCGAGCGGCACGAGCGTGACGATCGTCCAGGTGATGCGCTTGCGCGCACTGCCGGGCGGCCTGCGCTCGCCGAGGTGCAGAAGTGATGCCGGCATGTACCGCGTGCTCCAGACTCAATGTGATGTGGCGCGTCTCAAGGGGTCCGTCGTGGGTCTCATCCTCGCACCTGGTTCCGGACGCGATTCAGACGGTCGCCCGATACTCAACCGAGTGCAATCACGGAGACGGTTCTACGGCAGCACGTAGTCCCCGGTGGGGCCGGGGTTCATCGCGATCTCCCACCGGAAGCCGTCCGGGTCGGCGAAGTAGCCGGAGTATCCGCCCCACTCGCGTGGCTGCCCGGCGCTCGTCTCCGCTCCCAGGGACTCCGCCAGCGCCAGTACCTCATCCACGCCCGATTCGGTCGGCACGTTGTGCGCAAGGGCGATCGGAGCGATTCCCGATGCCGGCGCATGGCCGACCTCGGCAGTGAACCCGTCCACACTCCACAGCGACAGGATCAGATGCTCCCCCACGGGAAGCATCAGCACGTCATCGTCCTCGTAGATCGGCTTCCATCCCAAACCGCCGACGTAGAACTCTCGGCTCCGGCGAACATCCGAAACCGCGAGCGTGATGAAACTGACGCGCTGCTCCACGCAATCCCCCCAAGTCTCCCTGACGCGGCGCGGTCCCCGAGAATGCGTCACGCAGCACGCGCCGATCGTTGCACGACTCGTCGTGCGACCGCAGATGCGCCCACCGTACCTGAAACGGCGGCAGTCGGTCGATGAGTCAGAGCACTCGCTCGACCGCCCCGGCGTTCCTACGCCGGATCTCATTGGTCGAACCAAGCCCGCCCATCACTCGATGGGCTGCTGCAGCTCGATCACCCACTTCTCGCCATCCGGGTCGAGCGGCGTCTCGTGATACACCTCCCGGCAGACTCCGGTCGGGGTCAGGCCGCGCGCCTCGACCTCGATCACGAGCGACTGCCAGGCCGCCTGGATCCCGTCGATCCCACCGCCCTCGTAGGTCATCGCGAGGGCACGCGGTGCAGAAGCGAGTTCTGTCGCCTCGAGGCCTTCCGGCGGAGCGGAGTCGCCGACCTGTTCGCCGACGGCGGCGAGCACCCCCGCTTCCGTCACCGTGTAGTGCGCGATTCCCGGCCCCGTTCGGACCAACCCCTCGTCGTCGATCGCCTGGTTCACGCGCCCGAACATGGGCCCGATCCAGGGTTCGATCTCCTCCATCGACGACGCCGAGGCAGCCAATTGCACGAGCCGCACCGCGGGCAGGCTCGTCTCTGTGAATGTGTTCGTGGGCATGGTGCTTCCTTTCTCCAGCGAACGGAGCCTCGCCCGAACCCGTCGCAACCTGCGCTGGTCGGCATCGATCTGCGACGTCAGCGAATTCTCGCGCTCACGAAGCATCTCGATCACCCGATCGTCGCCGAGCTCATCGCGGAGCAGCTCCCCGACCTCGTCGAGGGTGAAGCCGAGCTCCTTCATCGCAATCAGGTGATTCGCCCGATCCAACTGAGCGGCCTCGTAGGAGCGATATCCGGTGAACTCGTCGATGCGCGCGGGCTTCAGCAGGCCCAGCTGGTCGTAGTGCCGCAGCATGCGCACCGACACCCCGACCAACCTCGCGAAGTCTCCGATTCTCAACATGACTCCTCCATCCCACGGGCTGACACGGTGTCAGAGTCAACACTGTCATCCGAAGCGACCCCGACCAGGCGATCCGGATGTCGTCGTAACGGCACGATCGTGCCCGGTCGCACGATTCGAGATCGGGCACACGTGGATCTTCAGCGCGCGTGAGAGAAAGCTGCGTCGACGGCCGCTGTCGCGTGCAAGGACGTTGATGCGAAGACCGGCACCTCGGCGTCGCCCTGGCTGATCAACAGCTCGATCTCTGTGCATCCGAGGATGACGCCCTCTGCGCCATCGCGTACACCAGCCGCGATGACGCGCCGGAACGCACGCCGCGACGCATCGTTCACGTCGCCGAGGACCAACTCGTCATAGATCACGCGGTTGATCACCGCCCGATCCGGATCGGACGGAACGATCACGCTCACGCCACGCGCTTCCATACGCTCACGGTAGAACGGCTCTTCCATCGTGAAGCGGGTGCCGAGCAGGAGAACCTTCGAAACGCCTGCCGAGCGAATCGCGTCAGCAGTGGTGTCGACGAGGTGGAGGAACGGCACATCGAGTGCGTCCTCGATATACCTCGCGACTTTGTGCATCGTGTTCGTGCACAGCACGACGATGTCCGCTCCCGCGGACTGAAGCGCGCGCGCTTCCCGTGCGAGCAGGTCGCCCGCGGCGTCCCACTGCCCCGACGACTGCATCCGTTCGATCTCTGCGAAATCGACAGAGGTCATGATGCACGCGGCAGAGTGCAGGCCGCCGAGTCGATCACGGACCTGCTCGTTGAGGAGTCGGTAGTACAGCGCCGAGCTCTCCCAGCTCATTCCGCCGATCAGGCCGATCTTCTGCATGACGCCACCGTACATCGCCCTCCCGCCCCGGGCCCGACCGTTCCGCCGTTCTCGACACTCAGAACGCGCCTGTGCGCATACAGGTCTCACGCTTCTCCGCACCCGAGCCCGCGCGTCCCGTCGGATCGCGCGGCTCCACCCCTGGGACGGGCCGTCACCGGCGGGTGACGCTGGTGGCACCTCGGCCGTTTCGCGACGATGGCGGGTACGGCCACGTTCACCGATCACGACTCCCAGACCGGCGTGACTCTCACACCCCGCAAGCCGATCCCGGATGAGCGCGTGCCGGTACGCGCGAAGGCATCCCGCGAGCACGCGGCACCTTCCGGCGCCAAGCTCCTCGACGGATCCGCCGGGAATGGGTCGTGGGCGCAGGGCCGGTCTTCGGCCCGCTCGTCTCGCCCACGGGGTTCCGAGTGATGGCGTACGACATTCCGGGCCGGTCAGGCGGATCGGCGGGCCGAGCCGGCACGACCGCCCGCGAGAACGGCGCGACGATCGCCGATCTCACCCTATTCGTCTCGGTGCGCGGCGAGACGTCGCCGCGTGAGGCGTGGCGAACCGCAGGTCCCTGCGCTCGTTAGTCGTGATACCAGATCGGTTCACGACTGCGGCTTTCGTGCTTCGATGAGATGGCGTGTCGAATGAGCGATGAACGGCCCCTGCCGTTCGATGAGCTCATGCAGGTCGCGCAGCCGCCCTCGATACCTCTCGACAGTGAATCCCGGCACCCACCAGATCACTTTCCGAAGCAGATAGACGACGGCCGCGACGTCACGGATCTCGATGCGAAGCGTCGCCGTACGCAGGTCGACGATGTCGAGCCCCGCTGCGACGGCATCGGCGGCCTCATCTTCGGGGCGGCGGCCGCGTCGCGCTTCCGGCTGCGGCCCCAGGAAGAACTCGATCAGCTCGAAGACGCTCGCCGGCCCGACGTGCTGGGCGAAGTAGGTGCCGCCCGGGCGCAGGACTCGCGCGAGCTCAGCCCACCAGATCGTCGCCGGATGCCTGCTCGTCACGAGATCGAACGCGTCGTCGGCGAACGGAAGGGGAGGCTCATCAGGATCAGCGACCACCGCGACGCCGCGCGGATGCAGCTTCTGCGCCGCCTTCGCAACGTTGGGCGGCCACGACTCGGTCGCCACCGCTGTACGAGGGAAGGCCTCTGCCTCGGCGAGAACCTCTCCCCCGCCCGTTTGGATGTCGAGGCTCGCGTGCGCGCGACCCAGTCGCTGCGAGAGCTGCCGAGCGTAGCCCCACGGCGGCCGCTCTTCGGTTGCGCGCCCGTCGAGCCATGAGAAATCCCAACCGGACACGTCTGCCGATTCTCCCAGCGCGACGAGTCTGTCGAAGTGCTCCATCACATGGTCATGCTAGGTCGAGAACGATCAGGTTCGCAGGCCCGCGAGCGGCCCGACGGAACCTTACGGCGACAATGCGATTCGTTGATCAGACGGTGAATCGGAACACCGAGTCATGATCTTGGCGACCTCGTCCCATCGTCCGTCGCGTGCAGCATCCTCGCCGCTGCATCCCTGACGCGGTCTCGGAGCTCGTCCGGCCCCTCGATCGTCACCTCGCAGTCGAGAGCCGCGATCACCGGCGGCAGCCAGTCGAGGCTCTCGGCATGGATCTCGGCCCGATACCAGGGCAGACCAGCGTCGCCCGCATCGGTCTCGCCGCGGTCCACCAGTTCGAGCCGGGCCACGCTCCGCGGCAGGTGACCCCGGATGCGCTCCTCGCTCGTTCGGATGCGCAGCACCACGTGCCACCGGTACTGCGCAGCTGCGAACAGGTCGAGCAGATGCGCTTCCGCATCCGGGCGCTGGGGCGGGGTGAAGGTCTCGCGCAGGGATCGGACCGATCGAATCCTGTCGACCCGGAACGTCCGCTCCTCCTGTTGGTCCGTATCGAGGGCGACGAGATACCACCGATCCGAGTGCGCGACCAGGCCGTACGGGTGGACCGCACGCCTGGACGAGGCGCCCGCACGGCTGACGTAGCGCAGGTCGAGTCCCTGTCGGCGCACGACGGCCTCCGCCAAGGTCAGCATCACGGCGGGGTCGGGAGCAGTGTCGCCGTGCGGGGAGGTGCGCGTCATCGCACTGAGCAGGTCGTCGACTCGTTGCGCATCGGCGATCGGCAGCGCTCGCCTGATCTTGGACAGGGCGGTCTGCGCCGCGAGCTCGGGCTCGCGCGACGCCGCCTGCGCGCGGGCGAGCCCGAGATAGACCGCGACGGCCTCCTCTGCGCTGAACATGAGCGGGAGGACACGACGTCCGGGCGCGAGCCGATAGCCGCCGTAGCGCCCCCGCAACGTCTCCACGGGCAGCCCCAGATCGACGAGCCGCGCCATATCTCTGCGGATGGTCCGCTCGTCGACGTCGAGTCGATCTGCCAACTCGGCGACAGTGCGCTGCTGCGCGGACTGCAGGAGCTCGATCAACCGCAGCGCGCGAGCGGTCGTATCGGACATGACAGCCATTGTCGTCTATATACAGGACAGTTCCCGCCCGGTATCAGTCGTACCGTGATGTCCGCGGCCGAAACCTGGGCCGCACTCATGACAGAAGGAGAGAGCCATGCAGCTCGCAGCCACCCGCATCATCACCGATGACGTCGACGCGCTCGCCACGTTCTACGAGACGGCCACCGGCATCACCGCCGAACGGCTTCACCCGATGTTCGCCGAGCTCCGCACGCCATCCGGCACGCTGGCCATCGCGAGCTCCGCCACCGTGCCGCTGCTCGGAGACAACGCCGCCGAGGCTCGCGCGAATCGCAGCGTCACCTTGGACTTCCTCGTCGACGACGTCGACGCGACCTACCGGGATCTTCAGGGCGTCGTCGACGTGTTCGTCAACGCGCCGACCGACATGCCCTGGGGAAACCGCTCGCTGCTCGCCAGGGACCCGGACGGCAACCTCATCAACTTCTTCACGCCGATCAGCGGAAGCGCTCACGGTCGGTTCGCTGACTGAAACGCGCGCGTAGCGCCCCGATCGGTGGATTCGTTTCGTCAGCGTCCTGCTCGGCAGGCCGTGTACACGATGCCCGCCGATCGGGCTGGTTGTCACCGATGACGAGCGCGAGCAGTTGGCTCGCAGCGCCGACGGCTCAAGACGTCGCCCATTGGAGTTGCGCTCACGGATCGAGCTCGCTTCCGGCGACGGGATGACGAACGAGGACCTCATGGTGCTGGTGGGATGCATGCACACGTCACGGCCGGAACAGGGCCCAGGGCGGCTCGGTGCGTTCCGTCACGCCGTTCGCATTGAAGCAACCCGGCACAACGCCTTGCTGCGCGTCGATGATCAGGAGAAGCGTCTGAGGCAGGTCTGCGCTCACGCAGACCTCAGCGGCGCGATCGCAGCGACCTTGTCGCGCAGCGTCCGGCGCTCCAGACGCAGCTCGTCGTTCGTCTGCGGGTTCCGCCAGAACTCCTCGGACGTCCCGAAGTATCGCGCCAGACGGATCGCCCCGTCAGCGGTGTCTCCCGCTTCCTGTACACGATCTCGTTGGTCCGGTTCGGCGCCACACCGATCGACACGGGCAGCTTGTTCTGCGTGATCCCGAAGCCCTCGAGGAAATCCTCCATCAGGATCTCCCCCGGGTGGACCGCCCCGATCAGGTCGCGCTGATTGCTCGTCGGCGAGTTCGACATTGTCCGCACCTCCCTATCTCCAGACGAAGCAGAGGCGCCGTTTCGCGTTGGCGCGGATGACGAGTGCGAAACGAATGCCGTCGTCAACGCTAGACGTCGAATCGAAGCCTCGCTGCGTGGCCGCACAGACCAACCGTTGCAACGCGGTCAGTCGACGACCGCGGCGACCGCCTCGATCTCTACGAGTTGGTCGTCGTACCCGAGGACCGTCACACCCAGGAGCGTGCTCGGCACGTCGTGTGCTCCGAACGCATCGCGCACCACCTCCCATGCAGCGACGAGATCAGCTTGCTCCGAGGATGCCACGAGAACGCGAGTGCTGATCACATCGGTGAGCGTCGCGCCAGCAGCCGCCAGCGCGCCCTTCATCGTTCGCACGCAAGCAGCCGCCTGGCCCGCGTAGTCGCCGACGGCGACGGTTTCCCCAGCCCCGTCCAAAGGGCAGGAGCCCGCCAGGAATATCAGCCGAGCGTCCTTCGGGGCGGTTGCCGCATATGCGTACTCAGCAACATCGGAGAGTTCCTCCGAACGGATCAACCGTACAGAATCCACCATGCCAGCAACTCTAGCGTCGGCACCGTCGCCCGTTCACATGCCGCCAGACGCCCCTACGATGCCCAAAAGCTCAACTCGAGTAACGGGACTCCACGGCGCCGACGTTGCGCCGCTCGACATCATCGACGCATGCCTGGATGAGAGCTAGATCTTCCCCTTCGCCCTCCGCGACCCGTCCGCTCCACCGGCGTCCATCAGCGCTCACGGCGGCGAACAGGTTGAAGCCCGGCCCCTGCCCGCCGTGTCCGACGACCGCCACCGGCTGCCCCTTCGTCATGACCCCGAGGCCATAACCGGCAGAGGGCGACAGCGGGTGCCCGGCCGGAGCGTCGGCGGCGACCGACTGCATCATCAGGCGCGGGATATCATCCCCGAGCTCGCCACGCATGACGGCCGCGATTCCGCGCGCCGCTTCGTCAGGCTCAGCAGCGAAGGTACCGGTGAAGACCCATCCCGGATCGTAGGCGCGAAGCTCTTCGCCGATGGACTCGTGCGTGCAGGCGAGCCAGTCACCCCGGGACGCGAAGGGGAACGCCTCCACACCCAGCGGGGCCAGGACCCGTCGGGCGATGGCGGTGAAGTAGTCTGCGGATTCGTCGCGCTCAAGAGCGAGTCGCAGCACCGCGAAGCCGATATTGGAGTACCGGAACCGGCCAGCACGATCAACGACCGCTCCGGCGAGAACACGGTCGACCTCCCATGCGTCCTCGCGCGCTCCCACCGCGGCACGGTAGTCCGCCCACCCGAAGTAGTCGTTGAGCCCCGAGGTATGGCTCAGCAGGGCCCGCACCGTCACCGGGCGAAGGGCCTCCGGCAGATCAGGCACCAGCTCACCGATCTGACCATCGACGTCGAAGGAGCGAAGCACCGCAACTGCCGTGTAGGCCTTGGCGATGCTGTACACGGGGACAACGCTCATCTCTTGCTCCCAGAAGTCACACGTTGAACCGGAACTCCACCACGTCTCCACGGCTGGAACCATCACGTCGGGCCGTCGAGATCGACCCTCGCGGCGCGCGGCGCAGGTTGCAATTCCGCCGATGGCGGAAACCGCGTGCGACGGCGTCAGAGCTCCGTCTCGCCGCCTACGGATCGCGCCATCTCGAGCAGCTCGAACAGGTCGACATGGGTGCCGATGATCTGCTCGTCATGCAGATGGGCGTTGTCCGGCGGTACCGTGACTCCGCTCGCGATGAGGTGGATCTGCTCTGCCGGATCCGGCAGGTGGCGCAGCCCCGACACGATGAGGCGGGTGACGTTCGCCTGGTCGCGGCCGAGATACGCATACCCCCACGCGCGAGATCCCACGACCTCGGAAGCGTCGGGCCGACGAGCGAAGGTGCGCTCGTACAGCTCGATATGCGGATGCGCGTTCGGACCATCGACGACGTGGACATGCCCGACCACCCAACGCCTGCGCACCCGGATCGCGAGGAGATCGCCACCGCGGGTGAACGTGATGGTCTCCCGCGTGGTCGGCTTCCTGGTGAGCGGGGCCGGGGAGGACCGCAGCAGCGCGATCATGTCGTCCGTTCGGCGCAGGAAGTCCTCCCCCAGCCACACGGCGTCGTTCAGCTCGTGGATTCCGTAGACGGCCAGCTCCGTGAGCTCAGGATCGGTCAATCCGACCTCGTGCAATGCGGTGGCCAGGGCGATCGCGACCTTGTAGGCGTTCATCCGGTCGCTCTCGGAGGCGTCCGCCCCCGGGCGGGCCGCGTCGAGCACGAGGTGCCACCGCTCCTTCACGGCGGGCACGACGTCGGCGTGCTGAGCGCCTTCCAGGCCCTGGTGCCTTGCCGAGTAGAAGCCCTTCTGCGCCAGGATCCGCACTTCGTCTCGCGCGGTCGGAGCCACCGCTCCCACTGCGAGCTTGTCGAGGATCTGCTGGTGGCGCACCAGGACAGCGTAGCCGGGGCCCTCGACGCGCACACCGATCACGGTGCTCGTCCGACCGGACGAAGGTGCACGTCTGCACACCGGTGCCAGGCCTGTCTGAGAAACCGACACGTCGTCTCCGTCAGCTGAGCACGCCCAGGGTCGCGATGGGCCGCCGTACCCGTTCCGGAGAGCAGCCTCCATCCGGTCGCGACTGCGGCTGAGCGCGCCCTTCACCTCGCGCACCGGGCGCCCTCGGGCGGGTTCGCACCCGGGTCTTCACGCGCTGGTGCCGAGGCCACAGGATCGGCGGACAGCACGAGGCAGGCCACGACGCTCCCGACGTCACTGCTCCGCTCGTGCCCTGCGGATGCTCGGGAGTATCTCGACCGTGATGATCAGTGCCGCACAGAAGACCCCCATGCCGAGCACGGACCAACCGATCCATTGTGCATCCTCCACTTCTTCCACGCGCATGCCGCCGCCGCTCTTCCCCGGAGTTCGCCACCCGACGGTGTACTCGGGGTACAGCAGCATGACCAGCCCCCATCCGATGAGCATGAACCACATCGCACACGACGCCACCTGCATGACCAGCATCCGCGTCACCGCAGACCGCGGCAGAAGCAGCAGGCCCGGGGCCGTCGACCCCACCACCGTCAGAGCGCTCACTGCCACGAACACGCCCCAGACACCCCAGGCCAGGCCCATCGCGCACCCACCGACCACCAGCGACGCGGTGCCAGCAAGCACCGCCCCGCGCTTCAGGGCGAGAGGTGACTGATTCCGCTTCGATCGACGGGGACCACTCGCCTACCGCGGTTCACCCAAAAGTCAGACGTTGAAGCGGAACTCGACCGAGTTCCGGTACATACAACCATCATGATGAACTGGACGATGCTGCCCCAGATGCATCGGACGCACTCCACCCGACGTCCGCGAGAACCCGCTCGAGCGACTCACGGGCACTGACTGACTCGTCAAAAACGACCTCGTCCAGTTCACGCACGCGGTCAGCACTGCGATACCAGGATGCCACCGTGTCGACGGATACCTCCTCGGCCAGAGGTTTGGTGCGATGTCGCCTCAGCGTCTCGGCCAGTGCGAGTTCGTAGCAGTAGGAGCGTGTCACACCGCGATGATCGGACTGCAGACGCGCGAGCATCTCACCGTAGATCTCGGAGTGAAGGATCCCCTCGATGACCACGTGCAGCCCATGCTCGAGCGCGAATCGAGCAGACAGATCCATGTAGGGGACGCTTAGGGCTTCCGGTCGATCACGGACGTGAAGGATCTCGCGACGCAGCGCGTCGTGCCCGACGATCGCGATCCCACGTGGTCGAGCCGCCCGAATGGCTTTGGCCAGACTCGACTTCCCACTGCCGGAGTTGCCGCGGATGATGATCAGCCGAGAGCCCTCGGAGCCGACGAGCGTCGAGTCCGCGCCACTCATGCCGACCGAAGAGGCCTGATCGCTGCGATCTGCTCGTTCGCGAGGTCCCCGGCACGATCCAGCTCGTAGTGGCTCTGCAGGTTGATCCAGAACTCCGCCGACGTGCCGAAGTACTTCGCCAGCCGCAACGCGGTGTCCGCAGTGATCCCACGCTTGCCGTGCACGATCTCGTTGATCCGCCGAGGTGGGACACCGATGGACACGGCGAGCTTATTCTGAGTGATCCCGAAGCCCTCGATGAAGTCCTCCATGAGGACCTCTCCCGGGTGGATCGGGGCGATCTTGCCAGTGGTAGTCAACGATCTCCACCTCCTCCGGTCCGGCGTCTGTCCACACGAAGCAGATGCGCCATTGGTCGTTGATCCTGATACTGTGCTGCCCAGCTCGATCGCTCTTCGGAGCTTCGAGACGATTGCCGGGCGGGACGCGTAGATCCTCGAGGACTTCCGCCGATCCCACCTGAAGAAGCTTGCGTAATGCGACTCGATGGATCCTCGGATCTATCGACCGTACGCGCTCACGACCCCACAGCCGTTCGGTCTCCTTGCTGCCGAACGATCTGATCACGAGATCAGTGTATAACGAAGAACGTCATTAACGCTAGACGTTAAACCTGAACTCCACCACGTCGCCGTCCTGCATGACGTAGTCCTTGCCCTCCATGCGGACGCGACCGGCGGCCTTCGCCTCGTTCATCGAGCCGTACTTGTCGATGTCCTCGAACGACACGATCTCCGCCTTGATGAAGCCGCGCTCGAAGTCGGTGTGGATGACGCCGGCCGCCTGGGGCGCGGTTGCGCCCTGGCGGACCGTCCACGCGCGGGCTTCCTTCGGGCCGGCGGTCAGGTACGTCTGCAGGCCGAGGGTCTCGAAGCCGACGCGCGCGAGCTGGTCGAGGCCCGACTCCTCCTGGCCGAGCGACTGCAGCAGCTCGATGGCCTCTTCCGGGTCGAGGTCGATCAGCTCCGACTCGACCTTGGCGTCGAGGAACACCGCCTTCGCCGGGGCCACGAGCGCGGCGAGCTCCGCCATCCGGGCCTCGTCCGTGAGCACGCCTTCGTCGACGTTGAATACGAACAGCGTGGGCTTCGCCGTGAGCAGGCCGAGCTCCTTGACAGGCGTCGTGTCGAAGCCGGCCTGGAACAGGGTCTTCCCGGTCTCGAGGATCTCCTGGGCCTCCTTGGCCGCCGCGAGCACCGCCGGGTCGACCTTCTTGCCCTTGACCTCCTTCTCGAGGCGCGGCACGGCCTTCTCCAACGTCTGCATGTCGGCCAGGATCAGCTCGGTGTTGATCGTCTCCATGTCGCCGGCGGGGTCGACCTTGCCGTCGACGTGCACGACGTCGCCGTCGGTGAACCCGCGCACGACCTGCGCGATCGCATCGGCTTCGCGGATGTTCGCGAGGAACTGGTTGCCGAGGCCCTCACCCTCGCTCGCCCCGCGGACGATGCCCGCGATGTCGACGAACGACACGGGCGCCGGAAGGATCTTCTGCGACGAGAAGATCTCCGTGAGCCGATCGAGGCGCTTGTCCGGAAGCTCGACGACGCCGACGTTCGGCTCGATCGTCGCGAACGGGTAGTTCGCCGCGAGCACGGTGTTCTTGGTCAGCGCGTTGAAGAGGGTCGACTTGCCGACGTTCGGCAGCCCCACGATTCCGATAGTCAAAGCCACGGGAGCACAGTCTACGTGGGGCGGCCGACAAACCGCCCGCATGACCGGAGGCCGACGGAGCAGGCTCGCCCCTCCCCGTCATCCGGATGCCCGTACTGCGACAACGTCGGCGATCGCGTGCCAGCGTCGCGCCGCGTGTCGGGTCGTGGCGTCGGTCAGCGAACGCCCTTCATGAGTGCGAGCACCGGCTTCACGCACATCAGCATCGCGGCGCCGATGACGATGGCGATCACGCCGAGGACCGAGAAATAGGGCACCTCGTCGGTCGGGTCGTAGAACTGCGCGAGCCACCCGGCGATGGCCGTTCCGAGCGCGACCGACAGGAAGTACAGCGAGACCATCTGGGTGTGGAACTTCTGCGGGGCGAGCTTGGTCGTCACCGACAGGCCGGGCGGGGAGATGAACAGCTCGCCCAGCGTGAAGACGAAGAGGATCAGCACGATCGCGAGCACCGGCGTCGAGTTCGGTGCACCGTTCGCCCACGGCAGGAACAGCAGGAAGGCGAGGCCCATGATCGCGGTGCCGATGCCGAACTTCGCCGGCGCCGACGGCGCACGGCGGCCGAGCTTCGTCCAGATCGCGGCGAAGGTGCCCGACAGGATGATCACGAACACCGGGGCGATCGAATTGATCCACGAGATGGGCATCTCCCAGCCGCCGATGCTCCTGTCGAGGCGCTCGTCGGAGTAGATCGTCAGCACAGTGAACTGCTGCTGGTACAGCGACCAGAACCCGACGTTCACGACGAACAGCGGGATGAACGAGACGACGCGCGAACGCGCGTCCCGGCCGATCTCACGCGACCCGATGATGACGACGAAGTACGCGACGGCGGCGAGCGCCGTGATCGCGATCACGATGCCGGACAAGTTGTCCGCCCGGATGACGCCGGTGAGGATGAGCACGACGATCAGGGCGATTCCTGCCGCCGCGGCACCGATCGCCAACCCGTAGCGGCTCGGCGGCAGCGGGTTCGCGACAGCGCGCGACTCCGACGGCAGCTGCCTGCGTCCGAACGAATACTGCACCAGCCCCGCCGCCATGCCGATCGCGGCGGCGCCGAAGCCCCAGTGGAAGCCGACGCTGTCCTGCAGGAAGCCGGTGATCAGCGGCCCGAGGAACGCGCCGAGGTTGATGCCGAGGTAGAAGAGCGAGAAGCCGGCGTCGCGGCGGATGTCCTCCGGCGCGTACAGCGTGCCGACGACGGCCGTGGCGTTCGCTTTGAGCCCGCCCGACCCGATCGCCACGAGGATCAGGCCGACCGCCAGGCCCATCACGTTGGGCAGCACGGCGAGAGCGACGTGGCCGGCCATGATGACCCACGCGCTGAAGTAGAGCACCCGCTCCGACCCGAGCACGCGGTCGGCCAGCCAGGCCCCGACGATCGTGAACAGGTACACCATGCCGCCGTACGCGCCGACGATCCCGGTGGCGACGCCCCTGTCCATACCCAACCCGCCGTCGGTGACGGAGAAGTACATGTAGATGAGCAGGATGCCCTGCATGCCGTAGAAGCTGAAGCGCTCCCACATCTCGACGCCGAAGATGTGGGCCAGCGCCAGCGGCTGCCCGAAGAAGCGCGCGTCCTCGCGGTCGCCCGCACGACCCCCCTGAGTGGTGCTCATGGCTCGAACCTAGACCCGCGTGCGCGCCGAGCGCGAGGCGCAGGCCCCATCGGTCACCTTCGGCGGACGATGTCGGCGGAGCACGAATGTCACACCCCCGCGACAGGATGGACGCATGGATGCACTGACCGTCGTCATCGCACTGATCACGCTCGTCGCGGGCGCCGCCGTCGGCTGGTTCGCCCGCGCAGGGCGCGCGGCGCGGGCCGAGAGCGCGAACGCGCAGGCGCTGCAGTCCGCCCAGGTGCGAGCGCAGCAGCAGGTCACCGAGGCAACGGCGTCGCTCACCGCCGATCTCGCACGGGCACAGGCCGAATCGGAGATGCTCCGCGACACGGTGGCGCGCCAGCAGGAGGCCCAGCGCGACGCCGCGGAGCGCGAGCGCACCGAGCGCGCAGAGGCGACCGAGCGCCAGAAACGTGAGAGCGCCGTGCTCCAAGCTCTCGCTCCCGTGCAGGAGACGCTTGCGCGCATGCAGCAACGCGTCGGGGCGATGGAGAAGGAGCGCCAGGAGCAGTTCGGCCAGGTCGCCGAGCAGCTCCGTGTCGCGCACCAATCCGACGAGCAGCTCCGCCGCACGACGCAGTCGCTGGCGGGCGCGCTGCGCTCGACCACGGCGCGCGGCACCTGGGGCGAGGCGCAGCTGCGCCGCATCGTCGAGGAGGCAGGACTGATCGAGCGCGTCGACTTCGACCTGCAGGTTCCCGTGTCATCGGATTCGGGGTCGGGCCGGCCCGACATGGTCGTGCGCCTGCCCGGTGGGAAAGCGATCGCCGTCGACGCCAAAGCGCCGCTCGACGCTTTCCTCGACGCCAGCGCGATCCCCGACACCGCTGCGGGGCCCGACGCCGACCGCCGCACCGAGCTCATGACGAAGCATGTCAGGGCGGTGCGCGCACACGTCGACGCGCTCTCGAAGAAGGCGTACTGGGCGGGCCTCGAGCAGAGCCCGGAGTTCGTCGTGTGCTTCATCCCGAGCGAGTCGGTGCTCGCCGCCGCGCTCAGCGCCGACCCGGCGCTGCTGGAGTACGCGTTCTCGCGCCGCGTCGCGCTCGCGTCTCCCGTGAACCTGTGGGCTGTGCTGAAGACCGTCGCGTACTCGTGGACGCAGCAGGAGGTTTCGGAGGAGGCGCGCACGCTGTTCCGGCTCGGCAACGAGCTCTACGAACGGCTCGGCACGCTCTCGGGCCACGCGGACGGCATGCGGCGCGCGATCGAGCGGACCGTCGACGCGTACAACAAGCTGATCGGCTCTCTCGAGGGCCGCGTTCTGACGACGGCCCGCAAGTTCCCCGGCATCGACCAATCGAAGCTCGCACAGGCCTCGGAGCTCGAGCCGATCGACGAGACGCCGCGGCGGCTCACGGCACCGGAGCTCATCGCCCCTGACGACGCGGCCGCAGACGCACGCTGAGCCGTCGACCCGCCGACCGTGTCGGGGCGGGGCCGTGACAGCGCCGCGCCCGAGTCCGGTCCGCCGCTCTCACACGCGTCGACGGCTGTACAGCGCGCCGCGCGCGTTCAGGGAAGGAAGCTGAGGACGCCGAGCACGGCGCCGGAGAACACGACGAAAGCGCCGATGTTCCACCAGGGGCTGACTTCCTGGCCCGGTGCGCGACGCACGCGGAAAAGGACGTCGGGCCGACGCGCTGGGTCCTGCGCGTCGCTCACAACAGCCTGCGCACCGGTGATCGGGCTCGCGGTATTCTCAGTCGTCATAGTCCTAGCTCCGGCGGCGACCGCACGGCACGGCCCCTCCTCCGCCGCGACCATTGTTGCACCCTTTCCCCGGGCAGCAGGTCACGATCCGGATGCGAACGTCTGTGCGCACGCGGGCGCGGTCAGAGCCACTTCTCGACGAGGTGCTCCGAAGACACGCGGCGCAGCGTGCCCGAGTGGCCGCGCAGCACGACCGATTCCGTCATGACATAGCCGCCCTCGCGCACGACGCCCGCGACCAGCTGTCCGTCGGTCACGCCCGTCGCGACGAAGATCGTGTTCTTCCCGCTCACCAGTTCGTCGGCCTCGTACACGTGATCCATCTTCAGGCCGGCCGCGAGGCCCCGCTCGCGCTCCTCGTCGTCGCGCGGCCACATCCGGCCCTGGATGTGGCCGCCGAGCGCCTTGATCGCGCACGCCGTGACGATCCCCTCGGGGCTGCCGCCGACGCCGACGCACATGTCGATGCGGGCCCCGTGGCGCGCGGCGTTGATGCCGCCGGCGACGTCGCCGTCGCTCATCAGGCGCGTCCCGGCGCCCGCTTCGCGGATCTCCTGGATGAGCTGCTCGTGGCGCGGCCGGTTCAGCACCGACACGACCATCTCGTCCACGGGCTTGCCCAGCTCCTTGGCGAGGAGCCGGATGTTCTCGCCGATCGGCTTCCGGATGTCGACGACGCCAACGCCCGCGGGCCCCGTCACGAGCTTGTCCATGTAGAAGACGCTGGACGCGTCGAGCATCGTTCCGCGGTCGCTCAGCGCGATCATGCTGAGCGCGTTCTGCCGCCCCGCCGCCGTGAGGGAGGTCCCGTCGATCGGGTCGACCGCGATGTCGTACGCGCGACCCTTGCCCGTGCCGACGCGTTCGCCGTTGAACAGCATCGGCGCCTCGTCCTTCTCCCCCTCGCCGATGACGACGGTCCCGTCGAACTCGACGGTCGAGAGGAAGGCGCGCATGGCGTCGACGGCCGCACCGTCGGCCCTCTCCTTCTGCCCGCGGCCGATGAAGGGCACCGAGCGGATCGCCGCCGCCTCCGTGGCGCGCACGAGTTCGAGCGCGATGTTGCGGTCGGGGCGGAGCGGGATCATGTCTTCGGTGCCTGTCATGCTTCGACCCTATTGCGGCTCCCGCGCCAGCAGAGCTGTTTTGTCGGGCTCGGTCGACGAAAGTTCTCGGTTTCTTTCGCGTCCCGTACGGCCGCCGGGAACGTCCGACGCACCGGCGCCGCGACGGCGGCGGTCGCCACTGGATAGAGTGGGGGCGTTCCATCCGTCGAACGCGAAGGAAGCCCCATGGCCGTCGCCACCCCCGACCAGTACGCCGAGATGATCGACCGCGCGAAGGCCGGTGCCTTCGCCTACCCGGCGATCAACGTCTCGAGCTCGCAGACCATCAACGCCGTCCTCCAGGGCCTGACCGAGGCCGGCTCCGACGGCATCCTCCAGGTCACGACGGGCGGCGCCGACTACTTCGCCGGCCACACCGTGAAGGCCCGCGCGACCGGAGCGATCGCCATGGCGCGCTACGTGCGCGAGGTCGCGAAGAACTACCCCATCACGGTCGCCGTGCACACCGACCACTGCCCGAAGGATGCGCTGGACTCGTTCCTGCTGCCGCTCCTCGAGGCCAGTGAGGAAGAGGTCAAGGCCGGCAACGAGCCCATCTTCCAGTCGCACATGTGGGACGGCTCGGCCGTGCCGCTCGACGAGAACGTGCAGATCGCGAGCGAGCTCCTCCCCCGCGTCAAGAACATCGGCGGCATCCTCGAGGTCGAGATCGGCGTCGTGGGCGGCGAAGAGGACGGCGTGAAGCACGAGGGCTCCAACGAGGCGCTCTACACGACCGTCGGCGATGTGACGAAGGCCGTCGAGGCCCTCGGCCTCGGCGAGAAGGGCCGGTACCTCTCGGCCCTCACCTTCGGCAACGTGCACGGTGTGTACAAGCCGGGCAACGTCAAGCTGCGGCCCGAGCTCCTGGGCGAGATCCAGGCCGGCATCGCCGAGAAGTTCGGCACGGGCGCGAAGCCTCTCGACCTCGTCTTCCACGGCGGCAGCGGCTCGACCGACGACGAGATCGCGACGGCCGTCGCGAACGGCGTCATCAAGATGAACATCGACACCGACACGCAGTACGCGTTCACGCGTTCGATCGCCGGCTACATGCTCAGCAACTACGACGAGGTGCTGAAGCTCGACGGCGAGGTCGGCAACAAGAAGAAGTACGACCCGCGCGCGTGGGGCAAGGTCGCCGAGTCGGCCATGGCCGCCCGCGTCGTGGAGGCCACCAAGCAGCTCGGCTCGTTCGGCCAGACCAAGGGCTGATCGCACCGACGAGGAAGGCTTCGGGAACCGCACGGTTCCCGAAGCCTTCCTCGTATCCGGACGCCCGGGCCCCGCTCGGCCGGGGCCGGATGATCAGAGCTGCGGCATCTGATCCATGATCGACTGCAGCAGGGCGGGGTCGCCCGCGAGCGGGACGCTGATGAGGAAGGCGACGACGACCGTCCCTGCCACGGCGCCGACGATCGGCACCCAGAAGAAAATCCTGCCGGCGCGGGCCCGGCGCCACGACCACACCGCGGTGAGCAGCCAGGCCACACCGAGCACGGCGGCCGCAGCGATGCCCCAGCCCCGTGCGCCGGACGGGTCGGCGAGCTCCGCGTCGACGCCGAGGACCTCGAACGAGTCGTAGATGTACGCGGCCAGGTTCGTCAGCTGCGGCATCGTCTGCACGACGGACAGCAGGCCCCAGAGCACGAACACGAAGCCGAAGATGCGGTCGACGCGGCGCCGGCCGGAGAGTGCGGGCAGGAACGGCTTGCGGCCGTCGGCTGGCGCATCGGG
The DNA here is from genome assembly GCF_002970975.1 of Microbacterium halophytorum. GTDB lineage: Bacteria > Actinomycetota > Actinomycetes > Actinomycetales > Microbacteriaceae > Microbacterium > Microbacterium halophytorum. Next base: position 575,362 of record NZ_KZ672982.1, read on the forward strand.
CCTTGCCGCCGGCGGCGTCGCGTGCCGCGGCGCAGCGGGCGGGGCTGGGGCCGGCGCGGCTTGAGCCGGCGCGGCGCCGGGCACCGCGTTCTGCGCGATCCGCCGCTGCTGTTCCTCCGGTGTCGCGTACTCGCCGTATGCCGGGCGCTGGTCGCTCATGCCGCGACCCCCGAACGGCCGCCGCGCGCACCGCCCTCGCCGCGGAGCTCCTTCGGCAGCGAGAAGATGAGGTCCTCCTCGGCCGTGCGCACCTCCTCGACATCGCGGTATCCGGCATCGGCGAGCTCGCCGAGCAGCTGCTGCACGAGCACGTCCGGCACCGACGCGCCCGACGTGATGCCGACGGTCTCGACGCCCTCGAGCCACTCCTGCCGGACCTCGTCCGCGTAGTCGACGCGGTAGGCGGCCTTCGCCCCGTACTCGAGCGCGACCTCGACGAGGCGCACGCTGTTCGAGGAATTGGCCGAGCCGACGACGATCACGAGGTCGGCATCCGCCGCGACCTTCTTGATCGCCACCTGGCGGTTCTGCGTCGCATAGCAGATGTCGTCGCTCGGCGGATCCTGCAGGTTCGGGAAGCGCTCCCGCAGGCGCCGCACGGTCTCCATCGTCTCGTCGACCGAGAGCGTGGTCTGCGACAGCCACACGAGCTTCGAGGGGTCGTCGACCTCGATCGTGTCGGCCTCATCCGGGTTGTTCACGATCGTGACGCTGTCCGGGGCCTCGCCCGCCGTGCCCTCGACCTCCTCGTGGCCCTCGTGGCCGACGAGGAGGATCTGGTAGTCGTCGCGCGCGAATCGCTTCGCCTCGCGGTGCACCTTCGTCACGAGCGGGCACGAGGCGTCGATCGCCTGGAGGCCGCGGTCGGAAGCGGCGTCCACGACGGCCGGCGAGACGCCATGCGCGCTGAACACGACGTGCGCGCCCTCCGGCACCTCGTCGACCTCCTCGACGAAGATCGCGCCGCGGGCCTCGAGCTCGCGCACCACGTGGATGTTGTGCACGATCTGCTTGCGCACGTACACGGGCGCGCCGTAGCGGTCGAGCGCCTTCTCGACGGTGATGACCGCCCTGTCCACCCCGGCGCAGTACCCGCGGGGGGCGGCGAGGAGCACGCGCTTATGTCCGCGCACATCGTTATCCTGGAGGCGCTCCCGGCGCGCAGGAACGCGCGGCACGGGTAGCGAGATGGCGGTGGAACTCACGTATCCATCGTATGTCCGGCGGTTGTGCGTCGGCCGGATGCGACGAGAGGCAGAGATGACCACCTTCAGCGCCGAGCGGGTGCCGGGGCAGGCCCCGCCGCCCGACAGCGTGGCTCCGAACGCTTCGACCGCCGAGGCCCCGACGTCGGTCGAGCGCCTCGGCCGCACCATCCGGGGCTTCATCGAGCGGTGGGGCGCCGTCTGGGTCGAGGGAGAGATCACGTCGTGGAACGTGCGGGCGGGCGCGACCTTCGGGCGGCTGAAGGACCTGGAGACCGACGCGCAGATCTCCCTGCGCATCTGGTCGAGCGTTCGCGGGCGGATGCCCGCTGACCTGAAGGTCGGCGACCACGTGGTCGCCAACGTGAAGACCGACTACTGGGTCAAGGGAGGCGACCTGGCGTTCCAGGTGTCGTCGATGCGCCACGTCGGCCTGGGCGACCAGCTCGAGCGGCTCGAGCGCCTGCGCGCGCAGCTGAAGTCGGAGGGCCTGTTCGACCCCGCGCGCAAGAAGCAGCTTCCGTTCCTGCCCGGCACGATCGGCCTGGTCACGGGCGAGCGCAGCGACGCCGAGCGCGACGTGCGCCGCAACGCGGAGCTGCGCTGGCCGGAGGTGGCGTTCCGCACCGAATACGCGGCGGTGCAGGGCGACCGCTCGGTCGCAGAGGTGCTCGCCGCCCTCGAGCGCCTCGACGCCGACGACGCAGTCGACGTCATCGTGATCGCGCGCGGCGGGGGCGACCCGCAGACGCTCCTCGGCTTCAGCGACGAGCGGCTGCTGCGTGCCGTCGCGGCCGCGCGCAAGCCCGTCGTGAGCGCGATCGGCCATGAGAACGATCACCCCCTGCTCGACGACGTCGCCGACATGCGCGCATCGACCCCCACCGACGCCGCCAAGCGGGTCGTGCCGGATGTCGGCGAGCAGCGAGCCCTGATCGCCGAGCTGCGGTCGCGCGCTAGGCTCCGGCTCACGCAGCGCGTCGCGAGCGACCTCACCCAGCTGGAGCAACTACGCTCACGGCCGGCGCTGCGCGAGCCGGAGCGGATCATCCGGGAGCGCGCGCAGGACGTCTTCCTGCAGGTCTCCCGCGGCCGCGACGCCGTGGGCCGCTCGCTGCAGCTGGCGGAGGCGCGAACGGGCGAGCTGCGTGCCTCGCTGCGCGCCCTCTCCCCCGCATCGACCCTCGCGCGCGGCTACGCGATCGCGCAGACGGACGACGGCGCCATCGTGCGCAAAGCCGACCAGGCACCCACGGGCGCCCGGCTCGTCGTCACGATCGAACACGGCGTGATCGCCGCAGTTTCGCACGGCGCGGTGGGCGACGGGACCGGGGCGGAGCCGGCCGACGGCACCGGCCGGGCCGACCCGTGATGCGCGGGGGCGCTGACGCCCTGACCTTTCAGACACACCGGAACGGCGGAAGAATAGGATGGAAGCGATGACGGATCAGCCCGCCCCCGCAGACGTCGCCTCGCTCTCGTTCGAGCAGGCGCGCGATGAACTCGTCCGCGTCGTGTCGGAGCTCGAACAGGGCGCCGCCACGCTCGAGCATTCGCTGGCTCTGTGGGAGCGCGGCGAGGCCCTCGCCGCCCGATGCGAGGAGTGGCTGCGCGGCGCGAAGAGCCGGCTGGAGGCCGCACGCCCCGAGTCGGCAGAGGCGGAGTGATGGCGCGCAGCCCCCTCTCCGAGCAATCGGCGGAGGACATCGCGGCGCAGAAGGCCGCGCGGTCTGCGGCGTACCGCAGCAGCCAGACCGTCCGGAACCTGCTGATCGCCCTCGGCGTCACGCTCCTCATCGTGGTCGTCGTCGTGTGGGGCGTGCCCCGCGGCACCCCCGCCGAGCAGCCCGACATCGATGTCGCGCAGATCGCCGCCGATACGGCCGATGCGTACGACGTCGAGCCGCTCGTCCCCGATCTGTCCGACGACTGGCGCGTGAACTTCGCGGAGGTGACGCCCGAGCAGGTCGTGACGTGGCGGGTCACCTACCTCACGCCGGACGAGAGCGACTACGTCACGATGCTCGAAGGCTTCGGCGGTGACGAGGCGTGGGCATCGCAGAAGCTCGACGGCGCGGCGCCCGAGGGCACGACGACGATCGACGGCGTCGAGTGGACCGAGTACGAGATCGGGTCCGGGCAGCGCGACGCGGGTTACGAGTATGCGATCGGCGCCGCGACCGCCGACGGCTTCGTGCTCCTGTACGGCTCGGCGTCGGCGGAGACGACGGCCGACGTCGCCGCCGCGATGTCGGATCAGATCACACAGGGCTCCGACGGGGCCCACGATGCGGAGGAGAACGCGGAATGACGACGCAATCGCCGGCACAGGCCTGGGAGCGCATGACGGCGGGCAACGCCCGCTTCGTCGAGGGGGCGCCCGAGCACCCGCACCAGGACGCCGACCGACGCCACCGCCTCGCCGCCGCTCAGAAGCCGCAGGCCGTGCTGTTCGGCTGCTCCGACTCGCGCCTCGCGGCCGAGATCATCTTCGACATGGGGCTCGGCGACCTCTTCGTCGTGCGCAACGCCGGCCAGGTCACGGGCGAGTCGATCATGGGGTCGATCGAGTATGCCGTCGGCGTGCTGAACGTCCCGCTCATCGTCGTGCTCAGCCACGACGAGTGCGGAGCCGTGCGCGCCGCGATCGACAGCCTCGGCCCCGACAGCGACCCCCTGCCGCCGCACATCTGGCGCCTGATCTCGCCGATCGTGCCGGCGGTGCAGCACGAGCTGCGCGCGGCGGAGAGCAACACCCTCGAGAACATCAGCGCCGAGAACGTCGGCCGCCGTCACCTCGAGCAGACGGTCGCGCAGATCCTGCGGCACTCCGAGATGATCAGCGACGCCGTCGCCGCCGGAACGGTCGGCATCGTCGGCGCGAACTACCGCCTCGCTGAGGGACGCGTCGAACAGCGCGTCGCCATCGGCATCGAGGCCTGAACACCTACACCGACCCGCTTCGCGCCGCGACGACTGCGGCCTGATATGAGGAGAGAGATGTCCGAGACCGAGTACCGGATCGAGCACGACACCATGGGTGAGGTGCGCGTTCCCAAGGACGCCCTGTACCGCGCCCAGACCCAGCGCGCCGTCGAGAACTTCCCCATCTCGGGCAAGGGACTCGAGTCGCGCCACATCGCCGCGCTCGCGCGCATCAAGAAGGCCGCCGCCCTGGCCAACAAGGACCTCGGCACCCTCGACGCCGGCATCGCCGACGCGATCGCGTGGGCGGCCGACCAGGTCGTCGCGGGCGGATACGACGCCGAGTTCCCCGTCGACACGTACCAGACCGGTTCGGGTACCAGCTCGAACATGAACATGAACGAGGTGCTGTCGACGCTCGCGACCCAGAAGCTGGGCAGCGAGGTGCACCCGAACGACCACGTGAACGCGTCGCAGTCGTCGAACGACGTCTTCCCCACCTCCGTCCACGTCGCCGTCACCGAGGCCCTGCTGCAGGACCTCGTCCCGGCCCTCGATCACCTCGCACAGGCGTTCGAGGCGAAGGCCGAGGCGTGGAAGACCGTCGTGAAGCCGGGCCGCACACACCTCATGGACGCCACCCCCGTCACGCTCGGCCAGGAGTTCGGCGGCTACGCCCGCCAGATGCGCCTCGGCATCGAGCGCGTCGAGGCCACGATCGCGCGCGTCGCCGAAGTGCCCCAGGGCGGCACGGCGACCGGCACCGGCATCAACACGCCGAAGGGCTTCCCGCAGAAGGTCATCGCGAACCTCGTCAACGAGACGGGCCTGCCGCTGACCGAGGCCGTCGATCACTTCGAGGCCCAGGCCAACCGCGACGGCCTCGTCGAAGCCTCGGGCGCCCTGCGCACCATCGCGGTCTCGCTCACGAAGATCAACAACGACCTGCGCTGGATGGGCTCCGGCCCCAACACGGGCCTCGGCGAGATCCACCTGCCCGACCTGCAGCCGGGCTCGTCGATCATGCCCGGCAAGGTCAACCCCGTGATCCCGGAGGCCACGCTCATGGTCGCCGCCCGCGTGATCGGCAACGACGCGACGGTCGCCTGGGCCGGTGCATCCGGCGCGTTCGAGCTCAACGTCGCCATCCCCGTGATGGGCACGGCGCTGCTGGAGTCGATCCGCCTGCTCGCGAACGCTTCGCGCACCCTCGCCGACAAGACGGTCGACGGCCTGAAGGTCAACGAGGAGCGCGTCACGGCCCTCGCCGGCATGAGCCCCTCGATCGTCACGCCGCTGAACAAGCTGATCGGCTACGAAGCGGCCGCGAAGATCGCGAAGCACTCGGTCGCGAAGGGCATCACGGTCCGCGAAGCCGTCATCGACCTCGGCTACGTCGAGCGCGGCGAGCTGACCGAGGAACAGCTCGACGAGAAGCTCGACCTGCTCTCGATGACGCACCCGGGCTGAGCGAGGCGGAGAGCGCTCGCGCTCTCATGCCGAGCGATGGAGGGTCCCGATGCGTAGCATCGGGCACCCGGGCTGAGCGAGGAGAGTGAGCGCTCGCGCTCACTCGACGAGCGACCCCGGGTCGGAGGCGCACAGCGCCGAACACCCGGGCTGAGCGGAGCACCCCAGGACGCCTGCACGACCCGAACGGGATTCGGGTCGTGCAGGCGTCTCTCGGTTGTGCGCGCTCTCGCGCCTACGACAGCTCGCCGGTCTCGAGCAGGTCGGTCACGAGCGCCGCGATCGCGCTGCGCTCCGAGCGCGTCAGCGTGACGTGGGCGAACAGGCTGTGGCCCTTCAGCGTCTCGATGACGCTCGCGATGCCGTCGTGCCGACCGACGCGCAGGTTGTCGCGCTGCTGCACGTCGTGCGTCAGCACGACCTTCGAGTTCTGGCCGATGCGGCTGAGCACGGTCAGCAGCACGTTGCGCTCGAGCGACTGCGCCTCATCGACGATCACGTACGAGTCGTGGAGGGAACGGCCCCGGATGTGCGTGAGCGGCAGGACCTCGATCAGCCCGCGGGCCATCACCTCGTCGATCACGTTCTCCGAGACCACGGAGCCGAGCGTGTCGTACACCGCCTGGCCCCAGGGGTTCATCTTCTCGCCCTGGTCGCCGGGCAGGTAGCCGAGCTCCTGGCCGCCGACCGCGAACAGCGGCCGGAACACGATGATCTTCTTCTGCTGCTGACGCTCCAGCACGTTCTCGAGGCCGGCGCACAGGGCGAGCGCCGATTTGCCGGTTCCCGCCTTGCCTCCGAGCGAGACGATGCCGACATCCGGGTCCTGCAGCACATCGATCGCGATGCGCTGCTCGGCCGAGCGCCCGTGCAGGCCGAAGACGTCGCCGTCGCCGCGCACGAGCTTGAACTCGCCGTCGCCCGTCACGCGGCCGAGAGCGGAGCCCCGCTCCGACTGGATGACGAGCCCCGTGTTCACGGGGAGGCCCGTGACGTCCTCGTGGACGCCGAGCTCGGCATCGTAGAGGTCAGCCATGTCGTCACCCGAGAGCGCGAGCGTCGCGACGCCCGTCCATCCGGAGTCGACCGCCTGCTCTGCGAGGTACTCCTCGGCCTGCAGGCCGATCGACGCCGCCTTCACGCGCATCGGCAGGTCCTTCGACACGACCGTGACGTCCTGCCCCTCCTGCTGGAGGTGCGAGGCGACCGCCAGGATGCGGCTGTCGTTGTCGGCGAGACGGATGCCGCGGGGCAGAACCTCCTGGTCGACGTTGTTCAGCTCGACGCGGAGCGTGCCCTCCCCGACCGCGACCGGGAAGTCGAGCCTGCCGTGCTCGACCCGCAGGTCGTCGAGGTGCCGCAGCGCCTGCCGGGCGAAGTAGCCCAGCTCAGGGTCGTGCCGCTTGCCCTCGAGCTCGCTGACGACGACGACTGGGATGACGAGCGAATGCTCGGCGAAACGGAACAGCGCACGTGGATCGCTCAGCAGGACGGACGTGTCGAGCACGTACGTCCGCAACCGCTGACCGGCCGCGTCGTCGTGTGCTCGAGTGCCCTGCGTGCGCGAGGACTGCTGCGTGCTCATCGTGGTCACAACCCACTCCCGCCCCGGGAACCGCATCCCGGCTTCATCGAGTCGACCGTGGGTCCGCGAGTCGCTTCCGTGAGGCCGACCCGAACGGGCACCTTGCCCGTTGCCTGTGACGCTACGCCCGCTCGCGCGATTCCGGCAACGCGAACCGCGGGTTCGGCGTAACGGTTCCGTGAACGGAGCGTGACGCCACCGTGCACAGCGCAGGCGGCCTCGGCTGCACCCCGCGCTTGCGCCTCGGGATCACCCGGATCCGCGACGGTGCGGGTCGAGAGCCGACTGCAGCGGGGCCGCCGAGACCCGCCGGCCGCCCCGCGGCGTCTGCTCCCCGCCGCGGCGCCTACTTCCCGAAGCGGCGTTCGCGCGTCGTGTAGTCGCGGATCGCCCGCAGGAAGTCGATCTCTCGCAGGTCGGGGCCGAGCGCCTCGACGAAGTAGAACTCGCTGTGCGCGCTCTGCCAGACGAGGAAGTCGCTCAGCCGCTGCTCGCCGCTCGTCCGGATGACCAGATCGGGGTCCGGCTGGCCCCTCGTGTAGAGGTGTGCACCGATCTCGTCGGGCGTGAGCCGGTCGGAGAGATCCTCGATGCTCCCGCCGTCCGTCGCGTGCTTCCGGATGATCTGCCGCACCGCGTCGACGATCTCGTAGCGGCCGCCGTACCCCACGGCGAGGTTCACATGCAGGCCGGAGTTGTCCGCCGTATGTGCTTCCGCATCGCGCAGCGCGCCGACGAGGTGCTCCGGCAGATTGTCCGAGCGCCCCACCTGCTGCACGCGCCAGTCACCGCGCTTCGAGAGCCGCCCGGCGAGACCGGCGATGATCTCGATCAGGTCCGTGAGCTCGGCTTCGTCGCGCTTGACGACGTTGTCGTTCGAGAGCAGGTACAGCGTCACGACCTCGACGCCGATGTCATCGCACCAGGCGAGGAACTCCTCCATCTTCTTCGCGCCGGCCCGATGGCCATGAGCCGCCGAGTCGAAGCCCAGCTGCTTCGCCCAGCGGCGGTTGCCGTCGATGATCATGGCGACGTGGTGAGGCACCGTCGCCCTGTCGATCTGGCGCTTCAGGCGCGCGTTGTAGAGCCGGTAGAGGAGGCCCCGCCCCTCGGTCGACCGCTGACTCGTCACGGATCTACCGTACTCGTCGCGCACTGTTGTCTCCGTGTACGTGTCGCGGCATGCGAAGGTGCGTAGGCTTCTGGGATGGCCCGCTCCGATCGCAAGCGCGACGTCCCCCAGCTGCCACTGATCGATGCGGGATCGAACGCACCGGTCGCGGAGTCCAAACCGTCCTGGCGCGGCTGGATCCATGCCGGCACGTTCCCCGTGGCGCTCGCCGCCGGAATCGTTCTGATCTGCCTCGCACAGGGCGCCCCCGCGAAATGGGCCTCCGCCGTGTTCATGGCGTCATCGCTCATGCTGTTCGGCAACTCCGCGCTGTACCACCGCTTCGACTGGGGGCCGAAGACGAAGTCGGTGCTCAAGCGCATCGACCACGCCAACATCCTGCTGCTGATCGCGGGGACCTACACTCCGATCGGCGTGCTCGCGCTCCCCACACAGCAGGGCGTGATCCTGCTCAGCATCGTATGGACGGGTGCGATCCTCGGCATCCTGTTCCGCGTGCTCTGGATCGGCGCGCCCCGATGGCTCTATGTCGCGCTCTACCTCGCGCTGGGCTGGGCGGCCGTGATGTACCTGCCGCAGCTGCTGGCCGCCAATCTCGCCGTCATGGTGCTCGTGATCGTCGGCGGCGTGCTCTACTCCGGCGGCGCCGTCGTGTACGCGATGAAGCGGCCGAATCCCTCGCCCAGGCACTTCGGCTTCCACGAGATCTTCCACGTCTGCACCGTCCTGGCGTTCCTGTGCCACTGGACGGCGGCGCTGTTGCTCGCGATCGACCCGCCCTTCCACGGGCCGACGGGCTGACCCAGGCCCGCCTCGCTGCCGATGCGACACGGGCCTGGGTCATCGTCGATCAACAAGCGCGCCAGGGCCCGACGGCGGCGCGGATCCCCGACCCCGCGCAGCGATGCCGGAAGCGAGGGGAAGCGTCAGGCGCCGCGGTCGCCGCGCGAGTCGGTGTCGTCTGCGACCGACGGCCCGTCGACATCCCGGGCGCCTTCGGGCGCCTCGCCGGCGGCCGCGTCGCGCGCGGCGGCCTCCTCTGCGTCGATCGCCAGGCGGGCCTCTTCGCGGTAGCGGGCGCGGCGGACACGGCGCATCATGTCGATCGCGAGAAGCGCGACGGCGAGCGCGAGAAGCGCGATGACGATGAACCCGCCCGGGCCCGGCGTCACAGAATCGGGGTCCACCGTCATCGTCGGCGTGGGCGTCGGTTCTGGCGTGACGACCGCCAGGAGTACATACATGTTGCGCCCTTCTGAGCCGCGTAGTCTTGTGGCATCAGCCTATGCCGCGCCGGCCTGGAGAACCTTGTGACGACCACTCAGCAGATGCTCGACGACCGCTACGGCCGCACGCGGCGCCGGGGCCGCATCCGAGCCGCGTGGATCACGGTCGTCGTGGTGGCCGCTGCCGTCGTCGGGTACTTCGCGTGGAACACCGTCACGACGTCGGCGGACTCGGTCAAGGCCGACGACCTCGGCTTCACCGTCGTCGACGAGAGCACCACGCGCGTGGCGTTCCAGTTCACAGCGCCGGCCGAGACCGACGTCGCCTGCGTGGTCGAGGCCCTCGACGAGGAGTTCGGCACCGTCGGCTGGAAGGTCTTCGAGTACCGTTCCGAGGAGCGCATGCCGCACCGCCAGGAGGAGCTCGTTCCCACGATCGCCGAGGCCACGACCGGTTTGGTGAAGTCCTGCTGGGTGCTCTAAGCTCGTCTGAAGCTCACGCTCGACGCCTCGGCCACGTTGCCGGGGCGTCTTTCACATCCGATCGCACGAAGGAAAATGCCGTGTCTGACGCCACCTTCCTCACCCAGGACGCCTACGACCGCCTCGCCGCCGAGCTCGAGGAGCTCTCGACGACCGGACGCGAGGAGATCGCCAAGCGCATCGAGGCCGCCCGCGAAGAGGGCGACCTCCGCGAGAACGGCGGGTACCACGCTGCCAAGGACGAGCAGGGCAAGCAGGAGGCGCGCATCCGCACGCTCCAGGCCCTGCTGAAGGACGCCGTCGTCGGCGAGGCGCCCGAGCTGAACGGCACCGTGCAGTCCGGCACGGTCGTCACGGCAGAGGTGCTCGGCGACGAAGAGCGCTTCCTGCTCGGCAGCCGCGAGATCGCGGGCGGCACCGACCTCGATGTCTACAGCGAGAAGAGCCCCCTGGGCGCCGCGATCCTCGGCCTCAAGGAGGGCGAGGAGACGTCGTACGAAGCCCCCAACGGCAAGAAGATCCCCGTCAAGGTGATCAGGGTAGAGTCCTTCGAGGGCTGACCCCGCACGCGAGCGGCCCCGGACTTCCTTCAGGACGTCCGGGGCCGCTCGCGTCATGCCCGCCGCTCAGTCGGGCATGACCTCCGGGCGGAAGCCCGCGTCGCGCAGCGCCTGGAGCACGAGCTCGCGGTGCTCGGTGCCGCGGAGTTCGACCGACACCTGCAGGTTGACGTCGCCGATCTGCAGGCCCTGGCCGTGGCGGGTGTGCAGGACCTCCGTGACGTTGCCGCCGGCGCCCGCGATGACCTGCGAGACCATTACGAGCTGGCCGGGGCGGTCGGGCAGCGGGATGCGCACCGTCATGTAGCGACCGGACGCCGCGAGACCGCGAGAGACGATGCGCTGGAGCAGGAGCGGGTCGATGTTGCCTCCCGAGAGGATCGCGACGGTCCTGCCGTGCGAGTGGATCTTGCCCGCCATGATCGCGGCGACGCCGACGGCGCCCGCCGGCTCGACGACGACCTTCGCGCGCTCGAGCAGCGCGAGCACGGCGCGGGCGATGTCGTCATCCGAGACCGTGACGACCTCGTCGACGTAGTTCCGGATGGTGTCGAACGGGATCTCGCCCGGGCGCGCCACGAGGATGCCGTCCGCGATCGTCGGCCTCGTCGTGATCTCGACGGGGTGCCCCGCCTCCAGCGAGAGCGGCACGGGAGCCGCGTTCTCGGCCTGCACGCCGATGATGCGGACCTGCCGCCCCTCGGCCGCCGCGCGGGCCTTGGCCGCGGCGGCGACGCCGGCGATCAGGCCGCCGCCGCCGATGCCGACGATGATCGTCTCGACATCCGGAACATCGTCCATCACCTCGAGGCCGAGCGTTCCCTGCCCGATCACGATGTCGCTGTGGTCGAACGGGTGGATCAGTATCGCGCCGGTGCGCTCAGCGTGCTCCGCGGCGAGGCGCAGGGGCTCGGCGACCGTCTCGCCCTGGAGGACGACCTCGGCGCCGTAGCCGCGCGTCGCGAGGAGCTTCGGCACCGGGACGCCGAGCGGCATGTAGATAGTGGCCGGGACGCCGAGCTCCTGAGCCGCGAGCGCGACGCCCTGGGCGTGGTTGCCGGCCGATGCCGCGACCACTCCCCTGGCGCGCTCCTCCGGCGTCAGGCGCGAGAGACGGTACGTCGCGCCGCGCACCTTGAACGAGCCGGTGCGCTGCAGGTTCTCGAGCTTCAGACTCACGGGTGCGCCGAGGATCTCGGTGAGGTGCAGCGAGTTCTGCGTGGGCGTGTGCTCGATCACGCCGACGAGGCTGGCGGCGGCCTCCTCGATCTCCGCCAGCGAGGGAATCCGCTGGGCCGCCTGGTGCTCCGGTTCGACGGTGGTCATGCCTTCTTCCCCTCTCTCGGGTCTCGGACCCTCATGATCTTGCGCGGCACCGTGCTCCACAGCAGGTCCGCCTCGGGCTCGCGACCCGTGCGCCACGAACCGCTCGAGATGGTGATCGCGGCGACGTTGACGAATGCGGCGACCGGGACGGCGAACAGCGCACCGGCGATGCCGCCGATCATCGAACCGCCGGTGACGACGAGGACGACGGCGATGGGGTGGACCTTGACGGCGGAGCCCATCAGCAGAGGCTGCAGCACGTTGCTCTCGATCTGCTGCACGAGCAGCACGACCGCGAGCATCGCGAGGCCCAGCCAGATGCCGCCCGTGAACAGCGCGAGCACGCTCGCGATCGCACCGGTGACGATCGCACCGACGAACGGCACGAACGCTCCGAGGAACACGAGCACGGCGATCGGCCATGCCAGCGGGACCCCGAGGAGGAACGCGCCGATGCCGATGCCGATCGCGTCGATCGTGGCGACCATGAGCTGCGTGCGGGCGTAGTTGATGAGCGTGTGCCAGCCGTTGCGCGCGGCGGCGTCGACCGCGGGGCGCGCCGTGCGCGGGAACAGCTTGAGCGTCCACTTCCAGATCGGCTCGCCGTCGGCCAGCAGGCACACGAGCACGAAGACAGCGATGAGCGCTCCGGCCACGATCGTGCCGAGTGTGCTGCCGACGCTGATCGCGCCGCTGAGCAGGAAGTCGGCCTGGGCTCGGATGAAGTCGGTGGTCGCCGCGAAGAACTCGTCGATCTGGGCGTCGGTGACGAAGCCCGTCGTGAGGAGCCAGGCGTGCGCGTCGTCGACCATCTGCGTCGCCTCGTCGCGCACCTCGGGCGCTTCCTGCGTGATCTGCCAGATCACGAGCGTCAGCAGCGCGGCGACGATCGCGATGAGGCCGACGACCGTGATGGTGATCGCGATCGCGCGCGCCCGCACGAGCCGGCGCAGCGGCTCGTACACGGGCCACACGAGCGCCGAGAGCAGGATCGCGATCAGGATCGGGATGACGAGCGCCTTGAAGACGATGATCAGCGCGATGGCCACGGCGGCGACGGCCATGATGAGCAGCAGCCGCCAGGAGTACGCGGCGCCGATGCGCAGGCCCGCGGGAACATCGCCCGAGTCGCCGCGCCGCGCGGGCTCGGCGGTCTGCTCGGGCGGCACGGGACGCGCGCGCAGAAGATCCCAGAACCCGCGCCGCGGCGTACCCTCGCTCATCCCAGACAGTCTAGGGCTTGTCCCATGCCGCAACAGTCATGCGCGACCGCCCGGATGCGGGAAGATGGGAGGGTGCCCGGAGCCCTGTCCGAGCGCGAGCGACACCGAAGCGAGGAGACCCCATGGCAGACGTCGAGAGCTTCACGCTCGACCACACCGCCGTCCGCGCGCCGTACGTGCGGCGCATCGCCGTCGAGAACGGACCGGCAGGCGACGCGATCACGAACTTCGATCTGCGGCTCACGCAACCGAACGAACAGGAAATCCCGACGGCGGCCCTGCACTCGATCGAGCACATGCTCGCGAGCCTGCTGCGTGACCGCCTGACGGGGGTCATCGACTGCTCGCCGTTCGGGTGCCGCACGGGCTTCCACCTCATCACATGGGGCGAGCCGAGCGTCGAGGACGTCGCGGCAGCGCTCGCGGACGCCCTGCGCTTCATCGCCGAAGAGGCGACGTGGGACGACGTGCCCGGCGTCAGCGCCGTCGAGTGCGGCAATTACCGCGACCACAGCCTGCACGGCGCGAAGGAGTGGGCCGCCGCGATCGCCGCGGAGGGCATCAGCCGCGACGCCTTCACCCGCACGGTCTGACCGCGACCGAGAAGAACGGTCCCGACATCCGGTTGGATGTCGGGACCGTTCTTCTCGTGCCTCAGAACTGCACGCGGGGCGGCTCGGCGATGGCGGCGCCGCCGATCACCTCGAAGAACTCCCGCTCCGTGAACCCGAGGCCGCGGGCGAACATGTTGTTCGGGAACACCTTGATCTTGGTGTTCAGGTCGCGCACACCGCCGTTGTAGAAGCGGCGCGAGGCCTGGATCTTGTCCTCCGTGTCGACCAGCTCGCTCTGCAGCTGGAGGTAGTTCTGGCTCGCCTGCAGCTGCGGGTAGCCCTCGGCGACCGCGAACAGGCTCTTCAGCGCCTGCTCGATCTGCCCCTCGGCCTTGCCGGCTTCCTGCGGCGACGATGCCTGCAGAGCCTCGGCGCGCGCACGGGTGACGTTCTCGAAGACGGCCTTCTCGTGCGCCGCATAGCCCTTCACGGTCTCGATCAGGTTCGGTATCAGGTCGACTCGGCGCTTGAGCTGCACCGTGATGTCGCTCCACGCCTCGTCGACGCGCACGCCCAACTGCACGAGCGAGTTGTACGTCGCCCACAGGTAGATGCCGATGGCGAGCAGCAGGACCACGACGATCCCGACCGGAATGAGCCATTCCATGTGATTGAACCCCCTTGGATATGGCCCCAGTCTACGGAGGATTTCCTGGCACGACCCGTGAGGCGTCGGCGAGATCGCCGAACGCCGCGACGTCCTTTCGGAGGGCGGGAGCGGCTCCGCCAGCCCGTCAGCCGAGGTCGGAGAGAGACATCCGCGACGCGAACGCGCGAGGGGCGCCCGTGATCGGGTCGTCGAAGCGCAGCTCCGCGGCCAGCAGCTGCAGCGGCTCCGAGAAGTCGTAGGCGTCGGGCTCGAGGTCGCGCGGGTAGACCGGATCGCCGACGAGCGGCATGCCGAGCGCGTTCATGTGCACGCGGAGCTGGTGTGTCTTGCCTGTGTGCGGCGTCAGCTCGAACTCGCCGGCAGCGCGGCCGCCCACGCTCCCCGCGCGCAGCATCCGGATCGACGTGAGCGCGTTCGGTTCGCCCGGCACCACCTGAACGGCGCGCACGCCACCGGATTTCTCGAGGCGGTTGCGGACATCGACGGGCGCTCCTCCCGGCTCGATCCCGAGCGGCAGCTCATCCGGGAGCCACGCCAGGGCGCGGTAGGTCTTCCGGATGCGCCGCTGCTGGAACAGCACCTGGTACAGCCCCCGCGTGGCCGGCCGGCGCGAGAGCACCAGCAGCCCGGCGGTCACGCGGTCGAGGCGATGGATCGCGACGAGGTCGTCCTCGCCGTGCTCGACGCGCAGCCTGGTCACCGCGGACTCCCGTACGAAGCGCCCGTTCGGCGTCGAGGCGAGGAAGTGCGGCTTGTCGATGACGAGCAGGTCGCGGTCGGAGTGCACGACCCCGATCTCGAACGGCACGCGGGGCTCCGCGGGGTACGGTTTGTGGAAGAAGTAGAAGCCGCCGGGCGCAACGGGGTCGTCGAGGGACACCCGCCGCCCGTGCTCGGTCGTGAGCTCGCCCTCGTCGACGAAGTACTCGGGCCGCAGCGGCGCGATCGCCTGCTCCCGGCCGAGAGTGTTCGGGATGACGACGTCGCGGAGCCAGTCCCGCACGCTGGCGGGAACGGGGTCGCCCGCAGCGGCGTGCGTGCGCGTGCCGCCCGGCGCGCTGATGCGCGCCGCAGCGATCCCATCGCGCGGCGGCAGCACGCGTTCGGCGCGGAGCCTGGCCATCCGATCCCCTCGTTCGTCTTCCTCACGGCACGGCGTCGTCGCGGACCGTACCGGGGCTCGATCCGCCCGTGCGGCGGACTCCGGCGGTTCCGCGAGTCCCCCCTGCGGGACTCGAACCCGCACTGAGCCGATTTTAAGTCGGATGCCTCTGCCGATTGGGCTAAGGGGGGATGCGCCGAGGGCGCCCCACCACGGTAACGGGTGGGGCGCCCTCGGCGATCGGCGCGCTTACTTCGCCTCAGCCTCGACCTTGGCGGTCGAGTCGGCCTTCGGCGCCTCGGCGGCGGGCGCCTCCTCAACCTTGGGCTTGGGGCGCGAGGCGTACGCCTCGAAGAACGCCCGCGGCTCCTGCGTCGTCTGGAGCTGCACCTGGTCGCGGCCCAGGAAGAAGTTGTGCCACCAGCCCCACAGGACGCGCCACTTGCGCTCCCACGTCGGCATGGCCAGGCCGTGGTAGCCGCGGTGGGCGCCCCATGCGAGGAAGCCCTTCAGCGCGAACTTGCCCGACTGGAACACGCCGGTGCCGATGCCGAGACCCGCGACGGCGCCCAGGTTCTTGTGGAAGTAATCCACCGTCGCCTCGCCGCGCAGCACGGCGGCGAGGTTCTTCGCGAGGCGCTTGGCCTGGCGCACCGCGTGCTGTGCGTTCGGCACGCAGGTGCCGTCGGGCAGCCCGCCCGTCTTGTCGGGGACGGCCGCCACGTCACCTGCGGCCCACGCACCCTCGAGCACGTTGCCGTCGGCGTCGATCACGCGCAGGTCCGCCTGCGTCGTGATCCGGCCGCGGGGTTCGCGCGGCAGGTCGCTGCCGCCGACGACCTGCGGGTTCGCCATGACGCCCGCGGTCCAGATGATCAGGTCGCTCGGGTACTCCTCGCCCGTGTTCGTCTTGACGACGCCGTCGGTCGCGTCGGCGACCTGCGTGTCGAGGTGCACGTACGCGCCGCGCTTGGCGAGGTCCTTCAGCACCCACTTGCTGGTCTCGAGCGAGACCTCGGGCATGATGCGACCCATCGCCTCGATGAGGTGGAACTGGGTCTCGTCGAACGAGATCTCCGGGAACTTCGCGAGGAGCGCCGACGCTGCGGAGCGGAGCTCGCCGAACGTCTCGATGCCCGCGAAACCGCCGCCGACGACGACGACCGTGAGCAGGCGCTTGCGCAGCTCGCTGTCCTTGGGCAGCGACGCCGCCTGCTCGAAGTTCGCGATCAGGCGGTCGCGCACGGCGACGGCTTCCTCGATCGACTTCAGCCCGATGGCGTTGTCGGCGATGCCGGGGATCGGGAACGTGCGCGACACCGAGCCGGCCGTGACGACGATCTGGTCGTAGTCGAAGTCGTACGCCTCCCCGCCGTTCGGCGCGATCATCGCAGTCTTGTTCGCGTGGTCGATACCCGTGACCTTGGCCGCGATCACCCGCGTGCGCTTGAGGTGGCGGCGCAGCGACACCACCGAGTGCCGGGGCTCGATCGAACCGGCTGCCACCTCGGGCAGGAACGGCAGGTACGTCATGTAGGGCAGCGGGTCGACGACGACGATCTCCGCCTCACCCTTGCGCAGGTGCTTCTCGAGTTTCCAGGCGGTGTAGAAACCGGCGTAGCCGCCGCCGACGATGAGAATCTTGGGCACGGGGGAAGAACTCCTTCAATCGGATCTGCTGGACATACGGCGCTCGGAGCGCGCGGATCGAGTGCGTCGGACGACGGCAATGAGGCCCAGCGCTAAAAGAATACCAGCGCCCGTGAACGCCACGATCGGCAGGGTCCCCTCCCGCAGGGACTCGGGCGTCGGGAGCCACGGCGAACCGGCCTCCGTCGGGGGGTCCGCGGGGGGCAGTGCGGGCAGCTCGACCTCGCCGACCTCCGGCCGCTCCTCGTCCGGCGGCGAATCGGCCCGCCGGTAGAGCCTCACCCATTCCTCAAGCGTCGTGTCCGAGACGGGGTTCGCGCCGACGATGTCGACGTCTTCCTCGACGGCCGCTTCCGCGTCGACGAGACCGTAGCCGTAGTCGGCGTCAGGGAGCTCCACCCCGTCGACGCCCCTGGCGGTCTTCACGATGCGATTGATGACGTTGTCCGCATCGAGCTGCGGGTGCGCACTCCGGATGAGCGCTGCGACGCCCGAGACCACGGGCGCGGCGGCGCTCGTGCCCTCCCACGACATCAGCGTTCCGTCGGAGGCGAGGCCGAGCATCGGTTCGCTCGGGCCGGAGACCCCGATCGTGATGCCCTGCGTCGACGCGTCCTTGCTGATCTTGCCGTCCTCGTCGACGCCGCCGACGGCGAGGACCCCGGGGATGGTCGCCGGGGCGCCGACCGAATCGGTGCCGCTGCCCCGGTTCCCGGCCGCGACGACGACCACGACGTCGTTCTCGAAGGCGTAGAGGAACGCGTCGTCCCACGATTCGTCCCAGCCGAGCGTGTTCGTCGTCCACGACAGGTTGATCACGTCGGCGCCGTGGTCGACCGCCCAGCGCATCGCCTCGGGCACCTGGTCGACGAAGGGAACGGATGCCGACGCTCCGAAGCCGACGGAGATCGACAGGAGGTCGGCCTCGGGCGCGACGCCGACGAAGCCCTTGCCCGGTGCCGTGCCGCGGGCCGCGGCGACCGAGCCGACGAGCGAACCGTGCTCGCGGTCGATGATGCCGACCGGCGTGCGCCCGTCATCCGCCCCGTTGCCCGACACATCGGTGCCGTCGACGACAGCGCCCTCGAGCTCGTCGGCCCCGTCGCCGATCCCCGTGTCGATCACCGCGATGGTCGCGCCCTCGCCCTTCGTGGTCTCCCACGCATCCTTGATGCCGTAGTCCTCGAGCCAGTACTCGGCGGCGCGGACCGGGTCCTTCTTCTTCGTCTTCTCGCCGTCATCCGGCTTCGACTCGTCGCCGTCCCGCTGCTCGGTCTTCTTCTCGTCCGGCTCCTTCGAGCCCTCGTCGTCCGCGCTCGTCGCCGCGGCCCCGCTCAGCAGGAGCACGGCCGTGATGGCGCCCGCGATCACCACGGGCACCCGCTTCGCGAGCGCGCCGCGCATCAGGCGGCGGAGCCTTCCTCGCGCAGAGCGGCGCCGGGGTCGACGCACTCGCAGCGCTCGGGCGACCATGCCGAGCGGCGCAGCGCCTCGTCGCCGAGCGGGTTCACACCCTCGCCCGCGGCGAGCGCGTGCCCCGCGAGCGCGTGCAGGCACTTGACGCGGGTCGGCATGCCGCCGGCCGAGATGCCGTCGATCTCGGGGACCTCGCCGAACGCCGTACGGTCGGCGAGGAAGGCCTCGTGCGCCGCCGCGTACTGCGCGCGCACCTCGGCGCCGTCCGCGAGCCGCTGGTTCATCTCGACCATGACCTGACCGGCCTCGAGCCGGGACATCTCCGCCGTCGCGGCGGGGTGCGTGAGGTAGTAGAACGTGGGGAACGGCGTTCCGTTCGACAGGCGCGGCTTCGTCGATACGACGGTCGGGTTGCCGCAGGCGCACCGCGCGGCGATGCCGACGACGTCGCGCGCTTCGCGGCCGAGCTGCTCGGAGACGACGCGGACGTCGGCGGCGGTCACGGGGGCGAAAGGCGGTGTCGTCACCCGCTCAGGCTATAAGGAACGTCTGAGAAAGCGGCGGGCGCCCGCTCGGCCCGGTCATCCGGGTCGCGTCACTCGGCCGGCGCCGCACGCTCCGCCATGCCCGCCTCGGTGAGCGAGCGCAGAAGGCTCCCCGCCCACTCGTCGTCAGCCTCCTCGACCTCGTCGCTGACGGGCTCCGCGTCGCGCGGCTGCTCCGACGCGTCGAGGTCGTTGACGATGAGGTACGGAACCTCGCCCGGCTTCGTGTAGTAGAGCCGCTCCCGGGCCTGCGCGGCGATGTATGCCTCGTCTCCCCAGCGCTCCTGCTCCGCCTCGAGCTCGGCGATCTCGCTCTGCGTGACGCGCACCGAATCCTCGAGCGCCGCGATCTTCTGGCGCTGGTCGACGAAGGTCGAGATGGTCGGCACGAGCATGAACGCGGCGAACACGATCACGCCCAGGATGATCACGGTGAACCCCGAGAACCGGATGCCGCCGAGCCACTCGCTCGCGGACGCGCGGGAAGGGGGAGCCGATGTTCCCATCTGCTCCCCCTTCCGTCGTGATGTCAGCTGTTACGCCTTGAAGCGCGGGTAGGCGCGGCTGCCGGCGAAGACCGCCGCCTCACCGAGCTCCTCTTCGATGCGCAGAAGCTGATTGTACTTCGCGACGCGGTCGCTGCGCGCGGGCGCGCCCGACTTGATCTGACCGCAGTTCACGGCGACGGCGAGGTCGGCGATCGTCGTGTCCTCGGTCTCGCCCGAGCGGTGCGACATCATCGCCGTGTAGCCGGCGTTGTGAGCCATCGACACCGCGTCGAACGTCTCGGTGAGCGTTCCGATCTGGTTCACCTTGACGAGCAGCGAGTTCGCGACGCCCGCCTCGATCCCGCGCGCGAGGCGCTCCGGGTTCGTGACGAACAGGTCGTCGCCGACGAGCTGCACCTTGTCGCCGATGGCGGCGGTGAGGGCGGTCCAGCCCTCCCAGTCGTCCTCGGCCAGCGCGTCCTCGATCGTGACGAGCGGGTAGTTCGCGACGAGCTCCTCGTAGTACTTCGTCAGCTCCTCCGCGGACATCTGCTTGCCCTCGAAGTGGTACTTGCCGTCCTTGAAGAACTCGGTCGACGCGACGTCCAGGCCGACCGCGATGTCCTTGCCGGGCGTGAAGCCGGCCTTCTCGATCGATGCCATCAGGAAGTCGAGCGCCTCACGGTTGTTCGGCAGGTCCGGCGCGAAGCCGCCCTCGTCGCCGAGGCCCGTGGCGAAGCCGCCGGCGAGCAGCTCCTTCTTCAGCACCTGGTACGTCTCAGCACCCCAGCGGATCGACTCCGAGAACGACTCGGCGCCGTGCGGCACGAGGAAGAACTCCTGCATCTCGATGCCGTTGTCGGCGTGCTCACCGCCGTTGATGACGTTGAGCGCCGGAACGGGCAGCACGTGCGCGTTCGGGCCGCCGAGGTAGCGGAACAGCGGGAGGTCGGCGCTGTCGGCCGCCGCCTTGGCGACGGCGAGGCTGATGCCGAGGATGGCGTTGGCGCCAGTGCGCTGCTTGTTCGTGGTGCCGTCGGTCTGGTTCAGGGTCGCGTCGACGAGGCGCTGGTCGCTCGCGTCGAGGCCCTCGACCGCCGGGCCGAGTTCGTCGAGGACGGCGTCGACGGCCTTCAGGACGCCCTTGCCGCCGTAGCGGGCCTTGTCGCCGTCGCGCAGCTCGTACGCCTCGAACGCGCCGGTCGATGCGCCGGAAGGCACAGCCGCACGCTGCACGATCCCGTCGGTGAGGAGAACCTCCACCTCGACGGTCGGGTTGCCGCGCGAGTCAAGGATCTCGCGAGCGCCTACAGCTTCGATTTCTGCCACGGAGGACTCCTTCGCAAAGTGGTCTTGGTCCGGCCGCAGGTTCCGCACGAACGCGGTCCGGGCTCGCGCCCAGCCTAGCGTCAGTGCGCGTCGGGACCATCATCCGGTCGCCGCTCGACCGCCGGCGCCCGGCGAGTTCGGCGGAGGTTCATCCGGAAGTCATCGGCAGGATCGACCGCGCACGGCCGCGCGGCGCGCCGCGGGCTCCGGTGTCCCGCGACCCCGGGCGCTGGGGCGCGCCGGCGGCTGCGAACGCCGGACGGCGCGCGGAACCGGAGCGATGCCCCCGTGTCAGCCCGCAGGACGCGGCGCGAAGCCGACGAGGCGTGCGGCGCGGAACTGGCCGCACAGCGCGAGGACCGCGATGACGGCGCCGAGGACGATCCACATCGGCACCCCCATTGGCGCCATCAGCACGGGGTCCGGCGTGCTGCCGGCGGCGCTGAACAGCAGGGTCGCGCTTCCGACGGCGTTCAGCCCGCCGTGGGCGAACACGGCGGGCCACACCGATCCCGTGCGCAGGCGGAGCCACCCGAAGAAGACGCCGAGGAGCACGCACGCGACGACCATGAACAGCACGCCGGTGACATCTGTGCGCGCGTAGTTCTGCCCGAGGAGCAGTACGGGCGCATGCCACACGCCCCAGACCGCGCCCGTGATGAGCAGGGCGGGCCACACGCCGAGCGGGCGCAGCGACGGGAGCAGCCAGCCCCGCCACCCGATCTCCTCGCCGAACGCCAGGATCGCGTTCGGGATCACGGCGGCGAAAGGCACCATCACGAGCTGCACCGAGACCAGGAGCCACGGGTCGATGCCGCTCAGGTCGGCCCCTGCGGCCTCATTCGCGGCGACGAAGCCCGACAGGCCCGCGAGGTCGAGCTCGACCCAGCCGAACGCGGCCGAGACCGCGATGCCCGCGAACGTCAGCACGAGCGGGGCGAGCAGGCCGAGCACGCAGAACCAGATCGTGCGGCCGACGGGCCGCAGCGGCCACAGACCCAGGAACCGCACGGCACCGCGACGCGGCGCCCTCAGCACCAGCACCACGACGAGCACGGCCAGGGCGGGCGTGAACATCATCGCCGACACGACGGCCTGTGCGAGCAGCGGCGGCAGCTCCCCGAGCCAGAGCGGGAGCGCGACGACCCACGCGAGCCCTGTCGCGACGACGGAGAAGACGACGACCGCGGCCCACGGCACCCGGCCGGGGCGTGCGCCTGCCTGCTGTTCAGCGCTCATCGCGACCACCGTCCTCTCGCGGATTCGCGGCCGAGGTGAGGCCCCGCAGCAGCGCCACCGCCGTCTCAGCGTCGTCGACCGTGACGGTGACGAGCTTGCCAGCATTGGTTGTGACCCGAATGCCCTCCCCCGCACGCATCACGATGCCCATGCCCGCGCCGGCGACGCCGTAGCGCCAGCCCCAGCCCCCGAACTCCCCCATGGGGCTGACCTGCACCACCTCGGCCGAGCGGATGTCGCCAGCGGCGATGTGTTTGCGGGGCCACCCGAGGGGCGCGCGGACCGTCAGACCGTCCGCATCGACGCGCACCACGAACCTCGCGGCGAGCAGCACGGCCGCTGTCGCGAGCACGCCGCTCCCGATGGCGGCCCACGCCCCCGCGGACAGACTGCCCGTGAGCTGGACATCGAGAACCGCAGTCGTCAGCGCAATCCCCAGGGTGATGAGGACCAGCGCGCCGAGCACGATGAGCGCCGAGCGCGATAGCGACACCGAGCGGATCCAGACCGCGCGCTCGCCCGGAGCCAGGTCGACGGCCTCGGGCGCGGCGGCACGCTCGTCCGGATCCGCGGGAACATTGAGCGCTCCCTTCCACGCGAGGAAGCCGGCGACGACCCCGATCGCCGCCCCGATCAGGAGGGCCGGTCCGGCGTTCGGCACGTCGCGCGCGTCGTCGTAGCCGACCTGCATCGCCGCGGTGAGGAACTGCCCGACGCCGAGCAGGCCGACCTCGAACCAGATGGCCGCGGCGATGACCCGGTACGACATGGCCCGTCCGGAGTTCGTCCTGAGCCCCGACAGCGCGAGCAGAGCGAGGAGCAGCGTGATGCCGCCGCCGACCGCGATCGTCGTGACGGGGAGCACCCACTGCGGGCCGAAGCCGTCGGGCCCGCCCGTGAAGCCCCAGTGCGTCGCGGCGGGGTCGGGCATCGCAGGCAGCATCGCGAACTGCGCGGCCGTGAGCATGACGAACACCGCCAGCGGCGCGTACAGCCCCACCCACCGGAAGCGCCTGACCGCCCGCCGCCGCTCCGCCTCATACGTCGTCATCGCACTCCTCCTGTCGCGTGCGCACCCTCGGCTCTCAAAACGCCCTCATCCGGCGCGGCGCCGAGGGCGTCGCCCGAGGCGGCTCCGATGGGTGGGCGTATGTGCGCCGCGGGTTCGAACCCCGTCCGCGCCTCGCCGCGCGCGCCACCCGGCCCGGCACCTCCGGATGCATCGCGCACCAGGTTCGCGAGCGCGTCGCGCGAGATGCCCAGCGAGGCGGCACGCGCCACGATCCGCCCGATGTCGTCGCGCAGCTCCGCCGCCGGGCCCGCCGCGGCCGCGACGACCGCTCCCCTGCCGGGGCGCATGTCGACGAGCCCCTCCTCGCGCAGCTGCTGATAGGCGTGCAGCACGGTGTGCAGGTTCACGCCGAGCGAGGCAGCCACCTGCTTCGCCGAGGGCAGCCGGTCGCCCGGGCCGACCGATCCCGCGACGACGTCGGCCCGAATCGACGCCGCGATCTGCGCGAAGACGGGCACCTCGCGCGTCGGATCGATCCGGATCAGCATGCTCTTATTCTATATGAACTAGAATAGTACATCCAATATCCCGACCGGTCGCGATCTCCCACTCCACCACCGAGGTCGCAGATTCCGCACTAAAATCCCCGATCGCAGCGAGAATCTTGACACCGCGGAGTGAGAATTCTGACACCGCGGGGTGGTCATCCCGGCGCCAGGGGCACCGCGCCGGCACCCCTCCGGCCGCGGCCGTGGCCGGCGCGCCACCCGGGCGCCCTATACTCGCCCGCATGACGACCCTCGCGCGCCGGCTCGGGCTCGGTGACGCCGTCGCGATCGGGCTCGGCTCCATGGTCGGCGCCGGCGTGTTCTCGGTGTTCGCCCCCGCGGCGGCCGCCGCAGGCGCCGGCATGCTGATCGGCCTCGCCCTGGCTGCGCTGGTGGCCTTCGCGAACGCGACGAGCTCGGCGCAGCTGGCGGCCGTCCATCCGGTCTCGGGCGGCAGCTACGCCTACGGCAGGGCCGAGCTGAACGAGTGGTGGGGCTTCCTCGCGGGTTGGTGCTTCCTCGTGGGCAAGACGGCGAGCTGCGCCGCCATGACCCTCACGTTCGCGGCGTACGCCGCGCCCGGATTCGAGCGGCCGGTCGCCATCGCCGCCGTCGCCGCGCTGTGCGCGATCAACCTCGCCGGCGTCACTCGCACGGCACTCGCGACGAAGGTCATCGTCGCCCTGGTGCTCACCGTGCTCGCCGTTGTCGTCGCCGCCGGCATCGTCGCGTCGTCCCCCGGCAGCGCTGAGGCTGCGCTCGCCGTCGCCTCGCCCACGGGCGCCGTCGATTCCTCAGCCGCGGCCGCTGGTGGGTCCGCTCTCGGCGGCCTGCTCGCATCCGGGTGGCACGGCATCCTGCAATCGGCCGGCCTGCTGTTCTTCGCATTCGCCGGCTACGCGCGCATCGCGACGATGGGTGAGGAAGTGCGCGACCCGCGGCGCACGATCCCGCGCGCGATCGTCTTCGCCCTCTCCGCCGCCGTCGTGATCTACGCCGTACTCGCCGTTGTCGTGCTCTGGACGCTCGGCCCCGAGGCCGCCGCCGCTTCGCACGCGCCTCTGGCGGACGTCGTGGGCGCGGCCGGATGGGCGTGGGCCGAACCCGTCGTGCGCGTCGGCGCCGCGCTCGCCTCGCTCGGGGCGATGCTCGCTCTGTTCGCCGGGCTCGGCCGCACGGGCCTCGCGATGGCCCGCGACGGCGACGTGCCCCGCTGGTTCGCCGCCGTGTCCCCGCGCACGCAGGTCCCCCACCGCGCCGAGATCGCCGTCGCTCTCGTCGTGATCGCCCTGGTCGCGACGGTCGACCTGCGCGGAGCGATCGGCTTCTCGTCCTTCGGCGTGCTGCTGTACTACCTGGTCGCCAACCTCGCCGCGTTCCGCCAGGGCGACGCCCGCCGCTACCCGCGGTGGCTGCAGGTGCTCGGCGCGGCGCTCTGCGTCGTGCTGGCGGCGAGCCTGCCGTGGCAGAGCATCGCGGGCGGCGCGGGCGTCGTCGCGCTCGGGCTCACGTACCGCCTCATCCGGCTGCGCGCCGCGCGCTGAGCGGCGCATCGGCTGTAGGGGATTCCCCGAAATTAGGCAACACCAGGCCGAAAAAGCCTACCCTCGAGGAATCCTCCTAGGCTCTGGGCACCGTGCCGGCCCGGAACCTCGACTCAGGGGGCTCAGCCGAGCGGCTTCAGCTCCAGGTCGGCGAGCGCCTGGCCCGCGCGGAGCGCCGCGAAAGCCGCGTAGCCGTCGGCTTCGGCCTGGGCGAGCAGGTTCTTGAGGTTCTTCGGCCGCTGTTCGAGCCGCACGCGCTTGCCCTCCGCCACGAGCGCCGCCTTGGCGTGGAGCAGCTCGGGCAGCGGCACGTCCTTGTCGTGCACGAGCACGACGGCCTCGGCCGCCTCGCCCTCGGCGATCTCCACGAGGTCGACGACGCGCTCGAAGCCGATCGAGAAGCCGACGGCGGGCACTTCCTGGCCGAGGAAGCGCCCGATCATGCCGTCGTAGCGACCGCCCCCGCCCAGCGAGTACGACACCGACGGATGCGCGACCTCGAAGATCGTGCCGGTGTAGTAGCCCATGCCCCGCACGAGGAAAGGGTCGAACTCGAGGCTCGCGGCGCCCACGGCCTCACCGATGCCGACGAGGTGCGCGACCACGTCATCCGGAACGCCCTCCGGGAGCGCGGCGCGGATCTGCCGCTCGCCGAAGCCGTCCGGCTCAGCCCGATCGCGGCCGAGGAACGCCTCGAACGCGTCGACGGCCGCGGCCGACGCCCCGCGCTCGCGCAGCTCCGCGGCGACGCCCTCGGGGCCGATCTTGTCGAGCTTGTCGATCGTGATGAGCACACCCGGGCGCTCGTCCGGGTCGAAGCCGAACACGTCGAGCATCGCGTCGAGCGCGCGGCGGTCGTTGACCCGGATGACGGCGCCCGTGAGGCCCAGCGCGTCGAACACGTCGAGCGAGGCGGCGAGCAGCTCGACCTCGGCGCGGGCGGTGGCGTCGCCGATGATGTCGATGTCGCACTGCACGAACTGGCGGTAGCGGCCCTTCTGCGGGCGCTCCGCCCGCCAGACCGGGGCGATCTGGATCGATCGGAACACGCCGGGCAGCGAGCCGCGGTTCGACGCGTAGAACCGCGACAGCGGCACGGTCAGGTCGTAGCGCAGGCCGAGGTCGGTCAGCCCCGCCTGGTCGTCGGCCGCCGCGGCGACCTTCTCGGGCGTCAGGCCCCGGCGCAGCACGTTGAACGCGAGCTTCTCGTTGTCGCCGCCGATGCCGGCGTGCAGGCGCGAGTACTCCTCCATGACGGGGGTCTCGATCTCGTCGAAACCGTGCGCGCGGTAGCGATCCCGGATGATCGAGAGCACCCGCTCGCGGCGGTTCTTGTCGGAGGGCAGGAAGTCGCGCATCCCGCGCGGGGCGTTTACGGAAGCCATAGCACTCCGATTATCCCAGAACGCCCGGGCACCCAGTTTCCCCGGCCGAAGCTGTGCGCCCCTCACGCGCCGCGACGTGCGGGTGTCAGCGCCCACGACCCACAACAGGCCGCACCTGAGCGGTGCACCATCCGGTCAGGTGCGACGATCTGCGGGTAGAGCGCCGCCTACGTCCCACAAGCACGCGTACCTGAGGGGCCGCCGCCTACGCCTCGGCGTTGCGGATCTCGGCCTCGACGCCGCGGACCTGCGCACGAAGGGCGCGCTCGGCGTCCCACCCGCGGGCACGTGCCAGCGCGACGAGGCCGAGCAGCGTCTCGCCGAGCTCCTCCTCGCTCGCGGGGAGCAGCGACTCCTCCGCGTGGTCCTCGAGCGCCTCGGCCGCCTGGATCTCCTCGACGAGCTCGAGGCCGACACCGACCTGCTCTGCCTTGCCGAGCACCTTCTGCCCGAGGGCGAGGGCGGGCATGGCGTGCGAGACGCCGTCGAGCACGGAGGTCCGCCGCCGCTTCTCGAGGGCCTTCGCCGCACCCCACAGTTCGAGCACCCTCTCGGGCGTCTCGGCGGTCTCCCCCGCGAACACGTGCGGGTGGCGGCGCACCATCTTGTCGGCGAGGTCACCGGCGACGTCGTCGAGCGTGAAGTCGTCGGCGACCGCGGAGTGGAACAGCACCTGCCACAGCACGTCGCCGAGCTCCTCGCGGAGCCCCGCCCTGTCGCCCGTCTCGATCGCGTCGATCAGCTCGGCCGATTCCTCCTGGAGGTACGGCGCGAGCTCTTCGTGCGTCATCGCCCGCGACCAGACGCATTCGGCGTGCACCCTGTCCATCACCTCGGCCGCGCGCAGCAGCCCCTCGCCGGATTCCGTCACGCGCTCATCCTCTCATCGCCGTGCCGGATCTCCCGCGCCCGAGCGCGAACGCCTCCGCCGAACCCTGACGCAGCGTGCGCGGGTTCGGCGGAGGCGTGCGGAGCGCGTCAGTCGTCGATCGCGACGCCCTGGGCGGCGAGGCGCCTGTAGTGGCGGGCGCGCGCCGTGACGATGAACGCGGAAGCGACGAGCGAGATGCCGGAGCCGATCAGCACGCCGAGCACGGCCTCATCGGCGACCACGGGGTTGTCCGAGAACGCGAGCCGGCTCAGCAGCAGCGACACCGTGAAGCCGATGCCTCCGAGCGCGGCCGCCGGCAGAATGTCAGCGACGCTGAGCTCCGGCTTGCCGTTCTCGTCGCGCCCGATGAAGTTCGCGATCCACCCGAAGAGCGTGATCCCGACCAGCTTGCCGAGCGGCAGCGCGACGATGATCGCGAACATCGCGGGCGACAGCTCGTTCAACGGCACCTGCGGGATGAGCACGAGCGCGGAGAAGAAGGCGAAGATCGGCAGGATCACGCCGTTGACCCACGGCTCGAGCACGTGGCTGGTGCGCAGGCCCTCGGACTGCCGGATGACGAGGCCGAGCGCCACGCCCGCGATCGTCGCGTGCACGCCCGAGAGGTAGACGAACGACCACGCGGCGAGCGCGACGATCACCATCAGGATGACGACCGGAACGTTGTTCTTCTCGCTCCGGATGCGGCTGAGGACGGCGAAGGCGACGATCAGAGCCGCCGCGATGACGAGGTTCAGCAGGTTCACGTCGCTCGTGAACAGGAAGGCGATGAACAGGATGCCGACGATGTCGTCGATGATCGCGAGCGCGAGCAGGAAGACGCGGACCTTCTTGGGCAGGCCCTTGCCGAACATCGCCAGGACGCCGAGGGCGAAGGCGATATCGGTCGCGGTCGGGATCGGCCAGCCGTTGATCGTATCGCGCTCGTGCGCGATCAGCAGGTAGAAGATGATCGGGACGAGCACGCCGCCGAAGGCCGCGATGGCGGGCTTGACTGCCTTCTTGACGGTGTTCAGCTGGCCCTTGGTCAGCTCGAACTGGAGTTCGACGGACGCCGTGAAGAAGAACACGGCGAGCAGCAGGTCGGCCACCCAGTGCGAGATCGACAGGTGCAGGCCGAGTGCCTCGGGGCCGATCTCGGTATGGCTCCATTCGATGATCTCCTCACCGAACGACAGGTTCGCGAGGATCAGGCCCAGCGCCGCGGCGCCGAGGAGCAGGAAGGCAGGGAAGCGCTCGGAGCGGAGAAGCTTCATCGGGTCCTTTCGGTCAGCATTCTAGCCACCGGCGGTCGGCCGGAGACGCCGACCAGACTTCCCGGCACACCGGTGAACCATCCTACGGGGTCGGCCGACGGCGGAGCGGAGCGGAGTGTCGCGGCGCCGGATGGGCGCACGGGCGGCGCGACGAGGGCCCGCTCACGTCGCGGCCGGCTGTGCCTCATCCGGAGCCTCGGCCTTCGGGAGGGGGAAGAGCGCATCGAGCAGCTGCTCGACCCAGGCGATCAGCGCGGCGTCCTGACCCGGTGCGATCTTCGTCGGGAGCGGGACGACCATCGCCTCGCCGCCCGCGAGCAGCTTCGACTGCGGATACAGCCTCTTCAGCCGCACCTGCATCGAGTCCGGCAGGTCGGCAGGCGCGATCCTGAGGTTCTTGCCCATCGCGACGACGTCGCTGAGCCCGCTGCGGGAGGCGCGCCTGCGCAGGCGCGCGACCTGCACGAGGCCTGCCACCTCGGCGGGCGGCTCGCCGTACCGGTCGGTGAGCTCCTCGACGACGAGGTCGATCGCGTCGTCGTCGGCCGTCACTGCGGCCGCCGCGGAGAGCTTCTGATACGCCTCGAGGCGCAGCCGCTCGCTGTCGATGTACGACTCGGGAACGCGCGCATCGACGGGCAGCTCCAGCCGGAGTTCCGTCGGGCCCTCGACCTCGTCGCCGCGGAAGGTCGCGACCGCCTCCCCGATCATCCGGAGGTAGAGGTCGAACCCGACGCCGGCGATGTGCCCCGCCTGCTCGGCTCCGAGCAGATTGCCCGCTCCGCGCAGCTCCAGGTCCTTCATCGCCACCTGCGTGCCGGAGCCGAGGTCGTTGTGCACCGCGATCGTCTCGAGCCGGTCGGCGGCCGTCTCGCTGAGCGGCTTCATCTCGTCGTACACGAAGTACGCGTACGCGCGCTCGCGGCCGCGGCCGACGCGCCCGCGCAGCTGGTGCAGCTGCGCGAGGCCGTATTTGTCCGCGCGATCGATGATGATCGTGTTGGCGTTCGTGATATCCATGCCGGTCTCGATGATCGTCGTGCACACGAGCACGTCGAACTTGCGCTCCCAGAAGTCGTCGACGACCTGCTCGAGCTGGTTCTCGCCCATCCGGCCGTGCGCGACCGCGATGCGCGCCTCCGGCACGAGCTCCGCGAGGTGGCTCGCGACCTGTTGGATCGACTGCACGCGGTTGTGCACGTAGAACACCTGGCCCTCGCGCAGCAGCTCGCGCCGGATGGCCGCCGTGAGCTGCTTGTCGTTGCGCGGACCGACGTACGACAGGATCGGATGCCTGTCCTCCGGCGGCGTCTGCAGCGTCGACATCTCCCGGATGCCCGTGACCGCCATCTCGAGCGTGCGCGGGATCGGAGTCGCACTCATCGCGAGGATGTCGACGTTCGTCTTGAGCTTCTTGAGCGCGTCCTTGTGCTCGACGCCGAAGCGCTGCTCCTCGTCGATGATCATGAGGCCGAGGTCCTTGAACGTCACGGCCTCGGTCAGGATGCGGTGCGTTCCGATGACCATATCGATCGAGCCGTCGGCCAGGCCCGCGACGACGTCGCGCGCCTGCTTCGGCGTCTGGAAGCGGCTGAGGGCGCGCACGTTCACGGGGAAGCCGGCGAAGCGCTCCGAGAACGTCTCGAAATGCTGCTTCACGAGCAGCGTGGTCGGCACGAGCATCGCGACCTGCTTGCCGTCCTGGATCGCCTTGAACGCCGCCCGAACGGCGACCTCGGTCTTGCCGAAGCCGACGTCGCCCGAGAGCAGTCGGTCCATCGGCTGCGGGCTCTCCATGTCGCGCTTGATCTCGTCGATCGTCTGCAGCTGGTCCTGCGTCTCCGCGAAGGGGAACGCCTCCTCGAGTTCGCGCTGCCATGGAGTGTCCGGTGCGAAGGCGTGGCCCTTGGCCGCCATCCGCGCGGAGTACAGCTTCACGAGTTCCACGGCGATGTCCCGCACGGCGCGGCGCGCCTTGCTCTTCGCCTGCGCCCAGTCGCTGCCGCCCATCTTCGACAGCTGCGGGTCCTCGCCGCCGACGTACTTCGACAGCTGGTCGAGCTGGTCGGTCGGCACGTGCAGCTTGTCGGCGGGGCGGCCGCGCTTCGCCGACGCGTACTCGAGCACCAGGTACTCGCGCTCGCTCTTGACGGCGTTGCGGCCTCCCGACGAGACCTCCCGCTTGACCATCTCTACGAAGCGGCCGATTCCGTGCGTGGCGTGCACGACGTAGTCGCCCTTCTTGAGCTGCAAAGGGTCGACGACGTTGCGCCTGCGGGACGCGAGCTTCTTCTGGCCGCGGTTCCCCCCGCCGACCGTGCGGCCGTAGAACTCGTTCTCGGTCAGGACGGCGAGCTCCGCCTCCGCCGATTCGAAGCCGTTCTCGAGCGACGCACGCACGAGCGTCGCGATGCCCGGCTCCGGCGCCTCCGTCAGCTCATCGACGATGCGCGCCGCGACGCCCCGCTCGCTCAGCACGTCGCGAGCGCGCTCCACAAGGCCCGCACCCTCCGCGGCGACGACGACCGTCCAGCCGGACGAGACCCGATCGGCAATGTGGCCCGTCGCGCCGTCGACGTTGCCCTGGAACGACGGAACCGCGTCCGCCCGCACGCGGTGGCCGCCGCCCATCGGCACGGCGGCGTCGCCCGCCTCGGCGAGCTCGGCACCGATTTCGGCGAGGCCCGTGTCGAACGGGCTGAGCGACCACCAGACGCCACCGGCGGAGCGTGCGTCGTCGCGCAGCCGCGAGATCGGCAGGAAATCGCCGGCGTCGAGGTCGACGGGCGCGTCACCGCCGCCCGTCGCTGCTGCCCAGGCCGCCTCGAGGAACTCGCGGTTCGTCTCCCCCAGCGTCAGGGCGCGCGTGAGTGCGCGCTCGGGGTCGACCATGGCGACGGATGCGCCCAGAGGCATATACGCGGCGAGCGACACCAGCGGGCCCGCGACGACGGGGCTCAGCGACTCCATGCCCTCGACGGGGATGCCCTCGGCCATCTTCTCGAGCATCTGCGCGATGCCCGGCATCGACGACTGCAGCTCGAGCGCGCGCTCGCGCACCGCATCGGTGAGCAGCAGCTCTCTGCTCGGCACGAGCTCGACGCGCTCGACGGGCTCCGGCAGCGAGCGCTGGTCGGAGACGGCGAAAGCGCGGATCTGATCGACCTCGTCGCCGAACAGTTCGATGCGGTACGGGTGGTCCGCGACCGGTGGGAAGACGTCGACGATTCCGCCGCGCACGGCGAACTCGCCGCGGCGCGTGACCATGTCGACGCGGGCGTAGGCGCGCTCGACGAGGCCGGCGACGAGGTCGTCGAGGTCGAGCGCCCGCTGACCGACTCGGAGCTCGATCGACGGGATGTCGGCGAGGCCCGGCGCGATCGGCTGCACCGCGGCACGCACCGAGGCGACGACCACGAGCGGCGCCGCACCGTCCCACGCGGCGACGGTGCGCAGCGCCGTGATGCGGCGCCCCACCGTCTCGGGGCTCGGGCTGAGCCGCTCGTGGGGCAGCGTCTCCCATGCAGGGAAGTCGAGCACGGTCGCGTCCGGCATGAGCGACGCGAGCGCGGCGCCCAGCGCGTCGGCGCGACGCCCCGTCGGCGCGATCGCGAGCAGGGCCGGTGGGTGGCCGGCGGCGCGTCGGCGCTCCAGCAGGGCGGCCAACAGCGGCGCGTCCAGGCCGGAGGCGCACGAGAGCTCGGCGTCGACGGCCGACTCCGCGAGCGCGTCGCGGTAGCTCTCGGAGCGTTCCAGGGCGCGCAGAATCCCGTGAACTGTCACCGAGTCAGTCTAGGCCTTCCTGGTCGACGGGGTCGGCCGGGCGGCGCGCGGAGCATGCGGCCACCCAGGGCGGGCCGCGCCGCCCCTGCCCCGCGCCGGGCGGCGTGCGCGATGCTCGCGCCTCCCGGCGAACGATGGGTGGTCGCCCCCGCGAGGCGCGGTGATTCCGTACGATGAGAGGTATGACGAACGGGGGCGGGTACGCGGCGCCGTACAGCGCGCCCGTCGACCCGCGCTTCGCGTCGATCGCCGACCCGCAGCGCAAGCGCCGTACCGCGGCGGCCGCGCGCATCGCGCTCGTCCTCGCGATCGGCGCCCTCGCGATCGCGGCCGTCCCCCTCTGGTTCGCCGGCCGCGCATCCGGCGCCGCCGTCGGAGCGAGCGGCGTGCTCGACGCCGGCGTGTGGAGCTGGGCCGTGCTGGCACCCGCTCGCTCCGCCGTCATCGCCGCCGAGGTCGGGTTCTGGCTCGGCACGGTTCTGGGCCTCTGGGCGCTCGTGCAGGGCATCGTCGCGGCACGGCGCCCCGTCGGCCGCACTGCCGCCGTCTGGGCGATCGTCGTTGCGGCGGCCGCTCCCCTGCTGCTGACGGCGCTGACCTTCGGCGCCGTCGCATCGGCCATCGGCGCACCGGCCGATGGCGTCGCCCCCGACACGGCGCTGCTCGCGCTCTCCCCTGCGCCGCCCCGCTGACCCCCTGCACAACCGAACACCGATGACCGCTGCCCCGCACCGCGGGTGCCGCACCGCACCGGCCGCCGCAGCGGCCGCCGAACAGGAGACACCATGTCGAACCCACCGGTCCCGCCGCCCGCCGGCCAGCCCGGCGAGGGCCAGCAGCCCGCGTACGGCCAGCCCGCCTACGGCGAGAACGCGCCGCCGGCATACCCGCCGCAGGGTCAGCCGCCGTACGCCGCGCAGGGCGGCCCCGGCTACCCGCCCGGCCAGGGCTACCCGGCGGCCGGCTACCCCGCCCCGTACCAGAAGCAGCCCCGCCCCAAGGGCAAGCCGACGCTCGGCATCGTCGCCGCGATCGCCGCGATCGTCGGCGTGATCGCCGGCTGCATCATCGTCGGGGCCTCGGCCTCCGCGCTCGGCCAGTACATCGGTGATGCCACCATGAACGGCATGAGCGACTCGTACGAGTACGACGAGTACGCGACGTTCGACGACACCGCGTTCCTGCCCTACCTGGGCGGTGTCTTCGCCGGCTTCGCCGTCTACGGGATCCTCGCGCTCTGGGGCCTGATCCAGGGCATCTTCGCGACCGTGCTCAACCGCGGCCGCGCGTGGGGCATCACGGCGATCGTCGTCTCGGTCGTCGGCTTCGTCCCGGTCATGATCACCTACGGCATCACGTTCATCGGCTCGATCCCGATGGACAGCATGTAGTACCGGCCGGCTCCGCCCGGAACACGGAGAACCGCCGCACGATCACGAGGATCGTGCGGCGGTTCTCCGTGTTCGCGGCGCGCGCGGCCGAGGCGGGGCGCCTCAGGCGCGCGGCGCGTGGGCGCGCTGCTGCGCAGCGGTGAGGCCCTCGTCGACGATCTGCTCCGCCGCGTCGGCGGCGTCGGACAGCAGGACGCCGAGCGTCCGTCGCTCGGTCGCCGAGAACGGCGACAGCACCCAATCAGCGGGGTCCTGTCGCCCCGGGGGACGCCCGACACCGACGCGCACGCGGGCGAACTCAGGCGTACCGAGAGCCTTCGCCACGTCTCGGACGCCGTTGTGGCCGCCGTGTCCTCCGCCCGACTTCAGCTTCAGCGAGTCGAAGGGGATGTCGAGTTCGTCATGGATCACGATGACGTTCTCGGGCGCGACGGAGAAGAACTTCGCGAGCGAGGACACCGGCCCTCCCGAGACGTTCATGAACGAGTTCGGCTTCGCCAGGACGAGCTTCGCCCCGCCCGGCCGCAGCCAGGTCTCGGCGACGCGCGCGTTCGCCTTGTGCTGCGAGAACCCCTCACCGCGCCGCGAGGCGAGCTCGTCGATCACCATCTGCCCGACATTGTGGCGGGTCAGTTCGTATCGGGGCCCCGGGTTCCCGAGCCCCACGATCAGCCACGTGGCTGCCATGCGGTTCCTTTCGCGAAACGGGCCGCGCGGCCGCGGCCGGATGCCTGATCAGCGGCCCCGATCCGTGCGCCGCAGAGAGCGCGAGGGGGCGCGACCATCGTCGCACCCCCTCGCGGAACTCGGAACGGGATTACTCGGCCGACTCCTCGGCCGACTCGTCCTCGGCGCCCTCGCCCTCGGTCTCCTCCTCGACGTCGCCGCGCGGCGTCGAGATGGCGACGACGAGCAGGTCGGCGTCGTCGACGAGCGTGACGCCCTTGGGCAGCTCGACGTCGCCGGCGTGCACGAGCGCGCCGTCCTCGAGGCCCTCGATCGACACCGTGAGGTGCTCCGGGATGCTCATGGCGTCGGCCTCGACCGTGATGGAGGCGGCCGACTGCGTGTGGATCGTGCCGGCGAAGCTCTCGCCCTCGATCGTGAACGGCACCGAGACCTGCATCTTCTCGCCGCGCTTGACGATGACGAGGTCCATGTGCTCGATGATCCACGTCACGGGGTTGCGCTGGACGTCCTTCACGAGCACGAGCTGGCTCTTGCCCTCGATGTCGAGGTCGATGACGGCGTTCGCGTGGCGCACGATCAGGCCGGTCTCGTGGGCCGGCAGCGCGACGTGCGTCGGCTCCTCGCCGTGCCCGTAGATGACGGCGGGGATCTGGCCGGCGGCGCGCAGGCGGCGCGCGTAGCCCTTGCCGAACTCGGTGCGGACGGACGCCGCGAGGGTGATGTTGTCGCTCATGATGCTCCTCGTATGCGCGGCATGTGACGGCCGCTGGGTGAAGTTTCTCGACTCGAACGCAACACGTGAGGAGAGCGCGGCGGCTCACACACCCGCGTCGATAACGGAGGCCGTAGCCGTCCCTCGCCGAGGTCGACCCCCATCCTACCCGAAGACGGCTCCGGATGACGCGCGGTGCATTACCTACTGTTCCGGCTGCGCGCGGAGGCACCCCCGTGGGCCGCTAGCCTAGAGGGCATGAGTGCGAATATCGGAGTCGTCGGCCTTGCCGTCATGGGGTCCAACCTGGCCCGCAACCTCGCCAGCCGCGAGGGCAACACCGTTGCTGTGTACAACCGCAGCCGCGAGAAGACCGACCAGCTGGTCGCCGATCACCCGGAGGCCGGCTTCGTGCCCGCCTTCTCCTACGAGGAGTTCGCGGCCAGCCTGTCGAAGCCGCGCACCGCAATCATCATGGTGAAGGCTGGCCGCGGCACCGACGCTGTGATCGACGAGCTCGTCAAGGTGTTCGAACCCGGCGACATCATCGTCGACGGCGGCAATGCCTACTTCCCCGACACGATCCGCCGCGAGAAGGCGGTCCGCGAGACGGGCATCAACTTCGTCGGCGCCGGCATCTCCGGCGGCGAAGAGGGCGCGCTCCTCGGCCCGTCGATCATGCCGGGCGGCTCCGACGAGTCGTGGGTGACCCTCGGCCCGATCCTGAAGTCGATCGCCGCGGTCGCCGAGGGCGAGCCCTGCGTGACCCACGTCGGCCACAACGGCGCCGGCCACTTCGTCAAGATGGTGCACAACGGCATCGAGTACGCCGACATGCAGCTCACCGCCGAGGCGTACGACCTGATCCGCCGCGGCACGGGCAAGACCCCGGCCGAGATCGCCGACATCTTCGCCGAGTGGAACACCGGCGAGCTCGAGAGCTACCTCATCGAGATCACCGCCGAGGTCCTCCGCCAGGTCGACGCGTCCACCGGCAAGCCGCTCGTCGACGTGATCCTCGACCAGGCGGGAGCCAAGGGCACCGGCGCTTGGACGGTGCAGACCGCGCTCTCCCTGGGCGTCCCCGTCTCCGGCATCGCCGAGGCCACCTTCGCCCGCTCGCTGTCGAGCCACCCCGAGCAGCGCGCCGTCGCGGCCGCGCTCCCCGGCCCCGACACCGAGTTCGCCGTCGACGACGCCGACGCGTTCATCGCGGACGTCGCCCAGGCCCTGTTCGCCTCGAAGATCATCGCCTACTCGCAGGGCTTCGACGAGATCCGCGCCGGCGCCGCCGAGTACGACTGGACGATCGACCTCGGCGCCGTCTCGAAGATCTGGCGCGCCGGCTGCATCATCCGGGCCCAGTTCCTGAACCGGATCGCCGATGCCTACGCCGAGCATCCGGAGCTGCCCGTGCTCGCGGCCGCCCCGTACTTCGCGGACGCGCTCACGCGCGGCCAGGCGGCGTGGCGCCGCGTCGTCGTCGCGGCGGCACAGGCCGGCATCCCCTCGCCGGCGTTCAGCTCGTCGCTCGCGTACTACGACGGCATCCGCGCCGACCGCCTGCCGGCCGCACTCGTGCAGGGCCAGCGCGACTTCTTCGGCGCGCACACGTACAAGCGCATCGACAAGGAGGGCACCTTCCACACGCTGTGGTCGGGCGACCGCACCGAGGTCGAGGCCGAGGACACGCACTGATCGACGCCTTCGACGGGCCGCTCCGGATCATCCGGAGCGGCCCGTTCCGCGTTCCGAGGCCGGGCGGGCCCCGGACGCTCCCGGCCGACGCCGCATTCACAGCCGCCGCATAGCGCGCGGCATAGAAACCACATAGGTTCGGGCGCACAATGGGGGAATGACCGATCCGCACGCTCCCCTCGTCCGCCCTGACGGCTCCCCCGTCCGCGTGCTCGTCGTCGACGACGAGCAGATGCTGACCGACCTGCTCTCCATGGCGCTGAAGATGGAGGGCTGGGAGGTGCGCACCGAGGCCGCCGGCTTCGACGCCCTGCGCGCCGCCCAGGAGTTCGCGCCCGACGCGATCGTGCTCGACATCATGATGCCCGACCTCGACGGCATGGCCGTGATGCAGAGGCTGCGCCAGTCGGGCGACGACGTGCCGATCCTCTTCCTCACGGCGAAGGACGCCGTTGCCGACCGCGTCGCCGGCCTGACCGCTGGCGGCGACGACTACGTCACGAAGCCGTTCAGCCTCGAGGAGGTCGTCGCTCGCCTGCGCGCCCTGATGCGCCGCACCGGGGTGCAGTCGGCAGAGGATGACCCCGTCCTCCGCGTCGGCGACCTCAGCCTGAACGAGGACAGCCACGAGGTGATCCGCGACGGCCGCGAGATCGAACTCACCGCCACTGAGTTCGAGCTGCTCCGCTTCCTGATGCGCAACCCCCGCCGCGTGCTCAGCAAGGCCCAGATCCTCGATCGCGTCTGGAACTACGACTTCGGCGGCCGCTCCAGCGTCGTCGAGCTGTACATCTCCTACCTGCGCAAGAAGATCGACGCCGGAGCAGAGCCCCTGATCCACACGGTGCGCGGCGCCGGATACATGATCAAGGCTCCCCAGAAGGAATCGTGAGCGCGCCCGCCCCCGATGCCGCGCGACCAGCGCCCGCGAGCGGCCCCCTCCCCACCGATGGGGAACCGGCGCCCGACGAGGCGGGTCCCGCGACCGGCACGGCGCCCGCCGTCGCCATGACGGGTCGTACGAGCCTGCAGGCGCGGCTCATGGCGACGGTGTTCGCGATCGTCGCCGCGATCCTGCTCGTCGTCTCGCTCGTGACGAGCGCGCTGCTGACGACGGTGCTGAACCAGACGCTCGACGATCGGCTCGAGGAAACAGTCAAATCGCTCGGCCCCGAGTTCGGCCTGCACGCAGCGACGGGCGACGCGGTCGGGCAGCTGCAGGAGTCTCGGGCCGCCCCTGGCACCGTGCTGCTGTTCGGCACGGACCCGGGCACGGCGACGGGCGCCTACGTCGATCACGAGTACGAGGTCGAGCCGCTGAGCCGCCGGCAGATCACGCAGATCCTCACGGGAGTCACCGACAGCGGCCCGCACACGGTGAACGTCACCGACCTCGGGACGTTCCGCGTGCAAGCGCTCATCGAGCGCTCATCCGGCAGCGCCATCGGCGTGATGGGGCTCGAGAACGTGACGGAGAGTCAGACCCTCGCTCGCATGCTGTGGTCGATCGCGCTCGTGACGGTCGGGGGCATGATCGGGCTGGGCGTCGCGACGACGATCGTCATCCGGCGAGGACTCCGGCCCCTGCGCGACATCACCGAGACGGCCGCGCGCGTGTCGAGGCAGAAGCTCGACCAGGGCGCCGTCTCCATCACCGAGCGCGTGCCGCCCGAGCAGGCCGACCCCTCGACGGAGGTCGGCCAGGTGGGGGCCTCGCTGAACACCCTCCTCGACCACGTCGAGCACTCGCTCGCGGCGCGCGAGCGCAACGAGGCGACCATGCGGCGCTTCGTCGCCGACGCCAGCCACGAGCTGCGCACGCCGCTCGCATCCATCCGGGGGTATTCCGAGCTCTCGCTGCGCGACAGGACTCTGTCCGATACGACCGAGCAGTCGCTCGAGCGCATCCAGGCGCAGTCGATCCGGATGACGGGCCTCGTCGAGGACCTGCTGCTGCTGGCGCGTCTCGACGAGGGCCGCGAGGTGCAGATCGATGCGGTCGACCTCACCCAGGTGGCCGTCGACGCGCTCGGCGACCAACAGGTGGCCGCCCCCGAACACGTGTGGAGCGTCGAGGCCGACGAGGAGCCGCTGATCGTCGCGGGCGACTCCGGCCGCCTCAGCCAGGTGTTCGTGAACCTGCTCGCCAACGCCCGCACGCACACCCCGGCGGGGACGGAGGTCACGCTCCGGGTGCGGCGCGAGGGTTCGGGCAGCGCGACGCGGGCCGTCGTGCAGGTGCACGACAACGGGCCCGGCATCTCACCCGAACTGCAGGCCGAGATGTTCTCGCGGTTCGCCCGCGGCGACGTCTCCCGCGCGCGGAAGACGGGCGGCACGGGCCTGGGGCTCGCGATCGCGAAGGCGATCGTCGAAGCGCACCACGGAACGATCGAGGTGCGGAGCGAGCCGGGCGACACGACCTTCGAGATCCGGCTTCCGGCGAAGCCGCTCTGAGCGGACACGCCCTCGTCGCCGCGGCCGCCGACCGTCGCCGGCGCCGTTCACCCGGCACGCGCCGCAGCCCCGCCGCGGCGCAGCCGTCCTGCGCGGCAGGCGGACACGCCCTCGTCGCCGGGGGCCGGTGCGCGCCTACGCGGCGCCGTCGAACATGCTCGTGACCGATCCCTCGTCGAAGATCTCGCGGATCGCGCGGGCGAGCAACGGCGCGCTCGAGAGCACCGTGAGGGTCGGGAAGCGGCGCTCCTCGGGCACCGGCACCGTGTCCGTGACGACGACGCGATCGATCGCCTCGTCCTGCAGCCGCTCGACGGCGGGGTCGCTGAAGATCGCGTGCGTCGCACCAACGATGACCTTCTTCGCGCCGTTCGCCTTCAGGGCGCGGGCCGCCTTCGTGATCGTGCCGGCGGTGTCGATCATGTCGTCGACGAGGAGGCACGTGCGCCCCTCGACCTGACCGACGATCTCGCGCACCTCGACCTGGTTGGCGACCTTCGGGTCGCGGCGCTTGTGGATGATCGCGAGCGGCGCGCCCAGCTCCTCCGACCACTGGTCGGCGACGCGCACGCGGCCCATGTCGGGTGAGACCACCGTCAGGGTCTCGGCCTCGTCATCGGTGAACGAGTCGCGGAAGTGATTCAGCAGCACCGGCTTGGCGAACAGGTGGTCGACAGGGCCGTTGAAGAAGCCCTGGATCTGCGAAGCGTGCAGGTCGACGCTCATGATGCGGTCGGCGCCCGCCTGCGCGATGAGGTCGGTGACGAGGCGGGCCGAGATCGGTTCGCGGCCGCGGCCCTTCTTGTCCTGGCGTGAGTACGGGTAGTACGGCACGACGACCGTGACGCGCTTGGCCGACGCGCGCTTCAGCGCATCGAGCATGATGAGCAGCTCCATGAGCTCCTCGTTGACGTTCTGGGAGAACGACTGGATGAGGAACACGTCGCTGCCGCGCATCGACACCTCGAAGCGGGTGTAGATCTCGCCCGACGCGAAGGTGCGGTGCTCGGTCGGGGCGACCTCGATGCCGAGGTGCTCCGCTACCGCCGCGGCGAGCGCGGGGTGGGAACGCCCCGCGACCACCACCAGCCGCTTCTTCGTCTTCGACACGACACCGGGCGCGATGCCCCTGTCGCGGTCGAGCTCAATGCGCTTCTGCTTCTGACCCACCGGCCGCCTCTTCCGTTCGACGGGCCCGAGCGGCCGCTTCGGCCGCACGGGTACCCGCCCTGTTCTTCTCTACCCAGCCCTCGACGTTGCGCTGCGGCGCGACCGTCAGGGCGAGGGCACCGGGCGGCACGTCCTTGCGGACGACGGCCCCTGCCCCGGTCTTCGCGCCGTCCCCGATCCTGACGGGGGCGACGAAGTCGTTGTGCGTGCCCGTGTGCACCTCGTCACCGATCTCGGTGCGGTGCTTGTTCACGTCGTCGTAGTTCGCGGTGATCGCGCCGCCGCCGATGTTGGCGCGCTCGCCGATCGTCGCATCGCCGATGTACGACAGGTGCGGCACCTTGCTGCCGTCGCCGATCTGGGAGTTCTTCGACTCGACGAAGGTTCCGATCTTGCCGCCGTCGCCGAGCGTCGTTCCCGCCCGCACGTACGCGAACGGGCCGACGGTGCTCTCCGCGCCGAAATCTGCGAGCGTCGCGTCGGAGCGCTTGATGACGGCACCGCGGCCGACCTCGCAGTCGACGAGGGTCGTGTCCGGACCGATCACGGCGTCCTCGGCGACCGAGGTCGCGCCCCGGATGTGCGTGTTCGGCAGCAGCGTGACATCCGGCGCCAGCGTCACGGTGTCGTCGATCCACGTGGTCGCCGGGTCCTGCACCGTCACGCCCTCGCGCTGCCAGCGGCGCACGATCCGCTCGTTCAGGATGCGGCCGGCTTCGGCCAGCTGCACCCTGTCGTTCACGCCGAGCGCGACGCGCGCATCCGGTGCGGCGCTCGCGGCGACGATGCGGCCGGCATCCCGGATCATCCGGATGACGTCGGTGACGTAGAGCTCGCCCTGGGCGTTCTCCGCCGAGAGGTTCGGGAGGTGCTCGCGCAGGGCCGCCGCTCGGAACACGTAGACGCCCGCGTTGATCTCGCTCACGGCGCGCTCGTCGTCCGACGCGTCCTTGTGCTCGACGATGCGGTGCACCGTGCCGTCGGCGTCGCGGATGATGCGGCCGTAGCCCGTCGCATCGTCGAGCACCGCGGAGAGAATGGTGGCCTCGGCTTCTGCGTCGCGATGCGCCGCGACGAGCGCGGCGAGCGCGTCGGCCTCGAGCAGCGGCACATCCCCCGAGAGCACGAGCACGTCGCCCGCGAAGCCGTCCGGCAGGGCGTCGACGGCGAGCTGCACCGCGCGGCCGGTACCGGGCACCGCGTCCTGGTCGACGACGACGAGGCCGGGGTGGTCGCCGATCGCCTCGACTACGCGGTCGCGGTCGTGGCGCACCACGATCTCGATGACGGCCGCCTCGAGCACATCGGCCGTGTGCAGGACGTGGCCGACGAGGGGTCGCCCTCCGATGGGATGAAGCACTTTGGGGAGCTTCGACTTCATTCGGGTGCCCTGGCCTGCCGCCAGGATCACAATCGCCAGATCGTCGTGCATCACGCTCCGCCACCAGGATTCGAACCTAGACCTCACAGCTCCAAAGGCTGTCGTGCTGCCATTACACCATGGCGGAATGCGTTCCGGATGGACCGCCCGTCCAGTCTGCCATGTCCCCCAGGGGCGATAATGGACGGATGGCTGAAGAAGACGAGGTCGACCGCATCGTCGGCGCGTGGCGCACCGAGCGCCCCGACCTCGATTTCTCACCGATGGAGGTGCTCTCGCGCGTCGACCGGCTCTCCCATCATCTCGAGCACGCCCGGCGCGCCGCGTTCGGCCGCAGTGACATCGAGCCGTGGGAGTGGGACGTGCTCTCGGCCCTGCGCCGTGCGGGCGAACCGTACCAGCTCAGCCCCAAGCAGCTGCTGCAGCAGACGCTCGTGTCCTCCGGCACCATGACGAACCGCATCGACAAGCTCGTCGACCGCGGGCTCGTGCGCCGCGAAGCCTCCCCCGGCGACGGGCGCAGCGTGCTCGTCACCCTGACCAGAACCGGCCGCACCCGCGTGGACGCGGCCATCACCCGACTCATCGATGCCGAGGCCGACTTGCTGAACTCCCTGTCCCCCACCGAGCGCACCCGCCTGGCCGCGCTCCTCCGCCACCTCAGCGTCAGCGTCGAGGGCGCCTGATGGCGCATCTGCTCGGAGCGGAGGGCCTGCACCAGGAGTTCCCCGCCAAGGTCGTGCTCGAGAACGTCACTGTCGGGCTCGCCGACGGCGACCGCGTCGGCATCGTCGGTCGCAACGGCGACGGGAAGTCGACGCTGATGCGGATCATGACGGGGCTGTCGGAACCGGATGCGGGGCGCGTGACACGGCGCCGCGATCTGCGCGTCGGCATGCTCACGCAGACCGACGAGCTCACCGGCAGCGACTCCGTGCAGCACGCCGTCGTCGGCGACGACGCGGAGCACACGTGGCGCGGCGACGCACGCATCCGGGGCATCCTGCACGGCCTCGTGCGCGACCTCGACCTCGCGGCTCCCGTGTCCACGCTCTCCGGAGGCCAGCGCCGCCGCGTGGCTCTCGCGAAGCTGCTCGTCTCCGAGTGGGACGTGATCGCGCTCGACGAGCCGACCAACCACCTCGACGTCGAGGGCATCACCTGGCTCGCCGAGCACCTGCGCACCCGCTGGGCCCAGAACCAGGGCGCACTGCTGCTCGTCACCCACGACAGGTGGTTCCTCGACGCCGTCTGCACCCGGATGTGGGAGGTGCACGACGGAATCGTCGACCCGTTCGAGGGCGGGTACGCAGCCTACGTGCTCCAGCGCGTCGAGCGCCAGCGCCAGGCCGCCGTCGTGGAGGAGAAGCGGCAGAACCTGATGCGCAAGGAGCTCGCGTGGCTGCGCCGCGGGGCCCCGGCCCGCACGTCGAAGCCGAAGTTCCGGATCGAGGCGGCCAACACGCTGATCGCCGACGAGCCGCCGGTGCGCGACACCGTCGAGCTCGCGCAGATGGCGACGGCGCGCCTCGGTAAGGACGTCGTCGACCTGCTCGGCGCAGGCGTCGCCTACGACGGCCGCGACGTGCTGCGCGACGTGGAGTGGCGCATCGCCCCCGGCGAGCGCACCG
This sequence comes from Microbacterium halophytorum, assembly GCF_002970975.1. GTDB lineage: Bacteria > Actinomycetota > Actinomycetes > Actinomycetales > Microbacteriaceae > Microbacterium > Microbacterium halophytorum. The sequence continues at coordinate 619,040 of NZ_KZ672982.1, forward strand.
GCATCCTCGGCCAGAACGGTGCGGGCAAGTCGACGCTGCTCGGCCTCGTGTCCGGCACCGTCGAGCCGACGAGCGGGCGCGTCAAACGCGGCAAGACGGTGCGCGTGGCGTACCTCGACCAGCGCCTCGCCGAGCTCGACGCCGTGTCGCATCTGCGGGTGCGCGAGGTGCTCGCCGAGCAGAAGGCGAGCTACGTCGCCGGCGGCAAGGAGATGACGCCGTCGCAGCTGCTGGAGCGGCTCGGCTTCCGCTCGAGCGAGCTCTCGACGCCGGTCAAGGACCTCTCGGGCGGCCAGAAGCGCCGCCTGCAGCTGTTGCTCGTGCTGCTCGACGAGCCGAACGTGCTGATCCTCGACGAGCCGAGCAACGACCTCGACACCGACATGCTCGCGGCGATGGAGGACCTGCTCGACTCGTGGCCGGGCACGCTGCTCGTCGTCTCGCACGACCGCTACCTGCTCGAGCGGGTCACCGACCAGCAGTACGCGATCCTCGACGCCCGGCTGCGCCACCTCCCGGGCGGCGTCGACCAGTACCTGACGCTGCGTGCCGAGCAGGATGCCCGGCGAGACGCGGCCGGCGCGGGAGCGTCCGGCCCCGCGTCGTCGACGGCCTCCGGATCGTCGGCGCCCGGAGCCGGCGCCGCGACTTCCGGTGCCGCCGCGATGTCAGGGGCCGAGCGCCGCGCGCTCGAGAAGGAGCTGTCGTCGCTCGAGCGCAAGATCGAGAACCTGCAGAAGAAGGTGGCCGCAACGCACGACGACATGGCGGCGCACGACCACGGCGACTTCGACGGGCTCACGAAGCTCAACGACCGCTTGCGCGACCTGCAGGCGGAGATCGACGACCTCGAGGGGCGCTGGCTCGAGCTCGGCGAGCAGCTCGACTGATCGGCGCGCCCTATTCCCAGGGGTGCTCGACGAGCGGGAGCACGAGGATGCGCCCCTGCGGCGCCGAAGGGTGCTGGGCCATGTAGGCGGCGACGTCCTCGACCGACTCCCCGTCGACGAGGTCGAAGCCGGCGAACCACTCCTTGAACTCCGGGAACGGGCCGTCCGTGACGATGGTGCGCCCTTCGCGCACCATCACCGACTTCGCCTGCTCAGGGCCGCCGACCATCGAGCCCTGCCCGAGCCTGTCGCGCCCGGCTTGTGCCCAGGCATCGAGCATCCGCCTGTCTTCGTCCTCGGGGATCGGGGTTCCGGTCGACTCGGTCATGTGGATGACGAGGAACTTCTCGGTCATGGTCGTGCTCCGTTCTCTGTGGGTACCACCAGCTGATCCCGGCGGCGGCTCAGGTGGGCGGTCTCGGCGCCGTTGCCGGCGAGCGAGATCGCCCGGTCGTAGGCGTCGCGCGCCTCGCCCGCGCGGCCGACGAGCCGAAGCAGTTCGGCGCGCGCCGCGTGGAACGCGTGGTGCCCTCCCAACTGATCGCCGAGCCGCTCCACCAGCGCGAGGCCGACGTCGGGCGAGTCGTACTCCGCGAGTGCGATCGCGCGGTTGAGCGCGACCACCGGGCTCGGGTCGACGACCCGGAGCCTGTCTTAGAGCACGACGATCGCGGCCCAGTCGGTGTCGCGGGCGTGCGGCGCCGAAGCGTGCTCGGCGGAGATCGCCGCGGCCAGCCCGTAGCGCCCGATCGGGCCGCTGGAGATGTCGGCGACGAGCGAGAGTCCCTCGGCGATCATGCCCGTGTCCCACGCACCGCGGTCCTGCTCGTCGAGGCGCACGAGCTCGCCGCTGGCCGAGATCCGGGCGGTGGCCCTGGCTTCCGTGAGCAGCATCAGCGCCAGCAGTCCCGTGGCCTCAGCGCGTTCAGGCGTGCCCACGGCGAAGAGGCCCCGCACCAGCCGGGTCAGGCGGATCGCCTCGCCGGTGAGCTCCGGGCGGAGGGGGCCCTTCCCGTCGCCCGATGCCAGGTACCCCTCGTTGAAGATCAGGTAGAGCACCGCCAGCACTCCGGCGGCGCGCTCCGGCAGGTCGCCGCGCTCCGGGAGCCGGAAGGGGATGCCATCGGCGCGGATCCTGGCCTTCGCCCTGCTGATCCGCTGCCCCATCGTGGTCTCGCGGACGAGGAACGCGTGCGCGATCTCACCGACGGTGAGCCCGCCGACCGCCCGCAGCGTCAGCGCGACGTGCGCCTCCATCGGCAGCGTCGGGTGGCAACAGGCGAACACGAGCCGGAGCCGATCGTCGTCGACGACCCCGACGGGTTCCGGCGGCTCGTCGTCTCGGAGGAAGGCCGCCTCCCGCTGCCTGTCGTCGCGTTTCGCTTCCCTCCGCAGGCGGTCGATCGCCGACCGTGCGGCCGTCGTAGTGAGCCACGCTCCGGGGTTCGGCGGCACGCCCCGCTCGGCCCAGCGCGCGACCGCGACCGAGAAGGCCTCCGCGGCTGCGTCCTCCGCGATATCGAGATCGCCGAATCGGCGCGCGAGCCCCGCCACGATGCGCGACCATTCCTCGCGGTGCGCGCGGACCAGCGCGGCATCGACCCGCTCCGCTTCCGTCGCCCCGACCACGATTCCTCTCCTCCCGAGGCCCCGCCCGTCGCGGCCTCCGCATACGCAACGAACGCGCCCGTACCGATTCGACATCCGGATGAGAAAAACCTCAAGGGATGTCGAAAGCAGCAACCGCCGCACGTCGCTCCTATGAGGGCGGTCACACGAGCCGCCGGAGAGGCGACGAACAATGGACGACGACACGACCCCCGCACAGGAAACCGGCACATGCGCCGATGGCGAGCGCTCATTCGGCGACCGTGTCGCCGGCTTCCTGCTGACCCTGCCTGCCGCAGCTCTGCTTCGCATAGGCCCGTTCTGACCGCGCCGCGGTCGACCGACTGCACCCGGGCGCACCATCCCGAAGCACTGGCGGGATTCTGTGCGCAGGTTCGCAGGTGACGCACATGCCGACGGACGCGTCACACAGGCCCCGGTCACACTGCCTGGGCTAGACTCGCGAGGCGTACGGCGAGTGGACAGCCCTCGCCGCGACGCAGCGAACGGCCCGCCGGCCGGACTCTCGCCAGACACCCTTTGCAGGTAAGGACACAGCGCAGATGGCCGATGCCAAGAAGACCTATGACGTCGCGGTTCTCGGATGGTGGTACGGGAAGAATTACGGTTCGATCCTGACCTACTACGGGCTGAACCGCGCCATCGAAGGCCTCGGGCGCTCCGTGCTCATGGTGCACGAACCGCTCGGGTACAACGGCTACCGCGTCGACTGGCCCGACGACATCCTGTCGATGGAGTTCGCCCGCCGCATCGGTTACAACTACACCGAGCAGCAGCACTTCTCCGAGCTCCCCGAGCTCAACGACGTCGCCAACACGTTCGTGGTCGGCAGCGACCAGCTCTGGAACCCGCTCATCGGCCGCGTCAACGACGACCTGTTCCTCGACTTCGTCGCCGAGAAGAACAACCGCGTCGCCTACGGCACGTCGTTCGGCAACCGCGGCACCAACAAGTTCAAGCCCGACTTCATCGAGAAGCACGCCCCGAACCTGCAGCGCTTCAAGGCGATCTCGGTGCGCGAGAACTACGCGATCGACACGGCGCAGAGCGTCTTCGGCGCCAAGGCGTCCCTCGTCGTCGACCCCGTGTTCCTCCTGCCGACCGAGCACTACGCCGAACTGGCGGAGAAGGCGACCTTCACGCCGCCCGCCGGCGAATACATGACGGTGTTCTTCCTCGACCCGAACGAGCAGAAGCGCGACGCCGCCCTGGCCGTCGCCGACAAACTCGGCTTCGAGAAGATCGTGGTCGTGCCGAACCCCGACGGCGGCCGCGACTCGGTCACGGAGCTGTTCGAGAGCGACCCCCGCGTGGAGATCGTCGCCGAGGATGCCCCGGAGAACTTCCTGCGCGCATACCGCGACGGCAGCTATGTCATCACCGACAGCTACCACGGCACCGCCTTCGCGGCGATCTTCGAGAAGCCGTTCTCGTCGATCTACAACTCGAAGCGCGGAGCCGACCGCTTCAAGAACCTGCTCGGTTCGATGGGCTTCGGCGAGACTCGCCGGATCTTCGAGGACGACACCCCCGAGGACGTCGCGGGCAACGCGAACGTCACGCCCGAGATCGACTTCACCAAGGCGCGGGAGTACATCTCGACCGGACGCACCAGCTCGCTGGCATGGCTGAAGGACGCCCTCGACCCCGAGAAGAAGGCTTCGGCCGCGATGCGGACGCTGCAGAAGCGTGCGCTGCACAACCCCGTGTTCACGACGAACACCGACGCCTGGAGCATCACGAACAGGTCCTCCGGCACCCGCCTGCGCGTGAACCGCGGCGGCGCCATCGTCGGCAATCTCGCTTGGACGGCGCTGCCGGAGCCCCTCGTGAGCGGATCCTACTATCAGATGCGTCTCGACTGGAGCCCGCGCACGACGACCCGCAGGGTCAACCTGCACTTCCGGAACGCCGACACCGGCAAGTTCCGCGTGATCGGCCACGTCGACATGCCGGAGAAGGCCAAGGGCGCGCGCACCGACACGATCATCTTCCGTGCACCGGAGTCGGGCCTGTCGCAGTTCATGCTCGGGGCCCTGCACTTCACGGGCCGCGGCGCGGGCGCCGATGTGCGGTCGATCACGATCGATGAGCTCCCTGCGGCGGGAGCCCCGACGACGAAGGGCGCTGCCTCGGGCGCGGCCCCGGCGAAGGGCTTCGCCGGCCAGGCCCGCGCTCTCGCCCTGAAGGACTACGAGCGCCAGGTGCGGTCGTTCAAGCACTCCCGCACCGCCGAGGGCGTCACCGGCGCCCGCGCGCGCATGTTCTTCCACGCGCACGCGATCGAGAAGGGCCTCACGCACAGCAACTTCCGCCCGGGGTTCGGCAAGATCGCCGTTCCGGGCATCGCCAAGGAGATGAACGCGTGGCTGGCCGCCGGGCACGGCACCGAGGACATCGTGCTCGGCAGCTCCGCCGCGGTCATGAAGGCCTACTTCGACCGCAACGCGCAGACGAAGACCGATGTCTCGCACTTCTGGAACCTCTTCTCGGAGGAGGCCAAGGACGTCATCGAGAACGGTCCCTACGAGGAGGGCGGCGTCCTGCCGGCCAACCAGCTCCGCGAGCGCCCCGTCACGACGCCGAATGACGACCGCACGTTCATGGATGTGATGTACGGCCGTCGCAGCGTGCGCGAGTACACGAAGGAGCCGGTGGCCGACTCCGATATCGCGACCGCCGTCCAGATCGCGATGCAGTCGCCTTCCGTCTGCAGCCGCCAGGGCGGCCGCGTGCATCAGTTCGAAGATCCCAAGGTCATCAAGCAGCTCCTCGACGTGCAGGGCGGCTTCGTCGGCTTCGAGATGCCCCCGCGCCTGCTGCTCGTCACGGCCGACCTCGACGCGTTCCTGTTCGCGCCCGAGCGCAACCAGCCGTTCGTCGACGGCGGCCTGTTCATGATGTCGCTGCTGCTCGGCCTGACGCAGATGGGGCTGGGCTCGTGCCTGCTCAACACCGCGATGGGCACCGAGAAGGAGCAGAAGATCCGGAACCTGGTCGACCTCCCCGAGCACGAGGTGTTCATCGCCTTCGTCGCCGTGGGGCACCACGACGAGCAGGTGCTCGTTCCCCGCTCGAAGCGTCTCGACGCATCGACGGTCCTGCAGCTCCACCACAAGGGCTGATCACGCCGCGGCGCCCGCCGCCACTACTTCTATGTCGACCATCCCGAGCAGGAAGGCGCTCCCGTGAGCCAGAGCCAGGCCGAAGAGCCCACGAGCTACCCGCTGCAGACCGCCATTTGGCCCCAACCGGGCATCTCGACCGAGACTTCGGCGCACTTCCGCCTGAAGGGTTCGGTGGGCGTCTCGCTGACGCAGGGCGGCGCCGATTTCGCCAAGGGCGGTCGGATGAGCACGGCTTCCTACTACAACCTGTTCAACCTCGGCAAATGGCGCAGGAACGCCGGCGATCTGCCGCTCGAGCTCCAGCTGCGGGGCAAAGGACGGTTCCTCCTGTCGATCCATCTCGCGTGTCGGAACCGCTCAACGCAACAGTTGTTCAGCGAGGTCGTCACGCTCGACGGCCTGTTCCGCCAGCCCTTCGCCCCGTACGCAGACGCGTCCACTGATGCGATCGTCTACTTCGAGCTGCGCGCGCTCAGCGACGGCCGACTCGACGACTTCACGTGGGCGACGGAGCAGGCCCCCGTTTCGGAGCCGGACTTGATGCTGTCGGTGACGACGTTCCGGCGCGAGGCAGAGGTCGCCGCCACAGCGGACCGCTTCCGCCGTTTCCGCGCGGAGACGGACCCGCGTGAGAAGGTCCGGATGCTCATCGTCGACAACGGCCGCTCTGCGGAGGTCGACGACGGCGAGGGCATCACCGTGATCCCGAACGAGAACCTCGGCGGCTCCGGCGGCTTCACCCGCGGACTGCTCGCCGGGCGCGCGTCGGGTGCGACCCACGTGCTGTTCATGGACGACGACGCTTCCATCCAGATGGAAGCCGTCAGCCGCACGTGGTGGTTCCTCGCGTATGCGCAGGACCCGCGAACGGCCGTCGCGGGCGCGATGCTGAACGACGCGAAGCGGTGGGAGATGGGCGAGAACGGAGCGCACTTCGACCTCGGGTGCAAGGCGCACTTCGCCGGCCTCGACCTGCGCGAGCGCGAGGACGTCTTCGCGATGGAGTACGACACGACGGCCCCGTTCGGCGGCGACTTCTACGCCGGATGGTGGTTCTTCGCCTTCCCCGTCGCCCAGGTCGAGCACCTGCCGTTCCCGTTCTTCGTGCGCGGCGACGACGTCAGCTTCTCGCTCGTCAACGACTTCAACACGTTCACACTGCCGGGCGTCGCCTCGGTTCAGGAGAGCTTCGTCGACAAGGCGTCGCCGCAGACGTGGTACCTCGACTTCCGCAGCCACCTCATCCACCACCTGAGCCTCCCGGAGAAGGAGCGCAGTTGGAAGGAGCTGCAGAGGATGGTGCTGAACTTCTACCTCCGCACCGCCCTGCGCTTCCACTACGACTCGCTCTCGGCGGTGAACCTGGCGCTCGAGGACGTGCTCCGCGGCCCGGGCTTCTTCGATGAGAACGCCGACATGGCCCAGCGCCGCTCCGACATCAAGGCGATGACCACGACGGAGGCTTGGCAGCCGATCTCGTCGCCGCCGCACCCGCGCCGCACGTTCCTGCCGCGCCCCGTGCGGGCGCTGCTGCTGCTCACTCTGAACGGTCACCTCCTGCCGATCGGCGGGGCCAAGGTGGCGCTCGCTGCAGAACATCGCGAGGACTTCCGGATGATCTACGGCGCGAGCGAGGTCACCTGCCTGAACGTCGACCGTACGAAGGCTTACACCGTGAAGCGCGATCGCGGCCGCTGGTGGCGGGAGAGCAAGCGCCTGCTCAGCAACACGCTGCGGTTGCGCCGCTCTTACGGTCGGGTGCTCCGCGACTGGCGCACCGGCTACGAGGGCATGACTTCCGCAGAGTACTGGGACGACAAGCTCAGGCTCGAGACCGCCGCGAAGTGACGTGTGCAGCCCGCCCGTGCGTCACGGGTCGGCGGCGCAATGCTCCGGCAACATCGAGCCTGTAGGCTCGCCCTGCGCTCCCCGCGATCGACCTGATGGCATCGGGGTTCCCGCCGGATGCATAGGGCGCCAGCGCGAGAATGATGACTGAACCAGCAGTACTTCTGAGAGATCGGCACTCGTGAACGAAACCTTCGACCCGGCGACCGCGACGATCGCCATCGTGACGTTCAACCGTTCGTCGCTGCTGGCACGTCTCTTGTCATCAATCGGCGAGATGGACGTGAAGCCGGGCAGGGTCGTCGTCATCGACAACGCGTCGGCCGATGACACGACCGACGTCGTCGCGGGTTTCCAGGACAGGATCGGCACCGAGCTCGTCTACCGGCGCCTCGCCGAGAACACCGGCGGAGCCGGGGGCTTCAGCGAGGGCATGCGCACCGCGTACGAGCTGGGCAGCGAGTGGATCTGGCTGATGGACGACGACGTCGAGGTCCTGCCAGATGGACTCACGCGCATGGGAGCATGGGCTCCCAAGTTCAAGAGCATCCAGGGCCGGCGCTACGACTACGACGGCAGCGAGTTCTACTGGCAGTACCGCGTGTCGGTCCCCCTCGGCATCCCGATCCCGTTCGCGCCCGCCGATTTCGATTCGCGCGGGTACCGGCCGATGAACTCCGGCTGCTTCGAGGGCATGTTCATCCACCGATCGATCGTCGAGAAGATCGGCCTGCCCGATCCGCGCTTCTTCATCTACTGGGACGACACGATCTACGGCTGGCTCGCGTCGCTGCACACGCGCAGCGTGATCGTGAACGAGTTCGTGCTGCGACGCACCCGCGGCATCAAGCAGTGGGACATGGGCAAGCGACACCTGAACGCGTCGAGCGACCGCTACCGCTACTACATCATGCGCAACCGCGGCATCATGAAGCACTACTACGCGGCGCACGGCAAGTACAACCCGGTCTACTTCCGCCTCGGCACCGCCGCGACGTTCGCGAAGGAGATCATCCGGATCGCCGCCGTCGAGCGCAAGATCACCCGCCAGGGCGTGAAGAATCTGTTCTCGGGCATGCGCGACGGGCGCAGGATCGCGCGCGACCGGTCGTTCCAGGTGATGCAGCCGCTCGTCTGATCACCGCCGCTCGCACAGACGCAGAAGAGTGGGGGGG
>NZ_KZ672983.1:0-359096 GCF_002970975.1 Microbacterium halophytorum
CCACCCCGAACGGTTCCGGAGCCGGCCGGTCACGCCATCACCCGCCGACCACGTCGGCATCAACCTACCCAACAAAGAAGCAGTCACAATCTGAACCGAGTGACTCCACACAGCTTGACATCCGACGGAGAACGCGAGACTTGATACCGCGGCAGAGAGGCCGGCGGCCGCCGGGCGGGGTCGGGGGCGGGATGCGCTGAACCCCGCGGGGCTGGGTCTCGTGTTCCGGATGACACCGTTCCAGACCACCAGGAGGCACACCATGTCCGCGCTCACACGCTCCGCCGTCGCCGTCGCCGGGCTCGCTCTCGCGCTCGGCCTGTCCGCATGCTCCGGCGGATCGACATCCGGTTCGCCCGGCGGCTACGGCGCCCCCGCCGACGAAGCACCCGCGGAAGAAGCGCCCGCCGAGGAGGCCCCGATGGACGGCGCCGCAGCGCTGGCCGTCGCGTCGAGCGAGCTCGGCGAGATCGTCGTCGATGGCGAGGGCCTCACCGTCTACATGTTCGACGACGACGAGCAGGGCGCCGGCGCCAGCACCTGCGCCGGGCAGTGCCTGGACAACTGGCCGCCCGTCACGGCCGGCTCCGACGACGTCGCCCTCGAAGGCGTCACCGGCGAGGTGACGACGTTCGAGGGCCCGGACGGCGCGATGCAGGTCGCGCTGAACGGCTGGCCGCTGTACTACTTCGCGGGCGACGCGGGCGCCGGTGACACCGCAGGGCAGGCGGTGAACGACGTCTGGTGGGTGCTCACGCCCGCAGGCGAGCCGATCAGGGAGTGAGGGCGGCCGGACGCGACGGAACCCGCCGCGCCGCCGCCTGGCACGAGCGACCGGCGCTCCGGGGGCACGGCACACTCCGTCGGAACCACCCGTGGTCGGCCCGCGGGCGCGCATCGACTGCTCCGCGCACCCGCGGCGCGCCCAGCGGGGCGCGGGTCACCGCGCGACGGCGAACGGGTCCTCGTGGAACCAGGCGCGGGCGGCCCAGCGCGACACGTAGACGAGGGCTACGAGCACCGGCACCTCGACGAGCGGGCCGACGGCGCCCGCGAGCGCCTCGCCGCTCGTCGCGCCGAACGTGCCGATCGCCACGGCGATCGCGAGCTCGAAGTTGTTGCCGGCCGCCGTGAAGGCCAGGGTCGCCGAGCGCGCGTAGCCGAGGCCGAGCGCCCTGCCGAGCCCGATACCGGCGAACCACATGACGGCGAAGTACGCCAGCAGGGGCAGGGCGATCCGGACGACGTCGAACGGGTGCGACATGATCTGCTCGCCCTGCAGCGCGAACAGCAGCACGATCGTGAACAGCAGGCCGTAGAGCGCCCACGGCCCGATGGCCGGAACGAAGGCGGTCTCGTACCACTCGCGGCCGCGCACGCGCTCGCCGATGTACCGCGACGCGAAGCCCGCCAGGAGCGGGATCCCGAGGAACACCAGCACGTTGAGTGCGATCTGCCACACCGACACGTCGAGGCCCTGGGTGTCGAGCCCGAGCCAGCCGGGGAGCACCGTCAGGTAGAACCACCCGAGGAACGAGAACGCGACGACCTGGAATACCGAGTTGATCGCCACGAGCACGGCCGTCGCCTCGCGGTCGCCGCAGGCGAGGTCGCTCCAGATCACGACCATCGCGATGCACCGGGCGAGCCCGACGATGATGAGGCCCGTGCGGTACTCCGGCAGGTCGGGCACCATCAGCCACGCCAGCGCGAACATCACGGCGGGCCCGACGAGCCAGTTCAGCACGAGAGACGAGACGAGCAGCTTCTTGTCGCCCGTGACGGCGGCCACCTTGTCGTAGCGCACCTTCGCGAGCACGGGGTACATCATCACGAGCAGGCCCAGGCCGATCGGCAGCGAGATGCCGCCGACCTCCATGGCGGCGAGGAGGCCCGACAGCCCGGGGACGAACTGCCCGAGGGCGATGCCCGCGACCATCGCGAGGCCGATCCACAGGGGCAGCCACTTGTCGAGCGTCGAGAGCTTGGCGGGCGCGGTCGTGGTCATGGGGTGGGTTCTCCGGATGATCGGGGGCCGTGGGGTCGGATGCGTCGCGTCGGCCGTCGGTCGGGTGCGGCGCGTCGGCGGCCGCCGCGGGTCAGGGTGTCAGCACGTCGGCGACGCGCTCGAGCGCGCCGGGCACGAGCGCGTAGTACGCCCAGGTGCCCCGTTTGCTCCTGGCGAGGAAGCCCGCATCGGTGAGGATCTTCAGGTGGTGCGAGACGGTCGGCTGGCTCAGGCCGACGGGTTCGGTCAGGTCACAGACGCACGCCTCGTGCGCGGCCGTCGCTGCCACGATCGACAGCAGCCGGAGCCGCGTCGGGTCGGCGAGCGCCTTCATCGTCTTGGCGAGATCCTCCGCCTCGTCCGCCCTCAGGGGCTCGCGCACGAGCGGCTCGCAGCACGCGACGGTGGTCGAGATGTCGACGACGGGCAGGTCGATGGTCATACATCGATACTAGTCAATATTGACAAGTTTCGATAGACGGGGCACGATGAAGACATCGATAACCCTCGATGCAAGGAACCCGGATGACCCTCCTCGATCTCACGCCCCGCGTGCGTACGAGCCCTCGCCTCGACACCCTGCCCGTCGCGGTCATCGGCGCCGGCCCCGTCGGCCTCGCGGCCGCGGCGCACCTCGCGCGGCGCGGCGTCGCCTTCGACGTGTTCGAGCGGGGCGCGACGCCGGCCGCCGCCGTGCGCGAGTGGGGCCACACCCGGCTGTTCTCCCCGTGGGAGCACCTCGTCGATGACGCCGCGCGCGAGCTCCTGACCGAGACCGGGTGGCGGGAACCGCCGGCTCACGTGGTCCCGACCGGGGCCGCGCTCGTCTCCGACTACCTCGAGCCGCTCGCCGCCCACCCCGCGATCGCGGGCCGCATCCGATACGGCACGGAGGTCGCCGCGGTGACCCGCGAGGGCATGGACCGCACCCGCACGGCAGGCAGGGCCGACGCTCCCCTCGCGCTGCGGGTGACGCGCCCCGACGGCACTTCCGCGGACGTCGCGTCGCGAGCCGTCGTCGACGCGTCGGGCACCTGGGCGAACCCCAGCGCCCTCGGGTCGAGCGGCCTCGCCCCGCTCGGGCTCGACGCCGTCGCCGACCGCGTCCTGCCGGCGCTCCCGGATGTCCTGGGCCGCGACCGAGACCGCTTCGCTGGTCGACACACGACCGTCGTCGGCGCCGGCCACTCGGCGGCGGGCACCCTGATCGCCCTCGCGACCCTCGCCCGGCTGGAGCCGGGCACGCGGGCCACCTGGCTCATCCGGAGCAGCTCCGCGAAGCGCGTCACGACGGCCGACGACGAGCTCGAGGGCCGCGGCGCGCTCGGCTCGCGGCTCGAGGGCCTCGTCGCGACGGGCCGGGTCGCCGTGGTCGACTCGTTCGAGATCGCCGCGCTCGACCCGACGGGCGACGGCGTGCGGATGACGAGCACGCGCGGCGCGGCGCACGAGACGGACCTCATCGTCTCGGCGACCGGTTTCCGCCCGGACCTGTCGATGCTGCGCGAGCTGCGGGTCGAGCTCGACGACGTCGTGGAGGCGCCGAAGCGGCTCGCGCCGCTGATCGATCCGAACGAGCATTCGTGCGGCACCGTCGAGCCCCACGGCTACCGCGAGCTGTCGCACCCCGAGCCCGGCTTCTACATCGTCGGCATGAAGAGCTACGGCCGCGCGCCGACGTTCCTGCTGCGCACGGGCTACGAACAGGTGCGCAGCGTCGTCGCGTGGATCGCGGGCGATGCGGCCGCCGCGGGCCGCGTCGAGCTCGCGCTGCCGGCGACGGGCGTCTGCGACGTCGGCGGAGGATGCTGCTGACCGCCCGTTCACGCCCCGTTCGCCCACCGGAACCCCCGACCCCGTACCCTTGCGCCCGACCCCAGGGAGAGACATGACCGACAAGCCCACTGTCCTGTTCGTCTGCGTGCACAACGCCGGCCGCTCGCAGATGGCCGCCGGATGGCTGACGCACCTCGCGGGCGACCGCGTCGAGGTGCTCTCGGCCGGCAGCGAGCCGAAGGACCAGATCAACCCCGTCGCCGTCGAGGCGATGAGCGAGGCCGGCATCGACATCCGGAACAACTCGCCGAAGCTGCTCACGACCGACGCCGTGCGCGAATCGGACGTCGTGATCACGATGGGCTGCGGCGACGCGTGCCCGATCTTCCCCGGCAAGCGCTACGAGGACTGGCAGCTCGACGACCCGGCCGGCCAGGGCATCGAGGCGGTCCGCCCGATCCGCGACGACATCCGCGCCCGCGTCGAGGCCCTCGTCGCCGAGCTCACGTGACGAGGAGGACGCCATGACCAGCCTGCTCGACCCGAACGCCGTCCTGAACCGCGCGACGGAGCGGCTCGCCGCCCGCTTCGAGGGCATCGTCAGTGCCGAGACCGTGGAGCGCGTCGTGTTCGAGTCGTACGCGGCACTCGGCCGCACGGCGCGCGTGACCGACCTGCTGCCTCCGCTCAGCGAGCACTTCGCCCACGAGCGGCTCACGGCGCTCGCGCAGTCGAAGGGCCTCGTCGCGAAGCCGCACCCCGAGGTGCTGTTCGTGTGCGTGCAGAACTCCGGTCGCTCGCAGATGGCGGCCGCCCTGACGACGATGATCGCCGGCGACAGCGTGCACGTGCGCTCCGCCGGTTCGCAGCCGGGCGAGTTCATCCTGCCGAACGTGCGCGAGGCTCTCACCGAGCTCGGCCTCGACCTGACGCAGGAGTACCCGAAGCCCCTCACGGATGACGTCGTACGCGCGGCCGACGCCGTCATCACGATGGGCTGCGGCGACGCCTGCCCGCTGTACCCCGGCAAGCGCTACGAGGACTGGGACCTCGACGACCCGGCCGACCTCGACCTCGACGGCGTGCGCCGCGTGCGCGACGACATCCGGGCCCGCGTCGAGAGGCTCGTCAGCGAGATCACGCCGTCCTGACGCACGTTCGCGCCCGCGGCGCCTCCGCTCCGAGGCACCGCGGGCGTCATCGTGCGGGCACCCCGGCACGATCGCCCGGCGCCCCTCACCGAAACTCCCTTGCCACCGAACTTGGAATGCGCTTGCCGACTCAGCTTTTGAGGCCTCGTCGGCGCACGAGACACGAATCCTTCGATCTGGCGCAAGATCATCGATTCTTATCGCGATTCTCCTGCATCCGGATGCCCCGAACGGGCGCAGTCTGGAGACATCACGAAGGAGGACATCATGTCGCTTACCACCAACCTCATCGACGAGGACATCGACGCTCTCGACTTCATCGGCCGCCCGTACTGGTTCGACCGCCCCTCGCAGGCCGAGGGCGAGGACCTGTAAGGCCGAGGGCCGACACAGCACGGGAGGGGCCGCACCGGCTGGTGCGGCCCCTCCCGTGTGCGCGGGCGGCGTTCAGGCCGGGGTGTGCGCGCCGACGCGGTAGCGGGCGGCCCGGTGGGTGTCCTTGACGCGGGCGCCCGCCCCGTGCAGCTTCTCGCGGAGCGTGCCCGGCGCGTACTCGGTCGGGTAGGCGCCCCGCTCGCGCAGAACCGGGATGACGTGCTCGATGATGTCCTCCCACGTCTCGTGCGCGACGGCGTACGCGAGGTTGAAGCCGTCGACGTCGGTCTCTGCGACCCAGCGCTGCAGCTCGTCGGCGATGCGCTCCCCCGACCCGACGAGCGTCGGCCCGAGCCCGCCGATCGCGTTCTTGCGGGCGAGGTCGCCGACCGTCCACTCGCGGCCGAGGTCCGCCTCCTCCTGCAGGTGCTGGAGGGTGGACCGGATCGCGTTCGACTCCACGTTGCCGAGCGGTTCGTCCCAGTCGTAGGTCGACAGGTCGACGCCCATCCACCCCGAGGTGAACACGAGGGCGCCCTCCGTCGAGGCGTATCTGCGGTACTCCGCCTCCTTCGCGCGGGCGTCCTCCTCCGTCGCGCCCGTGATGATCGTGACGAGGGTGTAGATCTTCGCGTCCCCGCGACCGCGCCCCGCGGCCTCGAGCCCGTCCCTGATGCGCCGGACGGTGTTCGCCAGCACCTCCGGCGACGGCGCGGCGACGAAGATCGCCTCGGCGTTCTCACCGGCGAACGCCACGCCGCGCGGCGACGCGCCCGCCTGGTAGATCACGGGCGTGCGCTGCGGCGACGGCTCGGAGATGTGGATCCCCGGCACGTCGAACCACTCGCCGTGGTGCTCGATCGGGTGCACCTTCGCGGGGTCGGTGAAGACGCCCGTCTCGGCGTCGGCGACGACCGCGTCGTCCTCCCACGACCCCTCCCACAGCTTGTAGAGGACCTCGAGGTACTCGTCGGCGTGGTCGTACCGCCTGTCGTGCTCGAGCTGGTCGTCGCTGCCCATGTTGCGGGCGGCGCTCGGCAGGTACCCCGTCACGACGTTCCAGCCGATGCGGCCGTTCGTGAGGTGGTCGAGCGAGGTCAGCCGGCGCGCGAAGGGGTAGGGGTGCTCGAACGCCGTGCCCGCGGTGATGCCGAAACCGAGGTGCTCCGTGACGGCCGCCATCGCGGTCGTGAGGAGGATCGGGTCGTTCACGGGCACCTGCGCGCCGTTGCGCAGGGCGGCCTCGTTCGTGCCGCCGTACACGTCGTAGGTGCCGAGCACGTCCGCGAT
This sequence comes from Microbacterium halophytorum, assembly GCF_002970975.1. Classification (GTDB taxonomy): domain Bacteria; phylum Actinomycetota; class Actinomycetes; order Actinomycetales; family Microbacteriaceae; genus Microbacterium; species Microbacterium halophytorum. The sequence continues at coordinate 6,601 of NZ_KZ672983.1, forward strand.
GAACAGGCCGTCGAAACCGCCGCTCTCGAGCAGTTTCGCGAGATCGGTCCAGTACTTCAGCGTGTTGTACTCGCGCGAGCGGTCCCGCGGGTGGCGCCACATGCCCGATGACTGGTGGGCGACGCAGTTCATATCGAAGGCGTTGAAGCGGATCTGTCGAGTCATGCACAGATACAACGCCCCGGGGCCCCGGGCGCACAACGCGCGGCGTCACACGGCGACACACCGCGGCACGCGGAGAGGTGCCGGACGCCGTGGGCCGAGCCCCGGCATCCGGCACCTCGCGCGCGCTCTACGCCAGCACCTCCGCCTCGAGCCGCGCGTAGCTCGACTCCATGCCGTCGGCCATGCCCGTCTCGAGCACCGTGTCGCGGACCTCCGCCGACGGGTAGGTGATGACGGTGGAGATCAGCGTTCCCTCCGGCACCGCGGTGAGCGTGAGCTCGTTGCGGGTGGAGCCTTCGACGCCGATCATCTGCTCCGTCGCGGCCTCGTAGTGCGGCGGGTTCGACGCGAGCACCTCGCCCGTGAAGCCGAAGCGGTCCCCGCCGCCGGAGCGCTCCCACTCGAAGCGGTACGACTCACCGACCGCCGCCGTGGGCTCGACCACGGGCATGACCCAGCCGTCGGGGCCGAGCATCCAGCGCCGGATGAGGTCGGCATCGTGATGCGCGCGCCAGACCTCCTCGACGCTGCCGCGGATGATGCGCGAGACGCGCACCTGCGTGTCGCTGAGGATCTGCGTCTCGGTGCCGCGACCGGCGGCGAACGAGGCGAGGTCGGCGAGCACGTCGTCGATCTGCCCCATCGCGGCGCGGGTGCCCTCCTCCATGCCCATCGCGATGAGCTGCTCGAGCTCCTCGAGCGAGGGGAAGGTCGTCACGCCGGTCAGCCGCGATCCGTTCGGCGTCGATTCGAAGGTGAAGGTCATCTCCATCGAGGGCATGTCCGCGTTCGGCTCCCCGTCCTCGGTCGAGAAGCCGTCGCGCACCGTGAACGAGCGGCCCTCGTCGACGGCGAGGAAGTGCCAGTACCCGGCGCTGACGTCGCCATCGGGGCCGGTCATGACGTAGTGCGATTCGCCGCCGACGGCGACGTCGTGGCGCGTGAAGGTCGCCGGGTACTCGGGCGGACCCCAGAACTTCTCGATCTGCCGCGGGTCGGCGTACGCGTTCCAGAGGCGCTCGACCGGCACCGCGAAGTCGGCGACGATCGTCATCGTGAGCGCGTCGAGGTCTTTCTCGACGTTGGTGACGGGCATGATGTGCCTTCCGTTGTGAGTGGCGCCGGCGCAACGGGGTGTACGGCGTCGGCGTTTCCAGTTGACGTCTCGACGGGCGGGCCGTCAAGACCGGTCGCGCGGCCGCGGCGACGCGGCCGCTGGGTCATTCCTCGGCGAGCAGCACGTCGAGGCGTTCGATGCGGGCGCGGGCGATCTTCTCGTACTGGTCGAGGAGCAGCTGCGCCTGCCGGATGCGCGCGGGCTCACCGCGCACGATGCGCTCGCGTCCGCGCGGGGTCTTCGTCACGAGGCCAGCCCCCTCGAGCACTGCGACGTGCTTCTGCACGGCCGCGAAGGACATGTCGTAGGTTGCGGCGAGCCGCGAGACCGTCTCCTCACCCGCGAGGGTGCGGCGGACGATGTCGCGGCGCGTCGCGTCGGCGAGGGCCCGGAACGTCCGGTCCACCTCGTCGTCGGAGAGCGCGAGTTGTACAACCATTTGGTTGTAGATTACCCCCGGCCGACGCGATGTCAACCCCCTGGGTCATTCCCGTCGAGGTCGCGCCCTTTGCCCCGAGCACCGGTTCAGGGCGGGGTACCCGACGACGCCAGGGGAATACCCGGCCGCTCCCCCGGTTGCACCCACCATGACCGACACCACCACCGCTCCCGCCCGCCTCGGCATCGACGTCTGGCTCGATGTCGCCTGCCCGTTCTGCGTCGTGGGCGAGAAGCGCATCAGTTCGGTCATCGACGCCCTGCCGTTCGGCGAAGCCGTCGACGTGCGGTTCCACTCGTTCCAGCTGAACCCGGATGCCCCGGAGCGCACGACGCAGTCCCAGGCCGAGTACCTTGCGGCGAAGGGCTTCGACCCCGCCCGCCTCGAGGCCGGCCACCGACACCTCGACGCGCAGGCCGCGGAGCTCGGCTTCGCGTTCGATCACGACTCGGTCGTGCCGGTGAACACCTTCACGGCGCACCGGATGATCCAGGCCGCGGCCGCCGAAGGCGTGCAGGAACAGGTCGTCGACGCCCTGTTCACCGGCTACTTCCAGGACGGTCTCGACGTCGGCGATGCCGATGCCCTCAAGGCGGCGGTCGTCGCGGCGGGCCTGTCGACCCAGGCGGCCGACCGCGTCATCGCCGACCCGGAGGCGCACGCCGACGCGGTTCGCGACGACGTCGCGGAGGCGCGCCGGCTCGGCATCCAGGGCGTGCCGTTCTACGTGCTCGACGGTCGCTACGGCGTCTCGGGCGCGCAGCCGGCCGAGGTGTTCGAGCAGGCGCTCACGCAGGTGTACGACGAGCTGAACCCGAAGCCGACGCTGCAGAACCTCACGCCCGCGTCGGCGGACGGCGACACCTGCGGGCCTGACGGCTGCGCCGTCTGATCGACGCGGCGATCGCCTGAACGACCCGGCCAGCGGGCCCGCTGATCCGGCGGTCCGACACGGCCGCCGCCGTGCGGCTAGCGCCCGCGGACGAGGTCGGCGACGACCGCCATCGCCTCCGCGAACTGCCCGTCGGGATGCCACACCGGCAGGCGCAGGAACGTGCCGAAGCCCTCGTGCGGGGAGAACGCGGGCCCCGCCGTCATCCGCACGCCGCGCGCGAGCGCTCGCTGCGCCAGCGCGACCGCATCCGTTCCGGTGTCGACCCAGAATCCCGAGCCGCCGGCCGGCAGCCACCACTGCCACGCGGGCAGCTCGGAACGGACCGCGGCCGTCGCGGCCGAGAACTGCGTGGCGAGCCACTCCCGCCGCGCCCGCTGTTGGGACTCGGCCCTCGGCAGGAGCAGGACGGCGGAGAGCTGGTCGAGCACGGAGCCGGAGAGGTCGAGGCCGCGACGCATGTCCGTCAGGCGCGAGACCGTCGCCTGCGACCCGCGGATCCAACCCACCCTGATCCCGCCCCAGAACAGCTTCGACAGGGTGCCGACGAGGAGCAGCCGATCCGGATCGACGTGCCGTTCCATCCCCGGCAGCCTGCCGGAGCGCGTCCACGACAGGTCCGCGCTGGACTGGTCGTCGACGATCATCGCGCGGTGCTCGCTCAGAGCCGCGGCGATCTCGCTGCGACGGCGGCCGCTCGTGTGCACACCCGTGGGGTTGTGCAGCGCCGCCTGCAGATAGACCAGTTCCGCGTTGTCCGCCGCCCTCGCGAGCTGATCCGGGTCGACGCCGCTCGGCGACATGGGAACGCCCCGCAGGCGCGCACCGCCGTCGGCGAACGCTTCGAGCGCTCCGCGGTAGGTGGGGTCCTCGACCGCCACGAGGCTGCCGGGGCCGGCGAAGGCCGCCGCGATCAGCCGCACGGCCTGTTGCGAGCCCGCCGTGACGAGCACCTCGTCGCTGCGGGTGGCGAGCCCGGTCCGCGAGATCATCGCCGCTATCGCGGCCCGCAGCTCGGGGAGCCCCGCCGGGTGGTAGCCATCGCCCGCGAGGTGGTGCTCGTGCAGCAGGCGACCGATCTCGGGCATGCTCTCCGCCACGACCGCGCTGCCGGGGAGGGCGCCCGACGAGAGGTCGATCGCGACGCCGGGAGGCTCCTCGTCGAACGATGCGAGCCTCCCGTGCGCCCCGCCCGCGCCGCGGCGGCCGAAGCGCACGAACGTGCCGGCGCCCTGGCGCGCGGAGACATGGCCGGTCGCGGCGAGCCCCGCATATGCGCGCGCGACGGTGCCTCGGGCGACCCCCAGCGCCTCCGCGAGCGCCCTCTGGGCGGGCATCGGCTGGCCCGGCGCGAGATGGGCGCCCTCGATCAGGCCGGCGAGCTCCTGCCGGAGCGCGCTCGCCGACGCCGCCCCGCCCGATCGCCACGCGCCGAGCATCCGGGCGACGCGGCTCGCGGCCGCCTGCTCCATGTCCATCGCTCCCCTTGATCCAATCCTCCTCAATTGGACCACACGCCGCACGAGCCGTGCCCGCATGCTGGGCTGAGGATTTCCCCACACACACGTCTCGACGAAGAGGAGCGGCCATGACAGCAGTCGTGCTGATCGGCACAATGGACACGAAGGGCAGCGAGTACGCCTGGCTGGCCGAGCGCGTGTGCGCACGCGGAGCGGAGGTCGTCACGATCGATGTCGGCCCGTTCTCCGACGCGGCAGCGGACGTCCCGCCCGACGACGTCGCGGCGGCCGCAGGCCACGACCTGCAGCGGCTGCGCGACGCGAACGACCGCGGCGCCGCCATGGACGCGATGGCCGACGGCGCGAAGGCGACGCTCATCCGGATGTACGAGGCCGGCGACGTCGACGGGGTGCTCGCGGTCGGCGGATCCGGCGGATCGTCCGTCGCATCCCGCGCGATGCAGGCGCTGCCCGTCGGGGTGCCGAAGCTGCTCGTGTCGACCATGGCATCCGGAGACGTCTCCCCGTACGTCGGGGAATCCGACGTCACGCTGATGTACTCCGTCGTCGACGTCGCCGGCATCAACTCGATCTCCGAGCAGGTCTTCGACAACGCCGCGGCCGCGATCTCGGCGATGGCGGATGCCCACCGCACGCGCCGTTCGCGCAGCGGCTCGGACCATCTGCCGCTCGTCGGCCTGTCGATGTTCGGGCTGACGACGCCCGCCGTCGACGAGGCGCGCGACGAGCTCGTCGCGCTGGGATACGAGCCGCTCGTCTTCCACGCGACGGGCGCGGGCGGGCGCGCCATGGAGAAGCTCGCGGGCGACGGCTTGCTCGCCGGCGTGCTCGATCTGACGACCACGGAGCTCGCGGACGACCTGGTCGGCGGCGTGCTCTCGGCGGGACCCGATCGGCTGACGGCCGCTGGCGGGGCCGGGCTGCCGCAGGTCGTCTCGCTCGGCGCGCTCGACATGGTCAACTTCGGCCCGCGCGAGCTCGTGCCCGCCCGCTTCGACGAGCGCGAGTTCGTCGTGCACAACCCGACCGTGACCCTGATGCGCACGACACGGGAGGAGAACGCCGAGCTCGGCCGCCGCATCGGCGAGAAGCTCTCGGGCGCCCGCGGCAGTACCGCCCTCGTGATCCCGCAGGGCGGGTTGAGCGGCATCGACGCGGAGGGCGCTCCGTTCCACGACCCCGCGGCGAACGCCGCCCTGTTCGACGCGGTGCGCGGTGCGCTGGCCGGTTCGCGCGTCGACGTCATCGAAGACGACCGGCACATCAACGATCGGGGATTCGGGCGGGACGCCGCGCGCCGGCTGCACGCCCTGATCTCCGCACAGGACCCCAACGAGGAGTGAGGAAGCACACCATGGATCGCACAACAGCGCTGCGTCGCCTGAAGGACGCCGTCGCCGCGGGCCGCCCCATCATCGGAGGCGGTGCGGGCACCGGCATCTCCGCGAAGTCCGCGGAGGCGGGCGGCATCGACCTGCTCATCATCTACAACTCGGGCCGCTACCGGATGGCGGGGCGCGGCTCGCTCGCCGGCCTGTTGGCGTACGGCGACGCGAACGCGATCGTCATGGACATGGCGAACGAGGTGCTCCCCGTCGTGAAGGACACCCCCGTGCTCGCCGGCGTGAACGGCACGGACCCGTTCCGCGTCATGGGGCGCTTCCTCGACGACGTCAAGAGCGCGGGGTTCGCGGGCGTGCAGAACTTCCCGACGGTCGGGCTCATCGACGGCACGTTCCGCGCCAACCTCGAGGAGACGGGCATGGGGTTCGACCTCGAGGTCGACATGATCCGCCAGGCGCATGAGCGCGACCTGCTCACGAGCCCCTACGTGTTCGATCCGGAGCAGGCCACCGCCATGGCCGAGGCCGGAGCCGACGTCCTCGTGCCCCACATGGGGCTCACGACGAAGGGCTCGATCGGCGCGAGCACGGCACTCACGCTGGACGAGTCGGTCGAGCGCGTGCAGGCGATGCGCGACGCGGCCGTCGCGGTCAACCCCGACATCCTCGTCCTGTGCCACGGCGGCCCGATCGCGGAGCCGGCCGACGCCCAGTACGTGCTCTCGCACACGGACGGCGTCGTCGGCTTCTTCGGGGCCAGCTCCATCGAGCGCCTCCCCACCGAGACGGGCATCCGCGCGCAGACGGAGAGCTTCAAGGCCATCACGTTCGCGTGAAGCTCCTGAGGGGCGGCGCGCCGGAGCGCGCCGCCCCTCAGGAGGCGCAACCGGATCACCCGATCACTGGGAGATAGCGTTGTGCGTCGCGCACGGACTTACGGCATGCTGGGCTCATCCGCGCGGCGCCCGCCGCTTTGGAAAACCCGCGACAAGGAGGTCGCCGTGAGCGACATCGTCTCCGCCCTTCCGGGCACCCCGGCCCCGTACATGCTCGACGAGGCAGACGGCGACAAGATCGTCATGTTCGACCAGCTGTTCACGCTGTTGGCGACGAGCCCCGAGACGTCCGACGAGTTCGACGCGTTCTTCAGCGACGGCCCGGCCGGTCGCCCCGTGCCGCCGCACTTCCACGCGAAGACGCACGAGACGTTCTTCGTCGTCGAGGGCGAGATCCAGCTCTGGATCGACGACCGCGCCGGCTTCCGCGAAACGCGCCTCCTCCAGCCGGGCGGCTTCGGCTACGTGCCGCGCGGCGCCGTGCACTCGTACCGGATGACCAAGCCCAGCCGCATCTTCGGCGTCACGAGCGCCGGGTTCACCGACTTCTTCCGCGCCGTCGGCAAGCCGACCGACGTCGCCGGCTCCCCGACGCCCGAGAACATCCACGTGCCCGAGTTCGCCCTGATGGCGGCGAAGGGCGCGGAGCACGACGTCAACTTCATCGACGGATTCGAGCTCTGGGACTGATGACCGAGGTCGTCCGCGACGTCGTCTTCTCGTCGCCGCCCGGCTACCGCCCCCTGTCGCTCGACCTGCACCTGCCCGACGCTCGCGCGGGAGGGGCGGAGGCGGAGGCGCTCGCACCGGTGATCGTCTTCCTCCACGGTGGAGGCTGGCGCGTCGGCAGCCGCCGGATGTTCGTGCCGAAGTTCTCCGACGCCGAGACGTTCGGGCGCCTCACGAGCGCGGGCTTCGCCGTCGCATCGGTCGACTACCGACTCACGGGTGAGGCCCTCTTCCCGGCCCAGCTCGACGACGTGCGCGCCGCGCTCGACTGGCTGCGGGCATCCGGCGGCGAGCACGGCATCGACGCCTCGCGGATGGTCGTGTGGGGCGAATCGGCCGGCGGCCACCTCGCCTCGCTCGCGGGGATTGACCGCCAGCTCGGTGTGCGGGGCGTCGTCGCCTGGTACCCGCCGACCGACCTGATCGCGTTCCGCAAGCCGGGGCCCGGCGACGAGCGGCCGACCCGCGAGGAGCAGCTCATCGGCGGCGTGATCGACGACATGCCGGATGCCGCGGCGCTCGCGAGCCCCGCGCGCCTCGTGCACCCGGATGCTCCGCCGTTCCACGTCGCGCACGGAGACGCGGACGAGGCCGTCGACCTGAGCCAGAGCGAGCTGTTGGTGGCGGCGCTGCGCCGCGAAGGCGCGCACGCCGAGCTGCAGGTCGTGCCAGGCGCGGGCCACATGTGGCAGGGGCTCGCGTCGCTCGACGCCGTGATGGAGCCCGCGATCGCGTTCGCGAGGAACGTCACCGGCTGACGCGAAGGGCCGCGCAGGAACAAGAAAACCCCCGGTCACCCGGGGGTTTTCTGCTGGCGGTGACGGTGGGATTTGAACCCACGGTACGGGGTTACCGTACACAACATTTCGAGTGTTGCACCTTCGGCCGCTCGGACACGTCACCGGGATCAAGTTTACGCATCGGCCACCCGGAGCGCGAATCGAGGCCGGCCGACGGCGGCGCCCGGGCGCGTCGCGCCGCCGCACCCGCGCCTTTCTCCCAGTTGGCCTGGGGATTCACGAGCGCCGCACCGACCGGGAGCCGTGCGCGCGCGGCCGCCCGCCGCCCGCCGCCACAGGGGGCGTCCAGGAAACCGCCGACGCGTCGCCGGGCGCTCGGGCGGGGTCGGCGCAGCGCTTCCCGACCGGCTGTCCCCACCCCGGCGTACGCTTGCCGCGTGGCCTCCTCCACCCGCATCCTCTGGATCGCGATCCTCGCATCGTTCGTGTCGTTCCTCGACGGCACGGTCGTCAACGTCGCGCTGCCCGCGATCGATCGGGAGCTCGGCGGCGGCCTCGCGACGCAGCAGTGGGTCGTCGACGGCTACCTCATCACGCTCGGCGCGCTGATGCTCGTCGCCGGCTCGATCAGCGACGCCTACGGGCGCGGCCTCGTCATGCGGATCGGGCTGATCGGTTTCGGTGTCGCGTCCGTCGTGATCGCCGTCGCGCCCGATCCGGTCATCCTCGTCGTCGCCCGCGCGCTGCAGGGCGCTGCGGGCGCGTTCCTCGTGCCGAGCTCGCTCGCGATGATCACGTCGACCTTCTCCGGCGCCGCGCAGGCGAAGGCGATCGGCACCTGGACGTCGCTCACGACCGGCGCCATGGTCGCTGGCCCGCTCATCGGCGGCCTCCTGATCGACCTCGCGAGCTGGCGGCTCGCCTTCCTCATCAACGTGCTGCCGATCGCGGTCGCGATGTGGCTGATGCGCGGCTACTCCGACCCGCCGCGCCGCCCGGACGCGCACATCGACGTGCTCAGCGCGACGCTGTGCACGCTCGGGCTCGGCGCGTTCGTGTTCGGGCTCATCGAGCAGCCCCGCCTCGGCTGGGCTCACCCGGCGATCCCGATCTCGCTGGTCGGCGGTGCCGTGCTGTTCGCCGTGTTCCTCATCCGGCAGCGGGGCGTCGCCTCGCCGATCCTGCCGCTGGACCTGTTCCGCGTGCGGAACTTCTGGGTCGGGAACATCACCACGACGTTCGTCTACGCGGGCCTCGCGCTGAACGGCTTCGTGATCGCGGTGTACCTGCAGGAGGGCGCCGGCCTGTCGGCGACGCTCGCCGGCCTCGCGAGCCTGCCGCTCACGATCTTGATGATCCTGCTCAGCTCCCGGATGGGCGCGCTGGCGGGCAAGCACGGGCCCCGCGCGTTCATGGCTGCCGGCCCGCTCATCATGGCGGCGGGTTCCGTGATGTTCCTCGCCGTGCGCGAGGACTTCTCCTACTGGTGGCAGGTCCTGCCGGGCATGATCGTATTCGGCCTCGGGCTGTCGATCATGGTCGCGCCGCTGACCGCCGCGATCCTCGGCTCAATCGAGCCCGAGCGCAGCGGCATCGCGAGCGCCGTGAACAACGCGATCTCGCGCGTTGCGGGGCTCGTCGCGGTCGCGGCGATCGGCACGATCGTCGGCGGCACGCTCGACCTCGACGGCTTCTACCGCTGCGCGCTCGTCGTCGCCGCGCTGATGGCCGCGGGCGGCCTCGTCTCGCTCGCGGGCATCCGGAACCCCGCGAAGGAGCAGGCCGAGGCGTGATCGGCGGCCGCTTCGCAAGCGCTCGCTGAGCGATCGGGGCGCGCGCCGCTCGGGGCTCCGTGCGGCGCCGCAGGCGGCCTACGCGACCCTGACCCTCACGCGCACGACCCGGTTCCCGGGCGCGACCTCGTCGTCGGCCTCCTGGTCGAGAACCGGCATGCCGTCGGCGGCGAAGTGCACGCGGCGCACGAACATGTCGCGCCCCGTGAGGCCGAGGTGGTCGGTGCGGGCATGGAAGACGCAGAGCAGGTTGCCGTCTTCGTCGTGCGACCACATGCCGTGCCCGGTACCCAGCTGCCACTCGCCGTTGAACTTCCCCGATTTCTGGAGCGGGTAGTTCAGCTTGGCCCAGGTCTCCGGGTCGGAGAGGTCGGCCCCGATGCCGGCGGGCGCGGTCGCGAGCCCCGTCGTGTACGTGTCACCGACGGTCGAGCCCGAGTAGAGCATGAGGAGCTTCCCGTCTCGCTCGAGCACGTTCGGCCCCTCGGCGATCGTGTTGTCCCAGGCGTACTCGGGTGCGATGATCCGCACGGGGTCCGTGAGAAGCCGGGTCGGCTCCGCGGGGTCGACCTCGGCGAGGTAGATCGCGCCGAGCATCTGCCACGCGTAGTAGGAGCGCCCCGAGTCCTGGAAGAAGGTCATGTCGAGGGAGATCCTCTCGATCGGGTTCAGGATGCCCCCGTCGGCGCGCAGGACCGGCTCCGCACGCGTCCAGTTCTCCGGCGCAGCCGGGTCGAGGTCGGCACCCGACGCATCCTGCTTCAGCTGGATGATGCTGGCGCGGCCCGTCCACATGTCCGGGCTGCCGTCGGCACCGTCATAGCAGGGCATGAACAGGATTGAGAGCCGGCCATCGATGACGTGGAATTCGGGCGCCCAGAAGCACCCCGTCATCGCGTTCCCCGCCGCGTCGAGGTCCCCCGCAGTGAGCAGGTCGATCTCGACGCTGCGGCCGGCCGCGATCGCTGCGTCCGACAGGTCGTCGATGCGGTCGGCGATCCGGATGGGCATGTGCGGCCCGCACGCGGGATCGACCGGGTTCATGTTCAGGTCTTCCGTCGCGATCATCAGGAACCGCGTGCAGTCGCCCGACTCGTAGCGGAACACCGACGGGTCGGCGCGCTCGTCGGCGAACGGCGTCGGGTACGCCGGCTGCTTCACGGTGCCCGTGACCGTGTGCTGCCCCGGCACCGATGTGTCGATCGCGGCGACGTCGGCGGCGTTCCACGCGATCGCGCGGGTCGCCGTCGAGCCGTCGGTGTAGCCGAGGGTCGCGCGCGCGGGCAGGTCGGCGACGGTCAGCGCGGCGCCGCGCTCCACCGCGACCGTGTCGAGGGGCGCGACCGACGTGTTCGCGATCGCGCCGAAGCGCACGCGCAGCGCATCGGCGACGGCCCCGGGCACGCGGACCACGTTGCCGCTGGCGAAGTCGGGCACACCGGCTCCGGTGGCGCGCCCGGCGCCGGCAACCTCGCCCTGGCCGACCTCGCCGCGCGTGCTCGCATCGGCCAGGTCGGCGAAGGTCGTACGCTGCGGCTCCCCCGCGTCGTTCGTCCACCCCACCAGGTAGCACCGGGTCGCGGCGTCCCACGCGGCGACCGGGCGGTTCACGCCGTCTGTCACGCCCAGGTCGACCATGCCGACTTCCTCGTACGCCAGCAGGTCGGCCGAGCGCGCGAACAGCACCTGAGACGCCTGCGTGCCGTCGGAGGCCCCGCCGCGGGCGACGCGCGTCGCGACGATGCCGTAGCCGCCGTCGGCGAGCGCGAACAGGTAGGGGTCGCGCAGGCTCCGGATGAGCGCCTCGTCCGGGCCGTCATCCGGGACGGCGCCCGCGACCTTCGCGAAGAAGATGCCGTAGCCGCCGTTCAGCGGCTCCCAGCCGCCGCCCGCGGCGAGCGCGAGGTGCAGGCTCAGCGCGACGTCGGCGTTGTTGGCCTCGTCGGAGGTCGTCGGGATGCGGCTGTAGGCGAGCAGCTCGACGGTCGACGGTTCGGGCAGCGCGAGGGAAGGCATGCTCGACACTTTACAACGTTGTAGACCAACACCGGCCTGTCGCTCGACCGTCTCGGACGAGCAGCCGGAGGGCCCAGCACGACAGCACGATGCCCGAGTCGCAGTCGACGCGCTCTGCGAGCGATCCAAGGCGCGGATACTGACACCGCGACGTCCTGGCGGGGGCCGCACCCCGCGCGGGAGCGGGGTGCGGCGGCATGCGTGTGCGCGGGATCTACCGGAGCCGCGCGGGCACCTCGGGCTCGCCGAGCGAGAGCATCAGGCGGTTCGCCCAGTTGAAGAACGACGCGCCGTTGATCACGTCGATGATCTCGGCGTCGTCGTAGCCGGCCGCCCGGAGCCGCGCGATGTCGCCCTCGTCGAAGCCGAGGGGCGTGTCCGTCAGCGCGACGGAGGCCGCCACGACGGCGTTCCACGCCTCGTCACCGAGGTCGGCGCCGACGCCCTCGTCCAGCAGGCGCTGCACGTCTTCGACGCGGCCCGACTCGCGGGCGGCCGCGGCGGAGTGCACCGAGGCGCAGTAGACGCAGCCGTTCCGGCGCGATGCCGCCGTCGCCGCGAGCTCGCGCTCGGCACGACCGACGCCGCCCGTGACGTTGAAGAAGATGTCCAGGTCGGTCAGCGTGCGGCGGCGCAGCGCCTCGGGGTCGCGCGCCAGCAGCCGGAAGTACGGCATCTTCGCGCGCTCGGGTTTGATGAGCGCGTCGATCTGCTCGGCCGTCAGGTCGGCCTCGGCGACTGGCTCGAGCCACGGCGCCCAGCCGAGGCCCTCCCGCGTGAAGCCCTCCGGGCGGTGCAGCTCGGGGAAGTCGGTGATGACGGCGCTCATGCGGCCGCTCCTTCCTGCGCGGGGTTCTGCGAGAGCACGCGCAGCCCCCAGGCGGCGCGCAGCTGGAAGGCGAGGAACGACACCAGCTGGGAGAGGCTGACGATGTCGTCGGCGCTCCACCCGACCGCGGCGAGCGCGCGCAGGTCGTCGGGGCTCGCCTCGCGGGGGCGGAACACGAGCATGTGCGCGTGTGCGAGCGCCGCGCCGAGCCGGGGCTCGAGCCCCTCCGGTGCGCGCCAGACGGGGCCAGGCGTGCTCTCGGCGGCAACCGCCGGTTCGCGGTACGCGCCCGCCGGCCCCGAGCCCTGCGCCGAACGAGCCGCGGCCCGCACGGGGTCGACGAGCGCTTCGTCCTCGTCGCCCAGCAGGTCGAGGTAGAAGGCCGTCGCCGTCGCGAAGCCGTGCAGCTGCGCGACGAACGCGCCGACGGCGTAGCGCTCCGCGAGCGCGAACGTGCCCGGTTCCCGCGGCTCGAACAGCGCCTCGAAGCTGAGCTGCGCGTTCTCGCGCGCCTGCGGCCGCTGATCGCGCAGCCGGTCGATGGAGCTCCCCGGCGCGATGCCGGCGAGCAGGCCGATGATGTCGGCGCCCTGGTCGCTCATTCGTCTCCTTCTCGTGTGGTCGGGGCGATCGTATCCGCGCCGCGCAGGGCGGCGCCAGGGATCGCGTCGATGAGCCGTCGCGTGTAGTCGTGCTCCGGATGATCGAAGACGGCGGCCGTCGCGCCGTGCTCGACCTGTGCGCCCCTCTGCAGCACCGAGACGCTGTCCGCGATCTGCCGCACGACGGCGAGGTCGTGCGAGATGAAGACGTACGTCAGGCCGAGCTCGCCCTGCAGCCGCGCGAGCAGCCGCAGGATCTGCGCCTGCACCGTCACGTCGAGCGCCGAGACGGCCTCGTCGAGCACGACCAGCTCCGGCTCGACGATGAGGGCGCGCGCGATCGCGACGCGCTGGCGCTGCCCGCCCGAGAGCTCGCGCGGCCGGCGCGCGGCGTGGTCGGGCGAGAGAGCGACGAGCTCGAGGCTGCGCGCGACCCGGTCGGCGCGCTCCGACGCGTCGCCGATCCGGAAGTTGCGCAGCGGCTCGGCGAGCACCGAGCCGATCGTCTGCCGGGGGTCGAGCGACCCGTACGGGTTCTGGTAGACCAGCTGCACGTTCCGCCGCAGCGCCCGCGCCTCGCGCCCCTTCAGCCCCGTGACCTCCGTGCCGGCGATCCGGATGCTCCCCGCCGTCGGGCGGTTGAAACCCGCGATCGAACGGCCCGTCGTGGTCTTGCCGGATCCCGACTCCCCCACGAGCGCGTGCGTCGTGCCGCGCGCCACCGTGAACGACACGTCGTCGACGGCCACGAGCGGGCCGCGGCCGGCGCCGTGGGCGAACTCCTGGCGGAGGCCCGAGACCTCGACGAGGGGCGAGCCGGCGCGCTGCGCGCGGGCGGCGGCGCCCGCCTCGGCACCGGGCCCCTCCGCATCCGGGGCGGCCGTCGCCTTCGGCCGTTCGACGACGCGCGCGAGCGACGGTGCGTCCGCGAGCAGCGTGCGCGTGTACTCGGCGCTCGGATGCGCGAGCACCTCGGCCGCCGGCCCCGCCTCCTGCACTCGCCCGCCCTGCATCACGACGACGTCGCGCGCACGGTCGGCCGCGACGGCGAGGTCGTGGGTGATGAACAGCAGGCCGGTTCCGCTCTCGCGGCGCAGGTCGTCGAGCAGGTCGAGCACGGTGCGCTGCACCGTCACGTCGAGAGCGCTGGTGGGCTCGTCCGCGACGATCAGCTCGGGCTCGAGCGCGATGGCCGCGGCGATCAGCACGCGCTGTCGCATGCCGCCCGACAGCTCGTGCGGGTACTGCTTCGCCCGGACATCCGGGCTGTCGATTCCGACGCGATCGAGCAGGTCGACGACCTTCGCGCGCAGCTCGTCGCGGTCGCGCCAGCCATGGATCCGCAGGCCCTCCGCGACGCTCGCGCCGATCGTCTTGACGGGGTTGAGGGAGTTGCCCGGATCCTGCGGGATCAGCGCGATGCAGCGCCCGCGCAGCTCGCGCCAGCGCTTCTCGCCGAGCCCGACGAGCTCCGTCGCACCGCCCCGCCGCTCGTCGAGGGTGATGCTGCCCGCCGTGACGCGGCCGTTGCCCGCGAGCAGGCCGATGACCGACTGCGCGACCGTCGACTTGCCCGACCCCGACTCGCCGACGAGCGCCGTGACCTCGCCGGGCGCGACGTCGAACGAGACCCCGCGCACGGCGTCGACGTCGCCGCGGTCGGTGCGGTACGCCACCGCCAGATCCCGGATGCTGAGGAGCGATTCGCTCACAGGCCCTTCTCCCCTCGGATCACCTGGCTGAGTCGGTTCGTCGCGAGCACGACGGCCACGACGACGAGGCCGGGCAGCACGGTCAGCCACCACGCGGTCGCGACGTAGTCGCGCCCCTCCGCGATCAGCAGGCCCCACTCGGGCGTCGGCGGCGGTGCCCCGTAGCCGAGGAAGCCGAGCGTCGAGATCTGCAGGATCGCCGAGCCCAGCTGGAGTGCGGCGAGCGCGATCACGGGCGTGAGCGAGTTCGGCAGGATGTGGCGCCACAGCACGCCGAAGAACGTGCCGCCGGAGCCGTACGCCGCCTCGACGTACTCGCTCACCCGCACGCTGACGACCTGCGAGCGCGCGAGCCTCGCGAAGGTCGCGATCGACGTGACTCCCACCGCGATCGCGGCGTTGGTCGTGCCGAAGCCGAGCAGGATCACGACGCTGAGCGAGAGCAGCAGCGCGGGGATCGCGAGCAGCACGTCGACGACGCGCATGAGCGCCTCCTCGACCGCGCCGCCCGTAGCGCCGGCCGTCACGCCGATCGCGGTGCCGGCGACGAGGCCGACCAGGACCGCGACGAGCGCGGCCGTGATCGAGTGCGACGCACCGTGGACGACGCGTGAGTACACGTCGCGACCGGTCGCGTCGACGCCGAACCAGTGCCCGGCGCTCGGGCCCGTGAGCGCCTGCCCCGTCGATTCGGTGGGGCTGAGGGAGGTGAACACGCCCGGCGCGACGGCCCATGCGAGCGCGAGCAGGAGGATGACGACGGGGATGAGCGTGCCCGGCCGGACCAGGGCGCGCAGGAACGCGCGGGTGCGGCGCGGGGCGGCGACGACGGTCACGCGGACACCCCCTCAGCGGCGGGGCGCGTGCGCCCGGATGCGCGGCGCAGCCGCGCATCGAGCACGGGATAGAGCAGGTCGACGATGAGGTTGATCGTCACGAACGCGACGGTCGCGATCACGACCACCGCGAGCAGCACGGGGGTGTCGCGGTTCGCGACGGCCTGCGCCGTCAGCTGGCCGATTCCGAAGCGCGCGAACACGCTCTCGGTCACGACGGCGCCACCCACGAGCTCGCCGAACAGCAGGCCCGCCATCGTCAGCGTCGGCAGCAGCGCGTTGCGGGCGACGTTTCGCCACAGCAGCCACGAGGTGCTGGCGCCGCGGGAGCGCACGACGGCGACGAACGGCATCTCTCGCACCTCCTCGATGCTCCGGATCAGGACCTGGGCCAGCGGCGCCGCGATCGGCACCGAGAGGGTGATGACGGGCAGGATCAGCTGCTGGATCGGCGTTCCGCCGATCACGGGCACGAGGCCGAGCTGGAACGAGAAGATCTGCACCAGGATGATGCCGACCCAGAACACGGGCAGCGACACCATCACGGGCGGGATGTTCTCGAACACCCGCCGCAGCCAGCGCCCCTTGCCGTAGGTCGCGGTGAACGCGATCGTGACGGCGAGGAAGACGGCGAGGATCAGCCCGGGGATCGCGAGCGCGAGCGACGACGGCAGCGCCTCGGCGATCAGGTCGCCGACGGCGGCGCCCGACTGCACCGAGAAGCCCAGGTCGCCCGTGAGGAACGCCCCGAGCGAGTCGAAGTAGCGCACGATGAGGGGCCGGTCGGCCCCGTACGACGCGCGGATCTCGTCGATCTGCGCGGGCGTGAGGCCCAGATCCGGGTTGCCGTACCGCGCCATCACGGCGTCGCCCGGCAGCGCGGCCAGCAGCAGGTACGCCGCCGTGTAGGCGAGGAGCAGCACCAGGAGCGCCTGCCCCACCCTTCTCAGCACGTATGTCGTCATAGCTCTCCCTGTTCCGTCCGACGCGGAGCGGGCCCCGCGGGGACGCCGATGCCCGGGCCCGCGGCGTGCGCCGCGCCCCGGGCCCCGACGCCCGACCGGCTCACTCGCCGAGCGTGACCTGGTAGAACGACGGCCGGCCGATCGACTCGGTCGCGAAGCCCTGCACGCCGCTGCGCAGCCCGAACACCTGCGGCTCCTCGAACAGCGGCAGCGCGTACGCGTTCTCGGCGATGTGCTGCTGAGCCGCCGCGGACGCCTCCTGGCGCGCCTCGGGCGTGGGGACAGACGCGATCCGATCCAGGAGCGACTCGAGCTCCTCGTCGACGTACTCGCCGCTGGCGACGTCGAGGTTCAGGAGCGCGTTGCGGTTCTCGCCGGAGAGCTGGCTCTTCAGGACGTCGTAGTCGCTGCGGCCGACCATCGAGTGGTACACCTGGATCGTGTCGGCGTCGAGCCGCGCCTCGTCCTGGGCCGCCTGGTCGCCGGCGAACAGTTCGATCTCGAAGCCGAGCTCGCCGAGCTGCTCCTGGATCAGGGTCACGACCTCCTTCGAGCGCGGCTGCGGCAGCGCCTCGTTGAAGGTGACGTGCAGCTTCTCCCCGTCCTTGACCCGGATGCCGTCGCTGCCGAGCTCCCAGCCGGCCTCGTCGAGGAGCCGAGCCGCCTCGTCCGGGTCGTACTCGTAGTACTCGCTCGTGTCGGTGTAGCCGAGGGCCGTCGACGCGAGGATGCCCGTCGCGAGCGGGTAGCTGTCGGTGAAGAGCTGGTCGACGATCTCCTCGCGGTCGATGCCGGCGATCAGTGCCTGACGCACCCGGATGTCGTCGAACGGCGTGTGACCGATCCGGAGGCTGAGGCTGTTGGTGACGCCGTTGGTGGGCGCGGCGAGCAGCTCCACGCCCTCCGCCTCGAACTGGGGCTCGTCCGGTGCCGCGATCTGGCGAGCGATGTCGGCCTGGCCCGACGTGACCGAGCCGACGCGGACGCTGTCCTCGGCCGTGACGATGAACTGCACGCCGTCGATGGCGGCCGCGCCCTGGTGCTCGAGCGAGGGCGGGGCCCAGTCGTAGTCGTCGCGCGCCTCCAGCGTCAGCTCGGTTCCGACCTGCTCGTCGGCGACGACGAACGGCCCGCTGCCGACGATCTCGGTCGCGCTGCCCGGCCCGAAGCCCTGGCTGTCGCGGTCGAGGGTGTCGTTCGAGAGCAGGCCGGAGTTGATGGTCGACGTCGCCTGCAGGAACCCGGGCGCCGGCGCCGAGAAGAAGAACTTCACGGTGTTCTCATCGACGACCTCGCCGTGGTCGTAGTTGTTGATCGCCTCCGACACCGGCAGCGCCCTGTCGGTGTCGCCGAGGCCGAACAGGTCGAAGTTCTTCACGACGTTCTCGGCGTCGAGCGGCGAGCCGTCGGAGTACGTCACGCCTTCCCGCAGCGTGAACGTGTACTCGGTGGCGTCGTCGTTCTGCTCCCAGTCCGTCGCGATCCACGGCTCGAACTCGAGCGTGGAGGGGTTCTGGTAGACGAGGCGATCGGTGATGTTGTTGATCACGCCGCCGTTCGGGTAGAAGCCGCCCGACGGCGGGTACAGCGTGTTCCAGGTCTGCGGCTCGAGGTAGGTGAGCGTGTTGTCGCCCGCGGCGCCCGAGCCCTCGCCCCCTCCGCCGCCGCAACCGGCGAGCATCGAGACGGCGACCGCCGTCGAGGTGATCGCGAGCGCTGTGCGGCTGAGACGGGTCATGGCTTACTCCTTGTTCGGGCGCGGCGGTGACCGCGCGGTATACAGCACAGCACACGATCGGGGCTCGGGGCGCACGGGGCTTCACCGGGCGTAACCGTGTGACGCGCGTACAGGCGGGAAAGCGCATTCGAGGGGTGCGCGTATTCCCCGGCGCGCCGAATGTGACGCCGGGGCGGCCGAATCCGGATGTCGGTGGTGCCGCCTACGCTGGTGCGCATGGCAACGAAAAGGGCGTCCGTCGCGTACGTCTGCTCCGAATGCGGGTGGACGACGCCGAAGTGGGTCGGGCGCTGCGGCGAGTGCCAGAGCTGGGGCACCGTCGCGGAGGCCGGCCAGCAAGCGCCGCAGCGGCGCGTGCGCTCGATGATCCCGACGTCCGCCGCCGCGCCGATCACCCAGATCCGGTCGCAGGAGGCCCCGCGGCGGAAGAGCGGCATCGGCGAGTTCGACCGCGTTCTCGGCGGCGGCATCGTGCCGGGAGCGGCCGTTCTCCTCTCGGGCGAGCCGGGCGTCGGCAAGTCGACCCTGCTGCTCGAGGTGGCGGCGCGCTCGGCGGCGAGCGGGCGGCGCGTGCTCTACGCGAGCGCCGAGGAGTCGCCGGCGCAGGTGCGCCTGCGCGCGGAGCGCACCGGTGCCCTGCACGACGAGCTGTTCCTCGCCAGCGAGACCGACCTCGGGACGATCCTCGGCCACATCGATTCGGTGCAGCCGGAGCTCGTGATCGTCGACTCCGTCCAGACCGTAGCGTCCGCCGAGTCCGACGGCGCGGCAGGCATGCCCGGCCAGGTGCGGGAGGTGGCGAGCACGCTCATCCGGGTCGCGAAGGAGCGCGACATCCCGATGATCATCGTCGGGCACGTCACGAAGGACGGCCAGGTCGCGGGCCCGCGCGTGCTCGAGCACCTCGTCGACGTCGTGTGCCACTTCGAGGGCGATCGGCAGACGGCGCTCCGCTTCGTGCGGGCGCTCAAGAACCGCTTCGGGCCGACCGACGAGGTCGGCTGCTTCGAGATGACGGGCGACGGCATCGCCGAGGTGCCCGACCCGAGCGCGATGTTCCTGTCGGCGGGCGTGCCGGCGAGCGGCACGTGCGTCGGCATCTCGATGGAGGGGCGCAGGGCACTCCCCGTCGAGGTGCAGGCGCTCGCGATCCCGACGCAGGCGCCGAACCCTCGGCGCATCGTGCACGGCGTCGACGCGTCGCGCGTCGCGATGGTGCTCGCCGTGCTCGAGAAGCGCGCGGGGATCGAGACGAGCAAGCTCGACGTGTACGTCTCGACGGTCGGCGGCATCCGGTTCACCGAGCCGGCGGCCGACCTCGCGATCGCGGTCGCGGTGGCGGGCGCGATCAAGGACTGGAAGGTCGGCGGGCACCTCGCCGCCGTCGGCGAGCTCAGCCTGGCGGGCCAGGTGCGCCCCGTGACGCAGTCGGCACAGCGCCGCACCGAGGCCTCCCGCCTCGGGTACCGCCGCATCATCGACGCCGACGCCGCGACGCTCGGCGACGCGCTGCGGGCGGCGCGTGCGGAGTCGCCCCGGCCCCAGCGCGGCGAGGAGCCCGCGCCGTTCTGAGCGCGCCGCCGGCGCTCAGCGCCTCCGGCGCATTCTGCGTCTCTGGCTCCGCGCGCCCACCAGGCCGAGCGGCACGATGAGGCCGGCGGCGCACGCCATCGCGATCAGCACGGTTTCCATACCTCGATGCTGACGCGCCCTCCCCGCGGCGTCAACGCCCGGGACGGGAGTCAGGAGACGAGAGCGTAGCCGGCTTCGTCGATCGCGGTGGCGAGGTCGTCGGCGCTGACGGGGCCCGTGCTGCGCACCGTGACTGTCGAGAAGCCGTCGGCGACGAGGTCGACCGAGACCGACGAGACGCCGGCGATCTTGCCGACCTCTTCGGTCACGGAGCTCACGCAGTGCCCGCAGGTCATGCCGTCCACGCGCACGGCCGTGACGGTCGTCGCGGCCGGGTTCGCGCCGTGCCCGTGGCCCGAGCCGGCGTCCGCGCTGCCGCAGCCACAGCTCCCGCCGCCCCCGCAGCAGCCGTCGCCGGAGGCCGAGACGTCCTTGAGGCCCAGGTCGATCCGCTCAATCGCCATGCCGTACTCCCTCTTGTCGTATTCGCGCGCCGGGTCATCCGGCGCCATGGTCACTATATACCCCCTAGGGGTATGCCAGTCGAGCGTCGGCGCTCAGATCTCGAGCGCCGCGAGCAGGTCCGCCGGGGGCGCCTGCATCGGGTGCGGGCCCGCGATGTCGAGGAACACCGTGGTGATCTCGTCGACGTGCTTCGAGAGGAAGGCCTTCAGCCAATCGGGCGAATAGACCCCGATCGTCGGCGGCAGGTTCTCGGGCTTGTTGCGGGCGTCGCTGAACAGCAGCAGCGCGACCTGGCCCGTCTTGGGGTCGCGGAACGTCCACACCTCCCCGGAGTCGAGGGGGTTGTCCCGCGCGCCCGGCTTCATCAGGGGGACGATCGTGTTCCCGTTGCGCAGCGCGAGCGCGACGGCGGCCATGTCCTGCTTCTCGAGCGCCTGCGCGAGCGCTTCCGAGCGGGCGTCCTGCTCGGTCAGCGTCGGGGCCTTCTTCCGCTTCTTGCCCATCACCCCCAGCCTACGCGAGCGCGCCCGCGCGGGAGCGGGAGCCCGACGCGGACCACGGTTCGATCCGGGTCGTGTGAACGCCGGATGCGCGGCCCCGGCGTCAGCGCAGGATGAACTGGCGGCTCGACTCCGACTCGATGTTCCCCACGGCGACCCGCAGGTGGTACGACGCGCCGCCGGCCGCGGCCGCCGGGCGCTGCTCCTCGCCGCACGAGTCCACGCCGGAGCGCGTGCGATCCCAGACGATCGGCTCGGCGCTCGAGACCTCCTGGCCCGCCTTCAGCGTGACGACCATGTCGCTGGGCTCCTTCTGGCAGTCCGTCGAGCGCCACCAGACGTCCCCGCCGCTGAGCACCGTGAACACCTGCTTGGTCGTGCCGACGTTCATCGTGCAGTCGACGTCGCCGGTGTTCTTCAGGGTCATGGACAGCTCGGGCTTCTCGTCCGCGCCGTACTCCCCCTTGTCCGTGACGGCCGTGACCTCGACCGCATTCGCCTCACAGGCCTCGGGCTCCGCGTCGGCGTCCTTCGCCTCGTCCGCGTCGGCGTCGCCCGAGTCTCCGCCCGGCTCGCCCTCGGAGTCCCCTTCGGCGGAGTCCGACCCTTCGCCGTCGTCCGGAGCGCCGCTCGCCGTCGGCTCCGGCGTCTCGGTCGTGGTCTCGCCGGTGGGTGCGGGATCGTCGGCCCCGCCGCCGAAGGCCGTCCACGGCTGGGCGATGAGCAGCCAGGCGATGCCGCCGATCACGAGAAGCGCCAGCACGAGCACCATGAGCCGACGCCGGCGGTACACGGCGGGCGAATGGCGGCGGGCGTTCACGCCCCCAGGCTAAGCCGCCCGCTCTGGGAGGGGGCCCACTGCTCCGGCGCGCCGGGCATCCGGGCGTCGCGAGGCATGCATCGCGGCGTTCCCCCGCGGTCGCCCCTCGCCACCGCTCCCCTCCGACGCGGTGACGGATTCCGCGCGAAGAATCCGGTCCCCGGCGCGGAGAATGCGACGGGGGCGGTGATCGGGGTGCGGCGGGAACAGGCCTCGTGAGCCGGTTCCGCGCTCAGAGCTCCTTGAGCATCCGGGTGTTGCCGAGCGTGTTCGGCTTGACGTGTGCGAGGTCGAGGAACTCCGCGATGCCCTCGTCACGGCTGCGGACGAGCTGCGAGTACACGTCGGGCGAGACGACCTGCTCGCCGATCTCGGTGAATCCGCGCCGCTCGAAGAAGCCCGTCTCGAAGGTGAGGCAGAACAGGCGGCGCAGGCCGAGCTCGCGGGCGGCCTCCTCGAGGGCCTCGACGAGGCGGCGGCCGACGCCGTGGCGCAGCCACTCGTCGGCGACGAGCAGCGTGCGGACCTCGCCGAGGTCTTCCCACATCACGTGCAGCGCGCCGCATCCGATGACGGTGCCGCCCTCGTCGACCGCCACGACGAACTCCTGCGTCGACTCGTAGAGCACGACGAGGTCCTTGCCGAGCAGGATGCGGCGCATGACGTACGGCTGAAGCAGCTCATAGACCGCCGCCATGTCGGCGGCGACTGCGGGGCGCACGGTGATCTCTGCCATCGGGCCCAGGCTACGCCGCCCGCCTGACCGGATGCCCGAAACGGGTGGGCGACGGCGGCGCCGGCGGCGCCCTCAGCGCCACGGGCCGCTAACGCCGCCCCTCCGCGGCCGGCCCAGGGGCAGCAGCTGCGCTTCCCCTCCAGCGACGACGTTGCCCGTCGCAGGCGCCGCCCCTCCACGGCCGCCCCAGTGGCATCAACTGCGCCTCCCATCCAGAGACGACGTTGCCGGTCGCAGGCGCCGCCCTCCGCTGCCGACCCAGGGGCGACGCTCGTTCCTCTCCATCGGCGCGCCTGCCATGGCGACCATATTCCCGCATCTGCGTACTGCATCCGCGTGACATCACCGCAGACGCGGAGATCCTTCCCTAGACTGTGGCCATGACCTCCTACAGGATCGCCGAGGCCGCGCGGCTGCTCGGGGTGAGCGACGACACCGTGCGCCGCTGGATCGACGCCGGCACGCTGCCGGTCACGGGCGAGAGCCCCGCCCGCGTTCCCGGCGACGCCGTGGCCGCACACGCGCAGCGCCTCGCAGGGGCGCCGGCCGACCCGACCGGAGTCGGCTCGAGCGCGCGCAATCGCTTCACGGGGCTCGTCACGCGGGTGCAGGTCGACGGCGTGATGGCCCAGGTCGATCTGCAGGCGGGCCCGCACCGCTTCGTCTCGCTGATGTCGGCCGAGGCCGTGCGGGAGCTCGCGCTCGAGCCCGGATCGCTCGCGGTCGCCGTCGTGAAGGCGACCAACCTCATCGTCGAGACGCCGCGGCCGGCGAGCACGGGCGGCCAGTCGTCGGCGGGGGCTCTCGCGTGAGGGCCCGGGCGAGCGCCGCCGGAGAGCCGCCGGGCTCGGCAGAGCGCCCCGCGACCGCTCCCGAGCAGCCCGGGGCCAGCCTCTCCACGCGCGTCGGCCGCCGCGCGGCGGCACCCGCGGCCGCGCTCCCGAGCGGCACGGGGGCTCCCGCGTGAGGGCCAGGGCACTCGTCACCGGTGCCGCCGTGCTCCTCCTCGCCGGGTGCTCTGCCCAGCAGACGACCGCCGGTTCCGGTGACGCGGGCGGCTCCGAGATCGCGGGCGAGGCGACCGTCTATGCGGCGGCGTCGCTGAGCGCGGCGTTCGGCGACCTCGCCGCCGATTTCGAGGAGCGCAACCCCGGCACGACGATCTCGCTGGTCGCGGACGGGTCGAGCACGCTCGTCACTCAGCTCACCGAGGGCGCGCCCGCCGACGTGCTCGCCACGGCCGACGAGCGCAGCATGCAGGACGCCATCGACGCGGGCCTCGTCGCCGAACCGAGCCTCTTCGCGACGAACACCCTCGTGATCGCCGTGCCCGCAGGCAACCCGGCAGGCATCGACGAACTCGCTGACCTCGCGAGCGCGACCACCGTGGTGTGCGCGCCCGAGGTGCCGTGCGGCGCCGCGTCGGCGACGCTGCTCGAGAGCCAGGGCGTCGAGGTCGAGGCCGCCAGCCTCGAGCAGAACGTCACGAGCGTGCTGGCGAAGGTCGCGGCGGGCGAGGCCGATGCCGGGCTCGTCTACGCGACCGACGTCATCGGTGACGACGACGTGGAGAGCATCGTTCCGGATGGCGCCGCCGACGTCGTGAACCGCTACCCGATCGCGGCCGTGGACGGTGCGAGCGACGCAGGCGAGGCGTTCGCCGAGTTCGTTCTGGGCGACGACGGCGCCGCCGTGCTCGCCGAGTTCGGGTTCGGGGCTCCATGACGGCCCCCGCCCGCCCCGACCGAGGCGCCACGCCCCCGTTCGCCCTGATCGCGCCGGCGGTGCTGGCGGTGCTGCTGCTCGTGCTGCCTCTCCTCTCGCTCGTCGCGCGCGCGTCCTGGCCGACGCTGTGGGCCGACATCACGTCGCCCGCCGCGCTCGACGCGCTCCGCCTCTCGCTGCTCAGCGGCCTCGCCGCGACGGCTCTGTGCGTCGTGCTCGGCCTGCCGCTCGCCCTGCTGATCGCGCGCTCGGGCCCGCGCGCCTCCGCCCTGCTGCGCGCCGTCGTCGCCGTGCCGCTCGTGCTGCCGCCGATGGTCGGCGGCGTCGCGCTGCTGTTCCTGTTCGGCCGCACGAGCCCGCTCGGCCGGATGATCGACGGCGCCTGGGGCGTCACGCTCCCCTTCTCGTTCACCGCCGTCATCATCGCGCAGGCGTTCGTCGCCCTTCCGTTCCTCGTGCTCTCGGCCGAGGGCGCCATCCGGTCGACCGGCAGCGCGTACGAACGCACGGCGTCGACGCTCGGGGCGCGCCGCTGGCGCGTGCTGTGGCGCATCACGCTGCCGCTCGCGGCGCCGGGGATCGTGACGGGCGTCATCCTGTGCTTCGCCCGCGCGATCGGCGAGTTCGGCGCGACGGCGCTGTTCGCCGGCAACGCGCCGGGCACGACCCAGACGATGCCGCTCGCGATCTACACGGCGTTCAACGGCGCGGGCACGGGCCGCGACACCGCCGTCGCCCTGTCGCTGCTGCTGCTCGCGACCGCCGTCGTCGTGCTGCTGGCGGTGCGCGCCTGGCGCCCGGGGGCGGTGCGATGAGCGCGGCGCACGCACCCGCGGCTCCGGCCCACGGCGGCGCGCACGGCAGCGCGCTCCGCGCACGGGTCGCCGTCGCGCACGCCGGTCTCGATGTCGAGATCGACGTGGCCGCGGGTGAGACGCTCGCCGTCATGGGCCCGAGCGGCGCCGGCAAGACGACGCTCGTCGAGTCGCTCGCCGGCCTCATCCGGATCGATGACGGCGAGATCGCACTCGGCGGCCGCACGCTCGCCGCGCCGGGCGCACACATGCCGCCGCCTCAGCGCGGGGTCGGCCTGCTCGGTCAGAACGCGCTCCTGTTCCCGCACATGACGGCCGCCGAGAACATCGCGTTCGCCGTGCGCGCGAACGGTGCGCACGCCCGCCGCGACGAAGCCCGCCGCGAGGCCGGGGCCTGGCTCGACCGCATCGGGCTCGCGGGGCTCGGCGACCGCCGGCCCGACCGGCTCTCCGGCGGCCAGCGGCAGCGGGTCGCGCTCGCCAGGGCGCTGGCCGCGCGCCCGCGCCTGCTGCTCCTCGATGAACCGTTCTCCTCCCTCGACGTCGAGGCGGCGGCTCGGCTGCGCGACGTCGTCCGGGAACAGGTCCGGGGCACCACGACGATCGTCGTCTCGCACAGCGCCGCCGACGCGCTCTCGCTCGCCGGCCGCGTCGCGATCATCGAGCACGGCCGGATGACGCAGCAGGGCCCCATCGACGAGGTCCTCGCGGCGCCGACCACGTCGTTCGCCCGAGCCGTCGCGGACTCGGCGCCGCGCTGACCCGCACGCACGCACACGGGCCCGCCCGACGCCCCTCCGCCCCGAGACCCGAGCAATCGCCGCGGTCGCAACCAACGCGCTCTCCCGCGCCCCGACAGCACGGAATCTGACACCGCGGCGAGAACCCGACGACCTCCACCCCCGGCGACCACGACCCCCATCCGCCGCGGTCGCAACGAACGCGCTCTCCCCCGCCCCCACAGCACGGAATCTGACACCGCGGCGGGACCCCGGGGCCGCCGCACCCCGCGGCCGACCCCGTCAGTCCGCCGCGCGGCGGCGCCGGCGCAGCCGCACGATCGCCCATACGAACAGGGCGAGCACCGCCACGACGGCGGCCCACGGGATGAGCCAGCCGACCGCGACGATCACGCCGTCGAAGAACGCGACCAGGCCGTTCCATCCGGCGACGAGGCCGTCGAAGAAACCAGCCGGGTCGGCGCCCTCCGCCGCGTCGCGGAGCCGCAGTTCGACGCTGAGCGTCGACATCGCGACCTGGTCGTCGAGATGCTCCAGCTCTCGTTCGTACGACTCGAGCTGCGCCTGGCGCTCGCTGAGCGCGGTCTCCGCCTCGAGCAGGTCGCCGACCGACCCGGCCTTCGCCATCAGCTCCGTGAGTCGGTCCACGGATGCCCGCGCCGTATCGATGCGCGCCTCCAGGTCGATCGCCTGGCTCGTCACATCCGACTCGCTGACCTGCATGCTCGTCACGTCGCCGAGCTCGGCGAGTTCGGCGCGCACGCCGTCGAGGTCGTCGGCTGGGATCCGCAGCGTCGCCCAACCGGAGACCACCTCGGTCGGGTCGGCCCCGTCCACCCCTTCCTGACTCGACTCGCCGAGCTCCTGCACGTAGCCGTCGTGCTCCTCCGCCAGCTCCGTGAGCCCCTTGCCCGCCGCGCGCACGTCGTCGACGAGCAGGTTCGCGTAGGCGTTCCGGATGACCATGCGGTCGCCTGCGTCCTCCCCCACCGCGGCCGACGAATCCGACTCTGCCCCTGCCTCGTCGCTCGCCTGCGCGTCCTCGACCATCGCGCCGTCGTCGGCCCCGGATCCGCCGGCGTCGCCGTCGACCTCCTCGGTCGCGGCCTGGTCGTACGGCGCCGACTCGGGCGCCGCCGCATCGTCCGCCCCACCGCCGAGGCTCGAGACCGCGAACGGCACGGCAACCACCGCGACGATGCCTGCCGCCGCGAGGCCGTAGCCGGCCCTGGTCCAGCGCCGGCGCCGCGCCCTCGCCTGCCGCTGCTTCTCGCCGCGCTCGCGCGCGATCTGCGCGAACACCCCGCGTTCGATGCGTTCGACGGCCTCATCCGGGAGCTCGGGCAGCTCCTGCTCACCCGCACCGTTCTCATGCGCGCTCATCACGCCTCCTCCTTCACGACGGAACGCAGCCGCGTTCTGATCCGGGAGAGACGATTCCTGACGGCGCCGTGCGTGAGGCCGAGCTCCTCGGCCGCCGCCGCGTACGCATACCCCTCGGCGACGCACAGCCCGAAGATGCGCCGGTCGTCGGGCGACATCCGGTCCACCTCGCGCCCGATCCTCTCGGCGAGGGCGCGATCGACCACCTGCTGCTCGACGTCGACCGTGTCCGGCTGTCGCTCATCGACCTCGCCGCCCGTGCGTTCGCGCTCGCGCCGACGAACCCTGATGCGGTTCGCGGCGACGTTGCGGCAGATCGTCGCGAGCCACGGCAGCGCCGATTCGCCCGCGAGGGCGAACCCGTCGAGCTTGCGCCACGCGACCACGAACGTCTCCTGCACCGCGTCCTCGGCGTCGCCGCGGTCGTCGAGCAGGGCGTGCGCGACCCGGAACACGGGCGTCGCGTAGGCGCGGAACAGCTCGCGGAACGCGATCTCGCTGCCCGCGGCGGCCGCATCGATCAGCGCGGCATCGCTCGTGTTGTCGGTCATGAGCCACCTCAAGGTCATCGTCTCTCACCCTGCAGGTGTCGGGAAGCGGCCGATCGTCTCAGTTCGGTTCCGGATTCCCTCGAGGGCCGTGTCGCCGCCGGCATCGGCACCGCTCAGGTGCCGCCAGCTGTGGGTTCGCCGGCGGCGCTCAACCCGCAGTCGGCGGCACATGAGCGGGCTCTTCCTGCCGCCGCGCTGGATCCGAGCGCGCGCGGCCGCGGGCCCGTCCGAAACGCCGAGCGCCCCGCCTCCCAGAAGGAGGCGGGGCGCTCGCGCCGGTGCGGCTTACTCGCCGAGCGCGGCGATCTCGGGCGATGCCGAGATGCCGCCGTTGGCGTGCACTCCGACTGCGACGTGGCCCTCGCGCGGCGCGCTGTCGAACGTGAACGCGCCGTCGACGGCATCGACCTTGACGTGGTGGCCGGCGTCGAGCGTGCCCGAGAGGATGCGCTCGGAGAGCTGGTCCTCGATCTCGTGCTGCATCGCGCGGCGCAGCGGCCGGGCACCCAGCGCCGGGTCGAAGCCGATCTCGATGAGGCGCTCCTTGGCGGCCTCCGACAGCTCGACCGTCATGTCGCGGTCGAGCAGGCGGTCGTTCAGGCGCTTCACGAACAGGTCGACGATCTGGATGAGCTCCGGCTTCGACAGCTGCGGGAACACAATCACGTCGTCGACGCGGTTCAGGAATTCCGGCTTGAAGTGCCGCTTGAGCTCCTCGTCGACCTTGCCCTTCATCCGCTCGTACGACGTCTGGGCGTTGCCTTCGATCTGGAACCCGACCGGGCCGCCGGCGATCGCCGACGAGCCGAGGTTGGTCGTCATGATGATGACGGTGTTCTTGAAGTCGATGATGCGGCCCTGGCCGTCGGTCAGGCGACCCTCCTCGAGGATCTGCAGCAGCGAGTTGAAGATGTCGGGGTGCGCCTTCTCGATCTCGTCGAAGAGCACGACCGAGAACGGCTTGCGGCGCACCTTCTCGGTGAGCTGGCCGCCCTCCTCGAAGCCGACGAACCCGGGAGGGGCGCCGAACAGGCGCGACACCGTGTGCTTCTCGCCGAACTCCGACATGTCGAGCGAGATGAGCGCGTTCTCATCGTCGAAGAGGAACTCGGCGAGCGCCTTGGCGAGCTCCGTCTTGCCGACGCCGGTCGGGCCGGCGAAGATGAACGATCCGGACGGGCGCTTCGGGTCCTTGAGGCCCGCACGCTGGCGGCGGATGGTCTTCGAGAGGGCGCTGATCGCCTCCTCCTGACCGATGACGCGCTCGTGCAGCGCCTTCTCCATGAAGACGAGGCGGCTGGTCTCCTCCTCCGTCAGCTTGAAGACCGGGATGCCCGTGGCCTGCGCCAGCACCTCGGCGATCAGCCCCTCGTCTACCACGGCGGTCGACGAGATGTCACCGGCGCGCCACTGCTTCTCGAGGCGCAGGCGCTCGCCGAGGAGCTTCTTCTCCTCGTCACGCAGGGACGCCGCCTTCTCGAAGTCCTGCTCCTCGCTCGCCGCCTCCTTGCGCTCGCGCACATCGGCGATCTTCTCGTCGAACTCGCGCAGCTCGGGCGGCGACGACAGGATCGACAGGCGCAGGCGAGCACCGGCCTCGTCGAGGAGGTCGATCGCCTTGTCCGGCAGGAAGCGGTCCTGGACGTAGCGGTCCGAGAGGTTCGCGGCGGCGACGATCGCGCCGTCCGTGATCTGCACCTTGTGGAACGCCTCGTAGTGGTCGCGCAGGCCCTTGAGGATGTTGATCGCGTGCGGCAGCGCCGGCTCTGCGACCTGGATCTGCTGGAAGCGGCGCTCGAGGGCCGCGTCCTTCTCGAAGTGCTTGCGGTACTCGTCGAGCGTCGTCGCGCCGATCGTCTGCAGCTCGCCGCGGGCGAGCAGCGGCTTCAGGATGTTGGCGGCGTCGATCGCGCCCTCCGCGGCCCCCGCACCGACGAGGGTGTGGATCTCGTCGATGAAGACGATGATGTCGCCCCGCGTGCGGATCTCCTTGGTGACCTTCTTCAGACGCTCCTCGAAGTCGCCGCGGTAGCGGGAACCCGCGATGAGCGAGCCGAGGTCGAGCGAGTAGACCTGCTTGTCCTTCAGCGTCTCGGGCACGTCGCCCTTGACGATGGCCTGCGCGAGGCCCTCGACGACGGCGGTCTTGCCGACGCCCGGCTCGCCGATCAGCACGGGGTTGTTCTTGGAGCGGCGCGACAGGATCTGCATGACGCGCTCGATCTCCTTCTCGCGCCCGATCACCGGGTCGAGCTTGTTGTCATGTGCGGCCTGCGTCAGGTTGCGGCCGAACTGGTCGAGCACCTGCGAGCCGCCCTGCCCCTGCTGGCCCTGCTCCTGCGGGGCGCCGGACGTGACGGGCTCCTTGCCCTGGTAGCCCGACAGCAGCTGGATGACCTGCTGGCGCACCTTGTTCAGGTCGGCGCCGAGCTGCACGAGCACCTGGGCGGCGACGCCCTCACCCTCGCGGATCAGGCCGAGCAGGATGTGCTCCGTGCCGATGTAGTTGTGGCCGAGCTGCAGCGCCTCGCGCAGCGAGAGCTCGAGGACCTTCTTCGCGCGCGGCGTGAACGGGATGTGCCCCGTCGGCTGCTGCTGGCCCTGGCCGATGATGTCCTGCACGCGCTCGCGCACGGCGTCGAGCGAGACGCCGAGCGATTCGAGCGCCTTCGCGGCGACGCCCTCGCCCTCATGGATGAGGCCGAGCAGGATGTGCTCGGTCCCGATGTAGTTGTGGTTGAGCATCTTCGCCTCTTCTTGGGCGAGCACAACCACACGACGGGCACGGTCGGTGAATCTCTCGAACATGTCACTCCTTCGGCGCCAGGCCTTGCGCGCCAGGTGCCACATACACCTCGCGCCGTGCTTCAACGGTAACCAGGCATGGCGGGCCGCGGCGCCGTGTTCGCCGTGGGCATATCCCGGATGACGGGCCGGCGCGGTCGCACGACGAACACAGCGCAGTCGATCCGGATCCGCCGGGCGGCCGCGGGCCCGCGATCGCGCAACATCCGGCGACCGGGCCGCGCGGATTGACGGCGTTGTGTTCCGATCACACTTGACTTATCGATATTCGTTGTTATCGTTTTTCGTGAAACCGGAAGCAGGGGGCCGCCGAAGCGGAGGGCATCCGGATGTTCAGCACCTGACCGAGAGGAAGACCCGTGGGAACCAGCAAGTGGCAGTCACCGGATGTCGCGACGATCCGGAGGAGCGACCAGATCGCCCTCTGGATCATCGCGACCGCCTTCATCGCCCTCGCGGCCTACGGCCTCGTGCGCGCCGCGATACGCGTCGTCGAGCTGTCCGGCTCCGGCCCCGTCGCCGCAAGCCTGAGCCTTCCGGACACGCCCGTACCGGAGCTCGCCGAGGGCGCCACGGCGTCCGCCATCGACGTCACGGTGCAGAACGTCGACCCCGGCACCCGGGCGTTCCTCATCGCCTCCGAGGTGTTCGCCGGCCTCGGCTGGGCGGCGTTCTACGTGCTCGTCGCACTCTTCCTCATCCAAGTCGCGCGCCGCGTCGCGTTCGCCCGGCGGATGCCCGCGCTGCTCATGACGGCCGCGTTCGCCCTTCTGGTCGGACAGGGCGTCTCGCTCCAGCTGGGGACGGCGGCGTCCGCCGGCATCTCCGAGCAGCTCGGCCTCGGCTTCGCCACCCGCATCGACCCCGTCACACTGATCGTCCTGCCGGTGCTGCTGATCGCGATCGCGTTCGTCCTCGGCGCGGGGCGGCGCCTGCAGAAGGACACGGAGGGCCTGGTGTGACCCCGGCCGAAGCCGACATCTCCGGCGTCCACTGCCGCCTCGACGCCCTGCTGGCCGACCGCGGCATGACGCTCACCGCCCTCGCGGAACGGGTCGGCGTCAGCATCGTGAACCTCTCGGTGCTCAAGAACGACAGAGCCAAGGCCATCCGGTTCTCGACCCTCGTCGCGATCTGCGATGCGCTCGACTGCGAGATCGGCGAACTGCTCGTGCGCGACCGCGGGTAACCCGATGACTCCATCGCCGCGGTGACAGATTCCGCTCAGAGAATCGCCCGCAGAGTGCGTTCGTTGCGACGCGGACGGACGGCGCGGTGCGATGCCCCGGCGTCAGCCGCGCGGGCGGAAGCCGTCGGCCACGATGCGCCGGGTGCGCTCCGCGACGTCGTCGCGCTGCTCGGGCGGCGCCCCCGCGATCACGCGCGCGAGCATCGAGACGGTGAGGAAGGCGTCGTACCCGGTGACGCCCTCGGCGACCCGCCCATCGGCGATGTCGCGCGCGAGCATCCGGTCGACGACCTCGAGCAGGTGACTGCCCAGCCCGGCGACCTCGGCCTGGTCGCGCTCCGCGGACAGCGCCTCGACGAGCGCCGCCGACACGGCGGCCTGCGAGACGACGCGGTCGAGCAGGTCGTCGAAGGTGGAATCGGGCGCGCCCGCGATGCGCTCCATCTCGTCGATGTCGTCCTCGAACACCGCCGTGGCGAGCGCGAGCTTCGTCGGGAAATGACGGTACAGGCTGCCCTGGCCGACGCCCGCTCGTCGCGCGATCACGCTGAACGCGACGGAGTAGCCGCTCTCGGCGAAGACCTCGCGCGCCGCGGCGATGAGCGCGCGGCGGTTGTCGGCAGCGGCGGCGGGCCCGCGATTGGCGCGCGGAACCTCTTCCCTTTCGTCCCCCATGGGCACTACCCTACTACCGGACGAAGTTGTCCGGTCTTTCCGATGCACGAGAGGAAGCACGTCATGAGCGACGCAGCAGCAGCCCAGGGTCCCCAGCTCCAGGAGTGGACCGAGAAGATCACCGAGGGCCGCTTCGACGGCAAGAACCTCATCGTCACGGGCGCGGGCAGCGGCATCGGCCGCGCGACCGCCAGCCGCATCGTGCGCGAAGGCGGCCGCGTCGTCGGCGTCGACGTGAGCCGGGAGCGGCTCGACGACGTCGCCGCCGAGCTCGGCGAGCGCTTCCACCCGATCGTCGCCGACATCACCGACGAGGAGGGCGTCGCCGGCATCGTCGACGCGGCGGGCGCGACGATCGACGGGCTGGCCAACATCGCCGGGATCATGGACAGGATGCAGCCGACCCACGAGGTCGACCGCGCCCTCTGGGACCGCGTGCTCGGCGTCAATCTCACGGGCACGTTCCTGCTCATGCAGGCGGTCCTGCCCCGGATGCTCGAACGAGGCACGGGCGCGATCGTGAACGTCGCCAGCGAGGCCGGCCTCCGCGGCTCGGCCGCCGGCGCCGCCTACACGGCGTCGAAGCACGCCGTCGTCGGGCTCACGAAGAGCAGCGCCTTCATGTACGCGAACAGCGGCCTTCGCATCAATGCGGTCGCACCCGGCGGCGTCGCGACGAACATCGAGGGCACCTTCGCGTCGGAGCTCGGCGCCGCTCGGGTGCAGCGAGGGATGGCGCTCATCCCGTCGATCGCGCAGGCGTCGCAGCTCGCCTCCTCGATCAGCTACCTGCTCAGCGACGACGGCACCAACCTCAACGGCGTGATCCTGCCGTCGGACGGCGGTTGGTCGGCGGCGTAGGCGACGCCCGCCCCCGGGGCGCCGCTCGCTCGCGCCGCCGCGGTCCCCGCCCGGATGGCGAGTTCCGCGCCGAGGCCTCGAGCCCGCGCGGAGCCCGGCATCCGGGCGGGCGGAACAGGGTGGCCCGCGCCTGAGGCGGCCGCGGCGATCCGCACAGCACGGCGGCTACTCCTGCAGATCGAACGGGAGCACGAGGTGCAGCCGCGCCCCCTCGTCCCCCGGCTCCAGCGCGAGCGACCCGCCGCGCGCCTCCGCGCGCGCCCGGTGCCTGGCGAGCCCGGACAGATCGGGCGCGGCGTCGCCGAGCCCGCGCCCGTTGTCGTCGACCGCCAGGTCGAGCACTCACCTGTCGCCGCTCTGCTTCGCATCGATCCGAACCGTGAGGCGGTCCGCCCCGCCGTGCTTGAGCGCGTTCGTCGCGGCCTCTTCCACGGTGTACACGCACACGAGCCGGTCGAGCAGAGGGAGCGGCGAACGGTGCCGGTGGAGCAGCTCCTTCATCCCCTGCCCGAGCACGACCGACGACGAGATGGTCGTCGGCAGACGGTCGAGCAGGGCGCGGATGGCCTCGTACGCGCCGAGGTCCGCCCCCGAGGGGAACAGCGTGTGGCTGAGCGAGCGGACGTGCTCCTCGCGCAGCTCGTCCAGGTCGAACGCCCAGTCGCGAAGGCGCGGCGCCCAATCGGCGGCATCCGGCGGCATCCGGTCGGCCGCCTGATCGAGGCCGGCCGCGACTGCGGCGAGGCGGAACTGCACGGCGCCGTGCAGGCGGTCGGCGACCTCGCGGCGCACCCGGAGCTCTTCGCGCTCGAGGTCATCGATCGCCGCTCTCGCCTTCGCCTCTTCGCCTTGGCGACGGGAGCGCTCACGATCCTCGCGCTCTATCAGGGCCGCCACGAGGAACGCCGTCGCGCAGGCGGTCGCGTAGCCGGTCGCCCCCGTCGCCCAGACAGCCGCAGAACTGCGCTCCGCGTCACCGGCCGTGATCGCCGGCATCAGGACGACGGCGCGCACGAGCGCCTGAACCGCCGCGAGTGCGACGGCCACGATCGTGCGAACCGCCCACGACCGGATGAGGATGAGCACGATCGCGATGAGTGCGACGAGGACGACACCGATGACGAGCGTGACGCCGCCCACCCACCAGACGAGTGCCGCTGCCTCCCACTGGCTGCTCCACTCCGTCGCCTGCTCGGCGACGAGCGCTGAGAACGCGGCGACGTTCACCGCCGCGACGAGCGCAGCGATCCGCGCCCTGCCGCGCCGCACGGCCTGCGCACGCGGCCGACGGCCCGCGTCGCCCCGTGCGACGGGACCGCGCCCGGCGCTCACCTGTGCCACGTGCGCCCCGTCTGCTCGAGGAACGTGAGCACGGCGCTCACCCGCCTGTTGCGCCCATCGGCTGCGATGCCGAGGCGCCGATAGATCGAGAGCAGGTGGCTCTCGACCGAGCGCTCCGAGATGTGCAGCCGCGCCGCGACGGCGGCGTTCGACATGCCCTCTGCGACGAGCCGGAGCACGGAGAACTGGGCCCTGGTCAGCCCGGCGACCTCCGTCCCGGCACATCGACCGACGCGCTGTAGCCCGTCGGCCCGCCGGGTCCGACCCGGCGGGCCGATCCCCGCGCCAGCGGACGGGCACTTCCCCACCGCACGACCAGGGCTCACGGAAGGACGATCATGACCACCGCGACAGCGCCCCTCGCACCCATCCGGCACCGCGGCGCTGCGCCGCGCACAGGCTCCCGTCGCGCGCTGCGCATCGCCGGGGACATCCTGCTGTGGATCGCGGCCGCCGTCGGCACCCTCTGCGTCCTGCTGGCCGTGCTCGGGGCGTTCTTCGGGTTCCGGGTGATGCTGTTCAGCACCGGATCCATGGAGCCGACGATCCCGACGGGGTCGGCCGCGCTCGTGATGCCGATCGCCGCCGAGAACGCGGCCGTCGGCGACGTCGTCACGGTCGAACGCGGCGACGACCAACTGCCTGTCACCCACCGCGTCGTCGCCAACGATCCCGTCGCTGGCTCTGATGCGCGCGCGCTCACGCTGCGCGGCGATGCCAATGCCGCGAACGACCCTTCGCCGTACGAGGCGACCGAGGTCGGGCGGGTCCTCTTCTCTGTGCCAGGGGTGGCACCGGCGATCGCGGCGATCGGTGACGCGCGCGTGCTCGGCCCGATCGCCATCGCGGCGACAGGCCTCGTCGTGTGGGGGCTGTGGCCCCGGCCGAGAGCGGACCGGCGATGAACACGCGGATGATCGTGGGAGCCGTCGCGTTGCTCACGGCCGTTGCGACCGTCGCGTCGACTGCCCCGACCGACGCGTCGTGGGTCGACTCCGAGAGGGCGACGTCCTCCGTCACGGCCGGCACGGTCGCTGCGCCCGCAACGAGCTGCGAAGGGCGCAACGGCGCCCCCAACCGGCTCTGGCTCAGCCCTGGCACGGGCGGCGTGGACATCGCGGAGTTCGTCATCACGCTCAGCACGGACGACGCTGTGTCGGCCTGGGACTCCGGGGCGACCCCAGAGGGCTTTCCGCTCCTCTCGAGCGGCGACCCCGTCGTGGTTCCCGCCGACACGCGGGCGGTCGCGTGGGGTATCACGGGTGGTTGGAGCATGGGCTACGCCGGCGAGGTGAGCGTCGCCGCTGTCGCCCCCGGCGGCTGGGTCTCCGACACGGTGACCTATGACTGGACGATCGAGTTCGACTGGATCGGACTCGGCTACGGCACCTGCACGGCACCGTAGGCTGCTCTTCCCCCGCACGGACCCACCTGTGAGGATGAGAGCCGTGAGTGCGAACCAGAACACCAAGGTCACCGTCGTCGGGGCGGGTGCGGTGGGCGCCGCGACCGCGTACGCCATGCTCATCCGGGGCACGTCCCGCGAGATCGTCCTCTACGACGTCGACGAGGCGCGGGCGCGTGCCGAGGGCCTCGATCTCTCGCACGGCGCGATGTTCGCGGGCGCTGGCACCGTCATGGGCACGGGCGACATCGAGCGCACCGCCGGCTCGCACGTCGTCGTCGTCACGGCGGGCGCCGCGCAGAAGCCCGGACAGACGCGGCTCGAGCTGATCGGCACCAACGCCCGGATCATG
This sequence comes from Microbacterium halophytorum, assembly GCF_002970975.1. Taxonomy (GTDB): domain Bacteria; phylum Actinomycetota; class Actinomycetes; order Actinomycetales; family Microbacteriaceae; genus Microbacterium; species Microbacterium halophytorum. Next base: position 42,829 of record NZ_KZ672983.1, read on the forward strand.
CGCACGCTCGTGCCCGACCTCGTCCGCGTCTCGCCCGACGCCATCGTCATCATGGTGACGAATCCGTGCGACGTGCTGACGGCGCTCGCCGTCGAGCAGACGGGCGCAGACCCCGCGCGCCTGTTCGCGTCGGGCTGCGTGCTCGACAGCTCGCGCCTGCGCTGGGCGCTCGCGGAGCGCGCCGGCGTCAGCTCCCGCTCGGTGCACGCGGAGGTCATCGGCGAGCACGGCGACACCGGCTTCCCGGTCTGGTCGACCGCGACGATCGGCCCCGTGCCCGTCGAGGAATGGCGCGGGGCCGACGGCCAGAGCTTCACACGGGATGACCTCGCAGGCATCGCGGAGGAGGTCCGCACGGCCGCCTACGCGATCATCGAGGGCAAGGGTGCGACGAACTATGCGATCGGCATGTCGTCGGCGCGCATCGCCGAGGCGGTGCTGCGCGACGAGAACGCGGTCCTCCCCGTATCGACGGTGCTCGGTGGCGAGCACGGCATCGACGGCGTCGCGCTCTCCGTTCCCTCGCTCGTGAACGCGTCCGGAGCCGTGCCGCTGCGCGGTTTCCGCCTCTCCGGCGACGAGCAGACCCGCCTCGGTGCTTCCGCGCGTGCCCTCGCGGAGAGCGCGAACGCGGTGCGCGGCACGGCCTGAGCCCCGCACGAGGGCGCGCCGCCGTGGCCGCGCGGCCTACTCTGTGAGCTCGGCGAAGAGCTCCTCCATCGAGCCGCCGCCCGTGATCTGGATCTCGGGACCGCTGATCGGCTCCATCACGGCGGGCCGCGACACGACCTCGCCGTCGACGACGATCGCCATCTGATTCTGCGGAGGCTGATTCTCGGCGATCGAGGCCGTGAGGTCTTCGACCATTCCGCTCGCGGCCTCGCCGAGCTCCAGCACGATCGCCTCCTGTGCCGGGTCCGATTCGCCCAGCGGTACCAGACGCACGGTCACATCGACGATATTGATCCGCTCGTCGCTGCTGAGGACGGTGCATTCGGCCGCGCCGTCCTCGCCCGGCCACGACGTGTCGATCGCGTTGTCTTCCCCTGACGGGCATTCACCGGCGATGATCTCGGTCACGGCCGCCAGCGTGACGGGCGTTGCGAGAGCCGCCTCGTCATCCGGGGCGCCGCCCGGGAGCAGGGAGCATCCGGCGGTGCCGGCGGCGAGCGCGACGAGGAGGCCTGCGGACAGTGCGCGGTGCTTCACAGCACCACGCTATCGAGCGCGCCGGCGCCGTGCCAGGCGCCGGGCGCCGGGCGGTGGCGCGCGGCGAGACCCGCCGTGCCGCATCGCCGCGGCCGCACCCCGCTCACCCCGCGTCGAACGCCGCGCGCAGGGCTTCGCGCACGGCGACGATCACGGGGGCGTCGACGGCCGCTTCGCGGGCCGCCGTGAAGATCTCCCGCACGGGCGCACCCGGCAGGGCGATCGCGCGCATCGGCGCGTCCTCGCCCGCGCGCAGCTGGTCGGGGAGCAGGCCGACGGCGTGGCCCGACGAGATCAGCCGGGCCTGCGCCACGAGGTCCTCCGTCGTGAACCGGATGTCCGGCTCGAAGCCCGCCTCCCTGCACCGCTCGACCGTCCACGCGCGCACGGCCGTCCCCGCGGGTTCCATCACCCACGGCTGGTCGCGCGCGTCCGCCAGCGAGCGCACGGGCGAGCCGGGCGCGACGGCGAGCCGGATGGGGTCGGAGCCCAGCACCACGCGGTCGAGGCCGGGGCGCAGCTCGCGCGTGAAGCCGGGGTACTGCTCGGCGATCGCGAGGTCGAAGCCGCGCGCCTCGACCTCGAAGAGCCCCTCCTCCGGCGGCAGCACGACGACGTCGACCCGGATGCCGGGGTGCGCCTCGGCGAGCGCGTCGAGCGTGCGCGCGAGCATCGCGTGCGCGACCGTCGGCAGCACGGCGACGCGGGCCCGCCCGACGACGGCGCCCGCGTCGAGCCGCGCCCGCGCCCGTTCCTCCAGTGCCAGCACCGCCGCGGCGTGCTCCGCGACGATCACGCCGGCCGCCGTCAGCCGCACGCGCCGCCCCTCGGCCTCCAGAAGCGCGGCCCCGACCTCCCGCTCGAGCTGCCCGAGCTGCTGCGAAACGGTCGACGGCGCGTAGCTGAGGGCGGTCGCGACGGCCGTGATCGTTCCCCGCAGCTGCAGCTCCCGCAGCAACTGCAGGCGGTGGGTGCTCCATCCGGTCGCCATTGTTCGAGACTACCGAAAGGTATACGTCGAAACTACTCGCTTTACCGAATGGTCTCGCGCGCGCACGATAGATGATGCGTCGACGAACGCCGCATTTCCGCGCCCTCAGCCCGAATCGGGCCCCGAGGCGCACGAACACGAAGGGGTGCATCCCATGACTGCACAGGCTCCCGCCCAGACCCCGGGCACGGGCCCGGCCGCACCGCACGGCATCGACCGCGACCTCGCCGATCGCGCGATCGCGCAGGTGCGCGCGTGGCTCGTCGAGGCCAGGGGCGAGAAGCCGGATGCCGCCGGCCGCAACCTCGCCGGCATGCTGAGCGACCCCAGGGGCCTCGACTTCGCTGTCGGTTTCGTCGACGGCGTCGTGCATCCGGAGGACGTTCACGTCGCCGCCCGCAACTTCGCGCTCGTCTCGCGCGAGGCGCCCGGCTTCCTCCCCGCACCGCTGCGGGCCCTCATCCGGCTCGGCGGCTCGATGGCGACGACATTCCCGCACATCGTCGTGCCGATCGCGCGCCGGGTGCTGCGCGGCATGGTGCGCCACCTGATCGTCGACGCGAGCGACGCGAAGCTCGGCTCCGCGCTCGCGAAGATCGGCGGCGACGGCACGCGGCTGAACGTCAACCTGCTCGGCGAGGCGATCCTCGGCGAGCGGGAGGCCGCCAAGCGCGTGGCCGGCACCATCCGGCTCATCGAGCGCGACGACGTCGACTACGTATCGATCAAGGTGTCATCGACCGTCGCCCCGCACAGCCTGTGGGCGCACGAGGAGGCCGTCGCCGACGCGGTCGAGGCGCTCGCGCCCGTGTACCGCGCGGCGCTCGAGCACGACACCTTCCTCAACCTCGACATGGAGGAGTACAAGGATCTCGACCTCACGATCGACGTCTTCCAGCGCGTGCTCGACCGCGAGGAGTTCCGCGACGTCCGCGCCGGCATCGTGCTGCAGGCGTACCTGCCCGACTGCCTCGAGGCGATGATCCGGATCCAGGAGTGGGCGGCCGAGCGCGTCGCGAACGGCGGTCAGCCGGTCAAGGTGCGCGTCGTCAAGGGCGCCAACCTGCCGATGGAGGAGGTCGACGCCGAAACGCACGGCTGGCCGATGGCGACGTGGCCGTCGAAGCAGCACACCGACGCCGGCTACAAGCAGGTGCTCGACTACGCGCTCACGCCCGAGCGCGTGCGCAACGTGAACATCGGCGTCGCGGGCCACAACCTCTTCGACGTGGCGCTCGCGAAGCTCCTCGCCGAGCAGCGGGGCATCCCGCTCGGCGTCGGAAGTGACATCGAGTTCGAGATGCTGCTCGGCATGGCCACCCAGCAGGCCGCCGTCGTGCGCCGCGACGTGGGCGAGCTCCTCCTGTACACGCCCGTCGTGCACCCCGGCGAGTTCGACGTCGCGATCGCGTACCTCATCCGGCGCCTCGAGGAGGGCGCGAGCAGCGAGAACTTCATGTCGGCCGTGTTCGAGCTCGACGCCAGCGAGGAGCTGTTCGAGCGCGAGAAGGAGCGCTTCCTCACCTCGATCGAGATGATGCCGAGCGCTGTCCCCGCGCCGAACCGTGTGATGGACCGCGCGAAGCCGGCGCCCGCCGGCCCGCGCGGCGAGTTCCACGGGGCACCCGACACCGACCCCGCCGTCGGTGCGAACCGCGACTGGGCCGCCGGTATCCGGTCGCGGATGCAGGGCTCGCGGCTCGGCATCGCGGCGCTCGAGGAGGCCGCCGTACACACGCCGGAGGAGCTCGACGCTGTCGTCGCAGGGGCGCTCTCGGCCGCCGAGGCATGGCGCGCCCTGCCGCTCGCGGAGCGCGTCGAGACGCTGCACCGCGCGGGCGACGAGCTCGAGCGCAGCCGCGCCGACCTGCTCGAGGTGATGGGTGCCGAGTGCGGGAAGGTCATCGAGCAGGGCGACCCCGAGGTGAGCGAGGCGATCGACTTCGCGCACTTCTACGCCCGCAGCGCCGAGCTGCTCGCCGAGGTCGACGGCGCCGAGTACGTGCCGTCGCAGGTGACCGCCGTCATCCCGCCGTGGAACTTCCCCGCCGCGATCCCCGCCGGTGGCGCACTGGCGGCCCTCGCGGCCGGTTCCTCCGTCGTCTTCAAGCCGGCGAGCCAGTCGGCCCGGACTGGCGCCGTCGTCGCCGAGGCCCTCTGGCGCGCGGGGGTTCCCCGCGAGCTGCTGCGGCTCGTCAGCCTCGACGACCGCGCGCTCGGCGCGAAGCTGATCGCGCATCCGGATGTCGACCAGGCCATCCTGACGGGCGCCTACGAGACCGCGGAGCTGTTCCGCTCGTTCCGACCCGACCTGCCGCTGCTGGCCGAGACCAGCGGCAAGAACGCGATCATCGTCACGCCGAGCGCCGACTTCGACCTCGCCGCGAAGGACGTCGCGTACTCGGCGTTCGGCCACGCAGGGCAGAAGTGCTCGGCGGCGTCGCTGATCGTGCTCGTCGGCTCGGTCGCGCGCAGCGACCGCTTCCGCCGGCAGCTCCTCGACGCGATCGGCGGCTACGAGGTCGGCATGCCCTGGAACGAGGGCTCCCGGATCGGGCCGGTGATCGCGCCCGCCGAGGGCAAGCTGCTGCGCGGTCTCACGCAACTCGAGCCCGGCCAGCGATGGCTGCTCGAACCGCGCCGCCTCGACGACTCGGGCGCGCTGTGGTCGCCGGGCCTGCGCGAGGGCGTGAAGCCCGGCAGCGAGTTCCACATGACGGAGTACTTCGGGCCCGTCGCCGGCATCATCGAGGCGGACACGCTCGAGGAGGCCGTCCGGATCGTGAACGCCGTCGACTACGGCCTGACGAGCGGCCTCCACTCGCTCGACGAGGCCGAGATCCAGCAGTGGCTCGGGTCGATCCAGGCGGGCAACGCCTACGTCAATCGCGTGATCACGGGCGCGATCGTGCAGCGCCAGCCGTTCGGCGGCTGGAAGAAGTCGGCAGTCGGCGCCGGCACCAAGGCGGGCGGCCCGAGCTACCTGTTCGGCCTCGGCACGTGGCGCGACGCGCCCGTGTCCGGCAGCTCGAGCGCCGGGCTCGGTCCGGAGGACCAGGGCGGCCCCAACGCCGCGAGCGGCGGGAGCGCGGCGGGCGACGACATCGCGCGCAGGGCGCTCGACGCCGTCCCCGGCGACGACCGGGATTGGCTCGCGGGTGCGCTCGCGACCGACCGGGTCGCGTGGCGCGGCGAGTTCGGCCTCGCCCGCGACATGCAGGCGCTCGAGCTCGAGCAGAACGTGCTCCGCTACGTGCCGACCGCCGTCACGGTTCGGTACGAGGGTGACGGGCTCGCGCAGCTCATCCGGGTCGTCGCCGCGGCGGCCCGCACGGGGGCGCCGATCGACGTGTCGGCCCCGCAGGCCCTGCCGCGCGAGGTCGCGTCGTTCATCGTGTCGACGGGTGCGGAGGTGCGCGTCGAGGGCGCCGCGGCCTGGGCGCAGCGCGCCGCATCGTTCGCTCAGACCGGCGCGCGCATCCGGCTCGTGGGCGGCGACGCCGCGGTGATCATCGAGGCGACCGGAGGCTCCCCCAACGTCGCGATCTACGACGGCGACGTGACCTCGGCCGGCCGCGTCGAGATGCTCCCGTTCCTGCGAGAGCAGGCCGTCTCGATCACGGCGCACCGCTTCGGCACCCCGCGCCGCTACGACGTCCCGGTCGTCGCGGGCGGCGCCAGCGACCTCGTCGCACGCTGACGCGCGGCCGATCCGGCGCGGTGCCGGCCCCACGCGGGCCGTCACCGCGCCGCGTGCCTCGGCACCCCGCTCCCGCCGCGACTCCGCGCCAGACCACACACTCGCCGCCGTCGCAGAAAACGCGCCTCACCAGCGAAATCACCCGCATCATTTGCGACCGCGGCGGTTTCTCGGCCGCGAGCGACCAGGCTCGTTCATCCGGAGTCAGGCCTGTCGGCGCGGGGGCGTCCTCCCGTATCGTCGGCACCGTGAGCACCACCGCGACGACGCCGACGAGCCCCCTCTTCCTGCCCGAGGACGACCTCGTACTGACGGCCCTCCGGGGCCACTGCGCGACCACGCCGGGGCTCGAGCTGCACGAGGAGCCGCTCTTCGTCACGGCCGCCGACCCCGCCTCGGGGCGCCGCGTCGCGCTCGTCTCGGGCGGCGGGGCGGGGCACGAGCCGCTGCACGTCGGCTTCGTCGGTCGGGGCGGGCTCGACGCGGCCGTGCCGGGACGCGTGTTCGCGAGCCCGCACAACCGCCAGGTGTTCGAGGCGAGCCGCGCCGCCGCGAAGCCCGGCGGCGTGCTGCACATCGTGAAGAACTACACGGGCGACGTCATCAACTTCGCGATCGCCGCCGAGCGCCTGGAGCAGGAGGGCATCCCCGCCCGCCGCGTGATCGTCGACGACGACATCGCCACGGACGGCTCCGGCGTCGGGCGCCGCGGCACCGGAGCGACGTTCGTCGTCGAGAAGCTGCTCGGCGCCCTGGCCGACACCGGCGCCGACCTCGACGCGCTCGAGGCCCTCGGCAACCGCGCCGCCGCCGAGTCGCGAAGCCTGGCCGCCGCGACGCGGCCGCTGACATCCGTCGCCTCCGGCCTCCCCGCCTTCGACCTCGCGCCCGGCGAGATGGCGCTCGGCATCGGCATCCACGGTGAGGCGGCACCGGATGTCGTGCCGATCCGGCCCGCGGAGCAGCTCGTCCCCGACATGGTCGCCCGCATCCTCGCCGCCCTGCCCGACAGGCCCGGCCGGGCCATCGTCGTCGTCAACGGGCTCGGCGCGACCACGCCCCTGGAGCTCGATGCCCTCGCAGCGCTCACGGGTGACGCGCTCGAGGCCGCGGGCATCATGATCGACAGCATGGCCGTCGGCACGTTCGTGTCCTCACTCGACATGCACGGCTTCTCCGTCACGATCACGCGCAGCGACGACGAGCGCCTCGCGCTGTGGCTCACCGAGACGGGGACGTCCGGCTTCCCCGCCCTCACGCCCTATCGGCGCCCGGCCCGCCCCGACGCCGCCGCGTCAGACCACGCACCGGATGCGGCGAGCGCAGACCCGCTCCTGGCCCGGCTCTCGGCGTCGGTCGACGATGCCTTCGACACACTGACGGCCCTCGACCAGCGCGCGGGCGACGGCGACTTCGGCGACAACCTGCGCAACGCGTGCCGCACGGCCGAGCGTCTCGCCGCGGAGCCGGGCGGATCCGCGGAGCGCGCGGGACTCGCCGCCCTCTCAACCGCGTTCCTCGACCACGTCGGCGGGTCCAGCGGCCCGCTCATCGGGCTGCTCGTCTCGTCGATCGACGCGGCCGTCGCCCGCGGGGGCGATCCGGCTGCCACGCTGCTCGCGGGCATCCGGAACGGCGAAGAGCGCATCCGCCGCGTCGGCGGCGCGTTCCCGGGCGACCGCACGCTCGTCGACCCCCTCCACGCTGCGGCGGAGAGCGGCGCGACGACGGTCGACGCCCTCGTCGCGGCAGCGGCCGACGGCGCGCGGGCGACCCGCGACATGTCCGCCCGACGCGGCCGCGCCAGCTACGTGGCGGCCGACCACCTCGATCATCCGGATGCCGGCGCCGTCGGCGTCGTCATCCTGCTCGCGGCGATCGCCGAGAGCCTCGCCCCGGATGAAGCGGTGCAGCTGCGTGCGACGGCCGCGGAGCTGCTCGCAGACTGCGCGGCCTAACCCCCCGCCCACCGCCGCCGTCTCAGAATCCGCGCCCTCCGGGCAATCCGGAGCGCGTCATCTGCGACCTCGGCGACTCCTTTCGGAGCAGGCTTGCCTAGGGGCACCCGGCCCCCACCGCCGCCGTATCAGAATCCGCGCTTTCCGTGCGATCCATAGCGCGTCATCCGCGACGGCGGCGGGGTGTGGGGTCAGCCGCAAGCCGTCGCCTCGTAGGCCGCCGTCGCCCGCGCGCCCGCCGTCGACACCGTCGCCTCGCCCGGCGCCGGCTCCGACGCGCGGGTGTGGAACGTCGTCGACTCGGAGGCGCCCGGGGCGACGCCCGACAGGGTCCGCGCGCCGTACTCCGTCTCCACGCGCAGGTCGGCCTCGGCGCCGCCCGTGTTCGTCGCCGTGACCACGAGGTGGGCCTTCGCGCCGACGCAGCGCAGCTGCGCGGCCGCCTCGACCGTCGATGGCTCGGCGCCGCCCGAGCCGATGCCGAGCGACGGGATCTTCAGGTACGAGCCAGGCGTCTCGAAGGTGAGGCGCACCGCGGATGCCTCCACCGCGTCGAACGCGATCGTCGTGAGCGCCCCGTTGGCGGCGGGCGCGACGCCCTGTGCCGTCGTCGGATGCCACTGTCCCGCGGCATCGCGGTACTCGATGCCGACCGACTCGATCGTGCCCTCGACGTTGGTGAATGCGACGCGGTCGAGGGTGTGCGCTTCCTGCGGCTCGACGGTCAGCACGGCCCGGTCATGCAGGTCCTCCCCGTCCCACGTCGACCAGGCCGTGGCTCCGTCGCGATCGCACGCGAACTCGGCCGGCATCACCTCCCAGTCCGTCTGATGGAACGACGCCGTGAGCACGGTGCCATCGGCGCTGCACACATCGGCGCCGCTCGCCGCGCCCCAGATCTGCACCTCGGAGATCGACTGCCACGTCACCGTCTCGGTCGTGAGCCCCAGGCGCACGCCCGTCGTCGCGGGCAGACCCGCCAGGTCGAGCTCCGCGACCGGCGGGCCCGCCGCCGGATCCTGCGCGAGGTCGACGCCGATCTCGGTGTCGACCCACTGCCCGGTCAGGTCGCGGTACTCGGCATCGATGCGCGCCGGCCACGTCGCATCCGGGCCGTCCTGGTACGTGTTCACGACGACGCTGTCGACGTCCTGCGGCAGGGTCCACGAGAACTCGAGCGTGCTCGACAGCGGATGCGCGCCACCGGCGACCCAGTCGTCCCACCCCTTGCCGGTCACGTCCCCGTCGGTGAGCGTCGGGGCGAGCTCCTGCCTGCTCGATGCCGTGACGTCTGATGACGGCGCCAGGTTCTCGATGCCGTCGATGTGGGCCTCGATCGTGCGCGTGAACGTGCGGCCCTCGCCGAAGGTGTCGTCGCTCGCGAGCGTTCCCGTGATGGTGTGCTCTCCGAGGGTGTCGAAGCGCGTCGCGCTCCACGTCACCTCGACCTCGCCCGCGGCCCCGTCGACGTCGACCGGAACGGTCGCCGGCAGTTGGGCACCGAAGTCCTCGCCGGGGGCGACCTGCGCGGGCAGCCGGTCGTCGACCACGCTCCACACGCCGTCGCCCGCGCCCTTGTCGTCCCAGTACGACGCGTCCCATCCGGTGCCCCAGCGCTCCGGGTCCTCGACGGCCGGGTTGCGCATCTGCGCGACGCCGTTCTCGCCGATCGTGATCGGCAGCCACACGTAGGTCGAATCGGCCTCGCCGCGGTTCCAGCGGTCGCCCATGTACACGTGGCGGCCGCCGCCCAGGTCGAACACATCGGTCGACTGCGAGCCGAAGGTCGTGCCCCGGCTGTCGCCGACGGACAGCAGGCCATCGCCGCCTTCGGGGATCGCGTCGTACGCGACGTTCTCGTGCTCGTCATCCGCCTCGACACCGCGGATCCACGGGCCCATCAGGCTGTCCGAGGTGTGATAGGTCTGCGGGTTCGGCGCCCATCCGGTCGCTCCGGATGCCGCCACGTAGTAGCGATCGCCGTGCGTGAAGACGGCGGGAGCCTCGAGCATGCCGCACTCCTTCACGATCTGGAAGTCCTCGCCGCGCACGGGCGCCTCGGCCGTGCCGTCCGCGAACAGGTACGGGTACTCGCCGTTGGCGGAGAACTGGTGCGCGTTCGCCATGTCCGTATCGGTCGTGTGCGTGACGTTCGTGTAATCGTCGTTCAGCCGCGCGATGTACAGCGAGCGGTTCTCCTCCGACGAGTACACGATGTACGCCGACCCGTCGGGCTCCTGATGCACCGTCATGTCGCGGGCCTGGCCCGGCACCGCCGCCTGCGTGCACGCCTTGTAGTCCGTGCGGTTCGGCATCCGGTACACGCCCGTCAGCTCGAACGGGCCGGTCGGGCTGTCGGAGACCGCGACGCCGGCCATGGAGCGCGCGTACGTGCTGCCACCGGGCGTCGTGCGTCCGTCGGAGTGCCACCACAGCACCCACTTGTCGGTCTGCTGGTTGTAGAGCACCTTCGGGCGCTCGAAGATCGTCGTGTAGTCGGCGAGCTCGTTGCTGTTGAGGTGGTAGTTCAGCTCCGCGATGCGCTCGGTGCGCGGTTGGCCGGCGTCATCGACGGTGTCGTAGAGCGCGTCGAAGTAGTCCCCCGCGAGCTCGTCGGCGTTCTGCACGGAGCGCAGCACGAGGCCCTCGTCCGTCCAGTTCATCGCGTCCGTCGAGCGATACGCGTGCACGCCGGGGCTGTTGAAATAGCCGTTCGAGCGGTCCTCGCCGTACCAGTAGTAGACGGTCTCGCCGTCCTCCTCCGTCTCGACGATCTGGCCGCCGTGGGCCTGGATGTGGTTGCCGTTGTCGTCGAGCCAGAGCGGCTCGAAGTAGTCCTCGTGCCGGTCGCCGGGGTCGGCGACCGCGGGGAACGACTCGTACGTCGTCGGGTCGCCGGATGGCACTTCCGCACTCGCCGGCACGACCGCCGACGCCACCAGAGCGGCCGCGAGGATTCCCCCGGCCGCAGCACTCATCGCTGTTCTCACCGTCACTCCTTCGTGGGGCGGCTCTTCGTCGAGCCGCCCGTGTTTGCGCAAACATCAGTCAATCGGACCGAGTCCGGATTGGCAAGGGTCGGGCGGACGGCGGACACAACGCAGTCGATCCGACGCCGCGGAGCCAGAAACTCCCCGCACACGCGGCGGACCACGCGAATCGACTGCGTTGTGATCGCCCCGTCCTCCCCTCCCGCAGCACTCATAGGCTGGAGCCGACCACCCCGCGAGAAGGAGACCCCATGCCCCGCACGCCCCTGCCCGCCGAGTACCTCGATGCGCTGCGCCAGCCGAACAAGTGCGTCGTCGCGACGATCCGCCCGAACGGCGAGCTGAGCACCGCCGCCACCTGGTACGAGCTCGTCGACGACCAGCACATCCTGCTCAACCTCGACGCCACGCGCGCCCGGATGAAGCACATGCGCGCGGACCCGCACGTCGCGCTGACGATCTTCGCCACCGACGACTGGTACTCGCACGTGTCCGTCTCCGGCGAGGTCGTCGAGTTCCGCGAGGACGAGGGGATGGTCGACATCGACCGCATCGCCGAGCACTACACGGGCCGCCCGTACGCCGACCGCGAGCGCGACAGCCAGAGCGTCCTCATCCGGATCACGAGCTGGCACGCCTGGAACATGCCGAAGGTCGCCGGCTAGGCGCCGCCCGAAGTCGCACTCGTCGCCCCCGCAGCCGTGCCGAGTGGGCAACAACGGCAACCTCGAACGGCGGCTGACGCCCACAGTCGCACCTGTCGCCCCCTCAACCGCCCCGACCGGGCAACCGCCCCGGATGGGCAACAACTGCGACCCCGATCGGGGGCCAGCGGCCGAGGTCGCAACCGTTGCCCCCCACATCCGACCCGGATGGGCAGCAGTTGCGACCGCGACACGTGCGGGCCCGCCGGCTACCGCGGGCCGGCGGCTACCGCGGTGCGGCCGTGCTGTCGCGCACGCGCAGCTCGGTGCGCACGACCGCCAGGGGGTCGGGGTGCTCGCCGCGGGCGAGGGCCAGCGCCGCGGCGACGCAGAGCCGGCCGACCTCGCCGAAATCGTGGTGCACGCTCGTGAGGGCGGGCGCGTATCCGCGGGCGTCCGCCGTGTCGTCGAAGCCGATCACGCTCACGTCGCCCGGCACCGACCGGCCGGCCTCACCGAGCGCGCGGTACAGCCCGAGCGCCATCTGGTCGTTCGCGCAGAACACGGCCGTGACATCCGGCCGCGCGGCCAGCTCGCGCCCGAGCTCGTAGCCCGACCAGACGCTCCAGTCGCCGTGGATGACCGGCGGCGCCTCCACGCCGGCGTCGGCCAGCCCGGCCCGCCACCCCGCGATGCGCCGGGCGCCCGGCCGCGACTCGGCAGGCCCCGCCAGGTGCCACACCACTTCGTGCCCGAGCCCGAGCAGGTGCTCCGTCGCGGTGCGCGCGCCGCCCTCCTGATCGGTGTCGATGACGACCTGGCCCTCGACATCCGGGTCCATGTAGACCACGGGAACCCCGGGCGGGAGCATCGCCTCCGCGTGCGCCAGGTGCGGCGACTCGAGGTTCAGGATGAGGGCGTCGACCGCGAGCTCCTGCACGCGCGAGAACACCCTGTCGACCTCCGCGAGCTTCGTGGCGTGCACCGGGATCAGGGTCGTCGCGTACCCCTCCTCGGCGGCGTTCAGCGAGATCGCCTCGATCGTGCGCACATCACCGATCGTCGACAGCGTCTGCGAGAGCACCCCGATCGTGCGGAACGACCCCAGCTTGAGCGCCCGCGCGGCGCTGTTCGGGCGGTAGCCGAGTTCGTCCATCGAGCGGATGACGCGGGCGCGGGTCGCCTCGACCACATCGCCCGTTCCGTTGGCGACGCGCGACACCGTCTGCGCCGACACCCCGGCGTGCGCGGCGACATCGGCCATCGAAACGCGGCGGCTGCGCGGCGAAGGGGGCATCTGGGCTCGCTGTCGTTGTGGATTCTCCTGCTCCGTTGTACTCTAGCGTGCGATGTTTGCGTAAACATCCAAGCAGCGAAGCGAAGGACACGGATGACATCGACGTCACTGGCCGCCCCGGCACGACGGGCCAGGCCCCGCGGGAGGTGGACCGGGTGGGCGTTCCTCGGCCCGTTCGCCATCGTGTTCGCGCTCGTCTTCATCGCACCGATCATCTACGCGATCTGGCTCAGCTTCTTCCACACGCAGCTCGTCGGCGGCACGAGCTTCGTCGGGCTCGACAACTACGCCGATGCCTTCACCGACCCGCTGCTCTGGCAGGGCATCGGCCGGGTCGCGCTGTTCCTCGCGATCCAGGTGCCGATCATGCTGTTCCTGTCGCTGCTGGTCGCGCTCTCGATCGACAGCGCCCGCCTGTACGGCCGCAACTTCTTCCGCCTGTCGATCTTCCTGCCCTACGCCGTCCCGGCCGTCGTCGCCTCGTTCATGTGGGGCTTCATGTACGGCGACCGCTTCGGCCTCGTCAGCAACCTCGAGACCTTCTTCGGCATCGACCTGCCGAACCTGCTCTCGCCCGAGCTGATCCTCGCGTCGATCGGCAACATCGTCACGTGGGAGTTCATGGGCTACAACATGCTCATCTTCTACTCGGCGCTGCGCGTCATTCCGTCGTCGCTGTATGAGGCGGCCGCGATCGACGGCGCGAACCAGTTCCAGGTGATCCGGGCGATCAAGCTCCCCGCCATCCGGGGCGCGCTCGTCATCGCGACGATCTTCTCGATCATCGGCAGCTTCCAGCTGTTCAACGAGCCGAGCATCCTGCAATCGCTCGCGCCGAACTCGATCACGACGTCGTTCACGCCCAACCTCTACGCCTATTCGCTCGCCTTCCAGGGCCAGCAGCTCAACTACTCGGCGACCGTCGCGATCATCATGGGCGTCATCACGATGATCATCGCCTACGTCGTGCAGCTGCGCGGGATGCGGAAGGACGCCTGACATGACCACGACCTCCCTCATCACGCTGCGCACGGGTGCGACCCGCACGCAGCGCCGCGGCCGCCTCGGCACGATCGATCGGCCCCGCCGCAGCCTCACGCTCACGATCCTCACGGGCGTCGTGCTGGTGTACTCGCTCGTGCCCCTCGTCTGGCTGTTCATCAACTCGACGAAGACCCAGTCCGACCTGTTCTCGACCTTCGGGCTCTGGTTCGGCGGCGAGTTCGCCCTGTTCGAGAACATCGCGAGCACCCTCACCTACGACGACGGCATCTTCCTGCGGTGGTTCGGCAACACGCTCCTGTACGTCATCGTCGGCGCGGGCGGCGCGACGCTGCTCGCCGTGCTCGGCGGCTACGCCCTGGCGAAGTTCGAGTTCCCCGGCAAGAAGATCGTGTTCGCCGTCGTCATCGGCGCCGTCGCCGTGCCGCCGACCGCCCTCGCTGTGCCGACGTTCCTCATGTTCAGCCAGATGGGCATCACCAACACGCCGTGGTCGGTGCTCATCCCGTCGCTCATCTCGCCGTTCGGGCTCTACCTGATGTGGACCTTCGCGCGCGAGGCGATTCCGGATGAGCTGATGGAGGCCGCCCGGATCGACGGCGCCAGCGAGTTCCGCACCTTCTGGCAGGTCTGCATGCCGCTGCTCGCGCCCGGCACCATCACGGTCCTGCTGTTCACGATGGTGGCGACCTGGAACAACTACTTCCTGCCGCTGATCATGCTGCGCGATGCCGACTGGTATCCGCTCATCCTCGGCCTCAACCAGTGGAACGCGCAGGCCGCGACGGCGGGAGGCGAGGCGATCTTCAACCTCGTGCTCACCGGCTCGCTCCTCACGATCGCACCCCTGATCGTCGCGTTCCTGTTCATGCAGCGCTTCTGGCAGTCGGGGCTGGCTGCCGGATCCGTGAAGGAATGACGACCCGCCCCATCCATCCGCACCACCACACAACGGAGTGAACATGACCATCTTCAGCAGCAGAACCGCCCGCCGCGTTCTCGCGGGCACCGCATTCGCGGGCGTCGCGGCGCTCGCGCTCGCCGGATGCTCCGGCGGGGGCGAGCCGACGGGCGAGAACCCGGATGACGCGGCCGCCGAGGGCGGCGAGCTGACCGTCTGGGCGTGGGACCCGACGGTCGAGACGATCGCCGCGGCGTACGAGGAGGCGAACCCCGACGTCACGATCGAGGTCGTCAACGCCGGAACCGGCAACGACCAGTACACGGCGCTGCAGAACGCGATCACGGCCGGATCCGGCGTGCCCGACCTCGCGCAGGTCGAGTACTACGCGCTCCCCCAGTTCGCGATCGGCGAGTCGTTGGCCGACCTGACCGAGTTCGGCGCGGACGGCATCGGCGACGCCTTCGCGCCGGGCCCGTGGGGCGCCGTCACCTACGGCGGCAACGGAGTCTGGGGCCTGCCCCTCGACTCCGGCCCCATGGCGCTCTTCTACAACAAGGCCGTCTTCGACGAGCACGGCATCGAGGTGCCGACGACCTGGGAGGCGTACCTCGAGGCGGCGCGCACGCTGCACGAGGCCGACCCCGACATGTACATCACGAACGACACCGGCGACGCCGGGTTCACGACGTCGATGATCTGGCAGGCCGGCGGTCAGCCGTTCCAGTCCGAGGGCACCGACGTCGCGATCGACCTCGAGGACGCCGGTTCGGCCGAGTTCGCCGAGTTCTGGCAGCAGCTCCTCGAGGAGGACCTCGTGGCACCGATCTCATCGTGGAGCGACGAGTGGTACCAGGGTCTCGGCGACGGCACGATCGCGACGCTCACGATCGGCGCGTGGATGCCCGGCAACTTCTCCACCGGCGTCGCCGACGCCGCCGGCGACTGGCGGGTCGCGCCGATGCCGCAGTGGGAGGAGGGCGGCACGGCGACCGCCGAGAACGGCGGCAGCGCGATGAGCGTCATGGAGGCGAGCGAGAGCAAGGCGCTCGCCTACGACTTCCTCGAGTTCGCGGCGAACGGTGACGGCGTGCAGATCCGGATCGACGGCGGCGGCTTCCCGTCGACCGTCGCCGAGCTCGAGTCGGAGGAGTTCCTCGCAAAGGAGTTCGAGTACTTCGGCGGCCAGAAGGCCAACGAGATCCTGTCGGAATCGTCGGCGAACGTCGTCGAAGGCTGGCAGTACCTGCCGTACCAGGTGTACGCGAACAGCGTCTTCAACGACGCCGTCGGCTCCGCCTACAACGGCGACGGCACGATCGCCGAGGGCCTCACGGCGTGGCAGGACGCGCTCGTGACCTACGGCAACGACCAGGGCTTCACGGTCGAGTAACCCCCGCCCACCCCGCCGTTCCGGTGACGCAGGTCGCCCCGGCCCCGCGATCGTCCGTCGATCCGCGTCACCGGAACGGGCGCCGGCGAACGTCCGGCCCGCACATCGACACGAAGGACCCCATGCAGACTCACCGCTGGCTCCGCACGCCAGAAGGAACCGCGCCCCGCATCTCGTACGGCGCCGACTACAACCCCGACCAGTGGCCGCGGGAGGTGTGGGACGAAGACGTGCGCCTGATGAAGGAGGCGGGCGTCGACGTCGTCTCGATCGCGATCTTCTCGTGGGCGAAGCTGCAGCCGGCCCCCGGCGAGTGGGATTTCGCCTGGCTCGACGACGTCATCGACCTGCTGCACGAGAGCGGCATCGGCGTCGACCTCGCGACCGCGACGGCCTCGCCGCCGCCGTGGCTGACGATCGCGCACCCCGAGGTGCTGCCCGTCACGGCCGACGGCACCGTGCTCTCGCAGGGCGGCCGCCAGCACTGGCGCCCGACCTCGCCGGTCTTCCGCCGCTACGCCCTCGAGCTCGTGACGAAGCTCGCGGAGCGCTACGCCGACCATCCGGCGATCGTCGCCTGGCACGTCAACAACGAGCTCGGCTGCCACAACGCGTACGACTACTCCGACGACGCGGCCCGCGCGTTCCGCGCCTGGCTCGCCGAGCGCTACGGCACGGTCGACGGCCTGAACGACGCGTGGGGCACGGCCTTCTGGGCGCAGCGCTACGGCTCGTTCGACGAGGTGCTGCCTCCGCGGGTCGCCGCCAGCTTCCCGAACCCGACGCAGCAGCTCGACTTCCTGCGCTTCTCGTCCGACGCCCTCACCGATCACCTCGTGGCCGAGCGCGAGATCCTGAACCGGATCACGCCGGATGTCCCCGTGACGACGAACTTCATGATCGTGGGCGACACCCGCCACGCCGACTACGCGAAGATGGCGCGCGAGATCGACTTCGTCTCGAACGACCACTACGTCACGGTCGATCGCGACGAGCTGGCGTTCTCGGCGGCGATCACGAGCGGCGTCGCGCGGCACCGGCCGTGGTTCCTGATGGAGCACTCGACGAGCGCCGTGAACTGGCAGCCCGTCAACCGGCCGAAGCGGCAGGGCGAGCTGGCCCGCGACTCGCTGACCCACGTCGCCCACGGCGCCGACGCGGTCTGCTTCTTCCAGTGGCGCCAGTCGGCGGCGGGGGCCGAGAAGTACCACTCGGCGATGGTTCCGCACGCGGGCGAGGACTCCCGGCTGTTCCGCGACGTCGTCGCGCTCGGCTCTGCCCTGCGCCGGCTCGACGCCGTCGCCGGTTCCGACCGCGCGCAGGCCGAGGTCGCCATCCTGTTCGACTGGGAGTCGTGGTGGGGCGCCGAGCTCGACTCGCACCCGACCGAGCTGCTGCGGTACCGCCGCGAGGCGCTCGAGTGGTGGACGGCCCTCACCGATGCCGGCGTGCGCGTCGACGTCGTGCCGGCCGACGCCGACCTCGCGGGCTACCGCCTGGTGGTCGCCCCGGTGCTCTACAGCGTGCCTGCGCCGCTGCGGGAGGCGCTCGAGGCGTTCGTCGCGGGCGGCGGCCACCTCGTGGCGACGTACTTCTCCGGCATCGTCGACGAGAACGACCACGTGTGGCTCGGCGGCTACCCCGGCGCCCTGCGCGAGCTCCTCGGCGTGCGCGTCGAGGAGTTCCGCCCGCTGTGGAAGGACGAGAAGGTCGCCCTCTCGAACGGCGCGGCCGGAACGATCTGG
The DNA here is from genome assembly GCF_002970975.1 of Microbacterium halophytorum. GTDB lineage: Bacteria > Actinomycetota > Actinomycetes > Actinomycetales > Microbacteriaceae > Microbacterium > Microbacterium halophytorum. The sequence goes on from NZ_KZ672983.1 coordinate 60,659, forward strand.
AGCGAGCCCGTCGACGTCACCGCCGACGGCGTCGAGGTGCTCGCCTCGTACGAGCACGAGGAGCTCGGCGCCGCCGTCACGCGTCGCACCGTCGGCGATGGTTCCGCGACCTACGTCTCCACGCGTCTGGGAACCGACGGCCTGGCGGCGCTGGTCCCGGATGTCCTGGCGCACGCGGGCGTGCATCCTGAGCTGCCCGAGGCGCTGCGGGGCAGGGTCGAGCTCGTCTCGCGCACGGGCGCGAACGGCCGCTTCGACTTCTACATCAACCGCGGCGACGACGAGGTGCGGCTCCCGGAGGGCGACTACCTGCTGGGCGGCGCGGCGCTCCCGCCGCGCGGGGTGGCGGTCGCCCGACGCTGAGGCCTCCCGCATGACGACGTGCCCGCCGTGACGCGATGTCGCGGCGGGCACGTCGCTGTCGGAGCACGGCCCCACCGGCGGCGGCTCGGCGCGCGGGTCTCCGCGGAGCGGCGCACGGGTCGCCCGACGCCGGTCGCGCCATCCGGGCGGTGCCGACTACTCGGCCGAGCTCCAGGTGACCTGCGCGCCCTCGGTGTCGGTGTAGAGCACCGTGAAGTCCTGCACGCTGTCGCCCTCCGTGCCGTACGTCAGCGTGCCGTCGACGCATTCGCCCGCCGCGACGGCGGCCCGCTCGAGATCGCCGTCGACGGGGGCCACCCGCGGCACCGTCTCGTCGGCGAGCCTCGGGAGGAAGTCGCCGGGGCCGACGTTGCTCGCGGCAGGGCCGCCGCAGAACTCGACGCGCACCTGGTAACCGACGACGCCGTCGCCCGCAGCCCGCGCGTCGGCGTCGGAGACGCTCATGGTCGCGCCGCCGGCGAGGCCCACGGTCTCGCCCATCGCGCGCACCGGGTCGGCGGCGTCCTCCAGGAGGCGCGGGACGATGTTCCACCCCGCGATGAGCAGCACCAGCAGGACGAGGGCGGTGACGCGGCCGCTCGTGCCGCGCCTCGCCTTGCGGGTCCACGTGCGCAACTCCTCGCGCGACAGCGGCGCGACCGGCGTGCTCAGCCGCGGCACCCCGGCGAGCGCGCGGTCGAGCCGCTTCAGCAGCCGGCGGCGCCCCCGGAACAGCTCGGGGTTGAGGCTGACCATGTTCAGGGCGCGGTCGACGATCCGCAGGCCGCCCGACGGATCCTCGACGACCGCGACGAGCTCGGAGACGTTCGCGACGTACGTGTACGACAGCCCGCCAGCCACGACGCTGCACGACAGCGTGTGCGCGCCGACCCGCACGTGGTTGACCTGCAGCGTCGGGTGGTCGCCGGGCGCGTCGAGCCGCCAGGCGCGGAACATCTTCCCGTGCACGCGCTGCGCGAGCTCGAACAGCGGCGGGTAGTCGGCGAGCAGGCGCCGCGCCCCCTCGTCGCCGTCGGGCGCGGTCTTCGGGTCGAGCGCGAGGTGCATCGTGGCCGCGGCATCGACGAGCGCGAGCCGCACGCCGTGGGGCGTCGCCGGCGCGTCGTCGGCCGTGCCGCGCACGACGGCATCGCGGCGGGGCCAGTCACCGAGCGTGCCGCCGGCGACCTCGTCGACCCACGTATCCGGGATCATCGTCGCCCGGTGCGCGAAGCGCGACAGCACCTGGTACCGGAATTCGTCGCTCGGCTGCGGGTCGCTCATGATCGTCACGTGCAGCGCCGGCCCCATCCCGCGCATCGCGACGCCCACCTGGGGCGTCTGCACGCCGGCCGCGCGGAAGGCCTCCAGCATCTGATTGCGCAGCAGCTGCGCCGCCCCGAACCCGTCGGACGTGCGGGGCACGAGGAACGAGCACAGCGCGGACGTGTCGGTGTCGGGGATGACGCCGGGGCGCTGCGCATCGCCGCCCGCGCCGCCGAGCACCGGGTACGGCGAGCCGTCCGGCCACGCGCGCGCATCGGCGCGCGGGGCCGCCCCCGTGCCGTACGCGAGCCCGACGAGCTCCGCACGGTTCGTGCAGAAGGCGCGCGGCACGTCGCCCGCCCCCGGGTCGAGGCGGCGCAGGACGTCTGCGGCGCGCTCGTGCAGGTCGGGGCGGCGCGCGTGGATCTGCGCCAACGGCGCCGAGTTCACGCCCGTGCGGAAGGCGAGGTCCGTCGCCCACGGCAGCTGCGGCGCCGGCACCTCGGTCGCCCCCTCGCCGACGATGTCGGCCGCGAACAGCGTTCCCATGCGCGCCCAGGCGCTGCGCACGACGTCCGCCCTGCCCCGGATGCTCAGGGCGCACGTGTCCGTGTCGAGGTCGACGACGATCTCGGGGAGCCCCGTCAGGCCCGGCCCGAGCTCGACGGGGCGCGCGAGCTCGTCGCGCAGCGCGCCGAGCGCCGTGCCGAGGGCGCCGACGCGCTCGAGCGGCTCGTCGATCACGCCGATGCCCCAGCTGACCCCGATGAACGCGGGTGCGTCCGGCTCGTCGTCCTCGATCAGCTGCCAATCCGCATGCACCCACTGCGCCGTCATCGTCTCGCCTCATTCGCCGCTGGCCGGAAACACACCGTCGACGATGCTATCCCCGGGATACTGAGCGCCTCGTGTCGGCGGCAGGCCCCGAGACGGGCGGCGAGCCCGCGCCCCGCTTCGCGCGGGTCGCGGGCTCACCGCCCGTGGGCGACGCGGCGCCGTCACCCCGCGGCGTCGTAAGCGACGACCCCCTCATACGTCGCGCCGTCGTCGCCCGTGCCGGTGACCGTCATCTCGCCGGCCGGCATCTCGGGCTGGCGCGTGCTGAACGCCGCCGACACCGTGCGGCCCGGCTTGACGTTCTCGAACGTCTTCGAGCCGTACTCCGTCTCGACCGTGATGTCGGCGACCGTGTCGTCGGCGTTGGCGACCGTCGCCACGAGCGCGACGCTCTTGCCGATCATCCGGGTCGTGGCCTCCGGCTCGAGTACGAGCCGCTCGGAGTCCGCCTCGCCCGCGACGGCGAGCCACGAGATCACGGGGTCGGACGACCCGACGCCCTCTCGGGTGACGAGGTAGTCGACGGTCGCGTCCTCCTCGAGCGTGAACGTCAGATCACCCGAGACCCGGCTGTTGGCGCCCGAGAGGTCGATCGCCCCCGAGGCCAGCTCCTCGCCGCCGACGGAGACCGACTGCGCCAGGGGCCGCGTCGTGCTCCACCACTCGGTGAAGCCGGCCGTCAGCGTGTACGTGCCCGCCTCGAGCGGCAGCCGGTAGCGCAGATCGGGCCCGGCCTGCCAATTCCCCGTCGAGTACTTGTCGGCGAGGTCGGTGCCGTCCTTCCGGTTCACGCCCTCCGCGAGGTGGCCCCACTGGCCCTCCGCTCCCGACGCCCGGTCGACCGCGTCGTTGAGCAGCCCCGGGAAAGCACCGCTCACGGCGGCGTACTGCGGGGAGTCCTCACCGCCCGTGCCCGCGTCGATGTAGTACCGGATGCCCGTGGGCACGACCTCGAACTCGGCCTCGACGGCGGTGCGTGCGTCGAGCACGCCGCGCACCGCGAGCGTCTCGTACGGGGTGCGCTCGGCGCCGACCGACTCCTCGTCCCACGTCACCTCGCGCTCCTCGCCGTCGACGACCACGGTCGCCGGCAGCTCCTGCTCCGTGTCGACGGCGCCCGCCAGGCCGACCTCCTCGACGTCGAGCGCCGTCAGCTGCTCGACGGCGCGGTCGAGGCGCTGCGTCAGCCCCGCCGCGCCCTCGGCGTCCAGGCCGTACGCGCCGGCGTCGGCGACGGCGGCCTTCGCCTGCGCGAGCGTCGCCTCGACGACGGCCCACTCATCCGGGTCGCTGCCGCCCCGCTTCTGCTCCTCACCGCGCGCGATCGCCGCTTCGAGGGGCGCCAGGTCGAGCTCCGCCGCGTCGGCGTTCGCCTCGACGACGCCCACGGCGTCGACGTTGAACTCGGCGGCGTTCGCGGTCGCGAACGTCACGGTGTGCTCGCCGTCGGCAAGGCCGCGCAGCGGGAACGCCGTCGTCTCGGTGCCGGCCGCGAGGGTCGGGGCGCCGAGCAGCACTGGCTCACCGTCGACCGTGACGTCGAGGGTCGCCTCGCCGCCGTTGCTGCCGATGATGTCGAGCCCCGTGCCCGAGAACGTGTAGCTCAGGCTCGCACCCTCGCCCGTGCTGAAGCTGCTCGACCGCTGCCATTCGTACATGCCGCGGCCGTTCAGGTGGCGCCACCGGTCGTCGAACTCGAGCACGGGCTGGGACGAATCGGCCCAGCTCGACTGGTGCATGCCGTCGACGATGTGGGTGTAGTACGGCGTGTACCCGTCGATGGTCTCGATCCTCAGGTCGTCGAACTGCGTGAACGCGAACGACGACCCGAGCTGCACGCGGCCGGCGGCCTGCGGCGACGGGTCGACGTACTCGCCGACCTCGGCCCCGTTGATCAGCGCCGTGTACGTGTCGCCCGCAACGCGCACGGCGATCGTGTTCCAGACGTCCGAGCCCGTGCGGAAGCCCGTCTCGGGAACCTCGGAGGCCGCGCCGCTCGCGACGACATCGCCGTAGCGCCGCAGCGACCAGGCGCCCTCGGGGTCGACGCGCAGCTCGGCGGCCGAGACGTTCTGGCCGTTCGAGGTGCCGCCCTGCTCGCGCGCGCCGATCGAGGCGTACCTGCCGGACCCTGGTTCGAACAGAACGTCGACGGATGCGGTGTAGTTGGCCCAGCGCGCGTCGCCGATCGTCGTCATCGGGTCGCCGGAGGTCCAGGCGCTGCCGACCATGTCGGGCCCGACCTGCTGGCGCAGCACGCGGCCGCGCTCGGCGTCGCCGGTGTCGACCGACTCGAACGCGCCGTTCGTGTCGTTCGTGTAGCGCGGCGTCGCGCCGGCGTCCTCCGCCCGCGCGGCCGGCGTTCCATCAGGCTTCGCCTTCGCCCCGCGGGAGTCGAGGTACCCCTCGCCGGAGTCGACGAGCTCGCCCGTCTCCGGGTCGTAGGTCCGGATGTCGGGGGCGCCCGCGTAGTCGAAGTCGTCGGCATAGAGCACGCCGTCGCCCGTTGCGCCGTTGCCCCGGCCGGTGTCGTCGGTGTCGAGAACATCGCGGCCGCCGCCCTCCGCGGTGGGCTCGGGCGAGGTGGGCAGCTTGTTGCCCGCACCCTCGCGCGGGGCGAGCGCACCGTCGTCGCCGGCCTCGGCGAGGTCGAGCGTCGTCGCGGTCACGGCCGACCACGGCGCGACCGTGACGGTGTAGGTGCCGCCGGACGGCGCGATCTCGCCGACCGGCGCGAGGTAGTTCGCGTCGTACGCCTCGCCCGCGTCGGCGGCCCTGGTCTCCCAGACCTCCATGGTCGCGTCGTCGCCGATCGCGAGGTCGTCCGCCGTGATCTCGTAGGTCCGCTCGTACGAGCTGTCGTTGACGATCACGGTCGAGAAGTCGCTCGCGTCGGGAGCCGCGAGGGTCGTGTACGAGTCACCGCCCTCGCGGGCGCCGCTCGGCGGGTTGCCGCGCCCGAGCGTGCTGCCGGACGCCTCGGGGATCGCGCGCCAGATGCCCTCGGCATCCGGGTCGCCCGTCGGGTTCTCCCAGCCGATCTCCGCGAACTGCGTGAAGTGCTGCAGCACGCCGAGGCCGGCGTCGTAGTAGAGCCAGCCCGACCACGGGTCGCGCGCGCTGACGAGCTCCTTCGACGAGTACTGGAAGCCGTCGTAGAACGAGCCGATCGCGGGCTGGTAGATCGTGAGCGTGCGGCGCGAGGCGTCGAAGCCCGTCGTGATCCAGTTCGCCATCTCGAGGGCGCTGTTCACACCTCCGATGTCGGTGCCCGCGCCGCCGGCGCCGTCGTCGTTCGTGTTGTGCGGTCGGTCGGCGGAGTTCGAGAACGTCGCCTGCCCCTCCGAGTTCCAGACCTCGAGGTCGAGCTCCTCGGCGGCCCTGGTCATGTTGCCGTTCGCGTCGTCGGCGCTGGAGTAGTGGAAGCCGACGATGTCGACGGCGTCGCGCAGCGCCGGGTCATCCGGGTTCGTCAGCTGGTCGCCGAAGCTCGTCGGCGGGGTCCCGACGGTGTCGCCCGCGACGGTCCGGATGGCATGGAACAGCTCGCGCTCCTCCTCCGACGCGAAGCCGTTGTTCGGGTCGTCGGCCGTCGCGCCCTCGTAGCCCGACTCGTCGGCGGCGAGCTTCGCCGAGAAGTCGATGATCGCGCCCTCGTCGGGGTCGTGCGTCTCGTTGTAGTCGGGGTTGATCGAGTCGACCATGATGCCGTACTCGCGGTAGGCGGCGAGCGCCGTGTTCTTGAACCAGAGGTACTCATCGGCCTTGTCGGCGACCCAGGCAGGGGTCCGCCAGCGCAGGATGCTGAGGTGCACGTCGCCCTCCGCGACCCGTTGCGCGTCGGCCGCGAGCTGGAAGCCCGGCTCGCGCATCACGTTCGGGTACTCGTCGCGGCTGCGCATCGTGGCCGCGTTCGGCCCCGTCGAGGTGTTGCGGTCGTTCCCCATCTCGATCTTGACGGTCGTCATGATCGGGTGGTCGCCGCCGTAGAGCGTCGTCAGGAGTTCCCAGTACTTCTCGGGGTGCTCGGCCTTGTAGTCCATCAGCAGCGAGCTCGTCGAGTTGGCGGAGAGCACGCCGAAGCCCTTGAAGGTGAGGCCGTTGCGGCTCTCGGCCGCCGCGGCGACCGCGTCGCCCGACACCGTGACCTCGACGGGGTCGGCGGGCGCGGCGCTCGCGGCCGCGGGCGCGGCGATGGCCCCCGCCGTCAGCGCGGCCGCGACGCCGATCGCGGCGGTGCGGCCGCGCGAGCGTCTGTCGGAGGGCAGGGAGGAACGTCGTTTCAGAGTCATGTCGCGAATCTCCATCGGGAAGCGGCGGCGATGCCGTTCGAGGGGCGCGCCCGGCGGTGGGCGCGTGCAGTGGAGCACTGCGCGACTCAGTCAATAGCCATTCGCAAACGGTCGTCAAGGTTCACTCTTTGCAGACCGTTCACAACCGTTCATTCCCGGATGTCGGCATCCGGGAGCCGGCTCACTTCGGCGCCGTCGTCGACGCGCGCACGTTCAGCTTCGGGCTGATCGTGACGCGGTGCGCGGGGCGCGACGGGTCGTCCATGCGCGCGAGCAGCGACTCGAGCGCTGCGCGGCCGAGCGCGGCCCGCGGCGGAGCGACGCCCGTGAGCGCCGGCGTGAACAGCTCGGCGAACTCGTCGTCGTACGCGATGACCGACAGGTCGCCCGGCACGCTGACGCCGCGCGCGAGCGCGAGGTCGACGATCGCCATGGCCTCGCGGTCGGCGTGGATGAGCAGCGCCGTGACGCCCGCCCCCAGCACGGAGTCGAGCACGCCGTTGACGGCCGCCGAGAAGCCGGGGTCGCCCCGGTCGGGCAGCACCCGCTCGACGTGGTCGGCCGGCGTCAGGCCGAGCTCGCGGCACGCGGTCGTCCAGCCGGCGATGATCTTGCGCGAGGTGGGCGAGTTGCGCGAGATCAGGAGCCCGACCTTGCGGTGCCCGAGCTGGGCGAGGTGCCGCGCCGCGAGCACGGCACCGAGGGCGTGGTCGGTCGTGACGGAGTCGACGGGGTCGCCGCTCGGCCGGCGCACGGCGTCGCGCTCGGCCAGGACGAACGGCAGACCGGATGCCGTGAGCCAGTCGATCACGTCGGGTGCGAACTCGGTGTCGGTGTTGGGCGCGACGATGAGCCCCGAGACATCGCCCTGCGCCACGATGCGCTCGAGCGCGGGCCGCTCGTCCTGCAGCTCGTAGGAGGTTCCGCGCAGCAGCACCGAGATGCCCCTGGCGCGCGACTCCGCCTCGAGCGAGCGCACGACCTGCGGCCAGTAGTAATCGAGCGACGGCACGAGCACGCCGATCGTCGCCGTCCCCGCGGGGGCCTGCCGCGCGGGGACGCCCCCGGCGGGGGCGACGGCACCGCCGTGCACCCGCTGCAGGAGGCCCTCCTCCTCGAGCTGCTGCAGGTCGCGCCGCAGCGTGACGGGCGAGACGCCGAGCTCTGCGGTCATCTCCGAGGCCCTGACCGAGCCCGTGCGGGCGAGGGCGTCGAGGATCGCGTCGCGCCGCGACGCCGCGAGGCGAGCTGTCTGGTCGGTCATGAGTGGGTCCCTCCGATTCGTTCATTCTGACGGACGCGCACATCCAGTGCCGTCAGGCCGGCGATATCGATATCGAGCCGGACGAGGCGCGCGCCCCAGATCTCCGACAGCATCGGGTCGTCGAGGTCGCGGGGCGTCAGCACTGCAAGCGCCGCCTCGTTCCACGTGAGCTCGATCGCCGGCGCGCCCGCCAGCGGTGTGATCCGCGCACGGCCGGGTGCGAGCTCGACGTCGCCGGCGATGAGGAAGCGGATCTCGGTCGGGGAACCCGACGCATCGCCCGAGAACCGCCACCGGTCGCTGATCCGGATGCCGTCGTCGCCCTCGTGCGCGACGGTGCGGAGCCAGGTCTCGAGCGCGGGCGCGTCGTATGCGCCGGCGAGCTCGAGCGTCAGCTCCGCGCCGCCGGCGGCCACGACCTCGGCCGCCCAGGCCTCGCCGTCCGGCTGGCCCGCCCCGCGCACGAACGGCGCGCTGTGCCACGCGCTCTGCATGGGCCACTGCTCGTACCGGCCCGGGCCGAAGGTCCTGGCATCGTAGGTGGGCCGGCCCGCATCGACGATCACGGGAACACCGCCCGAGGCGACGATCACCGAGCCGACGTCGTTGTGGTTGTGGTTCTCGCCGTTGTGGCCGCCCTTGGCGGCGACCGCGAGACCGGATGCCGAGCCCGCGCGCTCGCGCAGGATCATCATCTGCGTCGACGGCAGCCAGGTGCGCCGGGGCAGAGGGTCGCCGCCCTCGGCGGCCGCCCACTCGGCGTCGGCGAGGCCGCGCAGCGTGCGGCCGAGGCCGTCGCGCGGCGGCACGGCGGCCTCGGCCCTGTGCCGCGCGGCGAACGCGGCCGCGTCCGGGTCGCCGAGGCGGCGGGCCGCGCGGTGCAGCGCGTGCCACGGCTGCGCCTCGCGGGGGCGGGCCTGGCCGTCGGCGACGTTGACGTACCAGTCGCCGCCCAGGTGCATCCGGTGCGGGAACGCGACGGTCTCGCGCAGCGACGGGATCTCGCGCGCCGCGTCGAGCCCCGTCGCGTGCGCGAGGAGGTCGAGGGCCTCGAGCAGGCGGCACGGGCCGTTCCACCAGTACGCGTAGCCCTCGTCGACGGCGCCGTCGGCCGGGAGAGCGGCGACGTAGACGTCGAGGCCCGCGACGATGCGCGCGAGGAGGCGGGCGAGCTCGTCGCCGCCGGAGAACTGCAGGCCGGCCGCGAGGAGGTTGCCGTGGATCCACGGGTTCCAATTGTTGACCCGGCCGTCGAAGTCGACCCACCGCCACCAGTCGCGCGCCAGGAACGGTTCGATCACCCTGGCGCGCACCTCGTACCGCAGGCGGGCGCGGAAACCCGGGTACGCCGCCTCGACACGTGCGCCGACGGCGTGGTCGAGCCACGCGAGCTGCCCCGCCGCCTCGCCGGCGCCGAGGTCGACGTACGGGTCGGTGACGACCCCGAGCACCGAGCCGTGGCGCTCGCGCGCGTCGTCGTGCGCGGGCCAGCACCACGTCGACTGCTCGCAGAGCAGCGTCGCCCCGTCGAGCACCTCGGCGAGCCACCGCTCGTCACCCGTCGCGGCCGCGAGCACGGCGGCGTCCGTCAGCCGCTGCTGCCGCGCGAACGCGGGGGTCTCCCACGCGACGCGGTCGCCGTCGCGGTGGAAGCGCGCGGCATCGCTCGCGAGGGGCTGCGGCCACGGTGTGCCCAGCGCACGCCCGGCGCGCTCCCGGATGAGCGCGAGGGCCGCGGCGTCGGCGTGCGAGAGGTCGATGGCAGGCAGGCCCGGCGCGGCCCCGCCCGCCGAAGCGGCCGCCACCCGCCGCGCGAGCTCGGCGGGGAGGGACGCGGCGGAGACCCCGGCGAGCGCGGCGAGCGCACCCGTCAGGGGGAGTTCGGGATCCGGCACAGCATCCTCCTCGGTGTCGTCGGCGACAGAGCGATCATAACCGATCATGTTGCTTCAAAAAGGTGTTGGCACGAACGTTCCTGATTGCTACGCTCCTGTACGTCACCCCCGACGGATCTTCGAAGGAGAACCTCCGTGACTGCCGACGACGCACCCCGCACGCCCCAGGCCGATTGGTCGCGGGCGCAGTGGGCCGCGTTCGCCGACCGCCTGCTCGATGGCGCGATGGCGCACGCCTCCCCCGGCCGCGGGCGCATCATCCCGCCGGGCGCCGAGGGCGGCTACGGCCGCGACGTCGACGGCCTCGAGGGCTTCGCGCGCACGTTCCTGCTGGCGGGGTTCCGCATCGCGGGCGAACGGGGCGAGGGCGTCGACGACCTGATCGAGTTCTTCTGCGACGGCATCCGCACGGGCGTCGACCCGGCGGCGCCCGACCGCTGGGTGCGGCTCGAGGAGCACGCCCAGGCCAAGGTCGAGGCGGCATCGCTCGCGCTCATCCTCGACATGACGCGCCCGTGGATCTGGGACCAGCTCGACGAGACCACGCGGGCGCGCGTGATCGACTACCTCGCGCCCGCCGTCGGCGACGACACCTACCCGCGCACGAACTGGCTCTGGTTCCGCGTCGTCGTGCAGACCTTCCTGCGCTCGGTCGGCGGCCCCTGGTCGCCCGACGACGTCGCGGCTGACCTCGCGCTGCACGACAGCTTCGCGCGGGAGGCGGGCTGGATGACCGACGGCGCCGGCCGCTCGTACGACCACTACGTCGGCTGGGCGCTGCACCTCTACCCCGTTCTGTGGCACCGGATGACCGGGGCCGCCGAGCTGGCCGGCGACCGGCACGCGCGCGACGTCGCCGCCCTCGACCGCTACCTGCAGGACGCGATCCACCTCGTCGGCGGCGACGGCTCGCCGCTCGTGCAGGGCCGCAGCCTGATCTACCGCTTCGCCGCCGCCGCGCCGTTCTGGGCCGGCGTCTTCGCCGAGGTCCCCTCGCTCTCGCCCGGCGCCCTGCGGCACGCCGCGAACCGCATCGTCGCGCACTTCGAGGCGAACGGCGCCCCCGACGACGACGACCTTCTCACGCTCGGGTGGCACCGCGAGTGGCGCGCACTCGCCCAGGCGTACTCGGGCCCCGGCTCCCCGTACTGGGCGTCGAAGGGCCTCATCGGGCTCGCCCTCCCGGCGGACCACCCGGTCTGGAAGGCGCCAGCCGAGCCCCTGCCGATCGAGCGGGGCGACTTCGTGCGGGCGATCCCCAGCCCCGGATGGATCGTGTCGGGCACGCGCGCCGACGGCATCGTGCGCGTCGTCAACCACGGCACCGACCACGCCGAGCCGGGCGAGGCGGCCGCCGACTCTCCGCTCTACGCCCGCCTCGGCTACTCGACCGCGACGAGCCCGCTGCTCGACGAGCGGGGCTGGCGCGAGCCGCTCGAGCAGTCGCTCGCCCTCGTGGGCCCGGCCGGCGAGGCCACGCACCGCACCGGCATGAGCCCGCTCGGCGTGCGCGTCGCCGGCGACACCGCGATCGCCGCGTCGAGCTGGGACGCCCACACGGTGGCGTTCGAGGACGACCAGAAGCGCCATGGCTCGGGCCTGACGGGCCGCACCGAGGCCGCCGGCCGCATCACCGCCGTCTCGGTCGTGCGCGGCGAGCGCGAGGTGCGCCTCGCCCGCGTCGACGGCGCGCGGCCGGGATGGCACCTGCGCTGGGGCGGCTGGCCCGTCGCCGGCGACGCCGTGACCGGCACCGTGCGCGGCGCCGAGGCCGCCGCCGCGACCGCCCCTCCCGCCGGTTCGCCCGCGGCGCCCGTCGCCTCCGTCATCCGGCCCCTCACCGCCGGCGGCGCCCCGGCGGTGATCCCCCGCCGCGACGCGAGCCCGCTCGGCCCCGACGCCGCGGTCCCCGCCCTCACAACCGACGCCGTGCCCGAGTGGATCGCCTGCGAGCTCGTTCTCGCGCGCGAACCCGACGCGGCCTCCGCCGCGGTCGCCCTGGCCGGCGGCGCGGCCGAGATCACGTGGCCCGACGGCCGGACGACCCGCGTCGACCTCCCCTGAGACCTCCGCGGGCGTCGCCCGCAGCCTGAACCCCACCCCTTGCAGCGAAGGAGCAGCACCCCATGAAACGAATCATCATCGCCACGGCAGGCACGGCCGTCGCGGCCCTCGCCCTCGCCGGTTGCAGCGGCGGCGGCAGCGCCGACGACGGCGTCGCCGAGGACGGCTCGATCACCCTGACGATGTCGGGGTGGAGCATCGACACGACGCCCGAGTTCCAGCTGCTCGCCGACGCGTTCCACGAGAAGAACCCGGATGTCACGGTCGAGATCGTCGACTACGACCCGAACGAGTACAACACGCTCGTGACGGCGGACCTCGCCGCGGGCAAGGGCCCCGACATCATCACGCAGAAGGAGGTCAAGTACGTCACGACCTTCCAGAGCGGCGGCCAGCTGCTCGACGTTTCGGACGTCGCGCTCCCCGATGGGATCGGCGGCGCCGACTCGTACGAGGTCGACGGCGCGGCGTACGCGACGCCGTACCGCCAGGACTCGTGGGTGCTCTACTACAACAAGGACCTCTTCGCGCAGGCGGGCGTCGAGGAGCCCGACGGCTCGTGGACCTGGGAGGACTACCGTGCGGCCGCGGCCGACCTGACCGACGGCCTCGACGGCGCCAAGGGCGCCTACCAGCACAGCTGGCAGTCGGTCGTGCAGGGCTTCGCGAACGCGCAGAACGGCGCCGACATCCTCGACGGCGACTACAGCCACCTCAAGGAGGCGTACGAGCTCTCGCTCGGGCTGCAGGATGACGGCCTGCAGGAGTCGTTCAACACCGTCGGCGCGAACCAGCTCACCTACCAGGGCGAGTTCGGCACGCAGAAGGCCGCGATGATGCCGATGGGCACCTGGTACGTCGCGACGCTCGTCGCGCAGCAGGAGTCCGGCGAGGCCGACGACTTCGAGTGGGGCATCGCCCCGGCGCCGCAGCTGGACGAGTCCACCACTGGTACCGACGGCACGCCCGTCACGTTCGGCGACCCGACGGGCTTCGGCATCAACGCCGGCATCGCGGAGGGCAAGGTCGACGCCGCCAAGGAGTTCCTCGAGTTCGCCGCGAGCGAGGAGGCCGCCACGGCCCTCGCCGAGATCGGCATCACGCCGGCCCTGCTGACCGACCCGGTCGTCGAGGCGTACTTCAGCGCCGAGGGCGCGCCGGAGGACGAGCTGTCGACGTTCGCGGTGCAGACGCACGAGACCCTGCCCGAGAACCCGACGTCGGACAAGACGGCGGCCGTGCAGAACATCCTGAACGACATGCACTCGGCGATCCTCTCCGAGTCCACGTCGGTCGACGACGCGATCGCGGACGCCGAGGGCCGCGTCGCGAACGAGGTCGGCTGACCCGCAGCACAACCGTCCCGGGCCCCGCGAGGGGCCCGGGACCTTCCTGAGGAGCATCATGACCACCACCGCGACGCCGAAACGCCGGCGTTCCGCGCTGCGGACCCGCAACACCCTGCTCGGGTGGAGCTTCATCCTGCCGAACTTCCTCGGTTTCGCGATCCTCACGCTCATCCCGGTGATCGTGCTGTTCTACATGTCGCTGACCAACTGGAACATCTTCGGCTCGTCGCAGTTCGTCGGGCTCGACAACTACACGCGCCTGCTCGGCGACGGCAGCTTCCGCGTCTCGTTCTGGAACACGATCTACTACTCGGTGCTCCACATCCCGCTGACGATCATCGCGTCGCTCGGCATCGCGCTGCTGCTGAACAACAAGCTCCGCGGCGTCGCGTTCTTCCGCACCGCCGCGTTCTTCCCGTACATCACGTCGATCGTCGCGATCGCGCTCGTGTGGAACTTGCTGTTCAGCCCCGAGTACGGCCCCATCAACGAGTTCCTCCGCTTCATCGGCATCGACAACCCGCCCGGATGGCTCACGTCGACCGAGTGGTCGATGCCGGCGGTCGTGATCATCGCGACGTGGAAGGACATGGGCTACTACATGGTCCTCTTCCTCGCCGCGCTGCAGACGGTGCCGCGCGAGCTGCACGAGGCCGCCCGGATGGACGGAGCGAACGTCTTCCAGCGCTTCTGGAACGTGACGCTCCCGTGCCTGCGCCCCACGATGTTCTTCGTGACCGTGATGCTCACGATCAACTCGCTGAAGATCTTCGACCTCATCCTGGTGCTCACGAACGGCGGCCCCGGCCAGTCGACGACCGTGATCAGCCAGTTCATCTACCGGAAGGGCTTCGAGGAGAACGAGTTCGGCTACGCGTCGGCCGCCTCCGTCGTGCTCTTCTTCCTGTGCCTCATCGTGACGATCGTGCAGTTCACGTGGAACCAGCGGAAGGACGCCAAATGAGCGAGACAATGGCGCTCGTCACGCCCCCGGCGCGCAAGAAGCGCACGTCGCTCGAGCCGGGCTACCGCTCGCGGCCCGCGGGCCGCGGTGGCCGGACCATCGGCCGCGCGGTGCTCTACATCGTGCTGATCGTAGCCGCGGCCGCGATGCTGACCCCGTTCTTCTGGATGGTGATGAGCTCGCTGAAGGACGCCAACTCGGTGTTCTCGGTCCCCGTCCGCTGGATCCCCGAGGTGTTCGTCTGGTCGAACTACGTCGAGATCTGGGAGAGCAGCGACATCGGCACCTGGATCAAGAACACCGTGATCATCTCGCTTTCGGTCACGGCCCTGCAGGTGATCACCGGTTCGTTCGCCGCGTACGGCTTCGCGCGCATCCGGTTCCCCGGCCGCAACATGCTGTTCCTGCTCTACGTCGGCACGATCGCCGTGCCGTGGCAGTCGTACATGATCCCGCAGTTCATCATGCTGTCGAACGCGGGGCTCGCGAACACGCTCTGGTCGATCATGCTGCTGCAGGCGTTCGGTGCGTTCGGCGTGTTCCTGATGAAGCAGTTCTACGAGACGATCCCCGAGGAGCTCTCGGAGGCCGCCCGCCTCGACGGCCTGAGCGAGTACGGCATCTGGTGGCGCATCATGGTGCCCCTGTCGATCCCGGCCGTCGCGAGCCTGGCGCTGCTGACGTTCGTGAACACGTGGAACGACTACCTCGGGCCGCTCATCTACCTGCGCGACCCGAGCCTGTGGACGATGCAGCTCGGCCTGAACAACTTCGTCTCGAGCCTGTACGACACCGACTACGGCGTGCTGTTCGCGGGCCTCGTGATCTCGGTCGTGCCGATCGCGATCATCTTCATGCTCGGCCAGCGGTACTTCGTCGAGGGCATCGCGACGAGCGGGATGAAGGGCTGATCGTGAAGCGCATCTCGCACGGCATGTACGCGACGCTGTTCGGCGTCGTGCACCTCGCCCTCGGCGTCAATCTGATGCTGGCCGTCGTCGCCTCGCCGTTCATCGCGTTGCTCGTCACGACCGATCCGTCGCTGTCGTGGCCGCTGCTGGCGCTGGCGGCGATCCCGGCGGGCGCCGGCATCGCCGCCGCCTTCGGCACGTTCCGCGAGCACGCCTCCGGCGAGCGCTCGGTCTTCCGCACGTTCATCCGGCAGCTGCGCGCCACGGGGCTCAAGGCGCTCGCGCTCTCGTGCGCCGTCGTGACGGCCGTGGTGGTCGCCGCCGTCGACGTGTTCGTGCTCGTGCCGACCGGGGCCGGCGCCGTGCTCGCGCCGCTCCTCGTCGTGATCGCCCTGCTGGCCGTCGCCGTCGGCTTCGTCGGCCTCACGGCGCTCACGGAGGACCCGAGCGCCCGCCTGCGCGACGTCATCCGGATCTCGCTGCTGCTGGCCGTGCGCCGCCTGCCCTTCACGCTCGCCTCGTTCGCCGTGATCGGCGTGCAGGCCGCCGTCGTCGTGGCCGCGCCCGCGCTCGGCATCGGCGTGACGGCCGCCGCCTGCCTGTACGTGGTGTGGGCGGGGGCGCGGCACACGCTGCAGCCGGCGCTGAAGCCCGTCGAAGCCTGAACCGACGTCCGGAAGGACCCCGCATGACCGCCTCCCCCGCACGCCGCCCGCGCGTGCTCAGCGCCGTCGGCACCGGCGCGCTCGCGCCCCTGTCGGCCGCCCACCTCGCCCGGGAGCTCGCCGGGCACGGCGACCTGCTCGGCACGGTCGACGCCTTCCGGACCGCGGACGAGCTTCGGATGCTCGCGGCTGCCGAGGTGCTCGTGACCGGATGGCGCTCCCCGCGCATCGACGCGGAGGTGCTCGACCGCGCACCGAACCTGACGCACATCCTGCACGTCGCCGGCTCCGTGAAGGAGAAGCTCGACGACGAGGTCTGGCGCCGCGGCATCGGGGTCAGCTCGGCCGTCGACGCGAACGCGATCCCCGTGGCCGAGTACACGCTCGCGGCCATCCTGATGTCGAACAAGCGCGTCGTGCAGATCGCGCGCGAGTACCGCGAGCGCCGGGAGCTGATCGACCAGGCCGAGCTCGGCGTGATCGGCAACTACCGCCGCCGCGTCGGCATCGTCGGCGCCTCCCGCATCGGGCGCCGGGTGATCGAGCTGCTGCGCCCCTTCGACGTCGAGGTCGTGCTGAACGACCCGACGCTCGCCGACGACGACATCCGGGCGCTCGGGGCGACGCCGGCGAGCCTGGCCGAGCTGTGCGCCGGGTGCGACGTCGTCTCCGTCCACGCCCCGTCCCTCCCGTCGACCCGGAACCTGATCGATGCGCAGCTGATCGCGTCGATCCGGCCGGGCGCGACCCTGATCAACACCTCGCGCGGCGACGTCATCGACCAGGCGGCCCTGACCGCGCGGGTCGTGGGCGGCGACCTCAACGCCGTCCTCGACGTCACGGTGCCCTGGGCCCTGCCCTCGGACGACCCGCTCTACGACCACCCCAACGTGCTGCTCACGCCGCACATCGCGGGCTCGGTCGGAACCGAGGTCGACCGGATGATCGACGCGCAGGTCGCGGAGCTGCGCCGCATCGCGGTGGGCGAGGAGCTGGCCCACCCGGTGCGTTTCGAGTCGCTGGCGACGGCGGCGTAGCGCGGGCGGCCCCGCCCTCGGCGGAGCGGAGCACCGCGCCGAGGTCAGGCAGAATCGCCGAGATGAGGAAGAACCCGCCCGGTTCCGCCTACAACCGAGGATTTCACCTACGCTCGGCGCCGCGGCTCAGCGGGCGATGACCGCCGCGAGCCCGTCGGCGGCCGACTCCGCGACCTCGGGCGGCAGGTGGCCGGCGATGATGAGCTCCGCCAGCCCGTGCACGAAGGCCCACAGGCCCGCCTCCGCGCTCGCACGGGCATCCGGCTCGAGCTCGGGGGCGGCCTCGCGGATGACGTCCGCGAGGAGTTCCTCGTTCGCCCGGATGAGCGGCGCCATCGTCTCGGTCGGGTGGCCGGGCACGCACACCTCCGGGTCGAACACGACACCGAAGGCCTGCGGGTGGGCGATGGCGTAGCCGACGTAGGCGCGGCCGACCTCGCGCAGGCGCGTCGCCGGCTCCGACGCGGCGGCGGCCGCGCGCTGCGCGTCGAGCAGGCGCGACATGTGGCGCTCGGCGAGGGCCTTCAGCAGCGCCCTGCGGTCGGCGAAGTGGTGGTACGGGGCGTTGTGGCTCACGTCGGCCCGCCGCGCGACCTCGCGCAGGCTCAGCGACGCCGACCCGCTCTCGGCCAGCATCGCGTCGGCCGCGTCGAGCAGCGCGGCGCGGAGATTGCCGTGGTGATAGCCCGCCGACGATCTTGACATGAGCAAGATTCTAGTTAATCCTGACATTGCCCAGATTGTGGGCAGTGTCAAGATCGACCAGAGGAGACCCCATGTCCGCGCTCGTCATCGACGGCCACCCGAACCCCGATTCCCTCACCGCCGCGCTGGCGCGCCGGTACGCCGAGGAGCACGGCGACGCCCGACTGCTCGCCCTGCGCGACCTCGACTTCGACCCGATCAGCTACTTCGGCTACCGCGGCGAGCAGCCGCTCGAGCCCGACCTCGCCGACGCGCTCGCGGCCGTGTTCGCCGCCGATCGCATCGTCGTCGCCACCCCGACGTGGTGGGCGTCGACGCCGGCGCTGCTGAAGGGGTTCTTCGATCGCCTCCTGCTGCCGAAGGTCACCTATCGCTACCGGTCGAACGGCCTGCCGGAGGGCCTGCTCCGCGGGCGCGCCGGCCGCGTGATCATCACGAGCGACACGCCCCGCTGGCTCCTCCCGTTCACGGGCGACACGGCGGCGAAGCAGGTCGCGGCCAACACCCTGCGGTTCTGCGGCATCCGCCCCATCCGGGTGATGCGGTTCACGAACGTGCGCCACGCGAGCGAGGCGACGCGCGCCGGATGGCTCGACCGCGTCGCGAAGGCGGCGGGGCGGGATCGGGCCGCGTCGACGACCGCCACCGGCACGCCGGCGCGGGAGCGGCAGCACACACGCGCATAGGCGCAACGAGAGCGCCCGCGCACCCCACCGCGTCCCCACCCGACGGCGATCGCCCGCCGCGACACCGGCTCGGCGCCGCGAGCACGGAACGAGCACGCCCAGCCTAACGGTTCGACTGTTACTATCTGCGTATGGATGCGGATAAGCAGACTTGCGGACTGGACCCCGCGTCGGAGTACGTCGACCTCGCGGCCGAGGTGCTCGGCATCCTGAGCGACCCCACCCGCATCCGGATCGTGCTCGCGCTGCGGCAGGCGGAGGAGCTGCCCGTGAACGCGCTCGCGGAAGCGGTCGGGAAGAAGCCCTCCGGGGTGTCGCAGCACCTCGCGCGGATGCGGATGGTCCGGATGGTGACGACCCGGCAGGAGGGTACGCGGGTGCTCTACCGCCTGACCGATGAGCACGCGGCGAAGCTCGTCGTCGAGGCGATCAAACAGGCCGAGCACGCCGTCGCGAACGGGCAGATACCGCCCCACCACCACGCGCCGCGGGGGTAGCGGCATGCTCGCCGTTCTCCGGAACCCGGCTTACGCGAAGCTGTTCGCGGCGCAGGTCGTCGCCCTACTCGGCACCGGCCTGCTCACCGTCGCGCTCGGGCTGCTCGCGTTCGAGATCGCGGGCGGCGACGCGGGCGTCGTGATGGGCGTCGCCATGACGATCAAGATGGTCGCCTATGTCGTCATCTCACCCATCGCGACCGCGCTGACCGCGCGGCTGCCGCGCAAACCCGTGCTGATCGGTGCCGACCTCATCCGGGCCGGCGTCGCCGTCTCGCTGCCGTTCGTGGGCGAGGCATGGCAGATCTACGTGCTCATCTTCCTGCTGCAGTCCGCGTCGGCGACGTTCACTCCCGCGTTCCAGGCGGTGATCCCGTCGGTGCTCCCAGATGAGCGCGACTACACGCGCGCGCTGTCGCTGTCGCGCCTGGCCTACGATCTCGAGTCGCTCGTGAGCCCGATGCTCGCCGCGGCCCTGCTGACCGTGCTCACCTTCCACAACCTCTTCGTCGGCACGGTCGCGGGCTTCCTCGCCTCGGCCCTGCTGGTCGTCGCCACGCGCTTCCCGCGCATCGAGACGCCCCCGCCCGCGCCGTTCTTCGACCGCCTCACCCGCGGCGTCCGGGCGTTCTGGGCCCAGCCGGAGCTGCGCGGCCTGATGGGGCTCAACCTCGTGGTCGCGTCGACGACGGCGATGGTCATCGTGAACACGGTCGTGCTCGTGCAGGGCGAACTCGGCAGGCCGCAGACCGATGCCGCGCTGCTGCTCGCGGCCTACGGCGGCGGCTCGATGCTGGTCGCGCTCGGCATGCCCAGGCTGCTCGACACGCTGCCCGACCGCAGGGTCATGATCGCAGGCGGCGTTGTGCTGCCGGCGATCCTCCTGGCCGCGGCAGGCGCCATCGCCTGGCTCGACGGCGCCGCCCGATGGGCCGCTCTCCTGGCGCTGTGGGCGATGCTCGGCGCCGCGACCTCCGCGATCCTCACGCCATCCGCCCGCCTCCTGCGACGGAACAGCACGGAGCGCGACCGCCCCGCCGTGTTCGCCGCCCAGTTCTCGCTCTCGCACGCATGCTTCCTCGTCACCTACCCGCTCGCCGGCGTCATCGGCGCGGCGATCGGGATGGCCGGCGCGGCCCTCGTGCTCGTCGGCGTCGGCGCGGTCGGGGCGGCAGCCGCTGTGCGGTTCGGGCGGGCGCGCGCAAACACTGCTCGACGGCCGCCCCGCGGAGCGTAGGTCGCGGCGCTCACCGTACGCAATGATCGATTCGCGCTCCACTCGATGAACGAGCGCCGATCAGTCGAGTGCGCGGGGCCCGGTCAGGCGGCCGGGCGGATACCGTCGTCGTCGATGGTGTAAAGCGCCGGTGTGATGGGCTTCGCCCGCGCGGCATCGAAGAGCGCGGGCGCACCCTTGCGGAGGACATCCGCCGTGTCGGCATCGGCGGCCGCGCACAGGAAGAACTCGACCCGTGTCGGAATCGCCACGGTGAGCGCTCCCGGGATGTCGATCGTGCGACGCCAGAGGTCCGGAACCAGGATCAGCGACGCCGTGAGGTCGGGCTCGGCCTCCGCCTCGATCGCGTATCGCCCGTCGCCGCCCCCGACCTGGAGACCGCCGGCGCGGCGCGGGAGGTTCGTCAGAGCGAGCTCGTGCAGGGCATCTTCCCCTCCGACCTCGTCGAGCTGGCCGCGCTGCACGAGATCCCATGACCCGTTGGCGTCCGATGCGTATGTCGCCCACAGTCCGTTCGCGATCGGGCGCGCGTAGGGCTTGGCAGCATCCGGGAAGTCTGGGATCTGTGCGAACATCTCCTCGTTCGCACTCAGCCACGCGTCGCCGACGAGGAGCGGCACGAGGAGATCTGGCGAATGCTGCCCCGCCGCCTCCGCCGCTGCGGTTTTCTTCTTCCGTCCGAACAGGCCCATGCGCTCCCCCGCCGATCATTGGTGTGGTCGCCTCCAGCGTAGGGGCTGGACGCGACCACCGCTGAGGCGGACATGATGAGCGACAAGGCGCCCCCACCGATCGTTCCGGGCGAAGAGCTGCGAGAGGAGTTCTTGGAACCGATAGGCACCTCTCGGCACCGCCTGGCGAAGACCATCGACGTTCCTCCGCTCAGCGGAGAGCCCGTGCCCACCACGGCGAATTGTCGCGATGGGCACGGGCTCTGCAACCGATCAGCCGCAGGCGACCGCCTCATAGGACGCGGTGGTCTCCTTGCCGCCGACGATGACCGTCGCCTCACCCGCCGGAATCTCCGACTCGTGGGCGTTGAATGCCGTCGACTTCGAGGCACCCGGCTGCACGCGCGGGAACGCGCGCGTGCCGTACTCCGTCTCGACCGCGATGCTGGTCGCGCTGTCACCGGTGTTCGTCGCGGTGACGGCGACCGCGGCGTTAGGGCCGAGGCAGCGCGTGGCGGCGACGGCGACGCGCTCGCTCCACACGGCTTCGAGTTCGATCCCCGATCGGCCGTCCTCGATCTGCCAGTCGTCGCCGAGAACGTCCTCGTCGCCGATGATCCGCCAACCCGCGAACTCCGCGTCCGCGCGCGACCAGTCGTTGCCGGCCACCGCCTCGATGGCGGGGAGCTCGAAGCCCTGCTGCGCCACGCTCGACCGTACCGTCTCCTCGCCGTCGGAACTGAACGCGACGGCAACCGGCAGGATGTACGCGGACTCGCCCTGCGCCGACGTCCGCGTCGTGTCCTCGACGACCCACCGCGTCGCGTCCTCGGGCTCCGCGAGCGTCAGCGACTGAGCCGTGTCTGCGCGGCCGTCGAGCGTCAGCGCCAAGCCGTTGTCGGCGTTCACGAACACTCCGTCATAGTAGTTGGCCTCGGTGCCCACGTCCGGACGGAACTCCCACCGCTGCGCCGCATCGTCCGGGCTCGGCGACTGCCCCTCGTAGCGGACCTCCTCATCGCTGATCGCCGTGAGTGCCGCGGAACCGTCGCGCGTGGTGATCGAGTAGGACCCGTCGGCGTAGTCGATGCTCCAGACGCCCTCTCCCCACTTGGGCCAGACCACCATGTCGCGGTCCGGATGCTCGCCATCGCCCGCGTACTGATCGATCTGATACTCGACACCGAGGCTGTCTGTGACGATGCGGAACGCATCTCCGCCGAAGTCGACTTCGTCGGCCGTCACCCGCCCGGGGAGCTCCGGCGGCTGCGTGAAGTCGCCGTGGTGGACATCCGGACCCGGCTCATCCCACGGCGCAGGCATCGCGACCGGGTCGTAGATCTTCGCGAAGAACTCGTATGCCCGTGGGTCGTACGCTTTCAGCTCCTCACGCGTGTTGATCGGGCTCCGAACGCCGTCCGACCAGTCGGGCATCTCCTCCATGTTGTCGAACCAGATGGTCGTCAGCGTCGCGAAGTACTCGTCGATGTTGGAGATCGCATACGTGTTCGGCCAGAGGCCGGTGTTGTAAGCGTTCTCGTACACGGCCCACAGTTCGTCGGACAGCGTCCTGTCTTCGAGGGTCTCGATGCCGACCAGGCGCACCGCGTGACCGAACTCGTGCGCCAGGATGTTCTCGTTCGGATACTTCGTGTTGTCGAAAGCATTGTCGCTGTCGACGGTGCGTTCGACGTTGCGCGATGAGATCGACGACACGCAGTCGTTGTGCGTCGAGCCGCCGTAGCCCTCGACGTCGTACATCTCGGGGTCGTAGCCGCCCCGGTGCTCCGGCACCATGTAGGCGTTCTCGTACGCGCCGTAGACCGCGAGCGAGCACCCGTACTCGGCCATCCGCGCCGCGATGCCGGTCTCCGGTCTGCCGAGCTCGACGTCGACCTGCTCGGCGGCCATCTCGAGCACGTGCGGTTCGACGCGCGGACCCGCCTTCACCACGATCCCGGTTCCGGTCGTCACCTCCTGCGTGTAGAAGTCCGACAGCGGCACGCCGACGTACTCCGCGTCCTTGGCCGCGGCGCCGTCGTGGTCGACGATCGCACCGCCGTCGATGGTGAGCACCAGCGGCGCGTCCGGGTTTATCGAGCCGGCATAGGCGATGCTCGACAGGTGCAGGTTCTCGTCGAGCCGTGCCATGCTGTTCGCCTCGGTCTGCGCGATCTGCTGGTTCTCGCGGTCGAAGAAGATCGTGTCCGTCGGCCCCGTCTCCGGCTTCGGCTTGAGCTCGACCTCTTCGCCTCCGCTCGTCAGAGTGAAGTTCTCCGGATCGACCGCCTCGAGTTCGTCGACGTAGCGGTCCCAGTAGATCTCGAGGTACTGGCCCTCGTTGATGACGCGGACCTGCGTCACGTGCGGCCCGTCGAAGGACGGGTCCGTTGCCACGGTGCCGTCAGGGGCCACGTCGACCGCTTCCGCCTCCGCCGCGGTCGCCGGCATCGAGATCGAGGCCGCCATCAGCGCCGCTGCCACCGTTCCGAGGTACAGATTTCGCTTCTTCACGCCTTCTCCTCACAATCGCATCGTCGCGATGATCGGATCGTATGTGACATTTCACATATGACACAAGGCCTTCCGTGCACGAACCCTGCCCGAAGCGACCTACTGCGGCCCGAGATCCGCAATCTCCGCAAGCCTGATCGGCGAGGCGAGCGGGCGATTGGCCAGGGACTCCAGGTCGCCGGCCCGCGCGCCACATCCGGTGCGGCGCTCGACCAGCTTGGACAGCGGGAAGCCGCACACTCGGCCCTGGCACCATCCCATGCCGGGGCGCGCCGTCACGCGAACGTCGCGGGCGTCGTCCGCACCGAGGGCACCGACGGTTTCGTCGATCTCGGCGGCCGTGACCTCTTCGCAGCGGCACACGATCGTCGAGGGCTCGAGCCACGCGTCCCATCCGGATGGCACGGGGCTCGCCAGGTGCATGCCGACGGCGAAGCGCCGCCCGCGCGCGATCCGGCGCCTGAGCCGGGCGGCCGACGCGCCGGGAACCGGGTGCCCGAGGTCGGCGCACGCCGTCACGGCGGCGAGCTCGCCTTCCGCGCACGACTGCACGGCGCCGCCGATGCCCGTCGTCTCCCCCGCCGCGTACACGCGCGGTGACGACGTCCGCTGGTCCGCATCGACCTCGACGACCAGTGAACCGTCGACGTCGACGCGCGTGGCCAGGCCCAGCGCGATCGGCAGCTCGAGCTGCGGAGTGAAGCCCCAGCCGAGCGCGACGAGGTCGACGTCGATCGTCCGCTCCGTCCCCGGCCGCGGCGCGCCGTCGCGATCGAGCTTCTGCATGACGACGCGTTCGACACGCGACGCTCCCTCGATCCGCGTCACGGCGGTGCGCGTCCGGAGCGGCACGCGATGCCTCACGAAGGCGCCGGCGTACTCGACGCCCTCGATCAGCTTGCCCGGCTCCTGCACGGCGCGCCACGGGGTCGCGGCCCAGCGCGTCAGTGCATTGGCCTCGCAGATCGCGACCACCTCGACGCCCGCGTTCACGAGACCGGCGGCGACCGACATCAGGAACGGACCGGTGCCGGCGACGACGGCACGGCTGCCAGCGCTCACCTGGTGAGCCTTCAGCAGCGCCTGCACGCCGCCGGCGGCCATCACGCCCGGCGTCGTCCAGCCGGGGATCGGCAGCTGACGGTCGTACGCTCCCGTCGCGACGATCAAGCGACGAGCCGAGACTGCGCGGGCCTCGGGGCGGAGATCGTCCGCTCCCGCCACGACAGTGGTGCGCAGCCTCACGCCGTCGCCCGTCTCGTCGGCCCGCCACACGTGTCGGCCCGGCAGGTACCGCAGGCGGCCGCGGCTCGCCGCGCGACGAGCCCGGTCGCGGAGCGCGCGGAATCTCGCCCAGTGGTGGTGCCCCGTCGACTCGTCGCCGTCGAACGCGGCCAGCTGGGCCTCGTCCGGATGGCGCCAGAACTGCCCGCCGAACTGATTGCCGGCGTCGACGAGCGCCACCGAGAGACCTGACTCAGAAGCCGCCGCGGCCGCGCTGAGCCCGGCAGGGCCCGCACCCACGACCGCGAGATCGACGTCAGTCATCACTGCTCCCCGCGTTCGGCAGCGGCTCAGCGGGGTCTCCTGTGCGCACGTCCTGGTCCTCTCGTGCGGGCACGAGACACGCGCGCTGGTCGCGTTCGCCGTCGACGGTGACGAGGCAGTCGAAGCACACGCCGATGCCGCAGAACAGCCCGCGCGGTGCGGCCTCGCGCCGCGTCGTGCGCCAGGACGAGATGCCATGCGCCATCAGCGCGGCGCCGATGCTCTGGCCCGCGCGGAACGGCACGCGCTCCCCGTCAAATGCGAGGGCACCGCGTCCCGCCGCTGTTGCCTCGTCCGTCATGCCGCCGCCTCCTCAGGGAATCGGTCCGGATGGAACGGGGCGAGGTCGAGATCCGTCTCCTGCCCCGTGAGCGCCTGTGCCAACAGTTTCGCGATGCCGACCGACAGCCCGATGCCTGCCCCCTCCTGTCCGCCGACGTGCCAGAGCCCCGGCATGCGCGAGTCGGGGCCGATCACGGGGAGGTGATCGGGGCAGAACGGCCGGAACCCCGAGTAGGTGCGCAGCAGGTGGAGGTCAGCGAGCGCCGGGAAGAGCGCGACACCGGCGCGCGCGATCCTGGAGACCGCGTCGAGCGAGAAGCTCGTGTCGAAGCCGACGCGCTCGCGGCTGGACCCGAGCAGGATCGTCCCGCTCGGAGTCCCCTCGACGACGGGCGAGACCTGCAGGTCGGCGTCACCGCTGGCGACATCGCCGACGTAGCTGGCCGAGTACACTTTGTGCCGGATCGTCACGGGGATCGGCTGGCTCACGAGCACGAAACCGCGGCGCGGCATCACGGGCACGTCGATCTCGCCCGCGAGACGGGCGACGTCACGGACCCACGGACCCGCGCAGTTCAGCACGATGCCGGCGGAGACAACGCCGTCGGGGGTACGCACCCCCGTGACGCGGCCGCCGGAGCTGTCGATCCGCGTGACGGGCGTATGCGTGATGATCGTCGCGCCGCGTTCACGTGCGAGCTTCAGCAGGTGGTGGGTGGCCAGCAGCGGCTGCACCTGCGCGTCCTGCGGGTAGGCTGCGCCGCCCGCGAGCGCCGGGTTCAGATACGGCTCGCGTTCGCGCAGCGCCGCCGGCCCGTCGAGGTCTTCGACCCGGATGCCCATCGAACGCTGGTGGTCGGCAAGAGCGCGCAGGCTCGTCAGGGAGGCCTCGTCCGGGGCGACCATGATGCCACCCTTGGCCTCGTACTCCCACGTCGCAGCGTGCTCGGCGAGGTCTTTGCGCCACACGTCCTGCGAGTACAGTGCCAGCTCGAGCTCGGGGCCGAGCTCCTTGTCCGAGACGAGGATGTTGCCCTCGCAGTGGCTGCTCGTTCCGGATGCGATCGAGCCGCGCTCGATCACCGTGACGCTCAGCCCGGCGGACGCAACGAAGTATGCGGCCGCCGCACCCGTGATTCCTGCACCGATGACGACGACGTCGACAGATTCTCCCAACGACGTCAGCCCTCCGAGCTCTGGGACGCGCGGTCCGGATCGGACCAGTCGGTGAGGACGTGCTCGATGTGCGCGTGGATGAGGTCGCGTGCCTGCGCCCCGTCCCCGGCCTCGACGGCGTCAAGGATCTTGACGTGCTCGCGCGCCGACGCCGGCAGGAGCCCCTCCTCCGACAGCCGGGACAGACCGAACAGACGCGTCTCGGAGCGCAGCGACGCCACGATGTCGAGCAGTCGTCTGTTGCCGCCGTGGCGCATGAGCGCGAGGTGGAACTCGCTGTCCGCCGTCAGGTAGTCGACGAGATCGCCGGCGTCAGCGTAGGCGACGAGTTGGTCGCACTGCTGGCGCAGCTCTCGCAGCGCATCGGCGGGGATGAGCGGAGTCGCCCTTTCGACCGCGGGCGGCTCGATCATGAGGCGCAGCTCCGTGACCTCCACGAGATCCTGGCGCGATACCTCCGTGACTCGGAACCCGCGGTTCGGCATGACGCTCACGAGGCCCTGACGTGCGAGCTCGAGCATCGCTTCGCGGATCGGCGTCGCCGAGACGCCGAACTGCTTCGCGAGGTTCGGCGCCGAGTACACCGTGCCCGGTCGCATCTCGCCGCTGATGATCGCCGAACGCAGCGCTTCCTTCACCGTGTCGCGGATGTTGGGCTGCTTCGCGAGCGGAACCGCCCGGAACTCCGTCGTGCCCGTCATTTCTTCCCCCTGTCTCGGTGCGCCCGATTCCGCGCCGGCGCCGACATCGCATCGTCCCGCAGGATACCGGCGCTCATAGCTGGAACCCCTCAGGGAATGGGTCGGACGGGTCGAGCATGTACTGCGCCGTTCCCGTGACCCAGGCGCGGCCCGTGATGACGGGCAGAATGGCCGGGATGCCCGCGACGCGGGTCTCGCCCTCGAGTCTCCCGGTGAAGGTCGAACCGATGAACGACTCGTTGATGAAGTCCGTGTCGAGCGCGAGCAGACCTCGCGCGTGCAGCTGCGCCATCCGGGCACTCGTCCCTGTGCCGCACGGGGACCGGTCGAACCAGCCGGGGTGGATCGCCATGGCGTGCCGCGAGTGGCGCGCCGTCGATCCTGGCGCTTCGAGGTAGACGTGGTGACAGCTCCGGATTCCCGCGTCGAGCGGGTGCACCGGCTCGTCGGCCTCGTCGATGGCAGCCATGATCGCGAGCCCGGCACGCAGCAGCTCGTCTTTCCGGGCGCGGTCGAACGGCAGCCCGAGGGAGTCGAGCGTCACGAAAGCATAGAAGTTGCCGCCGAAGGCGAGGTCATACGACACCGTGCCGTATCCGGGAACGTCCACCGTGCGGTCGAGCCCGACGACGTACGACGGCACGTTGCGCAGCGTAACGCTGTCGGCGTGGCCGTCGGAGACCGCGACTTCCGCGACGACGAGACCAGCGGGCGTGTCGAGCCGGATGGTTGTGACGGGTTCGACGACCTCGACCATGCCGGTCTCGACGAGCGCTGTGGCGACGCCGATCGTGCCGTGTCCGCACATCGGCAGACAACCGGAGACCTCGATGAAGAGCACGCCGTAGTCGGCGTCCTCGCGCGTCGGCGGTTGCAGGATGGCGCCGCTCATCGAAGCATGCCCGCGCGGCTCGGTCATGAGCAACGTCCGGAGCCCGTCGCGATTCACCATGAAGCGCTGGCGGCGCTCCTCCATGGTGCTGCCTGGCAGCACCCCCACGCCGCCGACGATCACACGGGTGGGCATGCCCTCCGTATGGGTGTCGACGGCATGGAAGACGTGCTTCGTACGCACAGGTGCTGCCTCCTCGGCGGTTGTCTAACGGTACCCCTTGGCCAACACGGCCTCGGTGTCGGAGATGATCTGCGACCGGATGGGCTCCGGGATCGGCAGGCGCGGCGGGCGGGTCGTCGTGCCTTTCGGCGCGACGCCGGCGACCTCCTGCGACAGCTTGATCGCCTGCACGAAGAGCGGCTTCGAATCCCACCGGAGCAGGGGATGCAGGTCGACGTACATCTCGTGCGCACGCTTCCAGCTGGCGGGATCGCCCGAAGTGGCGAGGTTGTACAGCTCCACGGTCGAACAGGGGATCGCGTTCGGGTAGCCGGCGACCCAGCCGACGGCGCCGTTGATGCCGAGCTCGAGCACGACGTCGTCGGAGCCGATCGAGATGTCGAGACCCGGCGCCTGCTCGCGCATCGCGTAGGCGTTGCGGACGTCACCCGAGAACTCCTTCACGGACACGATCAGGCCCTCGGCGTGGAGCCGGCCGAGCAGCTGTGGGTGCAGATCGACCTTGGTGTCGAGCGGGTTGTTGTAGGCGAGGATCGGCAGTCCGACCGCGGCCACGCGGCGGAAGTGGTCCATCACCTCTTCGTCGCTCGCCTTGTAAGCGTTCGGGGGCAGCAGCATGACGGCGGGCGCGCCGTTCTCGGCCGCGTGCTCGGCCAGACGCACGCTCTCGAGCGCGCCGTATGCGCCGACACCCGGGATGACGACGGCCGTCTCGGGAGCAGCCTCCTGCGCCGTCAGGAAGACGCGCTTGCGCTCATCCTCCGTCAGCGTCTGGTACTCACCGAGCGAGCCGTTCGGAATGATCCCGGTCACGCCGTTGTCGGTCGTGAACTTCACATGCTCGGCATACGCGTCGTACGCCACAGAGAGGTCTTCGTTGAAGGGCAGCGTCGTGGCCAGATTTACGCCGTGCCACGGCTTCTTGTCGGGCATTACAGCTCCTGTTCAGGCGCCGGAGCGCCGGTCTTCGTGAGTACAATTGCAATATTAGATGGGGATCCATCGATTTGTCCACTCGGATGCGACCTCATCCGGCGGCCTCTGCCTTCGCGGGCAGGAGGATGCGCCCGCGGACGGATTCGTTGCCCGCCCGGTCGGTCGCGGTGTATTCGATCGCCTGCGGCTCGTCGGCGAGGGTGCGCAAGAAAGCCTCTTGGAACGTCGCCCAGAAGGTCCCGGCGCCTCCCCACTGGATCCTCTCCAGACCCGAGACGTCGTCGTGCGCTCTGAAGTCGATCTCGGCGCTCCCACCGAGCACCCGCACACGCGCGTCGACCGCCGGCGGCACGGTGTCGACGGGCAGTTCCCGTGCCGCGCTCCCGATGCGACCGCCAGCGTCCCGTGCCTGCGCCTCGACGCGCACGAGCCCCTCTCCCGGTACGGCGAGCTCACCGTCGACCGCCCGCCACTCGCCGCCGCCGATGCGCACGAGCGCCGGGATCGACTCACCGGTCGCGTCGCGGGCGATGACCCGCACGAGAGGCGCGCTCGTGAACCATCCGGATGTGCTGGGCGGGGCGGTGGTTTCGATCGTGACCAGCGGCGGGAGGTCGTCGCCGAGGCCGGCGGGGAGCCGCCACTCGACGACGCCCTCGCGCTCGCGCCACGACGCCGCGTCGACGTCGGCCTCAGTCACCGGCGCGGCCGCGACGTTCGGCGCGAAAGCACGCGCCGCCGCCTCCAGCACCACGGCGGTCTCGTCGCGCGTGAGCAGTCCGTCGAGCCGCGCCGAGACGACAGCTTCCGCGACACGGTCGCGGAACGCCGCTACGGTCGCGGGTGCCGGCCCGCGCCACACGTCGTCCAAGAACGTCCCGCGGTCCGCACGCGCGCGCGCTGGAACGCCCGTCGGCTCACCGGCGAACGCGATCTCGCCCGCGGTCGCACGCACGTACATGTGGTACCGATCCTCGGCGCCCGCCCACACGGGAACGAAGCGGGTGCCTGCGATGCGGACTTCGCCCTCGCGCGCCAGTTCCGTTCCGGCGTCCGCCTGCCCATCGGCGGCTGTCCGCCCGTCGAGCATGCGGCGCCCGGCGAGGGGGAGGTCCAGGAACGTGGTCCGGTCATCCCGCGCCGCAAGCACTCCGGGTCCGTAGGTCAGCGCCTGCACGTCCGGGTCATCCGGGGTCGGTTCCGCGCGCAGCACACGCGGAACCACGACCGTCAGCGCATCGCCGGATCGCCACGCGCGCGAGACCACGATGGCGCCGCCAGGCTCGGCTGCCGTCTCGACCGGCGTGCCGTTGAGTGCCACCGAGGCGGGGCCCGCGGCCCACGAGGGGATCCGGATGCTCAGCTCCGCATCGAGCGCCTCGCCATCGGGTTCGACGCGGACGACGGCGGTGTCGCTCCACGGGTAGTCCGACTCCACGATGACACTCGCGGCGTGCTCCCGCCAGCGCAGCCGCGCGGGCGACAGCATCGCGATCCACAAGCGAGGCGAGCCATCAGCCGCGGCCAGGAACGCCGTAGCCTCGTGGGTCACGTGGTTCTCGAGCCCCGTGCCGCCGCAGCACGTGCCGATGTTGTCGTACTCGGGCAGAGCGCCGGGGTCGACCGGGAACATGTAGGTCACCTCAGGGCTGGTGTCGGACGCGGCGTCGCGACGGGAACCGAGGATGTGGTTCAGCAGAGCGCGCTCCGCGTAGTCGAGGTAGGCCGGATCCTGCGTGTGCTGGAAGAGCAGTCGCGCCAACTTGATCAGGTTGTAGCTCGCGCACGTCTCAGCGTTGCGCCGACCGATGTTGCCGGCGACGGTGCCCGGCGACCCCCAGATCTCGCTCTCCCCCGTGCCGCCGTGGGCGAACATGCGGCCGGGAACGATCTGCGACCACAACCCGACCACAGCGTCGAGGTAACGGCGCTCGCCCGTCAGCTCGTACTCGTGCACGTAGCCGATGAGCTGGGGCAGGTGCTGGTTGGCGTGCATCCCGGTCAGCACGTCCTCGCCGCGCGCGCCTGCATCGATGAGCTCGTCCATGTCGAACATCCGGGCCGCATCGAGGAACGTCGGTTCGCCCGCGACGGCGCTGAGCCGCGCGAGCGTTTCGTTCATGCCGCCGAACTCTCCGGCGATGTAGAGCGACCACATGCGCTGACGGTGCTCGTGGTCGAGGCGCGAGAGCCGATTGGTGACCCAGTGCCCCATCGCCGTGGCGACCTCGAGCGCACGCGCACTGCCCACCAGCTCGTGCGCGTCGAGCAGCCCGGCCATGATCTTGTGGCACGTGTAGTAGGGCGCCCAGATCTCGCCGTAGGGCGCGAAGCCCTCGAGGCGCGAGAACTGCCACTCGCCGTACGCGGCGAGGAAGCCGGGGTGCGAGAACCGGCCCGTCGCCGCCAGCGCATCCTGCACCTCGCCGAGGCCGTCGACGATCTGGTCGACCTTGACGACGAGCTCCGGATCGCGCTCGCCGGCGGCGGCGATCGACAGCATCGACAGGAAGTGGCCCGCGTAGTGCCCGCGCAAGAGGTTCGCTGTCTGGGCGGCCTCTGCGCCGGGGTAGTCGTGCTCGCCCCAGGGTTCCTCAGCCGGATGACCGAAGTTCTCCCAGCCGCCCGGAGGCTCGGCGCCGTGGGTGTCGAGGCCCGCGTTCCTGCGGAACACGGCGAGGATCCGGTCGGCGGGGTACGCGCGGGCCAGGTGGAGCATCTCTCGCCTAGCGCGGGCGAACACGCTGCCCTCGCCAAGCTCCACGTCGCCCGGAGCGAAGGCGGCGAGCTCGGGTGCGTGCCTCATGCCAGGTGCTCCCGCGCCCAGCGCTCGATCTCGTCGGCCGAGATCGGCAGGCTCGCCGAGAGCACCTCTGACCCCGTCGGCGTGACGAGCACGTCGTCCTCGAGGCGCACACCGATGCCCCGCAGCTCCGGCGGGAGCGTGAGGTCGTGGGCGTGGAAGTACAGCCCCGGCTCGACCGTCATCACGACGCCCGGCTCGAGGTCGGCACCCATGTAATCCTCGTAGTGTGCCCGACTGCAGTCGTGCACGTCGAGGCCGAGATGGTGGCCGATGCCGCACGCGAGGTACCGGCGGTGCTGCTGGCCGTTCGGCGACAGGGCTTCGTCGACCGAGACGGGTAGGAGGCCCCAGTCATGCAGGCCCTGCGCGACGACCTCCATGGCGGCGAAGTGGAAGTCGAGGTACTGCACGCCGGGGCGCACCTGGTCGAGCCCGGCGCGGTGGGCGCGCTCGACGAGGTCGTGCACTTCGCGTTGTGCGGCGCTGAACGTGCCCCCCGCCGGGATGGTGCGCGTCACATCGGCGGTATAGAGCGAGCGGGCCTCGACTCCCATGTCGAGGAGGAGCAGCTCGTCCGGGCGCACTGTACCGTCGCACCGCACCCAGTGCAGGGTGGGCGCGTGGGTGCCTGCTCCCACAATGGTCGAGTAGCCGGGGCCGTTGCCCCACGTGCGTGCGTGGCGGTCGAACGTGCCCTGCAGCCACCGTTCACCGAGGCCGTCAGAGATGGCACGGGGCACCTCGCCGACGGTCGCGGCGAATCCGGCCACCGTCGCGTCGACGGCGAGTCGGAGCTGCCCGATCTCCCACTCGTCCTTGATCATTCGGAGCCGCGACAACTCGCGCTCGAGCTCGACCGACTCAGTGCCGCCGAGCACGCGGGCGGCCGCGCCGGAGCGCAGCACGTCGGTTGCGGACTCGAGTTCTGCGTCGAGCGCGGTGCGCGGCCGGACGTCGACGCCCAGCGCCTCGCTCCACTCGGAAAGACCCGCTGACGGCCCGACCCACAACTCTCCGTGCGTGGCGTTCGCGAAGAACCCGGTCTCTCCAGGCCGGAAAGGCGCGGGCACATACAGCGCGGCGTCATGCCCGCCGGGTCGGGGGCGCAGCACGAGCGCGGCGTCTTCCGCCTGACACCCGGATGCCCAGACGAACGCGCTGTCGGCGCGGAAGGCGTAATCGCAATCGTCGTTGCGCGTCGGCGCCGTGCCTGCGGCGAGGACGAGCGTCGCACCCGGGAAGCGTTCGCTGAGCCGTCGCCGGTGGTCTGCGCTCGCTTCGGCCGTGCCGTCAACGACGTCGGGGGCCGGCGCCGATCCGCCCCAGCCCTGCGCGATCCACTCGGTGAATGCGGGGACCTCGGCCAGGCGCGGGTAGCGGGTTCCGGCGTACGGCGGCCGTGCGTCGGTTTCGGTCATCGGATCTCTCCCCCTCGGTCTCGGATGATCTCGCGCAGGCGCGTAAAGGTATGGCCCGAGCCGATGCCGTCGTGCTCGAACTCGTTCGTCACCCATCGCGCTGAGTTGCCGAGCCTGCCCAGTGTGTCCAGCTGGAGCCCGGCGTCGACGAACATGTCGTCGAAGTACACGGCCGCCGCTACGGGGACCTCGTTCGCGGCCAAGCGCTCGAGGTCGTAAAGCGAGGACCAGTCGGATTTCTCCGCGAGCGCCGAGACTGCGGGCGCAAAGCCCCGGAGCGTACGGATCTCATCGAACATCCATGGGAACGCCATCTCGCCCGTGAACAGCAGCGGCCGGCGGCCTTCGCCGAACTCGGGTCGGCGATCGCGCTCGGCCTGCGCGGCCCACCCGGTCGGCCCGTGGTCAGGGTCGCCGTAGATCGATTCCTGGAGGGTCCAGAACAGAGGGTTCCCCGCCGTGGACGTCAGCGCCATGACATCGTGCAGGAACTTCTCCGAGAAGCGCCCTGGTCGCACGAAAGCATTCTCGATCAGCCAGTGCAGGCGCTCGTGGCCCGGCTTCATGCCCATGTCGATGCCGAGCGACTGGAACCGCCGCACGGTGAGCCGGTCGCCGTCGGGGAGGCGCACGTCGCCCGCGGCGAGGGCGTCAGCGATCTGTGCGACGCGCTCACGGTCATCCGGATACCGCCGGTACAGCTCGCCCGTCTTGTCGGCGACCCTGTCGAACGTGCGCCGGTACACCTCGCTCGCTTTCGGCGGTGTGCCTGGGACACCGCCGCAGATGCAACTCGCGGCGAGGCCCTCCGGCGCGAACGACAGGTATGTCAGCGTGATCCAGCCGCCGAAGCTCTGCGCGAGCGTCGCCCACCGGCGCCCACCGTAGACCGTCTTCCTGACATGCTCCATGTCGCGCACGATCGAGTCGGCACGGAAGTGCGACAGGAACTCGGCGCCCGCCGCTCCGTCGCCTCGCTCGGACACGACCTGCGCGTCGACCGGCGTGCTCGCCCCGGTCCCCCGCTGGTCGACGAGGACGACGCGATACGACCGGAGGGCTTCGTCGATCCAGCCGTCGCGGCGGAGTGGGCGCGGCCCCTCGCCGCCCGGCCCGCCCTGCAGGTACGTCAGCAGTGGCAGATCGTCGCGGTCGTTCTCGGGGTCGACCAACTCGCGCACGAACAGTTCAATGCTCTCGCGCTCCGGGTCGCTCCAGTCGAGCGGCGCATTCACGCGCCGCTCGACCACTCGCATGCCGGGCAGCATGTAGGTCGTCATCGGGCTCCGGCTCCGTTCTGCTCGGTCTCGGTCCGTGCCTGCTCCGCGGCGCGGCGACGTGCGTCCCACTCCGGGTTGATGCGCGGCAAGGCCCGCAGAAGCGTGCGCGTGTACTGGTGCTTCGGGTTTCCGAAGACCTCGTCGCGGTCGCCCGTTTCGACGACCCGCCCCTGAGTCATCACGGCCACGCGGGTCGCGATCTGGCGGACGACGGCGAGGTCGTGCGCGATGAAGAGGTATCCGAAACCCTCCTCGCTCTGGAGGTCGCGGAGCAAGTTGATCACCTGTGCCTGGACCGAGACGTCCAACGCCGAGACCGCCTCGTCGCAGATGACGAGACGCGGGCTCACGGCGAGGGCACGAGCGATGCCGATGCGCTGAGCCTGGCCGCCCGAGAACTGTGCGGGGCGCCGGTCGGAGTGGTCGGGGTTCAGCCCGACGCGCTCCATCAACTGCCTCGTGAAGGCACGGGCGCCGCCGGGGATCTTCCGCTTCTGGTAGATCAGCGGCCCCGTGATCAGCTGCTCGACCGTCAGGCGCGGGTTCAGTGACGAGAACGGGTCTTGGAAGATCACCTGCACGCCGCCTCGGAACGCATGGAGCTGGCGGCTCTTGAGCTTCGTCACGTCGACGCCGTCGAACTCGATCGTGCCGGCCGTGGGCTCCATCAACCGTGCGACGAGGCGCGCGGTCGTCGACTTGCCCGAGCCGGATTCACCGACGATCGCTAGGGTCTCCCCGCTGTCGACCTGTAGAGACACATCGTCCACGGCGCGGAACGCAGGCCCGCGACCGAAGAGACTGCGCCGGGGCGAGGGGAACTCCTTGACAAGGCCGGTCACGCGGCACAGCGGTTCGTGGGCGCTCATCGGTCGTCTCCCGGCATGGTCGCGATCGTGTCAGTCGTGCGCATCGTCCCGATCACGTCGTCGATGCGCGGCACGGCGTCGAGGAGCCGACGCGTGTAGTCGTTCCGCGGCCCGCAGAAGATCCCCTCCGTCGTGCCGTGTTCGACCATCTCGCCCTCTTTCATCACGATGATGTTCTCTGTGACCTCGCTCACGACCGCGAGGTCGTGCGTGATCAGGATCAGGCTCGCTCCCGTGGACGACTGCACTTCGGCGAGGAGATCGAGGATCTGCGCCTGCACCGTGACGTCGAGCGCCGTGGTCGGCTCGTCGGCGATGATCAGTTCCGGCTCCATCGCGAGCGCCATGGCGATCATGATGCGCTGGCGCATGCCGCCGGAGAACTGGTGCGGGTAGTGGTCGACGCGGCTGGCCGCGTCGTGGATGTGCACCCGTTCGAGGGCCTCGATCGCGACCCTTCGTGCCTCGCGGCGCGAGACGCCCGCGCGGTGCGAGCGGTACGCCTCGACGATCTGCGTGCCGACTCTGTAGTACGGGTTCAGCGACGACAGCGGGTCCTGGAAGATCATCGCTGCGCGGTCGCCGCGGAAGCTGCGCATCTGCCGCTCCGAGTACGTGCCGAGGTCGATGCCGTCGAAGCGGATCGTTCCGCGCTTCGTGCCGCCCTTCGGCAGCAGCCCCATGACCGCGAGGCTCGTCATCGACTTGCCCGACCCCGATTCACCGACGATGCCGAGGGAGCCGCCTCTGGGCAGCTCGAACGACAGGTCGCGGACGACGTCGGTCTCGCCCGCGGCGGTCCGGAAGGAGACACTGAGCTCTTCGACCGACAGCAGCGGCCCATCCGCCTGCGCGGTCATGCCTGCGCCGCCGTTCGCACGCGCGGATCGATCACTGAGTAGAGCATGTCGATGACGAAGTTTCCAATGATGACGAAGAAGGCGGACAACAGGGTGACGGCCATGATGACGGGCTGGTCGTTGCTCGTGATCGAGTCGGCCGTGAGTTTGCCGACGCCGTTGAGGCCGAACACCTTCTCGGTGATCAGGGCGCCGCCGAGCAGCGCTGCGATATCCATGCCGAACATCGTGACGATCGGCGTGAGCGCCGGGCGCAGCGCATGGCGGCGCCAGACGAGGCTCGGCCGGAGTCCCTTCGCCCGCGCGGTGCGCACGAAGTTCTCCTGCATCGTCTCGATGACGTTCGCCCTCGTAAGGCGGGTGTACACGGCCATATAGGTGATCGACAGCGTGATCCACGGCATCAGGAAGTTCAGGAACCACTGCACCGGGTCGTCAGCGAACGGCACCGCCTGCGGGAACGGCAGCCAGCCGAGGGCGACCACCAGCACGAACTGCAGGATGAGGGCGAAGACGTAGTTCGGAATCGACATCGCTCCGAGCGTGAGCCCTGCGAGGAACTTGTCGAGGAACTTCCCCTCCTTCGCGGCGCTGAGCACGCCGGCGGTCACCCCGCCGAGGAGCCACAGCACGGCCGCGCCGAGGGCGATCGTGATCGAGATCGGGAGACGCTGCACGATCATGTCGCCGACCAACTGGCTGGTCTGGAAGGAGTATCCGAGGCACGGCGCACCGCACGCGACCTCGTCGCCGGCAATCATGAAGGTGCGCCCCACGAACAGCCCGCGCACGTAGTCGAAGAACTGCTGCCAGAACGGCAGGTCCAGGCCGAGGCTGTGCCGGATCTGGTCGATCCGGTCGGGCGTGCAGTTCTTGCCGCAGATCTGTACAGCCGGATCGGGCGAGAGCACGAAGAAGATGACGTACGTGAACAGCGTGACGAGGAACAGCACGATCACCATGCCGAGTACGCGGTTGAGTGCCAGGCGGATCATCCGCGCACCTCCCCCGCCTCGGCGATCGCTCGCAACCGGTCACCGAGCGTGGTGAACGACATCACGAGGAACAACAGGAACGCGCCGGGGATGACGAAGTACATGGGGTCCACCGCGTAATAGGGGGCGGCAGACGCGATCATCTGGCCCCAGCTGGGGGTCGGGGGAACGACGCCGACCCCGAGGAACGAGAGGCCGGCCTCCGTGCCGACATAACCGGGAACCGCGAGCGCCGACATGACGACGATCGTCGACTGCAGGTTCGGCAGGATCTCGCGGAAGATGATCTGCAGGTTGGTTGCACCGGATGCGCGGGCCGACTCGACGAACTCTCGCTCCTTCAGCGTCAGGGTCTGCGAGCGCACGATGCGCGCGAGATACGGCCACCCGAACAGAGAGATCACCAGCACGAGCAGCAGGACCCGGTTGTCCGCGGGCAGAGCCGAGAGGATCGCGATCATGAAGATGAGCGCAGGGAACGCCATCAGGAATTCCATCACCCGCGAGATGAACGCGTCGACCTTGCCGCCGAAGTATCCGGCGAGCATGCCGAACACGACGCCGAGGACGGTGGTGATGATGGTGGCGCTGAGCGCGACCGTGAGCGAGACGCGGGCGCCGTAGACGATGCGCGCGAAGATGTCGCGCCCGTTGCCTGGTTCGACGCCGAACCAGTGCTCGGCACTGATCCCGCCCAGAGGTCCGATCGGCATGGCGCCCATGTTGGGGTCGATCGCATCCTGATCGAATTCGTACGGACCCCAACCGCTGATCTTGACGATCAGCGGGGCGAAGATCGCCATGAGAACCATCAGCAGGATGAAGACGCTCGACAGCATGGCCGGCACGTCTTTGACGAACGCCCGACCGAAGCGGCCGCGGGCCCGCGACGACGGCTCGAACCCTTCGAAGGAAGAGCCGTCGTCGCGGGCAGCCGAGGTCAGGCTAGAGGAGACCGACGTCATCTCAGCCCTTCGTGGGGTCCAGCAGGCCAACGATCGTCAGGTCGGTCATGTTGGTGTTGGGGTAGTAGCCGCCGATGTTCTCGCCGGGCACGAAGATGCCGTTCTCGAGCACGAGCGGAGCGACCGGAGCGCTCTCCATGATCTGCTCGTCGAGGTCGCCCCACGCCGCGTTCGCCTCGTCGCCGGGGCCCATCGCCATGATCTCGTCGATCCGCTGGTTGACGGCCTCGTCGTCGAACTGCGCGAGGTTCTGGTTGCCGCGGTCGGTGATGTTCCGGCCGTCGAACAGCGGCGGGATGAACGTGCTGGCGCTGGAGGCCCAGTCGGGGCACCATCCGGTGATCGCCGCGTTGTTCTGTTCGGACGGCGTCGCGATCGTCTCGTAGTAGATCGATGCGTCGATCACGTTGAGATTCACGTCGAAGCCGGCTTCCGCGAGCGACTCCTGCACCGCCTCGGCCTGCGCCTGGGCGACCGGGTTGGTCCGGATGTCGAGCGTGAAATCGACGCCGTCCTCGTACCCGGCTTCGGCGAGGAGCTCCTTCGCCTTCTCCGGGTCGCCGGCGTTGTCCTCGCTCGGGTACAGGTCGAAGTCCTTGTGACCCGTGACGCTCGGCGGAACGATCGTCGTTGCGACGTCGGCGAGCTGCGTTCCACCCGAGGCGTTCTGCACCGACGCGCGGTCGATCGCGTAGTTGACCGCCTGGCGCACCTTGACGTCGTCGAACGGCGCCTTCGAGGTGTTCAGCCCCATGTAGGTCGTGCAGTACGCGGGCGCCGTAATGGCCCGCTCCTGGAGCTCGGGCGTCTGGATGCGCGCGAGCGTTGCCGTACCGATCTTCGACGCGATCGCGTTCTGATCGGCGCCCTGGCCCGCAATCATGCGCTCGTCGATCGTGGCCGGGTCGATGCCGATCTCGAAGTCCCACTCGTCCGGGTACGCCTTGCGCACGTCGTCGCTCTCGGGTTCCCAGTGCTCGTTGCGAACGAGGTGGATCGAGCTGCCCGGCGTGTACGACTCGAGGGTGTAGGGCCCGGACGCGATGACGTCGTTGATGAAGTCATCGCCGCCGCCGGAACCCTCGGGGAACGGCACGGCGTTCGCCTGAGCGACCACGTTGTCGAACTCGGGGTACGGGGCCTTCAAGTGGAACACGATCGTCTTGTCGTCAGGGGTCTCGATGGTGGGCAGATCGCCGCTGACGTACGGGCCCTCGTAGCCCTCGGGCGCGTCGATGACGTTCTTGAGGTAGGGCGACCCGATGCCGATCTGCGGGTCCCACGCGCGCGAGATCCCGAACTTCAGTTCGGCGGAGGTGATCGGGTCGCCGTTATCGAAGTAGATGTCGTCCTTGAGCGTGTACGTCCAGGTGAGGCCGTCTTCCGACGGAGTCCCCATCGACTCCGCCAGGTCGGGAACGATCGCGTTCGGGTCTTCGGCGTCACCGGCTGCCTGCATCGTGAGGCCGCGGTACATCAGTCGGTAGAAGGCGTTCACGCCGCCGTCCCAACCGCGCGCAGGGTCGAGGTAGGAGAAGTCGGTGTTCTGCAGCATGTGGACGGTGCCGCCTTCCTGGGGCGTGCCCGTGCTGCCGGCGCCCTCGGATGGGGCTTCACCGCCGCCCCCTCCTCCGCCGCCGCAGCTGGCGAGAGCAAGAGAGCCGATGACGGTCACGGCGGCCAGAGCCGCCTTCGGAAAACGGGATGTGGGTCGCTTGGGACCAGCTGAGCTTCGTCGCATACGGGGACAGTAACAGCGGCGGTGTGACAGTGCAATGTGCAATCACACCATCGTTACACTGCCGTTCCGTGCCGGAAACACGCACCCCTGGCCCACGGACGCTCCATGCTCGGCCGTGGGCGCCGGCCGTGATCCCCGGGTGCAATTGCACTGGTAGCCTGCACCCACAGTCCCCCGACCGAGCGCCCGGCGCCTGCCCGCCAGGCGCGGCGACCACGTTCCTCCGCCCCGAAAGGACGACAGCATGACCACCCTGACCACCACAGACCCCCGAACTGGGGTGACCGTCGACACTGACATCACGGCAACCTCGGCGGAAACGGTCGCGCAGATCGCGGCTCGCTCGGGCGAAGCGTTCCGCGATCTGCGCTCCCGCCCACGCGAGTGGCGCGCAGGCCTGCTCCGGGCGCTCGCCGACGGCTTGGAGGAGCGCCGCGAGGCTCTTATCGGCGCGGCAGCGAGCGAAACCGGCCTCGCCGAAGCCCGCCTGAACGGCGAGCTGTCGCGCAGCGCCTTCCAGTTCCGGATATTCGCCGACGCGGTCGAGGACGGCGGCTACCTCGAGGCGATCATCGACCACGCGAGTGAGACTCCGCTCGGGCCGGGGCCCGACGTGCGCCGCATGCTGGTTCCGATCGGCCCCATCGCCGTCTTCGGTGCAAGCAACTTCCCGTTCGCCTTCTCCGTCGTCGGCGGCGACACCGCGTCGGCGATCGCAGCGGGCAACCCCGTCGTCGTCAAGGCGCACAGCTCGCATCCCGTGACCTCGCAGCGCTCCTATGACGCCCTCACGGCGGCCGCGAACGCGTACGGCGCGCCGAACGGCACCTTCGGCATCGTGTACGGACAGCAAGCGGGCTCGGCGCTGGTCGCCGATCCGCACATCACGGCCGTGGGATTCACCGGATCCCTGCATACGGGCAAGATCCTGCAGGGCATCATCGACGAGCGCCCGACCCCGATCCCCTTCTTCGGCGAACTGTCGAGCCTGAACCCACTCGTCGCCTCGAGCGGCGCGGTCGCCGCCCGCGCCGAGGCGATCGGCGAGGGACTGTTCGGCTCGGTGACGGGATCGGCCGGCCAGCTGTGCACGAAGCCCGGCATCGCGTTCGTGCCAGCGGGCCCTGCGGGCGATGCCGTTGTGTCCGACATCGTCGCCCGCGCCGAGTCCGCGGCAGCCCAGACGCTGCTCAATTCGCGCATTCACGGCGCCTTCGACGACATCCGCGCTCGACTCATCGACGAGGGCGGTGCACGCAGCCTGGTCGCGCCCCGCACGGGCGACGCCGGCTTTTCTCTGAGCCCCGCCGTGCTGGAGATCGACGCGCCAGATGTCACCCCTGCCGTCGCAGAGGAGGCCTTCGGCCCGCTCGTCGTCCTAGTCCGCTACCGAGAGATCGACGAGGTGCGCCGCGCCATCGAGCTTGTACCGCGCTCACTCACGGCGACGATCCACACCGAACCGGACGAGGTCGATACACGAGCGGCCCTCACCGACGCCGTCGAAGACCTCGTCGGCCGCATCGTGTACAACGGCTACCCGACGGGCGTGCGGGTCGCGTGGGCGATGAACCACGGCGGCCCGTGGCCGGCGACCAACACCCAGCACACATCGGTCGGCGTCACGGCAGTCCGCCGCTTCCTGCGCCCGCTCGCCTGGCAGGACGCTCCCGAGGAGGTCCTGCCAGAGGAGCTGCGCGACGGCAGTGCCGACATCCCCCGCCGAGTGGACGGCGTGCTTCACCTAGCCGCTGAGTGAAGTCGACCGGACGAGGCGGCGCGGATGCAGGGGCATTCCGAGATCCCGTGCATCCGCGCCGCTCCCGATCGAGCTCGCCCCCTGGGCAACTGCTCGGGTAGGTCAGAAGTCGATTTGACACTCCCTCTGCCCGATGTTTGCATGGGCTCGGGATAACGCTTTCCCGCGTCGGATCCCGCCGACGACACCGCCTCTTCACGACGATGTGGAGCACATATGACGACATCTCAACAGAACGCCACTGAGGCCATGGCGACAGCCGCCGCGCGTCCGGCGAATCGGACCCCTCTGCTCGTCCGATGGTGGCTCAACAGCTGGCACCCGGTCGTGTTCCTGATCGTGCTCTTCGTCGCATGGTGGATCGCGACGGAATCGGGGGCGGTGGCGCCGTACATCCTTCCCTCCCCTGCTGACACCTGGGCGGCGTTCGCCAACAGCCCGGCGTACCTCATGCAGAACACGTGGGTGACGACGTACGAGACGGTCATCGGCTTCGTCATCGCCGTCGTCCTCGGCCTGCTCGTCGCCGTCGTGATGGTCTACTCCAGCGGGCTGGAGAAGACGCTCTACCCGATCATCCTGTTCGCCCAGGTGATCCCGAAGATCGCGATCGCGCCGCTGTTCATCGTGTGGCTCGGCTTCGGCATGGGGCCCAAGATCCTCGTCGCCGTGCTGATGGCGTTCTTCCCCGTGGTGATCTCCGGACTCTCGGGACTGCGGTCGGTCGACCCCGAGATCCTCCAGCTGACGTCGACCATGGGCGCTGGCCGCATCAAGACGTTCCTCAAGGTGCGCCTGCCCGCCGCTCTCCCCGAGCTGCTCGGCGGCCTCAAGGTCGCGGCCACGCTCGCGGTCACGGGCGCGGTCGTCGGTGAGTTCGTCGGCGCGAACGAGGGCCTCGGCTACGTCATCCTGCAGGCGAACGGCAACCTCGACACCGCGATGCTCTTCGCCGCGCTCATCATCATGTCCCTCATGGGCGTGCTGCTGTTCGCGATCATCCAGATCGCCGAGCGCTTCCTCATCCCGTGGCACGCGTCGCGGCGCGGCACCGGCTCATCCGTCGCCCGCGCGGGCGCATAGCACTCAAGACAACCCATCGAAGGAGATGGCAATCATGAACCGCAAGACTCGTATCCTCGCCCCCATCGCACTCGCCGGTGCCGGAGCGCTCGCCTTCGCAGGCTGCGCTGGCGGCTCGGGGGCTCCCGTCGAAGAGAACGCCGAGGGCAATGCTTCGGTGACCCTGATGCTCAACTGGTACCCCTATGGTGAGCACGCTCCGTTCTACTACGGCGTCGAACAGGGCATCTTCGAGGAGCACGGCATCGACCTCACGATCGAGGCCGGCCAGGGCTCGACAAAGACCACGCAGGCCGTCGGCCAGGGCCAGGTCGATTTCGGCTGGGCCGACAGCCCCGCCGTCATGGCGAACATCGACAAGGGTGTGCAGGTCAAGAGCACGGGCGTCTTCCTCCAGACCACGCCGTCGGCCGTGCAGGTCTTCGC
Source organism: Microbacterium halophytorum (assembly GCF_002970975.1). GTDB lineage: Bacteria > Actinomycetota > Actinomycetes > Actinomycetales > Microbacteriaceae > Microbacterium > Microbacterium halophytorum. The sequence goes on from NZ_KZ672983.1 coordinate 103,796, forward strand.
AGACTCGGGCATCGAAGCACCCGAGGACCTCAAGGGCACGACGATCGCCGTCTCCGCCGGAGACGCTCCGACGACGACGTTCCCGCTGTACCTCGAAGCGGTGGGCCTGCAGGAATCCGACGTCAAGCAGCAGAATCTCGACCCCGCAGGAAAGATCTCGGCCGTGCTGTCGGGTCAGGTCGATGGCCTGATCGGCTTCGCGCATGACCAGGGGCCCACGATCGCGGCGGAGAGCGGCAAGGAGATGAACTACCTCCGATACTCGGATGCCGGCCTGAACTTCTACAGCAACGGCATGATCGCGTCGAACGACATGATCGAGTCGAATCCGGAGCTCGTCGACGAGCTGATGCAGGCGACCAGCGAGGCTTTCTCGGCGGCCGCCGAGGATCCGGCAGCCGCCGTCGCGGCGATGGAGGGCAAGGATCCGCAGATGCCTTCGGCGGATGTGTTGCAGGGCCAGTGGGAGGAGACCATCAAGCTCCTCGAGACCGAGGCCACGGCCGGCCAGGTGCCGGGCACGAACGCCGCGGAGGACTGGGAGTCGACGATCGAAGTGCTCTCGGGCGCAGGCCTCTCGGCCGAGGGCGCCACGGTTGACACGTACTACACCGACGAGTTCCAGCCGGAGTGATGATGAGCGCAGTTGCCCAGAAGACCGCGGCCGTCGCGGTAGACGACGTAGACATCACCTTCGCCTCGAAGCGCAGCAAGGTGACGGCCCTGCAGGACATCAACCTGCACGTCGAGCAGGGAGAGTTCGTCACGATCGCCGGACCCTCGGGTTGCGGAAAGTCGACGCTCCTCAAGGCTGTTGCCGGGCTCACCCTGCCCTCGGCGGGTTCCGTTCAACTGCGAGGCGAGCAGGTGAAGGGTCCGCGCCAGGACATCGGCTACGTGTTCCAGCGCGCCGCACTGCTCGAATGGCGCAGCGTACGCGGCAACATCCTCCTCCAGGCGGAGATGCGCGGAATGGACTCGACGGCCGCCCGCAAGCGCGCCGACGAGCTCATCGAGATGACGGGCCTGACGGGGTTCGAGAAGGCCCTGCCGCACGAGCTGTCGGGCGGCATGCAGCAGCGCGTCTCTCTGTGCCGAGCGCTGCTGCACAAGCCGAGCGTGCTGCTCATGGACGAGCCCTTCGGCGCGCTCGATGCTCTCACCCGGGAACGGATGAACATCGAGCTGAACCGCATCTGGGCGGAGACCGGCACCACGGTCATGCTCGTGACGCACTCGGTTGCCGAGGCCGTGTACCTGGCCAGCCGCGTGATCGTGATGAGCCCGCGCCCCGGCCGCATCATCGAAGAGCACACGGTCGATCTGCCGAAGCGTCGCGGCTACGCGGAAACGCTCGAGACCCCGGAGTTCCACCGGGTATCGGCACGCGTGCGCGAACTCCTCGGCGCCAGCGGCGCGGAGGAGTGAGCAGCCGACGGGTCGTCTCCCCGACACCCGCAGAAGACGCCCTCGTGGTCACTCGGCCGTTGCCGAACCGGGCGACCACGAGGGCGCTTCGCTGCGGTAGTTCGCATGCCTCAGCCGCGGTTCACCGCCGCGCCCGCCCGAGCGAGCACATCCGCCGCCACAGCGGCCGCACCGCGGGCTCCCGCCCACACGCCGAGGGATGCCAGCTTCACCTCGGGCAGGACGTGGAATGTCGCCTCGGTGCGCGCATGCGCCACGGCCGGCTCGACGGTCCACTCGGGTGAGCGTGCGACGCCGCCGCCGACGACGATCAGCGCCGGGTCGACCACGGCGCTGACGTTGAGGATCGCGCGGCCGAGGGCGCGGGCCGCATCATCGAGCACGGCCACCGCCGCCTCGTCGCCCGCATCCGCTGCCTCGACGACGTCGCGCGCGTTCGAGTCCTGGCGCTCCGCGCCGCGCTCGCTCCACCGAAGGCCCAGCTGCTGCCCGCCGATCGCCGTCTCGAGGCACCCCCGCTGACCGCACGAGCACCTCACGCCGTTGTCGGCGACGGGCACGTGCCCGATCTCACCGGCCCCGCCGTGGGCGCCGCGATGCACCGAACCCTTCAGCACGTGAGCCCCTGCGATGCCCGTGCCGAGCACGATCACGAACACGTCGCCGCTGCCGCGGCCGGCACCGAAACGCGCCTCGGCGATCGCCCCCGCCTCGCCGTCCTGCACGGCGACGCCCGGCATCGCGAGCTGCTCCGACAGGAGCTCGGCCGGCGCGACGCCGTTGAGCCACGGCAGGTTCGCGCTGCGCCCCACGACGCCGTTCGACGGGTCGAGCGTGCCCGCCACCGTGACAGCGAACGACCTCACCGGCGTTGGCGACGCGTCGATGAAGCGGCCCGCAGCACCCCCGAGTTCGGCCAGCGTGCCCGTCGGCACGGTCTCGCGCGCGAGCACCGCGCCGCCGTCATCGACGAGCAGAAGCTTGGTGTGCGTGCCGCCGTAGTCGATGCCCAGCGCGCTCAACGTTCTCCTCGCAGCACGGCCTTGATCGCGCGGGCTTCGTCGGCATCCGCGGTGTGGAACACGGCTTCTCCGGCGCTGGCCGCGCTTCCGAGACCCACCGCCAACCGTTCGACGACGGCCTTCTTCGCCGACGCATGGACGGCGTCGACGCCGGTTTCGGCCAGCTCCCCCGCGTTCGCCGACGTCACGCCGGCGCCCGCCATGATCTGCACGCGCCCGCGAGCACGGCCCGCGAGCCGCCGAAGCGTACCGATCCCCTCGAGAGCCGACGCAGCACCGCCGGATGTCAGAACGCGCGTCACGCCCAGATCAGCGAGCAGGTCAACGCCTGCTCCCTGATCCGCGAGTTGGTCGAACGCGCGGTGGAACGTCACTTCGGCGTGCCCGACGGCCTCGCTCACCCGCGTTGTGAGCGTCACATCGATCGCACCGTCCGCGAGCCCGCCGACGACCACGCCGGCAGCGCCGAGCGCAACGGCCCTGGCTGAATCCGCCACGATCAGTGCCTTCTCCTGTTCGTCGTACTCGAAGCCGCCCTCGCGGGGCCGCACGAGCACGTGCACGGGCACGCCCGTGGCGACAGCCGCTTCGATCAGACCGGATGACGGGGTTACGCCGCCGGTCGACAGCGCCGTGCACAGCTCCATCCGGTCGGGTCGGACGTCGGCCGCGACGACGAGGCCGCGCACGTCCTGCACGGCCAGTTCGAAGCTCAGTGCCCGGCCGCCGGTTTCCGGTACCGAAGGTCTCATGCGTCCTCGAAGCCGCGCACGTAGTCGCGGCCCTGCAGCACGGCAGCCGAGAGGTCGGGCCGCTCGGCGAACTCGTCATACGGGAACATCGGGCGCGCGATGCGGCTGTGACCGAGCCGCTCGAGGTCCTGGTCGACGGGCCCGGGCGTCAGCGCGAGCGTCCAGCCCTTGGCCACGTCGTACAGCGTCGGCTCGAGGTACCCGATCTTCGTAACCACGATGTCGGCCTCGGCGGGCTCGAGCCCGAGCGCCTGGAAGTCGGCGACGTCGTGGAAAGCCTTGCGGAACTCCGTGACGATCGCCCGGATGCCGCCGACGCGGATCACGGCGATGCGGCCGGCCGCGGGGTCGCCCTCGTGGAACGACTCGAGCACACCGGTGATGCGCACCGGCTCGGAAACGCGATGGTCGACGCGGGCCCCAGCCGTGATGTCGACCGCAGACCCCACCTCGACCGAGGCGAGCGCCGGCACGGCGTCGTGGTCGAAGATCGAAGCGACGTACGTCACGGGGGCATCGTCGCCAGTGAGCTCGGGCCTCTCGAGCAGCCGGGCGAGCGTCCACGTCACGTCACCCGATCCGCCTGCGCCGGGGTTGTCACCGGAGTCGCTGATCAGGTAGGGCTTCTCACCCTCATGTGCCAGCGCCGATGCGACCGCCTCGTCGAGCGAGCCGGGGGGCCCGACGAACTCGAACGCGTCGCGGGCGTCCCACACCTCGCCGGCGATCCGCTCGGCCTCCGCCGTGATCACGTCGATGTCGTCGCCCGTGACCATGACCGTGGCGTGGCAGCGCGGTTCATCCGCCCACGCGTAGCCGATCCAAAGGCCGAGGTCGCTGATGCCCGGCCTCTTCTCGACGTCGTCGAGCTGCGCGTAGAGGGATCGAGCGGGCTCGACGCGCGTCGAGGTCTTCTCGCCGGGAAGCAGGATCGGCACGCGCACCCATGCCGTCATCGGTTTCTCGCCCCGGCCGAGCCACTCGACCAGACGCGCGGCGGAGCGCTCCTTCGTCTCCCACGCGTCCTCGTGCGGCGCGAGGCGATAGCAGGTCGGCAGGTCCAGGGCGAGAGCGAGCGTCTCCGACATGTTGCCGTGCAGGTCCATGGGCGCGGCGATCAGCGCATCGGCGCCGACGACCTCGCGCACGGCGGTGACGAGGTCTCCCTCGGCATCGTCCATGCCGACGACGCTCATCGCACCGTGGATGTCGAAGTACACCCCGTCGATGGGGCCGGCCTCACGCAAACCGGCCACGATCCGCTGCTTGAAATCGTCGTACACCTCGCGACGCACGGCGCCGCCGGGGATGGCGCGCGCCATGAAGATCGGCAACCACTCGGCCGCCGCGCGCAGCGGCGCGCCCTCGGTGAGGAAGGCATACCGTGCGAACAGGGCGTCTCCTGTCAGCACCGGGAAGTCGCGGTAGTCGGCCTTGTGTGCCGCATACGCGCTCGACTCGATCGCGATGCCGACGATGGCGATACGGGGAAGGGTCATGTCACATCTCCATGAGCCCGGCTCGCGCGGCACGGCGCTCTCGCTGGGCAACGGGGTCGGGCGAAGGCACGGATGCCAGGAGTTCCTGCGTGTAGCGCTCGCGCGGGGCGCGCAGCACGTCGCCGGTGCGCCCCTGTTCGACGATGCGGCCGGACCGCATCACGATGACACGCTCCGTGAGCTCGTTGATCACACCCAGGTCATGGCTGACGAACAGGCAACCGAAGCCGAGCTCGGCATGCAGTGAACGCAGCACGTCGAGCACCTCCGCCTGCACCGACACGTCGAGCGCGCTGGTCGGCTCATCGGCGACCAGGAGGCGCGGCTTGAGCACCAGTGCGCGGGCCAGACCGACGCGCTGGCGCTGACCGCCCGAGAACTCGTGCGGGTAGCGGCCGGCCGAGTCGGCGGGCAGACGCACGGCATCGAGCAGCTCGGCGACGCGCTTGCGGCGGTCGCGGCCCGACATCCTCGGCTCGTGGATCGCGAGCGGCTCGGCGATCGACTCCCCCACGGTCATCCGGGGGTCCAGGGACCCGCCGGGGTCCTGGAACACGACGCCGACGTCGCGCAGCATGCGGCGAGCGCGACGACCGCGCACGCGGTGCATCTGTTCGCCGAGCAGGGTGAGCTCGCCGGATGCCGCTGGCAGCAGACCCAGCGCGAGCTTGCTGACCGTCGACTTGCCGGATCCGGATTCGCCGACCAGGCCGACGAACTCGCCCGCACCGATGGCGAAGCTGATGTCGTGCACGGCCGGGACGTACCGGCCGCCCACGCGATAGCCGGCCGTCACGGCGGCGAGGGAGATGACCGGCGATTCCGGCGTCTCGAACTCATGTGCGGCCCCGGCGGCATCCACCCCGCCGAACGACGCGGGCGGAAGCGCCGGGATCGCCGCGAGCAGGCTCTGCGTGTAATCGTGCGTCGGTGCCGTGAGCACCTGTGCCGCCGTGCCGGATTCGACGACTCGTCCGTGCCGCATCACGAAGACGCGGTCGGCGAGATCGGCGACGACGCCCATGTTATGCGTGATGAGCAGCAACCCGGTGTCGCGCTCCTGCACGAGCCGACGCAGCAGGTCGAGGATCTCGGCCTGCACCGTCACGTCGAGCGCCGTGGTGGGCTCGTCGGCGATGATGACCTTCGGCTCGCATGCGAGGGCGATGGCGATCACAACGCGCTGGCGCTGGCCGCCCGAGAGCTCGTGCGGGAACTGCGCGGCGCGCCGCTCCGGCTCGGGGATGCCCACCTTGGCCATGAGCTCGACCGCGCGCTCGCGTGCTTCCGCCTTCGTCGCAGAGGTGTGGTTGCGGATGGCCTCGGCGATCTGGGCGCCCAGCGTCATCGTCGGGTTGAGCGCCGTCATCGGCTCCTGGAACACCATGGAGACGACGCGGCCGCGCAGCGAGTCCATCGTGGCCGCATCGGTGCCGATCACCTCGGCGCCGCCCACGGTGATCGATCCGTTCGCGGTGGCGGTGCGCGGGAGCAGGCCCATCGCCGCGAACGATGTGACCGACTTGCCGGACCCGGACTCACCGACGAGGGCGACGACCTCGCCGGGACGAACGTCGAGGGTGACGCCGCGGACGGCATCCTCCTTCTGCCCGGCGAATCGCACACGCAGGTCGTCGACGCGGAGTACCGCGGAAACGGGCTCGGTCATGCCGTCTTTCCCTTCACGTCGAAGGCATCGCGCAGGCCGTCGCCGATGAAGTTCAGCGCACAGACGACGAGCACGATCGCGATACCGGGCGGCAGGATGAGCCACCAGGCGCTCTGGTAGATGAGGCCGAGGCCGTCGCTGAGCATCGCTCCCCAGTCGGTCGCCGGGGGCTGCAGGCCCATGCCGAGGAAGCTCACGTAGGCGACGAGCAGGATCGCGTCGGCCACCTGGAAGGTCGCATTGACGACGACGGTGCCGACGGTGTTGGGAACGATGTGGCGGCCGACGATGCGTGTGTGGGAGGCCCCCATCGCGCGGGCGGCGACCACGTAGTCACGGGTCTTCACCGACAGGGCCTCGGCGCGCACCAATCGGGCGGGCACGAGCCACGAGACGACCCCGATGACGACGATCATGATGCCGACGCTCGGCTGCACGATGCTCGACAGCACGAGCAGGAGGAAGATCGCCGGGATCGCGATTCCGGCATCGACGATGCGCATCATCACGGCGTCGACGACCCCGCCGATGTAGCCGGCGATCGCACCCCACAGTGTGCCGATCACGGTGGCCAGCAGGCCGGCGAAGATGCCGACGAGCAGCGAGGTGCGCCCGCCGATCATGAGGCGGCCGAGCACGTCGTAGCCGAGCGCGTCGGTGCCGAGCGGATGCCCCTGCTCGCCGGGCTTCAGATCGGCGATCTCGAGGTTGGTGTGCACCTGATCCGTCGGGTACAGCAGCGGCCCGATCGTCACGAACAGCACCGCCAGTGCGAGAATGACGAGCCCGACGACCGCCAACTTGTTCTGGGCGAAGCGCTTCATGAAGCTCATGCGAGGCCTCCCCGGATGCGCGGGTCGAGGACCGCCTGGATGATGTCGGCCAGCAGAGACCCGATGACCGTGGCGACGGAGATGACGAGCACGCAGCCCAACAGCACGGGGAAGTCGCTCGACTGCGCGGCGCTCCAGAACAGCAGGCCCATTCCCGGGTAGTTGAAGAGCTGCTCGATCACGAGCGCGCCGCCGAACATCACCGGCAGCTGATAGCCGAGCATGGCGATCACGGGCGTCAGGGAGTTGCGCAGGAGGTGCTTCGACAGCACACGACGGAACGGCGTTCCCTTCGAACGGGCCGTGCGGATGTAGTCCTCGCTGAGGTTATCGAGCGCGGACGAGCGCATGTAGCGGCTGAAGTTGGCCACGAGCGGGATCGCGCCCGTGAGCACCGGCAGGATCAGGCGCGCGGGCTCGGCCAGCACGGCGGCGACGGTCTCGCCCTGCGGGGCATTCGCCGGCAGCACGCCGAGCGTCTGGCTGAAGATCATGATGAGCAGCATGCCGAGGAAGAAGCTCGGCGTGGAGTAGGCGATGATCGCCAGCGTCGAGAGCGTGTAGTCGGCGCCGCGGTTGCGGCGCACCGCCTGGAAGATGCCGACGGGGATGGCGATGACCAGCGCGATCACCAGTGACAGCCCGGTCAGCAGCAGCGTCTTCGGAAGGCGCATGCTGATGGCGTCGGCCACCGACATGTTGAGCAGGAACGACTGCCCGAGATCGCCCGTGAGCAGGCGGCCGAGGAACGCGAAGTACTGCTCCCACAGCGGGCGGTCATAGCCCTGCTCGTGGTTGAACTGCGCGATCTGCTCGGGCGTGGCCTGCACCCCGAGCACGCCGCGCGCGGGGCCGCCCGGCAGCATCTGCAGCAGCACGAAGACGACGATGGTGACCACGAAGATCACGACGAGCGCCTGCGCGATGCGGCGCAGCAGGAAGAACAGGAACGGGTGGCGGCGCGGCCGCTTGCCCGCGACCGCCGCCTGCGCGGCGACGGTCGCGGGGAGCGAATCAGGAGTCGAGCTCACGGGTGGTTACTTCTCCCAGCCCCAGCGCTGCGGGTGGAAGTTGCCCAGCGAGTCCTGCTCAATGCCGGTCATTCCCTGGCTGATGACCGACACCTGGTAGACGGGGTTCGGCACCCACATCACAGGAAGCTGCGTCGCGCCGTAGGCCGAGTACTCCTGCATCGCGGTCTCGTCGCCACCGGCGAGCGTGGCTTCGATGAGCTCGTCCATCTTCTCGTCGCTGTACGAGCCGAAGTTCGAGCCGCCGCTGGTCGAGAAGAGCTGCTCACCGGTCGGGTAGGCGGGGAAGTACCACGAACCCGCGGTGCCGAAGAAGGGCAGTTCCCACGTGCACTCGGGCGAATCCGCCTCGCACGACGGGATCGAGCCGAGCACCGTGTTCAGAGGGGCTTCTTCGATCGTGACGCCGACGCCGGCCTCTTCGAAGGTCGACTTCATCGTGGCGAACATGTTGTCCGTCTCGGTGCTGCCGCTCTGAGTGAGGATCGTGATCGCGAGCTTCTGCCCATCCTCGATGCCGTCACCGCAGTCGGCGCCGGTGGCGCACTCGTAGATGCCGTCGGACCCGAGCGTCCAACCGTTGTCTTCGAGGAGAGCGGTCGCGGCGTCCGGATCGAACGGGTACGGGTTCTCGCGCTGCTCGTCGGACAGGAACTTGTTGTCGGGGTTCTGCGGCACCGGGCCGTAGCCCGGGTTCGCGGCGCCGTGCCAGACCGTCTCGGAGATCGTGTCCTGATCGATCAGCTGCTGCAGGGCCTGGCGCACGTACAGCTGCGAGTAGACGGGACCCATCTCGAGGTTGTTGAAGTTGTACGGCAGGTACGTGATGGCCCAGCCGTCCCAGTTCACGACGTCATAGCCGAGGTCTTCGTACTGAGCCGAGTTGTCGAGTTCGTTGGTCGGAATGTAGCCGTAGTCGACCTCGCCTGAGCGCACGGCGGCGACCTCTGCATCGACGCTGGTGAAGGGCAGGAAGTTGATCGTCTCGGACTGCGCGGCGTCGTCGCCGTCGTAGGCGTCGTTCTTGACGAGGGTCACCTTGCCGCTGTCGCTGAAGCTGTCGAGCGCGAGCGGGCCGCTCGTGGTGTCGAAGAGCGGGTTGCCGGCGTAGCCACCGAGGTCCTCGCCCTCCGCGATCAGGTACTCCCAGATCTGCTTCGCGCCCTCTTCGGTCTTCGCGAGCTCGGGGTCGGGGGTGCCGCCGTCCTCCGTGATGCTCCACGCGTGCGCCGGGATGGGCACGATCAGGGTGAGCTGCGAGGCGAGCAGCCACTCCTCGTTGTAGGAGCCGTCGAAATTCAGGACGACGGTCTTGTCATCCGGCGTCTCGACCGACTCGATGAGGTCGGGCATCGCGCCGGCGCGGTAACTGCCCCAGACGTCCTTGTTCGCCTTGACGAGATCGAGCCAGAACGCGACGTCGGCCGACGTGACCGCCTCGCCGTCCGACCACGTGCGCTCGTCGAGCGTGATCGTGACCTTCGTGTCGTCGTCGCTGAACTCGACGGTGTCTGCCAGGTCGGCGGTGGGGACGCGGTCGACGGTGTCGCCCGCCGAACCGTCGTACGCGATGAGCGGCTCGTACAGCGAGCGGATCATCGCAGAGTTGTGCGACGTCATCTTGCCGGCGGTGGCGAGCGGAATCATCCAGTTCGGGGTCGCGTTGGCCGGCAGGGCGTAGTTGACCTCACTCGTATCGCCGCCGGTCGCGGCGCCGCCCGCTCCTCCCGAGCATCCGGCGATGAGACCGACCGCCGCGATGGCGCCGAGCGTGGTCAGTGCGGCCCTGCGGCCGCGGGATGCGATGTTCGCTCGCATGTGTCCTCCTGGTGATACCCGCGCGGCGTCGCACGGGATGGGCGTGTGGAGCAGATCCGCTCCTACGGTAGCCGAACAAAGTTCATCCGCCAATAGTATTAAGTGTCACGAATAAGTTAATCCGGTACCGTAAGAAGTCGATGCGCACGAAGTATCGCTGCGAGGGGGCACCCATGACGCGCACCAGCAACAGCACGGCCGAGAACCACGTACTCGCCGTGATCGGGTCGGGCCGCGCTCGTTCGCGCCGCGAGATCTCACAGATCCTGAGCCTGTCGCCCTCGACGGTGTCGCAGCACGTGCAGTCCCTGTTGGCCCAGCGCCTGATCGAAGAAGGTGAGGCTCGCGGCTCGACGGGAGGTCGCCGCGCGAAAGAACTCCGGCTCGCGGGCGACGCCGACCTGATCGGAGCGATCGACCTCGGCGGCGCCCACGCGCGCCTGGCCGTCGTGCCGCGCGGCAAGCCTCTCGACAGCAGCGCGGAGATCCCGGTCACGATGAGCGACGGCCCTCGCTCCGTGCTCACCGCGTGCATCGAGGAATTGCGCCGGATGGCCGGTGCCGCACCGCTGGCCGGCGTCGGCATCGCCCTCCCCGGCCCCGTCGATTCGGACACGCGCGGCGTCGTGAGCCCGTCGCGCATGCCCGGATGGGCGGACGTCGACATCAGCGCGTTGTTGAGCGAGATCGCCGGCGTTCCTGCGGCGATCGAGAACGACGCGAACGCGATGGCGATCGGCGAGCACTTCGCGCATTCACCGTCGGCGACCGCCTCGATCACAGTGAAGGCCGGCACGGCCATCGGCGCAGGCATCGTGATCGACGGGCAGATCTACCGCGGGGCGGCGGGAGTCGCTGGCGACATCACACACACCAGAGTCTCGGCCGCGCACGACCGCCAGTGCTCGTGTGGGAATCGCGGTTGCCTCGAGACGGTCGCCTCGGGCGCCGCGCTCGTCCGCCTGTTGCGAGAGGAAGGCGTCGACGCCGACTCGACCACCGAAGTGCTCGCGCTGGTGCGCGACGCCCACCCCGTCGCCACACGGCTGGCGAGGGAATCCGGCCACCATCTCGGCGAGGTGCTGTGCGCCGTCGTCAACTTCTTCAACCCGAGCGCGCTGTATGTGAGCGGTGCGCTGACGTCGCTCGAGCCGTTCATGTCCGCCCTTCGCAGCGAGATCTACGAGGGCTCGCACCCGTTGATGACGCGGGACCTCACCATTGCCCCAGCGGCGCTCGGGGCAGACGCCGCGCTCGTGGGCGTTGCGCGGGAGGTCAATGAGCTGCTGGCGCGGCTGACACACGGGTCCGGCGGAGGAGCCAGCGGCCCTTGAGACGGCGGCCGATACCCTGCGGTGCCAACGGCTCCGATATTTCCTCTCCAGGCCGCCGACTTTCCACCTTCCAGAGACCTCCCGCTCCCTCACACCTCATCGCCACGGTTGCAGTTATAAGTGAAACCACGTACGCTGAAGCGCACAGACGGCGACACTCACCCCTCAGCGCCGCTTCGATACCAATGCGATTAAGGAGCTGCGCAGCATGCCGACCCAGCTACTCGAGCCCGGTGCGATCCTCATCGAGGACCAGGTGCGCGAAGAGGCACGGACCGTTGTCGAGACCGTCCGCGACCGAAGAATCGTCGGCACGAAGGTCGTCCTCGACGATGCCACCGAAGTCGAGCTTCCCGCCGAACTCGCCGAACTCGTCAGCTTCGTGCTCTCCGGCGTCACGCAGGGTTCTCTGTCCATCCGTTCGACTCCGGACGAACTCACCACGCGCACGGCATCGCAGTTGATCGGCATCTCGCGCCCGACCCTCATGAAGCTCGTCGAGCAGGGCGAGATCCCCAGCCACAAAGTCGGCACGCATCATCGCTTCGCTCACCGAGACGTGGTCGATTTCGTCGCCCGCCGCCGAGAAGAGCAGCGCCGTGCTCTCGTTGCACTTCGTGGGATCGACGAGGAGTTCCCCGAGGACGACTGAGCTCAGGGAACGTCAGTGGTGCTCCGTAGCCTGAACGACATGCACCGGGTCTTCGTCGACGCGAACGTGCTGGGGAGCAGAACCCAGTACGACTGGCTCTTCCAACTGCGACTTCGCGTCGAGATGTTCTCACTATGGACGTCAGGAGACGTCGTCGACGAAGCGAATCGAGCCTGGCGGCTACGGCATCCGAACGCGGACGGCGCGATGAGAGAGAAGCGCACGCGCATCTTCTCCACATACTTCGACGAGGTGTCCGACGACTGGGCCGGCGGTTCGGAAACCCAGCTTCGCGACCGGCACGACTCACATGTTCACAATGCGGCGGTATCTACGGGTGCCGACGTGCTCCTTACCGACAACCTCCGGGACTTCGAGGGCGCAGCGGAACGGCCGTACGACGTGTACTCGCCGGACACCTTCTTCATGCTCATCGAGCGCAACGCCCCCCAAGCGGTGCGGGACGTCACACGCGACCAGGCACTCTACTGGAACGGCAAACGGGAAGAAGGCACCGCACGCCGGGAGCGCACTCTGAGTGACGCGCTGCGTCACGCGCAGTGTCCGATGTTCGCCGACGTCGTCGAGGGACATCTACGCGTTCTCGCCGACGCAACCGACGTCACCCGCTGAGCCGTGCACCGGGCGCGCACGCGGGCCGGGCGCCACGTTCCGCCTCGGTCGACGCCGCGTTCGGCCCACACACTCACGCCACCGGCGGCCGGCACCGCACCGCACCAACGTCCCCGCCGACCGTCAGCTCCCCCGCGGCGAACGGCACGACAACGGTCGACCCTCGCGCGACGTCGACGCCGCCGATGCTCCCGGCCCCGTCGAGCACGACCACCACGCTGAACCCGGCGTCGAGTACGTCGCCGCCGCGGACCCTCTCGGCGCGGTAGAACCGCTGCGCCTCGGCCGGCAGGAACGCACCGTCGGCGGCCCGGCCGTGCAGCTCGCGCAGCTGACTCGGCGTCGTCCGCCCGGTCGACGCTGCGGCGAGCGCGGTCTCGACCGGCAGGCCGAGGAGCGCGGCTTCCCGGTCGAGGGCGGGGAACGGCGCGTACTCGAGGATGACCGAGAGGTCGACCGGCTCCTGCAGCTCGACCATCGTGATGCCCTCGCCGATCGAGTGCGGGGTTCCCGCGGGCACGTGCACGTAGTCACCCGCGCGCACCCGGATGTGGTTCAGCGCCTCGAGCATCTCGCCGGAGTCCTGCCGCTCGAACCAGGCCTCGAGCTCGGCGACCGTCACGTCACGCGCGAAGCCCAGCCAGACGTCGCCGGCGTCGCGCCCGCCCGTGTCGACGATCAGCCAGCTCTCCGTCTTGCCGTGGGGCGCGCCGAGGTGGCGCCGCGCGAAGTCCGCGCCGGGATGCACGTGGTTGAAGAGCCGCTCCCCTGTGTGCAGGATCTTTACGAGCAGCCCCGTGTCGGCGCCGAAGCGCGCCACGTGGTCCGCACCGAGCCAGGCGTCAGGGTCCGCCTCGATCGCGTCGCGGAGCAGCACGCCGTTCGGCAGGGTCGTCAGCCCGACGACGTCCGACCCGAAGGTGCACGTCGTCGACGCGACGAAGTCCTCCGGCGCGAACGGGTCATCCGAGCCCCGACCGCGCAGGGCCCGGATGCCCGCGCCGCCTCGGTACGGGCGCGCCGGGGGCTGGTTCGGCCCCAGCACGATCGGCGTAGTCGTCATCGTCTGCTCCTTCGGTTCCGGGGCGACCCCGCCTGTGCCCCTCAGCTCCGGATCGGCGACGGTGCGGTCGCGAGCGAACCGATCAGGCCCCCGATGAACGTATCGCCGAGCCCGATCGTCGTGGGCGCGGGCGAGTCGACGAGGAACCCGGCGTGGCAGCGGCACAGGTCGCCCAGCTCCGCCTCCAGCGCACGCGCGAACGGGAGGCTCCCCTCCTGCCGCGGCCCGCGGGCGATCGCGTCGATCCTCTCCGCCGTGATCCGGTCGCCGTGGGCGTACCGCCCCGCGGCGGTGGCGTTCCCGACGTCCGCGGCCCGCGCCACGCGCTCGAGCTCGCCGGCGTGCCTCGGCGTCGCCCACACGAGCGTCCAGTACCGGGTGTGCACGACGAGCGTCGGGTCGGGCACGAGCACCCGCAGTTCGCGCATCGCGCCCGCGACGTCCGCCGCGCTGCGCAGGTCGATGCGGCGCCCGAGCCGCGACTGCAGTTCGTCCTCGTTCAGGCTGAACACGTCGACGACGGGGCCGATCGCCGCGGCGACGGCCGGTTGGTGCTCCCTGTCGTGGAACCCGGCGTCTTCGTACACGACCATCCCGTCATCCGGAGCCCCTGCCGCGATCTCCCGCACCTCGTCGAGGCGGGCGCGCAGGATGCCCGGATCGGCGATCGTGTTGAACCCCGACACCAGGAACACGCGCGACCGGCGCACGCGGTCGGCGAGCTCGGCGCTCAGCACGAGGTTCTCCGCCGGCGGGTCGTCCGCGACGATCAGGCGGTTGGCTTCGCGCACGACGTACTCGCGGCCGCCGACGCGCGCCGCGTCGCCGGGCCGGAACTGGATGATCAGGTGCGGGTCGAGCGTGTCGTGCGTCGCGCTGGTGATGACCTCGCAGTCATCCGGGAGCAGCCTGCGCACATTCGCGTCGGTGCTCACGAGGTGCAGCAGCGACGGGATCCCGACCTCGCGCAGCGCGAGACCGGCACGGACGCAGGTGCCCCCGAGGGTGATCTCCTTCGGGAACCGCGCCGCGAAGGCCTCGACGATGTCCGACGACTCCGCGTGGCGCTCGCCGCCCTCCCCCGTTGCGAGAAAGGCGAGAACCGAGATCAGCAGCGTCCGCTCGTCGACGATCCGGATGTCCGGGTCGATCTCGTCGGCCGAGATCGCGTGCTCCTCGACGAGCGCGTCGACGACCGCCCCGTCCCACGCGATCTCGTAATCGACCGTCCCCTGCAGCCCGAGGACGATCTCCCCGGGGGCGACGGTGCGTGCGCCGCCCCCGAAGAGCTCGGACGGCGCCATCAGTACGTTTCGCCCTGACCGGCGCCGAACAGGTCGACCTTGTACGCGGCGGGGCGCGTGTACAGCGACGCCTTCCCCGTCGCGCCGAACAGGTCGATCTTCTGCGCCGCAACGGCCTGCATGGCCTCGACCGCCGGCGGCATGATCCCGTCGGGCTCGCGCGCGCTCTGGTCCTGCAGGACCTCGCGCATCTTCGTGAAGAACGCGACCTTCACGTCGCTCGAGATGTTGATCTTGTTGACGCCGCTGCGGGCGGCCTCGCCGATCTCGTCATCCGGGTTGTTCGAACCGCCGTGCAGCACGAGCGGGATGCCGACCGTCTCCTTGATCTCGCGGAGCAGGTCGAGCTTCAGCTCGGGCTTGATGTCGGCGGGGTAGATGCCGTGCCGCGTGCCGATCGCGACGGCCAACGAGTCGACGCCCGTGCGCTCGATGAACGTCTTGGCGTCGGCCGGGTCGGTGTAGATGATGCCGCCGTCTGCGGTCTCCATCTTGCCGATCGTACCCAGCTCGCCCTCGACCGAGACGCCCACCGGGTGCGCGATGTCGACCGCCGCCTTCGTCTTCGCGATGTTCTCGTCGAACGGCTCGGCCGACGCGTCGAGCATCACCGAGGTGAACCCGCCCTGCACGGCCGCGATCATCTGCTCGCTCGTGGCGCCGTGGTCCCAGTGGATCGTGGCGGGCACGGGCGAGCGGTGCAGGCGCTCCCGGATGGCGCGCAGCACGTCGAACCCGAGCAGGTTCACCTCGTTGGGGTGGATCGCGATGATGACCGGCGAGTTCTTCTTCTCGCTGATCTCGATCAGTCCGTTGAACATGTGGTAGTCGGCGACGTTGAACGCCGGGATCGCGAAATCGTTCTTGTGGGCGACGTCGAGCAGGTCGTGTCCGGAAATGAGCACTTGATTTTCTCCTTTGAAGGGTGGCTGGTCAGCTCTTCACGGAACCGGCGGTGAGGCCGCCGATGAAGTAGCGCTGGAAGAAGAGGAACAGCACGAGGACGGGGATCGAACCGACGATGCTCATCGCCATCATTTCGTTCCACTCGTACGAGTGCTGCCCCATGAGCAGCTGGATGCCGATCGGGACAGTGCGCATGTCGATCGTGCGGGTCAGCGTCAGGGCGAAGAGGTACTCGTTCCACGCGAGCACGAAGGTGTACATGCCGGCGGAGACGATGCCCGGGGTCGCGACGGGGACGAGGATGCGCCAGAGCGCCGTCCAGGTTCCGCCGCCGTCGACGCGCACGGCCTCGTCGAGCTCCTTCGGGATCGAGTTGAAGTACCCGGTCAGCATGATCACGGCGTACGGGAGCGTGAACACCATGTAGGTGAGCACGAGCCCCGCGTACGTGTTGTACAGGCCGAGCACCACGATCAGCCCGAAGTACGGGATCAGCAGCGTGATCGGCGGCACCGCCTGCACGCTGATGATGACGACGTTCAGGATGTGCTTGCCGGGGAAGTCGAACCGGCTGAACGCGTACGCCGCGAGCAGCGCGACGAAGAGCGTGCAGACCACGACCAGGATGGCGACGACGTAGCTGTTGAAGAAGAACCGCATCTTCACCGGGTCGGTGAAGATCGACACGTACGCGTCGAGGCTGAACGTCTCGGTGATCAGCCGCGGCGGGTTCTCGAAGATCTGCGAGTTCGACTTGAACGAGCTCGACAGCATCCAGAGCACGGGCAGGCCGGCGAACAGCGCGCCGAGGAACAGGCCGATCCCCGTGAGGATCTTCGCGGTGCGGCGCCGGGCCTTCTGCGTGACGGGGCGGCGGGCGACGGGCTTCTTCGTGACGAGCGTCTGCGTCGCGAGCGGAGCATCGGTGAAAGTCATGCGTTACTCCTTCGACCGCTGGTGCCGCACGTAGAACACGGCGAGGATCATCGACAGCACGAGCACGATCACGGCGGCCGCGGATGCGGCGCCGAACTCGTAGTTCGTGAAGGCGAGCTTGTAGGTGAACGTGCTCACGAGCTCGGTCGCGTCGATCGGCCCGCCGCCCGTGGTCATCCAGATGAGGGCGAACTGCTGCGAGGTCCAGATCAGGTCGAGCAGCGCCATGCTGACGATCACGGGCCGCAGGCTCGGCAGGGTGACGGCCGTGAAACGCTGCCACGTGTTCGCGCCGTCGACGCGCGCGGCCTCGTAGAGGTCGGCCGAGATGCCCTGCAGGCCGGCGAGCAGGCTCACCATGAAGAACGGGTAGCCGGCCCAGATGTTGATGAACGTCACGGTGCCGAGCGCGAGCGCCGGGTCGCTGAGCCATTCGGTCGCGCCTCCCCCGACGAAGCCGAGCAGATAGTTCACGACGCCGTTCGGGTTCAGCAGCAGCCGCCACAGCACCGCGACGATCGCGACGGTGAACAGCCACGGCAGCACGTAGATGCTGCGGTAGATCGCCGTCGTCGTGCGGCCCATGAGCGGGGAGTTCAGCAGCAGCGCGAACGCGAGCCCGATCACGAAGTGCGCCGCGACGCTCACGACGGTGAAGACGAGCGTGTTCCCGATCGCCTTGTAGAAGCCCGTGTCGGTCAGCAGCTCCTGGTAGTGGTCGAAGCCGACGAACTGGGGGGTCGGGTTGGTGATGACGTTGTTGAAGAGCGAGTACCCGATCACGGTGACGACCGGAACGACCAGGAGCACACCGATCAGGATGACGGTGGGGCCGACGTAGAGGAACGGTGCGGTGCGGGGCACGCCCGGCGCTCCGCTCCCCTTGCGTCGGGGCGGGGTGGCGCCGGGGGCGGGCGAGCCTGCTCGCCCCCGGCGCTCTGTGACCAGCGACATCGTCTAGAACTCCGCCGACCAGGATTCCTGCGTGTTCTCGAGCATCTCGTCGACCGTGATGTCGCCCTGCAGCATCGACTGGAACTGCTCGTCCATCTGGCGCATCAGCTCCTCCGCGACGGGGAGGCCCGTGAACTCGTTCGCCGGGTAGCCCGCCTGATAGATCTCGAACGCCTGGGCCATCAGCTCGTCGTCTTCGAGGAAGTCGGGCACCGACTCGGTGTTGCCGGGGAACGCCTTCGCCATCGACGACAACTGTGCGTTCGCGTCCTGGCTCATCAGGAACTCGAACAGCTTCCACGCCTCTTCCGGGTTCTCGGTGCTCGACGAGACGCCGAGGCCCCACGACGCATACGGGATGCCCCGCTCACCCTCGTAGCCGTCCTCCGCGGGCAGCGCGCTGATGCTGAAGTTCAGGTCGGGGTTCGCCTCCCGGATGGTCGTGAGGTGCGCGAGCGAGTCGATCATCATGCCGACGCGGCCGTTGCTGAACTCCTCGACCATGTCCTGCTCCTTCATCGTGAAGGCGCCGGGCGAGAAGACCTCGTCCTGGTACAGGTCGTCCAGATACGTGATCGTGTCCTTCACGCCCTGGTTCAGCAGGTCCGGCTTGCCGTCCTTCAGCATCGAGCCGCCGGATGCCCAGAGCCACGACATCACCTGGTTCTGCATGCCGCTCGGCGTCTCGAGCGAGAGCGGCATCGCGGTTCCGGCCGCGTCGCCCTGCTCGGTGATGGCGCGGGCGGCGTCGGCGAACTCGGTGCGGGTCGACGGCGGCGCGTCGACGCCGGCATCGGCGAGCAGGTCGTCGTTGGTGTAGAGCGGGTAGACGAAGTTGACGGCCGGCACCATGTAGGTGGCCCCGTCGACCGCGACCTGCGACGCGAGCTGGCTGTCGTCGTAGTCGTGCTCCGACATCAGGTCGCTCAGGTTCGCGATGCTCCCCTGCTTCGCGAAGTCGTTCACCCACGCGCCGTCGAGCCCGAGGACATCCGGCATCGTGCCCGAGGCCGAGCCGGCCACGAGCTGCTCGCGCGTGGATGCGTACGGGCCGCTGAGCAGTTCCACCTTGATGCCGGGGTTCTCGGCCTCGAACTCGTCCATCAGGCCCCGGAGGGCGCCATCCGGCAGTTCGGGCTCCCACCACTGGGCGAACTCGATGACGACGTTGCCGTCGGCGTCGACCTCGCCCCCACCGCCGCCCCCACAACCGGTGAGCGCCAGGGAAGCCGCCGCAACTGCCGACGCCCCGAGAAGGATCCTTCGCTTGTGTGACATGTGAGCTCCCTTGCCCAAGTGATGCTGCGGCAGTTTGCTGGTTCCTGCTGTTTTTCGCCGCTACATGCATGAAACCGTGCGGCGAGCCGGATGTCAAGTAGGCTGGCAACCGCGAGTTGTCCGGGTTCCTGCGGGATTCGGCAGCGAATCTCAGAGGGGAGCACGCAGGATGGCAAGCGCAGGGCCGCAAGAAAAACGCAAAGATCGGCAACTTCCCGCCGGGCGGAAGGCCGACCTGGCCGCATACGTCGCCACGCACGGCCAAGTGACGGTCGCAGGCCTGGCCGAGGAGTTCGGCGTATCGATCGACACCGTCAGGCGCGACCTCGACCAGTTGAGCACCGAGGGGAAGCTGATCCGCACGCACGGCGGCGCGGTGAGCAACGACCTCGGGGCGCCGCCCGACCAGGGCCTCGGCGTGCGCCTGCGTATCCGGGTCACCGAGAAGGATGCGATCGGCGCCGCTGCGGCGGGTCTCGTCTCCGACGGCTCCGTCATCTTCGTGAACGCCGGCACGACGACGATGGCCTTCGGCCGCCACCTGCGCGACCACCGAGACCTCACCATCGCCACGAACAGCCTCGTGTTTCCCGCCGAGGTGCCGGCCACGGCGCTCCGCGAGCTCTTCCTCTTCGGCGGCTCGGTCCGCACCGTGACGCAGGCGACGACGGGCCCGGTGAGCTTCCGCCCCACGCACGGCGGCCCCGCGATGGACGTGCAGGCCGACATCGCGATCATCGCCGTCGGCGCCGTCTCAGCCGACGGCTACAGCACGAGCAACCTCGGCGACTCAGCCATGATGGCCGAGATGATGAGCCACGCGAACAAGGTCGCCGTGCTCGCCGACAGCTCGAAGTTCGACCACCGCCTGTTCGCCCGCATCGGCGGGCTCGAGCACGCGGACTACTTCGTGACCGACCGCGAACCGGATGGGCGGCTGTGGGAGGCGCTGGAGGGCGCCGGGGTCGAGGTGGTCGTCGCCGGGGCCGAGTAGCCAGCGCTGCGCACGTTCGTCTTGCGCGAGCGAGCGCGACAGCACTCTACTGGCGCGGCGACGGGCAGCAGCGCCTGCGGCAACGGGCATGGTAGACGAAAGCCGCTCGAGGGTAGAACTGTTGTATGAGCCTCAACATCAAGAACGAGGCGACCCACGACCTCGTCCGCCGCAACCACGCGTCACGCACATTTATGCCGCGCATCGGTATCGCATTGACGATCGAAATTGATCAGCTGGAGTTCACGCTCGCCGGCGCCCGTCACCGCAAGATCCCCGGATGGAGCGACGATGCGCGTCACGGCGTGATGTTCGATCACGCCCCGGTGTGTGTGCTGTCATTGACGCGCATCCGGTGGTGCACCAACATGACTGCATCCCGGCGCGCGCTCGACCTCGTTCCCGAAGGCGGGCCGGCGTCCCCAGTTTCGAGAGATCGACGGGTTCGCGATCGCTCACGCGGATGACTCACAGGCCGTCCTTCAGCGCCCGGTCGCCGGACAGCACGCAACCCCGTTCCGCATGTGCAGATTGGCGTCAGCGTGCGCGTTCTTGGCACGCTGACGCGCTAGTTCCGCCCGTCGACCTCGTTGTCACGTCGACGGTCACTCCGTCCCTGCTTCTCAAGCTCATCCTTGCGCTGACGAACACTGATGATCTGCTTCTCGAGCACTTTGCGCGCCGACCACTCTGCCACGGTTCCCCAGGATCCCCTGCCCGCGCGAAACACACACGGGATCGCCGCGACGAGGACCATCAGCGCTGTTGCGGCCGAAAGACCGGGAGGCTCGAACAAACCTGCTGTTTGCGTGGATACCAGAATCGGCATCAACAGCGACGCCAACGCTCCCGTCACGACCATGCCGACGCGCGTGCCATTGCGAGCCCACTTGGACGTGCTCGTGAGCGTGGTGCTTTTCGTCGATAGGAGTAGGCACACCATCAGCAAGACCTGGAGAAGCAGAAGCCCGAGGAACACCAGGGTGTACACGAGCAGGTGTAGCCCTCGGACGTCGAATGCGAGCCATCCGACCATGGCGGCGATCACGGACGCGTAGGCGGCAAAGCCGAAGGTGCTCGCCGTCGCGAAAGCCACGGTCCGCACCTGCCCCGGGGCGCGGCCGCCATCCGTCGCCGCGTGGAGCGCCGCGTCCCGCTGTGCGATCAGCTCGAGCATCGCCGTCTCCTCGTCGTTCAGGCCCTCCCGCGCTGAAGCAAGTGCGTCCGCTTCCGATTGTGAGAAGAGCAGGAATCGCTTCCGAGCGGCAAGAACCAGTGCCCCGATCAGCACTGCCGCCGCGAACATCGTCAAGTCGGCGAACGGCACGCCCGACCGGGCCGCGGGCATCGTCACAAGCATCTCTACAAGCGTGGCGAGCGCCGCAGCAACGGCGATTGCTCCCACCAGCGCGAGCGCCACCTGCACAGCATGGTCTGCGACATCGATAATCGCGGTGCGCCGAACCTTGGCATCCTCGTCGGGATCCCGCAGCCCGAGGATCGCAACGACGGTGACGGCGATCCCCAACAACGCAACGCTGATACCGAGGATCGCCCATCCGTTTTTCGTCGCCAGCTCGCCTACGGCAACCAGTACCGCGGGCAGCGATCCGCCAATATCCGCGCGTGACGTGCTCCCCGCCGAAATTATGGTGGCCATCGCGACGAGAACGATCACGACGCCGCCTCCGAGGATCAACGCGAGTCGAGCGGTTGCCTCATCAAATGGCCCTGGGCGCTTCGACTTTTCCTCTGCCTCGCCCTGCAAATCGCTTTCAGTGCGCATACTCTCCTTCATCGCGAGGCGACCCGTGTCTCAGTGGTGGTCCCCCCAGCACCGCCCGCAGCGCCGGGTCATGCACCCAGAAGTACGTCCCGCGCATCCCCCGCGTCATCAGCACGACATAGATGTTCACGACCAGCTCGATGAGGTCCTCATCAGTCGTTATGATCCCGAACTTGGGGCTGCTCTGCTTCCCCTTCGTATCGAAGTACTTCGCACGGTCGACCACGATCCGCTGAGCTTCCGCGTCCCACGTCAGCTCGGGCCCGATGATCACCCCGGCGTAGTTGAGGTCGTACCCCTGCACCGTGTGAATCGACCCGACTTCATCCGCCGACGTCGGCGAATTGATCCAGTCCTTCGCCGTGCGGTTCCAACTCATCGCGAAATCGTCGCCGATCACGATGTCGTGCTGTTCCGGGTGGTGGCGAGACACCCACTTGTACCCGTACCCGGCCAGCATGCGCGACAGACCGACCTCCGCCTCGCGGCCGGCGATCGCGTTGCGCATCTCGGTCACCGAGTCGAAGAACCGGAAGTCGTACTCGCCCATGTCCACGGGCGCCGGGCGCTTGCCCGACACCAGGTCACGCACGTACGAGACGTAGTCGGTTCCGGCCTTCACTCGCATCTGCGTCATCAGCTGGTGGTACCGGTGCTCGTTCTTCGCTTCCGCGATCAGCGCGCGCTGCGTCTCCTGCGTCACGTCCGCCGGCCGCACGGTCTGCCCGTTGTCGACGAAGAAGATCTGGTGCTTGCTCTTCCGCTTCACCCAGTCGACCTGCGTCAGCTCGTAGTCGTCCCGCCCGAACAGCGCAGTGTTCACAGCGCCGAAGCGGGTCGTCAGCGTGGGGTGGGCCTGGCTCGCCCGTCGATTCAGGCGGTGCGCCTCGTCCACGGCGAGCAGGTCGAACTCTTCTTCGTGCTTCTCTAGATCCCACGGCGTGAGAACCATCGATGCATGGAGCCCAGGCGTCCGTCTGAACACTCGCTTCACCGTCTCGCGGAGTGATTGCTGCGGGACGACGAACCCGATCTTGAGCCCGCGTGCCTTCTCCCGGTATCCGCGCATGAAGAAGTCCGAGAACACGGAGTCAGCCTCGAACGCATCGATGTCGTCGGCCGCTCCGATGTCGCACAGAAGCTTGATCAGGTAGATCGCGACGATCGTCTTACCCGTGCCCGCCGCGCCCTGCACCACCGAAGTGGTCGAATGCACGGCCACTGTGGCATGCTGTCCACCGTCATTGGCGGGCAGCTCCTCGAACAGCGCCTCCAGAATGCTCTCGACCGCGGCACGCTGCCCCGGCTCGAGCGCCTTGAATGGCGAGAGCTTGAACATGTCACTGTTCTCGATCTCGTGCCGAGTCTTCTTGAACAGCCCCTCCTCACGGAGCTGTTCGAACACGTCGTCGAACGTCTGCTGATACGACTCGCGCTCGAAGTAATCGGCGTCGGTCACACCGTCGTTGCGATTGCGCACTTGGCGCTCGCCATCGCCGCTGAAGTACCGGATGAGCTGAGACTCGAGATCGAGGCAGGCGGACTTGTTGAACCGCTCGTCGAGCACGATCCGGTATTGCCTCATCGTGCGGTTGCGTGACTTCGGGTCGCGGTGCTGGCGCATCCGCTTCGCCGCATTGAGCGTCTCGCCCACGTACACAGATTTGTCGTCGTTCAGCACGTAGACGACGGGCCAGTTGGCGAGCCGGCTCCCACCACCTCCGAGCGCTTCGATCGCAGTCGCCGTGAACGGACCGCCGCTGATCTCAAAGCTCGTCATACTTCGCGCTCCGCCCCCGCGCCTTCTCAACCGGGTACTTCCCGCGCGTCTTGGCGAGCTTGGTGCGAATGATCTCGGTGGGGTCCGCATCGAGCCGGTCGGCGAGCAGGAAGCAGTATGTCAGAACATCCGCGAGCTCGTCGAGCACTTCGGCGCGTTCGTGGTCGGCCAGCTCGCCCCATTGGAAGTGCTCTAGCAACTCTGCCGCCTCGATCGAGATCGACTTAGCGAGGTTTCCCGGCGAGTGGAACTGCGCCCAGTCACGCTCGGCCACGAACTCCCTCAGTTCCCGCTGGACGGCTTCGATCGACACGGGGTCAGTGTAGCGGCGGGCTCGGACACCCTGTTCGAGACGGGCCCAATGGATGGTCTATGCCGAACGGCGTTCAAGCACGCGCCGCGCGAATGTGTTCGGATCGTCGAGCGCCAGACCCGGGTGAGCCTTGTCTGTGGACAGCACGACAAGGTCGAGAGCGTCCAACTCATCACGCGAGTCGATGTACTCGATCAGTACGCGTCCTCCGTCGGGACGATAGGTACCATGCGTCATCGCGCTCTCCTGCTCATCTCGGGTTTCCTCGTCGCTTCGCTCCGGCGACGGCACTGCTGCATCGGCCCCGTACTTCTCACGCCACTCGGGAAACGTGTAGTCCAACCGCTCGCCCAGTTCGATCCCTGCCTCGGCGACACATCGGGTGAGCCAAGTAGCGAGCCCGCCCTCTGTGCCAGCGGCACCGAGCTCCGGCAACCTATCGTGCACGGCGATGAAGGTCGCAATGCGCTCGATCTGCAGCACGTCATCCTCGTCTACGGTGTCGAGCGCGACCAGATAGGCAGGAGCGCTTGCCCGCTTGACTGCGTTTGCCAGAGTTCTGCCGGGGTCGCGCTCGCGGTACTGACTGTGCTCGAGGAATGGGTACCTGGTGCGCGTCCAGTTCGGGATGAACTCTTCGATCGCACCGAT
Organism: Microbacterium halophytorum; assembly: GCF_002970975.1. Lineage (GTDB taxonomy): Bacteria > Actinomycetota > Actinomycetes > Actinomycetales > Microbacteriaceae > Microbacterium > Microbacterium halophytorum. Next base: position 128,432 of record NZ_KZ672983.1, read on the forward strand.
GATTTCGGGAGACAGCTCACCGCTTTTGAGAGCTTGTTTCGCTCCAACGAACCACTGCGCAAGCTCGCGATCGCGCTCGTCCATGCTCCGCGCCCAGGGGAGTCGCTCGGTCCGCTCCACGAAGTCTCGATATGCACGCGCGAACTCACGATGCTCCCGTTGCGGCGTACGACGGCTGGGTTGAGCACGCCACGATGGACAGAGCACGTCGAGGCGCCGAGCTGCTGCTTCCGCGAGCCCATTCTCCTTTGACATCTGCCGAATACGCCACATCCACCGGTACAGGTCCGCGGCTTCTGTGTCTGAGCTGTCACTGTTCGTCGGCTCTGCCTTGTGGCGGTCGACGTACTCCTGCCACGCAATCGCGATCTCGACCTCATCCCGGTCAGGCATCAGGTTCCCTGACTCGCCGTTTGCTCAACCTGCGCCACTGCTCAGTTGGCCCGGACAAGCAGCGAACGCGCCGTGCGCAGGTGTTCAGCGAATGCGGCCGTCACTCGTTGCCCACCGAAGCAACGAACGGCTTCGCGGTCCACCTCGTCATCATCAAGGTTCGGCTTGTCAAGCCGAATCGACCGGATCGCGTTGGCTACCTCGTGCGGACTCACGTCCGTGATGCGCCGCTTGACGGAGTCGCTGTTCGGCCGCGCGTCGGCCAGTGTACTTATACCCGGTGACATGCGCTCTGGCGCAGGCCACCGGTGCCGACGACGCTTGTCTGATGCCTCGCGTTCCGTCCCCTGCCGCCGCGCATATCGGCGCGCGTATCGCGGAACTGCGCCGGCGTCGTTCGATGACCCAGGATCAGCTCGCGGTCGCCAGCGAGATCGACTCGTCGAACATCCGCAGCTATGAGAACGGGCGGGCGATGATGAACGTGTCCTCCCTCGTGCGTATCGCCGAGGCGCTGGAAACGACCGCCGGCGATCTGCTCGACGGCGTCACTTCAGGGATGTTCGCGACGGATCGGCCGGATGCGCGAAGGTCGCGGACCGCGCGGCGATAGCCCGGCACGACCCTTCCGACGACGGGACGGGCCGCGCGCGCCAACGAAGTTCAGGCTGAACGATGGCTCAATGTGACGCGGACCCCGGCAGCGTGGGCTGGGTCGAACCGGATCACCTTTCGACGGCGCCTCACATACCTCGTCGACGTTCGCTACGCTCCATGCTCATCCGCGCCTCGAGCAGGAGTTCCACGCCCCGGGAGAGATGAGCCGACGAACCCTCCACATCACTTCACGCTGCCCTGTGTGAGGCCTCCGATGAGCCACCGTTGGGCAAAGAGTGCAAGCAAGTAGACGGGAACGATGCCGGTGAGGCACGCGGCCGCCATCTGGCCGAACATCACCTCGCGACCGCCTTGCATGAGTGCGATGCCGACAGGAAGTGTCTGCGCGCTGCCGCTCTGCGTGAGCAGCAGCGGAACAAGGAAGTCGTTGTAGACCAGAATGAAGACGATGATGCCGACGGCGGCGAGCCCCGGAGCGATCAGGGGAATCAACACGAACACCAGCGTGCGAACAGGCCCGCAACCGTCGAGCTGTGCTGCCTCGTCGATCTCCACCGGGATGCTCCGGAAGAACCCGTCGAGAAGCCAGACGGCCACGGGCGTCAGCATCAATCCTTCGATGAGCCCGAGCCCCATCGGAGAGTTCATCAAACCAACAGTGCGCACGAGCAGGAAGAGCGGCACGATCGCAACGACAGGCGGAGCGATGTACGCCGACACGATGAGCAGCAGTGTTTGACTGCTCCCCACGCCGAGGCGTGCAATCGCATAGTTCGCTGGAATGGCAATGACGAGCGCCACCACGACTGCGACGGTTGCGACTAGCAGTGAGTTGCCGAGGTAAGTGAAGATCGGCCAATTGGCCATCGCCGAGACCCAGTTCTCCACCGCGAAGCGCGCGGGAAGGATTCTCGTCGACAGGATGTCGTCGGGTGATTTGAACGACGTCGCCAGCAGATACAGGATCGGCGTGACGGCCATGGCGACTGCGACGGCGATCACAATCCACTTGACGGTACGGACCGAGCGTGAGGCGCCGCCCGCCCGTCTCACACTCGGACGGCGCCCATGTGGAAGCACGACCGAGCGAGTGTCGTCAGCCTCGGGGCGAACTGAACTCGGGGCGATTGTCACGATGCGCCTTTCTGAGCATGTCGGCGTGCGGCGTTGAGCGGCACGATCACGATGGTGACGAGAACCAGGAAAACAACGGTCTGTGCCGCCGCCGTGCCAATATCGAAGGCCTGGAACGCCGTCCGGTAGATCTCATAGCTCGACACCGTGGTGTCGAATCCCGGGCCGCCGTTGGTCATGACGAACACCAGGTCGAAGACCTTGAAAGAGACCACGACCTTCAACAGAAGCGTCGTGAGCAGCGCGGGCAGGACAAGCGGGAGCGTGATGCGCCGGAAAACCTGCAGCACGCCCGCGCCGTCGACCTGCGCCGCTTCGTATACCTCCGACGGCAAGGTCTGAAGTGCCGCAAAGACCAACAGCGCGCAGAACGGTGCCCACTGCCAGGCATCAACAACGATCAAGGAGATCATCGCGGACGGACTCGATCCGAGGAACAGCACCGGTTCGGCATCCGGCGCCACTGTCTGAATGACGTTGTTGACCAGACCGCCAGTGGGCGCCAAGATCAGTCGCCAGATCACGCCAGCCATCACGGGCGGAGTCATCAGAGGAAGCAGTAGTAATACCCGGATCACCCGCCCAGATCGCACGGCGGCGTCGAGGCACAGAGCCACGATGAACCCGGCGATGAGTGCCAGCAATGCTGAGGCGAATGCGAACGCCGCGGATCGCGCGAGAGACGGCACCGTGACGCCGTCAGCGAGAATCGCCGCGTAGTTCGCACCGCCGACCCACTCCGTGAACTGCTGGCCAAGATTCGATTCTGAGAACGATGCCGCCACGCTGAACACCAGCGGATACACCGCGACGATGCACACTGCAGCGACGGCTGGGACGAGCATCGCCCGCCCCGCCCAGGCCGTCCGGTTCGTGCGACGCCGGACGGCCTGTCGGGTGCCCACAGTCATGAATCCTCCTGGAGTAGATGCGTCATTCCGCGAGAGGCTGCCAGGCGTCCCATGTCGCGGTGACGGCTTCCTCAGCAGTCGCCTTGCCCTGCAACATCAAGGCGAGGTTGTCTCCGAGCAGTTGGATCATTTCAGGTGCGGCGGGGCTGGTCGGCCATGACTGAGCGTTCGGCAGCACCTCCTTGTTCACCTCGGCCACCTCGGGAACGAGCTCCGCGTAATCCTTGCTCTCGAGCGTCGAAGAACGCGTCGGGTCGATCCCCGAGCCCGTCGTGGTGATCAGCATCTCGTTCGTCTCCGACGACGACGCAAAGGCCACGAATTCCTTCGCGAGCTCCTCATCGGCCGCGTTCGGGCTGATCCCCATCGCCCATCCGGCGTTGAGGGCGCCCGAGACCGACCCTTCTGGCCCCACCGGAAGCGGCGCGACGCCCCAGCCGTCAACAATCTGCGACTGCTCCGGATCCTGCGCGAACACTCCCAGATCAGTCCAGAACTCGATCATGCCGACCTTCCCCGAAAGAAACTGCGGAAGCGCCTGCTCGAACCCGATCTCGAGCGGGCTGGGGAGTGCATATTCAGACACATCGAGCATGGCCTGAGCCGCGTCGACCGCGACATCACTGTCCAACTGCGGCATCGCCGGGTCGATCGGATCGCTGGACATCGTCGCCATCCGATTGAAGAACGATGACCCGATATTGAAGGCGCTCTTCGATCCGAGGAGCGCTGTGCCGTACACGCCATCACCACTTTCGTTCTCTGTGATGGTGCGTGCGACGTCGGCATATTCGTCCCACGTGGTGGGGACCTCGACGCCGTTGCGCTCGAAGATCTCCTTGTTGTAGAAGAGCACGTGCGTGTCGCCGTCGATCGGGAGTCCATAGGTCTTGCCGTCGTACTGGGTGTACGGCTGGTACACCGCGTCGATGAAGTCGGGCTGATCGATGTCGCCATCGCCCTCAACCCAGTCCGTGATGTCGGCGAGCGCGCCGGCCTCGGCGAGCGCACCAACGGTCGGATACCAGTACTGGATCACGTCGTACGCGCTCGTGCCGGACTGCGCGTCGAGGGTCACCTTCGACTGGATCTGGTCGTACGGCACAACCTCGACCTCGACCTCGACGTCGTGCGTCTCTTCGAACTTCTGCTCGAGGATCTTGCCCGCGCCTTCTTGCGGCGCGGCGATGAGCACGCTGAGCGTACCGCCACCGTCGTTTGCCGACGGCGATCCGCCGCATCCCGCGATGAACACGACACCAGCTGTGATCGCCGACGCCGCGAACAGCTTCTTCGACAACTTGCCCCGTTGCACAGTCATCTTCCGCCCCTTCTCTGTTGCTGATGAGCGTCGCCCTTGTGGCGCGCTCACGCTTTCCTGTAATCGACGACGCGGGTCGGCTCGATGTCGATGGCGTGTCCGCTACCGCTTTCGATAACGACGCCGAGCTCAGGCCGGGTGTCGAGGTAATAGAACTCGATGGTGTCGGCTGTGCGACCTCCCATCACCTTTGGTGCGGCGAGATCAGCGACGAGGCCCGCGGCCGCATCAGCGTCGTGCTTCATGACCGCGATGTGCTGCACGCCCTCGCCGTGCTCGTCGAGGTACTCCTGATAGATCGACGCGCCTCCCGTGGGCTGGATCAGCTCGAATCCAAGGCCGCCGACCATCGTTTCGGCTGCGTTCATTGTGAAGTCTGCTTCCTCACCGCGAAGGTGAGTGTGGTGCAGGAACGGAGCCTTGTACTCGAAGACTTTCCAGGGGCCCCAGCCCAGGCGCTCGCTGTACTCCTTCATCGAGCGCTCGAGGTCTCGCACGACGATGCAGATCTGGCTGATGGTGTGCTTGTGTTCGGTGTTGTCGGTCATCTTGTCTCCTAGTCGCGTTGGACGGTTGAGTTGTGTGTCGGTGTTCAGACCATGAGCGCCACGACGGCCTCTTCACGGGCCGGTCGTTCTTTGGGCGAGGCGATCTCTCCTGTGACAGCGCCGTCGTGCATGAGCAGGATCCGGTCTGACAACCCGATCAGCTCGAGAAGGTCGTCACTGACGAGCAGCACGGCGGCGCCCTGCTCGGTGAGGTCCCGAAGAAGTTCGTAGATCTCTTCCTTTGCGCCGGCGTCGACACCACGGGTGGGGTTGTCAGCGAGGATCACCTCGGCGCCTTGGGACAACCACTTCGCAAAAACGACCTTCTGCTGGTTTCCCCCCGACAAGGTGCGCACGGGCTGATCCACGGACCGCATGCGAACTCGGAGTCGGTCGGTCCAGGTGCGCGCTTCCGCTGCTTCTCGTTGACGCCGTCGGATGTCGAGCCCGGCCCGACGGCCAAGGCTCACCTCGTTCACGTTGTCGGAGACGGATAAGCCCAGGCTGGCTCCCTCCGCGTGCCGGTGCAGAGGTATGTAGCCCATACGTGCTTTCACACGCGAAGCAATGCGATGACGCATCTCGACGCCATCAACGATCACGGACCCCGTCGACGCGGCGGCGCCGAACAGCGCCGCCGCCAATTGGTTCTTCCCCGAGCCGAGCAGCCCTCCGACTCCGACGATCTCGCCGGCGTGCACGCGGAGGTCCGTCGGCTGCAGCCCGGTGGATGCGATCTCCGAAGCGTCCAATCGCACGGTCTCAGACGGACCCGTTTGGCGTGATTTCTGGTACACATCGTCTGCCCGCTCGCGACCGACCATGAGTAGATGCAGTTCAGCCTCCGTCGTGCTGGGCGTGACCTCGTCGACCAACGCCCCGTCCTTGAGCACGTACAACCGGTCGGAGTACTGCAGCAGTTCGGGAAGCCGGTGCGACACGAACACGAACCCTGTTCCTGCTGCGCGGAGACGCTCGAGCAGCGCGAAGAAGATCTCGAGCTCGGTGCCAGACAGCGCCGCCGTCGGCTCGTCCATGAGGATCACCGGATGCGAGGTCTGGAAGATGCGCGAGAGCGAGATTGCGCGAGCGATCTCGAGGAGTTGCCGTTCGCCGAACGAGTACTCACCCACCGGGCGATCGACGTCATAATCAAGACCGAGCTCGGTCAGCAATGAGCGAGCATGCTGCCTCGCTCGCGACGCCCTGAACACGCCTCCGGTGCTGAACCTCGCCTCGGCACCAAGGCACAGATTCACGGCGACGGAGAGGCGCGCAACGAGGCTCTGCTCCTGAAACACTCGGAAGATGCCTCGCGCCGCGCCGTCGATCAGCGTATCGAGCGCCGTTTCCTCACCGTCGACGAGGATGGCGCCGTCCGTTGGCTCGAGCACGCCGCACATGATGTCCATAAGCGTCGATTTGCCAGCGCCGTTCTCACCGATGAGCCCGACGATCTCGCCCGCCGAAATCTCGATCGAGACGTCGTCGAGCACACGAGTCGTGTCGAACACCTTCCCGACGCCACGCGCCGCCAGTCGCGGCACCGGTTCTGTGCGCGAGGGCGTCGTCAGCTGAGTCACGATGACTCCTACTTCTGCCCGAGGGACGATTCGCCCGCCCGCGTCAGCGCAATGACGCTGCCGAGCGGATTCGACGCGGCGTGTTCGAGATAAGTCGCACCGGTCGACTCGACGGACCCGTCAGCGAGTTCCGTGGCGAGGTCATCGGGGAGCGCGTAGCCGCTCGGCGCTGGCTGATCAATGCGACCCCAGTAGTCTTCGGGCTCGATCGGCAGAAGCGGGACCTGCGTATCCCAGTCGTCGCCGGAGACGGCGCGCGACATCGCCGACCAGTCGAAGGGCAGCGGGTCTGCGTCATACACCACCGACTGGTACTCGCCAGCAGCGTCGCCGGTATCGATCGTGAGCGAGTCCTGGAACATCATCGACTCGGACGCAGAGTACTTCTCCCCCTCGAACGCGTCGTAAAGTCGGACCACGTTGTAGCCGCCGAACCATGCCCCGTGGATCGCGACGGTCGCGGCCGCGTTGCCTCCCGCACTCATGTCATCGAGGAACTCTTCGATGGCGTCGATGCCACCAACTTTGACCTCGGACATGCCCCGCTCACGGAGTGCGTTGATCACGGCGATCGCCGAGTCGTCGTTGTGGCAGATCACGGCCTTCACGTCTGGATGCGCGGTCAGGAGGTCTTCTATCACGGGCTGTGTATCGACCCGACTTTCTCCGCCGCTTTCCCGACCGACGAGTTCCACTCCGGGGAACTCTTCGAGCGCACGGTCCACGCCTAGTTGGCGCTCATCGGAAGTCGTGTTCCCTGGCGTGCCCGTGATGTGCAGAACTTCACCTTCCCCGCCGATCTGGTCGAGCACGGATGTGGCCATGTTGTACGAGTCCTGCACGTTGTCCGGCAGAAAATAGCCGACGTAGTGATCGTCGTAATCCGCTTCACGCGGCGTGGACCACGGCTGGTTCGAGAACACGTTGGTGACGTAGATGCCCTGATCGGTCGCCGCTTGGATCAGCGTGGGCGACGATGCCTGGTCCTGCGCGAAGACCATCGCCATATCGACGCCCTTAGAGCCTGCCTGCTGGATCTGGCTCAGCTGCGTGTCGATGGATTGGCCATAGACCTGCACGTCGGAGTTGATTCCGAGCTCTTCTGCGGCCGCTTCTGCCCCTTTGATGACGTCGGCCCAGTACGAATTGTCCATGGTCGGCACCTGGATCATGACGGTGGGTGCGTCGGGATCTGCCGGGGCATCGGAACCCTCGGGCGTGCAGCCGATGATTGAAACGGTCAGGGCGGCGGTTGCCGCAAGTGCAGCCGTTGTACGGCGGATTGAGTTGTTCATGTGACACTTCCTTGTGTGCGTGAATTGAACGACGGCGGCGGCCTCGCGCCGATGCGACCGACTACTTGACGCTCGAGAGTTCGCGTCGGTTGAGGGTGACGGCGACGGCCGCGATGAGAACGACGCCCTTGATGGTCTGCTGCTGGAACGGATCGACGCTGGCGAGGTTCATCCCGTTGCTGAGCACAGAGATGACGAGCACGCCGAGCACGGTGCGCGACGGACCGCCGACTCCCCCCATGAGCGATGTCCCGCCGAGCAGGATGGCGGCGAGAGCTTCCATCAGGAAGGGGTCGCCCATGCTGCCCGATGCGGAATTCGTACGGACCATGAGCAGCAGCCCGGCGAACGAGGCGAACACACCGGAGAGCACGAACGCTGTGAGCTTCACGCGGCGCACATCGATACCCGACAGCTTCGCGACCGTCTCATTGTCGCCGACGGCACGCGCCCGGTACCCGAACACGAGCAGCCTTTCGATGACAACGGCGACGACGAGTGCCAAGAGCGCCCAGAGCGCGATCGTCGGAACGACGCCGAAGAGCGTGCCACCGAACAGGGCGCTCAGTTCGGGCGAGCGCAGTGCCTGGGGTCGTCCGCCGGTCACGATAAGGGCGATACCGGCGAACACGAACATCGTCCCCAGGGTGACGATGAAGCTCGGCACTTTCACGTAGACGTGCACGATTCCGTTGATGAGCCCGCAGAGCAGCCCGACGACGAATCCGAGCGCGGCACCCCACGGCCCCAGCGCGGTCGTCAGCATCGCGGCGCTCACGCCGGTGAGCGTCACGATCGAACCGATCGACAGATCGATGCTGCCGATGAGCACGACGTACGTTGCGCCGAGCGCGACGACCAGGAGCACGGCCATCTGACGGACGAGGTTCTGGAAGTTCGCCGCCGTCAAGAATGTCGGTGTGGCGATCGCGAAGAACACGATGAGAACGAGCAACGCGACGATCGGGGCGAGGAACACCAACTGCGAGCGCAGTCTCGCCCCCTTGTCGGCTCGCCCCCGCTGCACGGCGACGCTCGCAGTCAGCGTTGTGCTCGTGGCCCCGTTCATCGGTCGCTCTTCGGCTGCCAGGGACGTTCGACCTTGTCGCCGTCGACCCAGGGAGTCTTCACGAACACTGCCCGGAAGACGCTCCCGGCGACGTTCCTCAGGAAGTGCTCCTCCCCGGGATTGGCGTGCAGAATCTCACCTGCGCGCAGCGTTGTGCAGCGGGTTCGATCGATCCATACCTCGGCCTCGCCTTCGAGTGCAACGAAGGATTCCGTGTGATGTTCGTGCAGGTGATTGCCGAATTCGTCACCCGGCCGCAGCACGACGGTGCCGAAAGCGGCATCTTCGGTCTTCGACAGGTAGGCCGGCCCCCAGTCGCCGAAGCGCAACTCGGCGTCGGCCGGGCGCAGGACGTCGGCGCTCACGAGGATGCTCCGGCCGCCGCGCGGAAGAGCTCGTACGCCTCTTCCGGTTCGACGTTGCTGTGTACGACCGCGCGCACTGCATTCAGCATCGCCGCGGGGTTGTTGCTCTGGAAGATGTTCCTTCCCATGTCGACGCCCGCGGCGCCCGCACGGACGGCGCGGCTCGCCATCGTCAGCGCCTCCAGCTCGGGGAGCTTCTTGCCGCCAGCCATGATGACGGGAACCGGGCAGCCGGCGACCACGTCTTCGAAACCTTCGTCGCAGTAGTAGGTCTTCACGATCTGCGCACCGAGCTCAGCGATGATGCGCGTCGCCAGGCCGAGGTATCGAGCGTCGCGCGTGAGTTCCTTGCCCACCGCCGTCACGCCGAGCACGGGAATACCTACGTCGTACCCCGCGTCCACGAGCGAAGTGAGATTCCGCACACTGCGTGATTCGTGCTGTCCACCGACGAACACTTGTACGGCCACGGCGTCGGCTCCGATGCGAACGGCATCATTCATTGACATGGCCGTGTGCTCGTCCGACAGCTCCTTCAGGATCGATGGGCCTCCAGACGCACGCAGCACCAGCCCGGCCCGGGTAGCGGGCGGAATCGATGTGCGCAGGGCACCCCGCGTACACATCAGTGCGTCGGCCTGCGACTCGAGAGGCGCGATTCCGAGGTCGATGCGCTCGAGACCGCGTGTGGGCCCTTGGAAGTAGCCGTGATCGAACGCCAGCATCACGGTGCGCCCGGTGTCTGGGTTCAGAATTCGTGAGAGCCGGTGTTGCATCCCCCAGTCGAGATTCGACGCGCCGCGCACCGCATGCGAGAACGTTGCGAGCGGTGTCTGCGGCGCAAACGTCTTAGCTTCGCGATTTCCCTCGAGATCAGCCATGAGTCGGGTTTCCTTCCGTGGCGGTCAGCGCGAAGCGCTGACCGTGGGTGTTGTGAAATGTGTGGTGCCACGACGCGCGGCGCCAGGCGGCACGAACAGTGGGTTGATTCCGGCCGCAGGGAGCCCTCGGGACCCCTCGTACGCCCGGCGCCATCTCGCGGATGCCCGCTTGTACTGAGCGATGTCGTACTCGCTCGCCGCGATCGTCCGCTCAGTCGAGGACATCGGCGCAAGCTCAGCGCCGACGCCCTTCGCCGCAAGGCGTGCAGCCCCATAAGAGGTTGCCTCCGGCGCAGGGGTCACTCGAACCTGAAGTCCCGTCGCTCCGGCGATGACCTCGGGCCACAGCTTCCCGGAGCTCGACCCGCCAGTGAACGTGACCTCTCCGGTGGCGGTTGCTGCGCCGGAGGTGATTTCGGCAAGGATCCGGATGTGGTCTCGAGCGACGTACGCCGCGGCTTCCTCGATCGATCGAATGAACGCACCTCTGCCCGTCGCGCCTTGATCGGTGATGTCGAACCCCGTGAACGTCGGCGCGGTGTGGTGCCAAGCGTCGGCCTGCATCGTGTCGGAGAGCAGGGCGAGCACCCCGTTCGCCCCGGGCGGGACCTGGGCGGCCCACTCCTCCATGACAGCGAACGCCGACGCGTCGGTGGCTCGCGCCGAGGCCACGGCGTCAGGGCAGAACGCGTCGCGAAACCAGCGCATCGCCAATCCACTCAGGAACCCGATGCCCTCGATCATCCATGTCCCGGGTTCGACATGGCACAGCGTGCGCAAGCGGCGCTCCGGGTCGATGAGCGGCCTGTCACTGACGCTCGTCGTCTGCCAGAAAGTGCCGCCGACGATCGTGGGCCGGCCCTGTTGCGCCGAGATTCCGTGCAGCGCGAGCTGCGTATCTGCACCGCCCGCGATGACCGGCGTTCCTACGGGTAGCCCGGTTGACGCAGCGGCCACTGGCGTGACCGAACCGATGCGTTCCCCGCACTCGGCAACCGTGGGCAAAATGCCCGCGTCGATGCCGATGAGCTCGGCGAGCGTGCGCGACCAGTCGCGTTTCGAAAGATCGAACAATGCCGAACTCGATCCGCATGTCGGCTCCGTGCTGAACTCGCCGGTCAACCGCGTGACGACCCAATCACTGAGCATGCCGAGGTGCGCAGTCCGTGCCAACAACTCGGGCTCGTGCCGAGCGATCCACCGGATGCGAGCCGGCGCAGTGATCGAGACCCAATCGCCGGCGACGCGATAGATCTCATCTGCCGTCCCTTCGGCGAGCAACTCATCAGCTTCGCGACGCGCGCGCCCATCCGTGTTCGGGCAGGCCCAGAGCTCGGCGCCTGAGCTGTCATAGAGCACGAGCCCTTCCCGCATGCTGGATGCCGCGACGCTGGCGACCGAGTAATCGCCGGCGATGGCGCGAGTGACATCACGGATGGCAGCGGAGACCGCGATCCATCCCTGCTCCGTATCGAATGCTGTGCCGCCGGGGTGACCGTCAACTGCCGCATGCGCCCATTCGTATTGGGATTGGGCGACGAGGCGGCCGTCTGCGTCGAATGCCAGTGCTCGGGCAGACCCGGTGCCGGCATCGATGGCCAGAAAGACGGGCTCAGTCATCTTTCCCACCTGAGTGCGTCGCCGGCCAGGAAAGCTTCGACTTCCGACGCGAGCATTTCGGCGCCTCGTCGGAGCGTTTCGTGAGTCGCCCCCGCGAGGTGAGGCGTCAATACGAGGTTCGGCAGCGCAACGAGTTCGCGCCACGGACCGTCTGGCTCATTCACGTCAAGAGCCGCGCCGCCGAGTTGCCCGGAAGTGAGCGCCGCCAAGAGATCGTGTTCGTCGACCAGGGACTCACGCGCAGTGTTGATGAACAAGCTGCCGCGTGGCATCGCCCGGAACTGCTCGGCCGCGACCATGCCGCGGTTGTCGGCGGTTGCGCGTGCGTGCACGCTGACCACGTCGGACTTAGCGAAGAGTTCGTTCAAATCGCCGAGGATCTCCGCATCGGCGATCGTCGATGCATCGACGAACGGGTCGTAAGCGATCACCCTTGTGCCGAGAGCGCGTGCCCGCGCGGCGACGAGGCGCGCCACGTTGCCGTACCCCACAAGCCCGAGCGTGGTCGTGCTCAGCTCGCGACCGAACCAACGGGCGCCCTCGAAGGTCGATTCGGCGAGCGGCCGTCCAGCACGAATCCGATCATCGACATCGCGAAGCGAAGCGGGAACATTTCGCAGTAATGAGATGAGGAACCCGATCGTGAGGTCTGCCACGGCATCGGCGTTCTTGCCGGGCGTCGTCGTAACGCTGACGCCCCGGCTCTTCGCTGCGCTGATGTCGATGTTCACGGGGCCGCCCCGCGCACAGCCCACGAGGCGCAGTTCCGGGGCGGCGTCGAGAACCGCAGCAGTCACCGGCGCTGCATGCAGTACGACGACTTCGTACCCCGACACGAGACGCGCCACCTGCGCTGGGTCGCCTTCGAACTCGCGGATCGTCGAGGTGTCGATGGTCGGCGATGCCGGAACCACGGTCTCGACATCTGCATCGAGCCCGCGAGCCCGGAATGCCGTGTGGAACGTGTCGGCGCTCATGTAACTGTCGCCGATGATGAGGATCCGTTTCTTTGTCACGAGATGTGCTCCTTCGAGGTGATCGCGGTGGTGTTCGATCTCCGGTGCGGTTGCGGTCGCACCGCTTCACGGGCACGCGGATAGTGCCCCGCGGCGTCGGCCCCAGACATGCCTGCTGAGTCGAAACCGGTATCGACGCTGACGCGCAAGCGGTCCGTACGCACGGAGGCACGTGAAAAGTCGATCGGAGTGCCGTCGCCGTCGTACGCGACGGCCTCAACGACGACGATCGGATGCCCGATCTCCACTTCGAGCAACGGCGCAAGGGTCCGATCCGCGACCGCTGCTTCGATGGTCCGGTGCATGCGGGCGATGCGCACTCCCGCGACACGAGTCACCGCGTTGTACAGGCTCGCCCGTGGTTCGCGCAGGTCCGGGACCAGGCCCGCAAAGCGACGCGGCATGTAATTGACGACGTGCACGGCCGTGCGCGCACCGATCGCGCGCACACGCTCTAGGACGAACCCGTACCCGTCGGGTTCTCCTGCCTCGCCGCGACCGACGACAGCTGCCGCCCACGACGGCAGCGGCTCGATGCCCGAACGCAAGATGGTCGAAGTCAGCGCGCTGCGTCCATCCTCGCTGTACTCGCCGAGGAGACTCGGTGCCGACGGAAGAGTCCACGAAGACGGTCCTGGCAAGTGTGCGACGAACGCGCCCTTGCCCTGGCTGCGGGTCACGATGCCAGCCGTCTCAAGGTGCGACAGCGCTTCGCGCACGGTCGTCCGAGACACATCGAAATGTGCGCACAGTGCGTGTTCGCTCGGGAGTTTGTCCCCCTCACGCCACACGCCCTCGGCAACCGACGACTCGATTGCACGCATGATCTGGAACCAGATCGGCGCTCCGGACGCACGATCAAGCTCGGCAACAGGCAACGTCACAGCTTCGTCTCTCCATCGATACGAACCCGCCTGGATGTCGATAGGCAGCAACTCTGCTGCCGGCGGCTTGTACCTATCGTGGCGACGAACTTGTACTTCGACTAGAGACAAGTGCTACGAAAGTCACGGAAGCTTGAGTTGTTGACGAATATCCTCATGATCTGGTGTTTTTACCCGAGCGCGTGTCGTCGCGAGCGATAAGGGCGCACCGAGTCCCGTCGAGATCGAAGAGCTCGACCAGACAAGTCGGCGACACTTGGCCACGCGCGTTGCCTTCAATCGAGGTGGGTCGTCACCGACGGTGCGATCCGACGAATTCGCACGGTGGGCGCGCGACATGCAGTTCACGACCAGCCGCGAGCGCTGCCTCACATCGCGCTGTCGCGGGTTCGACGTGACCTCAAGCGCGGCGCCGGATCACCTCACTGCGAGGATCTCCGCATTCATTCCCACTTGCCACTCCCGCAGCTCCCACATCGGGTGGTGCGGGGCCGCGTTCGAGCCGAGGATCACGCCCCACACACCGCGTTCCAGCGCGGTGCGGATGCCGTGCTCCGCCAGGCCTCGGCCCACCTCGCCTTCCTCGAAACCGCCATGGAGCGGGGTGTAGCCGATCCATCCCTCGCCCACCAGGGCCGGCACGCCGCGCCAGCGGGCCCATTCCGCGATCGCGATCACGCGCGATTCGATCTCGCGCGCCATCACCTCGGCGAACGGCGCGTAGTGCTCGTTCAGCCACGCATCCCACGCCTCCGGATCAACCCAGTCGTAGCCGTAGATCATCTGGTTGGTGACGACGGTCGCGCGCATCTTCCAGCTGGCGGGGCGGCCATACTCGGCGACCGACGGCGCGTCGGGTCGCAGGAGCGCCCGCAGCGCCTGGTTCGGGAAGCCCTCGGTTCCCTCAGATCGGATGTCGATGCGCTTCTGCAGCTCGTCGAGCACGCCGTAGCTGTAGACGTGGAGCTGCGCGGCGCCGAGCTCGCCCGGCACCTGGTGCATCGCCAGGTGCGGCGGTTTGCCGTAGCTGGCGGTCACGAGCAGATCCGGATGCGACTCGCGCAGACGCGTGACCGCCGCGCGGCCGGAGGGGTCGCCGATGAACGGGAGGATCGAGAAGTCGACCTCGTTGTGCAGCTCGACCAGCGCGATCGACTCGCGGTGGCCGTGATCCGTGAGCCAGGCGATCATCCGGTCCCACGCCCCAGCAAGCGCGTCGTACCTCGCCTCGAGCGGCACCGCGTCGATCGCCTCGAACCAGCGGGGCGACGCGGCGAAGGCAGGCGACTGTTGGTACTCCCAGCTGGCAAGCAGCACGACCATGCCGTGTCGGCGCGCGGCCTCGAACAGCTCCAGCGTGCGCCGGTACATGTCGACGCGGTAGCCGCCCGGGGTGTCGTACCACCTCGTGCGCTGCCCATAGTGGCCGCTCGGCGCGACCCCGAGGCCCTCGATCTCGAGGCCTGCCGCCATCTCGTCGAGGCCAAGACCGCCGAACAGCAGCATCGGCGCCGCGCAGATGCGGATGGCGTTGTAGCCGAGCGACGCTGCGTCCGCGACGGCAGCCTCGAGGTCGGCGTACGGCTGCCCCGGCCCCGCCTGCGTGTACCAGGAGAAGTCCCAGAGGGTGATCGCCAGGCGCGCCGGAAGATGCGCCGGGATCGCTCCCGTCAGGCCGCCTGCCTGATCCTCCATGGCGCCGGCGCCCAGATACCGTTCTGCCGTCATCGGAGGGCTCCTTCCCGAGCCGCGGTGGCGCCCCGGCCTCGCTCGGCCCACTGTTCCAGCTCGTCCGCCCGCACGCCACGGCTGCCCGCCGTGTCGGAGCTGAACGCGGACAGCTCCGGATGGGAGGTCTCGAAGTGGTCGACGCGGTCGCCCGATTCGCGCAGCGCGGCGGCACGCTCGTCGAGCGCGCGCCACGCGGCCGCCGCCCCTTCGACGTCGCCGAGCTCGAGGCGCGCGACGCCCTCCCAGTAGGTGTGCTCGCCGACCGCGCGCGGCGCGACCGCGAGCGGTGTCGGCGCGACGGCTTCCCGCCACGCGCTGAGCGCGCCTTCGGCGTCGCCCGCGGCGGCGCGCGCCCGCCCGAGCAGCACGTACCGCTCGACCGGGCGTTCGGCCGGATGGCGGCCCTCCCCCAGGTTCGCCGGCGGCGCGAAGCCCTGCTCGAGGGTCCGGGCGGCGCGGCCCGGGTCGGTTCCGATGAGCTCGGCGGCGACGGCGCACTCAGCTCTGTCGAACGCGGCGATCACGCGGCCTTCGCCTCCCTCGAACGGTCGGAACCGGCGGCCGCGCAGAATCGTGAGCGCCTCCTCGTGACGCCCGGCCCCGATCAAAAGCTCGACGAAGCGCACCGCCAGGTCGTCGCGCTCGAGCAGCAGCGATTCGTGCGCGAGCATCCTGGCCAAGCGCTTCTCGCCCCGGATGCCCCGGCCCTCGGCCAGCACGTCGCGCTCGAACACGAGCCGAGCATCCGGGCGCAGCGCGAGCGCCCGGGCGAGGGCGCCGTCCGCCCCCTCCTGGTCGCCCGTCGCTTCGAGCGCGATCGCCAGGTTGCGCCAGTCGACGGGGTCGTCCCCGCTCGCGGCACTCCGGAGTGCCTCCCGTGCGTTGTCACTGCGGCCCGCATCGAGCAGCCACATGCCGAGGAGGCCCGCTGCCACCGTGTCGTCAGGATCGGCCCGCCGCGCCGCCACGAGAGCGTCGAGCTGGTCGAGCCCCGCGGGGAACGCGAGCGCCCGCGGCGCCCGACGTGCCGCCGCCCGCTCGGCCGCCGCGGCCTCGGGCTGCCCGAGAGCGTCGTGCCACGCGGCGCGCAGGTAGTGCCGAATGGGGCCGCCCAGCCCGGCCGCAGGCACGCCGCGGACCTCCGATGCGGTCACCTCGAGGGCGAGCGCGAATGCCCCCGCCCGGGCGAGCTCGCAGCCGACGTCCAACGCCGCGCGCGCGTCGAGCGGCTCGCCGCCGTCGAGGGCGCGCAGCACCGGATCGAGCGGGTCCGCCTGGAGCAGCGCGGGGAGCTGCTCTTCCAGCCGCCCGAGGGCGATCGCAGCGATGCGCTCCGCCTCCGGAATGCCTGCCGCGAGGCACGCGTGCTCGACGGCCGCGTTCCGTCGCCCCGCTCGCAGCGCGATCCGCGCGCGCCCGAGGTGGGACGGGGCAGCCCAGGCGGCGTTCCACGCGGCCTTGCCGAACGCGCGGTCGGCTGCATCAGCTTCTCCGAGTCGCTCGCACGCGAGGGCGAGCAGGTAGTGCGCCTCGCCATCACGCGGGTTGAGGTTGCGCCGGGTCAAGCGCGCGACCGCACGCTCGAGCGCTTCCCGCGCCGCGGCGTACTCCCCGCGGCGAAGGCGCCAAGCGCCGAGCGCGGTCAGCGCCCGGGAGTCGCCCGGATCGCGCTCCAGCGCCTCGTGCAGGTACGGGATCGGCGATCGGTTCGGGTGGCGGTACTGCGCGAGGTGCGTCGCGGTCACGACCAGCTCGTCGTTCGAGTCGGTCCGCCCCGGTTCATCCGGGGCCGTCGCGACCCAGGGTTCCGGCGCCCGTTCGGCGCGGGCCGACCAGCGCACGAGGTCCTCACCGCCGTGGCTCACGGTGAGGCTGAGCCCGGGCTCCGGGCCGGACTCGACGTCCGCCGTGAACGGCGCATCCGGAGCCAGGTCGGCGTGCCAAACCGCGAGCGACTCGGCGTCGCGCTTCAGCTCGATGACTGCTCCGGGTCGTCGCGCCGTGGCGATCGCCGTGACGTGCGCGACGGCGCCGTCCATCCGCACGCCGACCGCCGCATCCGGCGTCGCCTGGCGGATCGGGCCGGTGCTGTGCACGGGGAACCACGTCTGCCGGAACCGCTTCGTCTCGCCCGGCAGGAGCCACGCGAAGTCGGGCTGGTTGTCGGTGTATACGCCCGCCATGAGCTCGACATAGGGGCCGTCGCCGTCCGTGAGCTGGTCGTCCCATGCACGACCGATCGGCCCGTCGCCCCACGTCCACTGCTTCTTCCCCGGCGAGATCGAGCGGTCGGCCCAGTGCACGAAGCCGGCGTCGGCGGCGTGGTCGTACCCACCGAAGAACGCACCGTCGGTGTCGGTGATCATGTACGAGCTCGGCACCGGAATGTTGCTGTAGAAATCGATGCGGTCCGCGCCCTCGCGCTCCGCTGCGAGCGCCGGGTAGTCGACGCCGTAGTAGGGGCGGTCCGCGTGCGGGAACGCCGTGATCGCGCGACGGGCGTGGTCGGCGACGTACGCCACGTCGTCCGGGAAGAACGACTGGTAGCGCTCGTGCGCGCGAGCGGCGACGTTGGCCCACCAGAGGAACGTCTGCGGAACATCGGTGCGGTTGTGCAGGGTGACGTCGACCTCGAGCACGCTCGAGCCGGGGCGCAAGCGCACGCCGTGGGTGCCGCGCATGCGCTGCAGAGGGTCGAGGTCGCTGTGCCATACGACGACGGAGCCGTCGCCCTCGCGCTCGATATGCGTCTGAGTCGGCAGGAACGTCGCCGGCCGATGGTGCTGCGGCCAGTTGAACTCGATGCCGCCGGAGATCCACGGCCCCGTGACGCCGACGAGTGCCGGCTTGATGACGTTGTTGCGGTAGAGGAAGTCGTACCCGGCGACCTTGTCGTAGCCGATGTGGATCCGACCGCCGAGATCCGGCAGCAGCGTGAGGCGCACGTAGGCGTTCTCGAGGTGGATCGCCTGCCATTCCCGCGGGCGCTTCTCGTGCGAGACGGAGTCGATGATCGGGAGCGGGTAGATCCGGCCGCTCGAGCCCTGGTACACGCGGCGGTCCAGGAACTGCGGGTACGGGTCGGGGTCGCCCGGTTCGTAGGTGTCGATCGTCAGCGGCTCGCTCCAACAGGCGACCCCGCCCGCCGCGAGGGCCTCGGCCTGGTCCTGGGGTGCGTCGGGAAGAATGATCCGGCTCGCGCGCGCTTCGTTCGTCACCCTCCAACGCTAGGCAGGCATCCGCGGCGCCGACATGGGGGATGTCGCCGTCGACCTGGACGTTCCGCTGACAGCACGTGCCAGACTGGAGCCATGGAGATCGCCGACGGCTTCGAACGGCAGCGCCTCAGCGTGCTGCCGCGCCCCCTTGTCGAGCAGGCCCTCAATCGCCCCGTCACGCGGCGGATGCTCGTCACCGATGCCGGATACTTCCCCGTCGCGCGGCACCATGGCAGGCACCGGCCGACCGGCGCCCGAGAGACCATCGTGATCGTGTGCGGCTCGGGCTCCGGCTGGGTCGAGATCGACGGCGCCCGCACCCGAGTCACTCGCGGCACGGCGTTGATCATCCCCGGCGGCACTCCCCACGCCTATGGCGCCGACAATGACTCCCCCTGGACGATCTGGTGGTGCCATGTGCGCGGTACGGACGTTGCGGAGCTCGTGGAGGCCGCTGGCATCCGCCCTGGCGCACGCACGCTCGGGCTGCGCGCCCCGGAGCGCGTCACTGCGGTGCTCGACGAGATCGCCGTCTCGCTCTCGCGCGACACGACCCCCGCACGCATCGTGGCCGCGTCAGGGCTCGCGTGGAACCTCTTCACACTGCTTGCGGCCGATCGCGTGCTCCCCCACGAGGGCACGCCGCTCGAGCGCGCGATGCGGTACCTCGAGGAACGCGTCGACAGCCAGGTGCAGGTTCCCGAGCTCGCAGCCCTCGTGGGCGTTTCACCGTCGCACCTCGCGGCGCTGTTCCGCGACGCCACCGGCGGTGGCGTGCTCGCCCACCACAACGGCCTCAAGATGGCCCGCGCCCGAACACTGCTCGACACCACCGACATGACAGTTGCCGAGATCGCCCGCGCCGTCGGCCGCGACGACCCCTTCTACTTCTCCCGCCAGTTCAGCCGCACTCACGGCATGAGCCCGCGCGCTTATCGCGAGATGCGGAAGGGGTGACGTCAGCCCTTCGTCGCGCCGGCCGTCAGGTCTGCGCGCCAAAAGCGCTGCAGGCTCGACATCAGCACGACGAGCAGGATGACGGAGACCGCCGACCCCGCAACCACGAGCGCGTAGAACATCGGATCGCGCTGCGTCTGACCGTTCCAGAGAGTCAGGCCGAGGGTCACCGGGAACGTCGTCGTCTCGTCGAGCATCACGAGCGGGAGCAGGTAATTGTTCCAGATGGTGACGAACTGGAAGAGGAAGATCGTCACCATCGCCGGCATCATCATGCGCGTCGCGATCGTCGAGAAGATCCGGATCTCACCGGCACCGTCGAGGCGGGCGGCTTCGATCACCTCATCCGGCACCGATGAGGTCGCATGAATGCGCGCCAGGTAGACGCCGAAAGGGCTCACCATGCTCGGCAGCAGCACCGACCAGTACGTGCCGACGAGCCCGACCTCGTTCATGAGGAAGTAGAGCGGCAGCGCGATGACGGTCGCCGGCACCAGCACACCGCCCAGGATGATGCTGAAGAGCGTCTCGCGCCCGCGGAACGGGAACTTGGCGATCGCGTACCCGCACGCGGCGGCGAGGATCATTGCGACGAGCGCGCCGGCGCCCGAGTAGATGACGCTGTTCACGAGCCAGCGAGTGAAGATTCCGCCGTCCTGCGTGAACAGAGCCTGCAGGTTCGCCCAAGCCTGCGGGCTGTCGGAGAACCACAGGCCGAAGGTGCCGAAGAGGTCCCCGGGAGACTTCGTCGCCGCGATGAGCACCCACACGAGCGGAAGCGCGAAGTAGACCGCCGCGATCACGAGCGCGAAATTGACGACCACCGAGCCGGGCTCGAACGCGCGGCGGCGACGCGGCGCCTCCGGCCGGCCGAGCACCACGAGGGTCGTCGAGTTGCGGTTGGAACTCACCATGCGCGGTTCCCCTTCCGGTTCACGACGCGCAGGAATCCGAACGACACCACGAAGCCGAGGAGGGCGACGACGACAGCCATCGCTGCCGCGAGGTTCGGGTTGCCCTGCGAGAAGGCCTGGTTGTACGCCGCGAGGTTCGGCGTATACGTCGAGCCGATGGCCGTGGTCAACGGCTGGAGCACGAGCGGCTCGACGAAGAGTTGCAGCGTGCCGATGATCGTGAAGACCGTGACCAGGATGATCGAAGGCCGCACAAGAGGCAGCTTGATGTGCCAGATCGTGTGCCAGGCGGACGCCCCGTCGACGCGCGCGGCCTCGTACAACTCCGCCGGGATCGCATCGAGCGCCGAGGCCAGGATCACCATGTTGTACCCCGCGAACACCCACAGCGAGATGTTCGCGATCGACAACAGCACGACGTCGCCCGAGAGCGGGTCGATGCTGATGCCCCACGCGTCGAGGACCTGCAGAACGGGGCTCGTCGCCGGCACGTAGAGGAAGCCCCAGAGCAGGGTCGCGATCACTCCGGGAACACCGTACGGCGCGAAGGCGAACACGCGGAACACCTTCGGGAAGCGGGCCCTGCCCGAGTCGAGCAGCAGCGCGAGCACCAACGCCGTCAGCACCATCATCGGCACCAAGATGGCCGAGAAGGCGACCAGGCGCAGAAGGCTGGCGACGAAGGTCGGCTCGGAGAACGCGCGTACGTAGTTTCCGAAGAGCACGAACGTCGTCTCCGGCGGGCCGAACCCGAGGCCGGAGCTCTCGGTTGCGAACAGGCTCTGCACGACCGCGTAGACGATCGGAGCCACGAAGAACGCCGTGAACATCACGACGAACGGCAGCACGAGCACCCAGATGGCGCGCGGCATGCGACGAGTGCGAGTGCGAGTAGACAATGCGGGTCCTCCCGGCCGCAGGCGCCGGTCGCTTCCGACCGCCGCCTGCGTGCCAGTGTTCAATTGACGGCGATCCCGCGCTCGTCGAGCGCCGAGAGCATGTCGTCCTGCGTCGCGACGTAGGCGTCCGCAATCGGCGTGCCGTTGTCGACCGCCGACTTGACGTTGTCCGTCAGGCTTGAGAACAGGGTCGACGACAGTGGGGGCCACGTCCACGATGTGTCGACAGCTTTGTCCGACTCGGCGAACACGTCCCAGATGTCCTGGCCGCCGTAGAACTCGAACACCTCCGGGGCATCCTGCAGCGATGCGATCGCGGACGTATCGGCGATCGCAGGCCATCCGGCACCGACCTCGGTCAGGATGCTCACGCTCTCCGGGTCGGAGTTCAGCCACACGGCGAACTCTGCCGCCTCCTTCGGGTGCTCGGAGCCCTTGAGCACGGCGCTCGCGGAGCCACCGCCCCACGTCGCTGATACGTTCTCGCCGGCGTTCCACTGCGGAACTGCGCCGACGGCCCACGCACCGGACGTCTCGGGCGCCGTGCCGCGCAAGATCGCGTCGGCCCATGAGCCGGAGATCCACGTGAGGATCTCGCCCTCCTGGATGTCGGCGTTCCACTCGTTCGACATGTCCGCCTCGACCTTGACGAGGTCCTCGTCGATCAGCTTCTGCCAGAACTCGGCCATCCGCATCGTCTCGTCGCTCGCGATGTCGACGGTCCAGGCGTCGTTCTCCGGCGTGAACCAGGTCGCGCCGCTCTGCTCGGCGAGCCCGATCATCCATGGTGCCTGGTTGAACGCGAACGCAGCGATGTAGCGGTCGTCCTCGCGCACGACCTTAGCTGCCTCGTAGAACTCGTCCCAGGTCTCGGGGTACTCGATGCCGAGGTCCTCGAAGACGTCGGCGCGGTAGAATTGGCCGAGCGGGCCGGACGCCTGGGGCACCGAGTAGACGGCACCGTCGAAGACGCCGGTCTGCCACTGCCATTCCGTGAAGAGGTCCGCGTCGTCGGAGACGTACTCAGTGATGTCTTCGAGGGCGTCGTTGATGAGGAAGTCGGGGATCGCGTCGTAGCCGATCTGAGCGACGTCGGCGGCGTTGCCCGCCTGCACAGCGGACTGCATCGTGGCGTAGCCGCCGTCGGGCCCGGCCGTCACGGTCTCCAGCGTGACGTGCACGTCGTCGTGCGCTGCGTTGTACGCGTCGACGGCCTGGTCGATGTTCGGGACCCAGGATTGGAAGGTGAGCTCGACCGGGCCGTCACCCCCGCTTCCGCCTTCGCTTCCCCCGGAGCATCCGGTGAGCACGACCGCGAGGGAAACTCCGGTCGCAGCCCCTGCAAGCCACTTCCTGCTCGTTCGAGACATGGACATAGACGCTCCTTCGCGCGCTCGCTGTGTCACCCCTCGTTCAGGGCTGGGCTCGAATCTACGGGCACTGGAAGCCGCGTCACATGGCACGTTCATCCGGAAACCTGGACGGAACTACGGCCCGCCCCCAGCCCCACCCCATCCGGGGCGGCACCGGGGGCGGGCCGCAGGCACCGCACTCCCCCTACATCAGCTCAGCAGGTCGCGGCACTCCTCGTACGCGGCGTGTTTCGCGAAGCGCTGCTCGCCACCGGGGGTCGAGACGACCAGGCCCTCCTGCAGCGTGCAGTACGCGCTCTTGCGCTCGAGCGCGCCCGTCCACGGGGTGGCCGAGCCCTGACCCTCGAAGGTGACCGGCACCCACGAGTACTGGTCGGATGCGCCCCAGACCGTGAACGAGTCGCAGCTGGACTCCGCGATGCACGAGTCGAGCATCTTCGAGGTGCATGCCGCGGGACCCGCTTCGACTCGCAGCATCGCCGGCGCCCGAGGATCGTCGCGCGGAGGCCGCCCGCCGTGCGCGATTCGCTGTTCACGGCCCCAGCAGCGCTGCCGGGACGACGGCAACGCCGTCCTCGCGCCGATATGCATGCGGCCCCGTGGTGACGACCAGTTTGTCGGCGAGGCGATCTCCGATCTGACGATGCAGCCAGTTCAGGTGCTTCACGTCGTCCTTGTCGACCGAAGGGGAGACCTTCACCTCGATCGCAACCACGCGTCCGTCTCGGCCCTCGACGAGCAGATCGACCTCGTGTCGTCCTCCGTCGTGAGTGCGGAGGTGCGCGACGCGCGCATCGGCCGCCTGCGCGTATGTGCGGAGACTCAGTGTCACGAGGTCTTCGAACAGTGCCCCCAGCAGAGTCCCCGAAGCGATGTCCACTGTCCCTTGCTCACCGCGCAGAACACGGGATCTGTTCAACCCGATCAGGCGCACGGCCAGCGCAGGGTCCGCCAGGTGGTGCTTGGGCGCCGTGACGAGGTTCTTCACACTTGCACCAACGGGTTGCCAGGGTTCCACCGGATCCAGGAGATGGAGCCCTGCAAGCGCGTCGCGGTAGCTCAGCGTCGTCGCACGTGTGGGCTGCGAGGACTTGTCTTCCGTCGCGGCGGCCAGGATCTTCGAGTACGCAGTCGTCTGTGAGGTCGCTCCGGCATACGCACGCAGCCAAGCACGCAGTGTCTGCGGCTTCCGCACGGGGTACCCCTGTTCGGGGAACTCGCGCTCCACGACGTAGTCGAGATAGGCGTCCAGCGCCCTTTCGCGCGCACGCTCCGGACGGGTTCGGATACCGGGGAACCCAGATGCTGTGATCTCTTCGACGTAGTCCGGTAGACCGAGTTCGCTCTCCCCATGAATCGGGGTGTCTCCCGCGCCATCGAGCAATGTCGCCAGACTCACGGAAGGAGCAACCAGACCGCGCTCGGCCAAGGACAGCGGTCGCATCTGCATCGGCACGATCCGTCCGGCGCCGGAGTGGATGCTCGCACCCCGCGGCGCGGATGACCCGGCGAGAATGAATGCTCCATCCGCGGCGCCGCCGTCGACAGCGCGCTTCACCATGTCCCACACCTGAGGCAACCGCTGCCACTCATCGATTAGGACCGGCCCCAGCTCGCGCGTGAGCCGCGCCGGATCGGCTGCAAGCGCTTCGCGAGCCGCATCATCGCTCAGGTCGATAATGCCGCGCACGCGCCGCGACGCGGTCGCAGTCTTTCCAACACCCTTCGGGCCCTGCAACGACACGGCCGGCAACAGTGGCTGGAGCTCGTCGAGCTCCGCATCAATGACGCGGCGAGAGTATGTGTCAGCCATGCGATCACTGTACATCTCGACAGCACGCTACTGAACACCTCCACAAGTTTCTACTGAACGTCTCGACAGCTTTCTATTGAACATCTCGACAAAGACGCAGCCCCCGCCAACGACCAACGGCCCGCCCCAGCCCCACCCCATCCGGGGCGGCACCGGAGACGGGCCGCAGGTTCCGCGCTCCCCTACATCAGCTCAGCAGGTCGCGGCACTCCTCGTACGCCGGGTGCTTGCCGAAGCGCTGCTCGCCGCCGGGGGTCGAGACGACCAGGCCCTCCTGCAGCGTGCAGTACGCGCTCTTGCGCTCGAGGTCGGCCGCCCAGGGGGTAGCCGAGCCCTGGCCCTCGAAGGTGACCGGCACCCACGAGTACTGGTCGGATGCGCCCCAGACCGTGAACGAGTCGCAGCTCTCCTCCGCGATGCAGGAGTCGAGCACGAAGCGGAAGAACTCGTCCTGCTCCGCCTCCTGCTCGGGCGTCGGCTCGGCGCCGTCGAGCTGCATGCGCACGTCGAGCTCGGTGATCGCGGTCTTCAGGCCGAGGTCGCCGAAGCGGGCGAGGTTCTCGGGCAGCGTAGGGTCGTAGCCGTACATCGTGCCGAGGTGCGACTGCAGGCCGAAGCCGCCGACCGGCACGCCCTGGTCGAGCAGGTCGCTGATCAGCGCGTAGTACGCATCGGTCTTCGGGTTGATGCCCTCGACGTTGTAGTCGTTGAAGAACAGCGTCGCGGTGGGGTCGGCCTCGTGCGCCCACTCGAACGCGTCGGCGATGATGCCGGTGCCGAGCTCGCGCAGCCAGATGTTGTCCTCCATCCGGAGCGTGCCGTCGTCGTTGAAGATCTCGTTCGCGACCTCCCACTGGTCGATGCGCCCGGCGTACCGGCCGACGACGGTGGTGATGTGGTCGTGCAGGATCTCGCGCAGCTCCTCGTCGGTGAAGTCGCCCTCCTCGAGCCACGCGGGGTTCTGGCTGTGCCAGAAGAGGGTGTGGCCGCGCACGACCTGGCCGTTCTGCTCCGCGAACTCGACGATCGCGTCGGCGTCAGCGAAGTCGTACTCGTCCTGGCTCGGGCGCAGGTGGTCCCACTTGAGCTGGTTCTCGGGCGTGAGCGACGAGAACTCCTTGGCCAGCAGGTCGCGGTACTCCTCGTCGTAGGTGAACGGGTCGGGGTAGCCGGCGTCGCCGTGGTGCCCGCCGCCGGCCGCGGCACCGCCGATGCGGAGGCCGTCGGGCGCCGCCTCCCGCAGCGAGTCGAGCTTCTCGAGCCCCGGGGGCTGCTCCGCCGGCGCCGCCGTGGCCGCGGCCGACCCGCTGGCGAGCAGGCCGAGGGCGGCACCCGCCACGAGAGCGGTCTTGATCATCTTGCGCATTCCTGCACCTTCCCTGCCCGACATCGGCGTCGGGCGTCTCATCATCGAGCGAATGTTGTACGGGACAACAAACCGGATGCTAGCGAGCGTTCGCGGCGCCGACAAGGCCTTGCGGGATGTGCGTCGTTGTGCGCTGGAAAACGATATCGATAACGATCTATGCGACGCCCCGCTCCAGCCCCTCCGCGGCGCCCTCGTGAAGCGCGGAATCACGCGCGAGGCGGGGGTCGTAGCGACACCGGCGGTCGACACCGATTCCCGCCGCGTACGGACGTCGACCGCGATCGTCACGAAACGATAACTACAGACGGGTGCGACTTCTGAGGCCGTAGCACCGTTGGGGTGGCAACAGCGCCCTGTCTTCGGCGAGGCGCGCTGCCGTCGAGGCGCCCGAGCGGGCCCTACACGTACCCGAGCAGCGCCGGCAGCCCCGTGCTCAGCACCGGGACGAAGGTGACGAGCAGCAGCACGAGGAGCATCGGAATGAAGAACGGCAATACCCCGCGGATGATGGTCGACACCTTGTAACCCGTCGTCGACGAGAGCACGAACAGCACCATCCCGACCGGCGGCGTCAGGAGGCCGAGCAGCAGGTTGAAGATCACGATCGCGGCGAAGTGATACGGGTCGACTCCGAATGTCTCCGCGACCGGTGCGAGCACGGGCACGAGGATCAGGATCGCCGACGTCGATTCGAGCAGCGCGCCGACGACCAGCAGCAGCACGTTGACGATGATCAGGAACACGACCGTGTAGGTCGTGATCTCGAGCATCGCCTCGGCCGCCACCTGCGGGGCGCGCTCACGGGCGAGCACCCACCCGAACAGGGCCGCGGTCGCGACGATCAGGAGCACAGACCCCGACGTCTGCGCTGTCTGCACGAAGCTCTTGGCGAGGCTCTGCCAGGTCAGCTTCTTGTACACGATCGCGAGGATCAACACGTACACGACCCCGAGGCCGGCGGCTTCGGTCGGCGTCGCGATCCCCGCGAGGATGCTCCCGAGGATGACGATCGCGGCGCCCGCAGGCGCGATCGCGGCGGCGAGTGCACGGCCGCGCGCACCCCAGGTCGCGCGCTCCCCTCGCAGGTCGTCGCGCTTGCGGAGCGTCCACCAGACCATCACGCACAGCGCGATGAGGAGCATCACGGCGGGCACGATGCCGACGACGAACATCGCCCCGACGGAGAGGCCCGCCGTCACGGCGTACACGATCGCGGCGATCGACGGAGGGATGATCGGAGCGATCAGGCTGGAGGCACCGGTCAGGCCCACGCTGAAGCCGGCGGGGTACCCGCGCTTGACCATCTGCGGCACCTGCACCCGCCCCATCGCCGCGGCGTCCGCGATCGCGGCGCCGCTCATCCACGAGAAGCCGAAGCTCGTCGCGATATTGACATAGCCGAGGCTCCCGCGCAGGTGGCCGAGGAACGCGACCGCAGCCGAGTACATCCGGTCGGTGATGCCCGATTCGTTGGCGATGTTGCCGAGGAGGATGAACATCGGCACGGCGAGGATCGGGAAGCTGTTCACGCCGGAGAGCGTCTGCTGCATCGCGACGTCGATCGACACCCCTGGCGTGACGGTGATGTAGACGAGCGACGGGACGAGGAGGGCGAACGCGACGGGCACGCGGATCGCGAGGAGCACGAGGACGGCGACGACCATGAGTGCGAGCGTCATCAGAGACCGCCCTCCTCGAGGCTCTCCGCGGTGCCGGGCACGCTCCTCGGGTCGCGGACGTTCTGCACGATCGTGGCGATGCCGTGCAGGGCGATGAGCCCGAACCCGACGGCCCCCGCCGAGTACACGACCGGCATCGGGAACTGCGTCGCAGGCGCGAGAACGCCGGCCGTCTCGCGGATCAGGATGACGCCGGCGACCGTCATCACGCCCGCCGCGGCGACCACGACGATCGTTGCGATCGTGTCGACGGCCGCGACGGCGCGGACGCCGAGCTTTGCGAGCGCGAGGTCGACGGTCACGTGCATCCGCTCCGACATCACGTACGCGGCGGCGATGAACGTCAGCCACACGAGCAGGAAGCGCGAGACCTCATCGGTCCAGGGCAACGGCGCTCGGAAGACGTACCTACTGACGACCTGGAGCATGACCGACACCAGCAGGCCGCCGAGCAGAGCGCAGGAGACGACCTTCTCGACCGTCGACAGCGCCGCGAGGAGCCTCGTCACTTCTGCGACTCGACGATCTTCGTGTAGAGCTCGCCGAACGAGACCTGATCGGGGAGCTGGCTGCGCACCGACTCGGCGAAGGCGGCCGTGTCGACGTCTTCGACGACCTCGACGGTGCCGTCGGCCTTCCACTTCTCGACGATCTCCTGCTCCTCATCGAGGATGCACTCCTGCGCCGCTTCCTTGCCGGTGTCCAGCGCCGTCTCCCACGCCGCGAGCTCGTCGTCGGAGAAGGACTCGAGCAGGTCGCTGCTGGTCACGACGTTCGACGCCTGCACGATGTGGCCCGTCAGGTTCACGTAGTCCTGCACCTCGGCGAGGCCCATCGAGTCGAAGTTCGGAACGGGCGCCTCCTGGCCGTCGATGGCCCCCTGCTGCAGGCTCGTGTAGACCTCGTCGAGCGCCATCGGGGTCGCTGTGCCGCCCATGTCGCCGATACCCGTGATGTACAGGGGCGCGTCGGGGGTGCGCAGCTTGACGCCCGCGAGATCGGCTGGCTCGCGAACCGGCTTGTTCGCCGACACCTGGCGCGTGCCGAAGTACCAGCTCGACTCGACCGCAAGGCCCGACTTCTCTTCGAGGCCGTCCCAGATCTCTTGGATCGCGTCGGAATCGATGTTCGCGAAGAAGCTGTCGACGTCGTCGAACAGATACGGGGCATCGAGCACGCCCGCGTCTTCGTACCAGGTGCCGAGGAAAGCCGCCCCGGCGAAGGTCGCATCGAGACTGCCGGAGGCGACCTGCTCGAGCGCCTCCGCCTCGCTTCCCAGCTGCGACGACGGGTACGACTCGATTTGCAGCCCGGAGCCCGACAACGACTCGTTGATCGCCGCGACACCACAGGTCTCGAACGGGTGCGAGGGCTCGTAGGTGTGCGCGAGCCGCAGCACGCGGGCATCCGCATCCTGCTCACTGCCCGGGGCCTCGTCGGAAGAGGTGTCGACCTGACCGCCGACGCACCCGGTCAGAGCGAGCAGTGCTGCACCGGCGAGTGCGGTCATCGAGATTCCACGCGTGCGATTCATAGACGTTCTCCTTCGAACTGAATGCTGGTGAGCAATCGTTTGATCTTGCGTGAACAATCGTTTGCTCACGCAAGTATGCCGCGGTCACCCGCGACGCACAAGTGTCAGGAACGCAGTCGGTCGGGAGTCGCCATCTGCCCACAGTGAGCCCCACGCCGCCTGGCGACCACGAGAGCCCTGGCCGTAGCGGCGGAGCGGCGCGGCAATGCGTCGGCTCACCCACCCGCACGAACCCCGACACCCAGTTAGATCACAAAACGATAACTACAATCGGAGGTATGGCCTCGCTGAGCGATACCTCGGCGCCGTCGTCCGACGAGACCACGGCGGCGCACGTCCCTGCGCCCGCGGCGACCAAGGGCGGGCCCGACGCCGCGAAGAAGTCGGCGAACCCCCACTTCCGCCCCGACATCCAGGGCATGCGCGCCCTCGCCGTCGGGCTCGTCGTGCTCGCCCACGTGCACCTCACGGGTTTCGAGGGCGGGTTCGTCGGTGTCGACATCTTCTTCGTGATCTCGGGCTTCCTGATCACCCAGCTGCTGCTGCGCGAGGTCTCGAAGACCGGCACGGTCTCGATTAGCCAGTTCTACATCCGGCGCGCGCGGCGCATCCTGCCGGCCGCCACGGCCGTCACGGTGCTCGTGCTGGCCTATGCCGCCCTGTTCCTGCCGATGGCGCGGCTCGCGCAGACCACCGAGGATTCGGTGTGGTCGGCGTTCTTCCTCTCGAACTGGGGCTTCGCGGCCCAGGAGACCGACTACTTCTCGACCGATGCGCCGAGCTTCTTCCAGCACTACTGGTCGCTCGCCGTCGAGGAGCAGTTCTACCTGCTCTGGCCTCTAGTGGTGCTGGCGCTCGTGCCGCGCATCCGGAAGCGCACCTTCGCCCTGCTCGCGGGCCTGCTGCTCGTGGTCTCGCTGGCCTGGTCGATCTGGTTCACGGGCGCCGACCCGCAGGCCGCCTACTTCAACACACCCGCCCGCGCGTACGAGCTGATGGTCGGCGCCGTGCTCGCCTGCGTGATTGCGGGGCCGCTGCGCTCGCGCTGGCGGCACGTGACGAGCATCGCCGGCATCGCGCTGATCGCGTACGCGGTGTTCGCGTTCGATGAGACGACGCCGTTCCCCGGCTCGCTCGCGCTGGTTCCGGTCGTCGGCACGGCGCTGCTGCTGGCATCCGGCCCCGAGACCCTCATCGGCCGCGCCCTGTCGTGGCGGCCGGTGCGCTACATCGGCGACATCTCGTTCTCGCTGTACCTGTGGCACTGGCCCGTTGCGCTCGCGGTGCAGCAGGTGATGCCCGCTTCGGCGCCGTTCCTGCAACAGGCGGGGCTGACGATCGGCATCTCGGTCGGCCTGGCGGCGCTCACGTTCCGCTTCGTCGAACGGCCGTTCCAGGAGAAGAGGGTGCCGATCTTCTCGGGCAACAAGCGCACGCTGTGGCTCTGGCCGCTGAGCGTGGTGCTCGTGCTCGCCACGGCGTTCACGGCGTCGACGTGGGGCGTGCACCGCCTCAACAACGAGCGGGCCGCCGCCGCCGAGTACTTCGACGAGCACGGCTACCAGGAGCTCACCCCGACGGAGGACCCGGAGGCCGTCGAGGAGGACCTCGAGGAGGCCGTCGAGGTCGCGGAGGAGGGCGCCCCCATCCCGCCCGACTACGACGGCGAGACGCTGCGCGACGCCAAGTGGACCGACCTCGTCTCGGCCGACTGCTACGCCGGCGAGGGCGAGACGGAGACCGAGATCTGCCGGTACGGCGACCCGGAAGCCGACACGACGATCGCCCTCATCGGCGACTCGCACGCGGCCATGTGGGCACCGGCGCTCGACGTGATCGGCAAGCAGCACGGCTTCCAGGTCGCGGTGTACGTCAAGCTGGCATGCGCGGCCTACCCCGTGATCCAAGACGCCGACCGCGACCCCTCGAACTGCAACGACTTCCGCGACTTCACGCGCGAGTCGGTCGAAGAACTGCAGCCGGATGCCGTGGTGCTGTCTGCCCGCGGCATGCTGAATATGCAGGAGCGCGACGGCGAATCGATCGACGAGCAGTGGCGCGCCGCGGTCGCCGACGCCATGGAGTTCTACCAGGGCGTCGCCGGCAGGGTCGTCTCGCTGGGCGACGTGCCCGCCCGCCCCGACGCGACCCCGCAGGACTGCGTCGAGGCGCCGAACGCCACGCAGGAGGGCTGCGTGGTGAACGGCGAGAGCATCGAGAAGCGCAGCAACGACATCACGGCGCACGAGGTCGTCAAGGCCGGCGCCAGCTACGTCGACACCGAGCCCTTCGTGTGCGTCGAGGACGACTGCCCGCTCTTCGCGGGCGACACCCCCCTCTACGTCGACGACTCGCACCTGAACCGCCTGTGGGTCGAGCACGTCGCCCCGGCGCTCGGCAAGGAGCTCGAGGAGGAGCTGCCGAGCGACTGAGGGGGCGGGCGCACCGCGTCATCCGGCGCCGCTCACCCGACTCCGGGCGTAACAGCGGGAATATGCGCAGGTTCCTATGGGTTTGATGGGGATATGTCTTCCTCCGCAACAACCACGAGGGCGCGCAAGAAGCGCCCGTTCTACGCCAATTTCGGCTTCCAGGTCATCGCCGCGCTGATCCTCGGCATCGCGCTGGGCCTCGTCGCCCGCGCCCTGGGCGCCAATGGCGAGACCTCGAACCCGCTCTCCGAGACCCTCGGGATCGTCGGTGACGCGTACGTCACGATCCTGCGCGCGGCCGTCGTGCCGCTGGTGTTCACGGCGATCGTCGCGAGCATTTCCAACCTGCGCCGCGTGCAGAACGCCGCGCGCCTGGCCGGCCAGACCATCCTGTGGTTCGCCATCACGGCGGCCATCGCTGTGGCCATCGGCATCACGCTCGGCCTCGTCATCCGGCCCGGCGACCGCGCCGGTGCGGGCCTCGAGACGGGTGACCCCTCGTCGCACGGCTCGTGGGTCGGCTTCCTGCAGGGCCTCATCCCGCAGAACTTCCTGGGCCTGGGCGTCTCGGGCGGCGTCGACGAGAACGGTGACTTCTCGGGCGGCGTGAGCTTCAACATCCTGCAGATCATCGTGATCTCGATCGTCGTCGGCCTCGCCGCGCTGCGCGCCGGCCGCAAGGCCGAGCCGTTCCTGGTCTTCACCGAATCGCTGCTCAAGGTGATCCAGCGGGTGGTCTGGTGGATCATCCGGATCGCCCCCATCGGCACCCTGGGCCTCATCGGCAACGCGGTCGTCGTGTACGGCTGGGAGAAGCTGACCTCGCTGATCTGGTTCGTCGTCGCGGTGTACGCGGGCCTGCTGATCGTCTTCCTCGTCGTCTACCCGCTGCTGGCGAAGGCGCACGGCCTGTCGATCCGCCAGTTCTACTCGGGTGTGTGGCCCGCGACGCAGCT
This sequence comes from Microbacterium halophytorum, assembly GCF_002970975.1. Taxonomy (GTDB): domain Bacteria; phylum Actinomycetota; class Actinomycetes; order Actinomycetales; family Microbacteriaceae; genus Microbacterium; species Microbacterium halophytorum. The sequence continues at coordinate 160,945 of NZ_KZ672983.1, forward strand.
CGGCTTCGTGAGCCGCTCGTCGCTCGGCACGCTGCCGCTGACGCAGCGCGTCGCGGAGCGGAACTTCGGCGTTCCGACGGAGTACGCGTCGTTCGCCGTGCCGTTCGGCTCGACGACGAAGATGGACGGCTGCGCCGCCATCTACCCGGCGATCGCCGCGATCTTCGTCGCGCAGTTCTTCGGCATCGACATGGGTGTCGTCGACTACCTGCTGATCGCCTTCGTCTCGATCATCGGCTCGGCCGCGACCGCCGGCACCACCGGCGCGACCGTCATGCTGACGCTGACGCTGTCGACCGTCGGCCTGCCCCTCGAGGGCGTCGGCCTGCTGCTCGCGATCGACCCGATCCTCGACATGGGCCGCACCGCGCTCAACGTCACGGGCCAGGCGCTCGTTCCGGCGATCGTCGCCAAGCGCGAGGGCATCCTGAACCTCGACCTGTACAACGCCAAGCGCGAGGGCCTTCCCTTCAGCGAGGACGACGAGGAGCCTGTCGACGAGTCGTCGACCGACGGCCACACGTCGCCGGATGACGTGGAGACCGAGGTCGAGAAGCTCGAAGAGGCGGAGCGCACCTCGAAGTAGGTTTCACGCGGAGCGACTGGCGCCCTGCCGGATCCCTGGGATCCGGCAGGGCGCTGTCGCGTGCGGGCGCTGGGCCGCGACACAACGCAGTCGATACGACCGCCCCGCCAGCCCGGTAGCTCGGAGCGGCGCGGTCATCGCCCCATCCACGCCGAGAATTGACTGCGTTGCGTCCAGGCAGCGTCGTGCACCTTACGGATGGCCAGCCGGTGCCGCACGCTGACGTCACCGGCCGCGCACGAACCCAACGCAGTCGATCCGGCCGCCCCTTTGGGCCGACCGCCTGGAACGGTGCGACGGCCGCTCCGTCCACCCCGAGAATTGACTGCGTTGTGCCGCGGCGGCACCGCGCGGCGAGCGGACGACCGGCGCCTCTCACTCCTCCCGGAACCGCGTCCGGGTGTCGAGCGCGAGCTCCTCGGCGTCCATCGCGACGAAGAGGTCGCGCATGACCTCCTCGCTGACGTTGCCGACCCGGCACTGCTCCATCAGCACCTGGCGGCGCACCTCGATCCAGCCGCGCGAGAGCTCCTCGAACTCCTTGGCCGCGGCCCGGTGGGCGTACAGCTTCTCCTGCTTGCGGGCGATCTTCTCGAGCTCGCCGATCTCGATCTCCTCGGTCTCGGCCTCGCGCTCGGCCCGCACGGTGTCACGCTGCACGCGCAGCAGCCCGCGCGAGAAGTTGTTGAACTGGTCGCGCGCCTCCTCGCCGTACTCCGAGACCCACTTCTCCTGCCGCTTGCGCAGGAACTCCAGCCCTGCGTCCTTGCTGATGCGCCGCACGCGCTCGACCTCGCGCAGGTCGTTCGCGCGCTCCTCGTCGGCCGAGACGCCGAGCGTCCGGATGAGCCACGGCAGCGTCAGCCCCTGCAGCAGCAGCGTGCCGACCGTGACGACGAAGGCCACGGCGATGACGGCCTCGACGTTGCCGTAGGGCATCTCGTGCTCCGTGAGGTCGGGCAGGGCGGCCGCCATCGCGAGCGTCACGACGCCGCGCATTCCCGCCCACGAGATGACGACGCGCTCCCGCCGCGACAGCGGCGGCTCGAGGAGGCGTCGTCGGAGCGCCTCCTTCGTCGGCTCCGGCCCGCCCTTGGCGCCCTTGACCCTCTCGAGCCGGGCGCGCACGGCTCGCGCTCGTCGGGCATCCGGGTGCTTCCGCAGCTCCTCGCGGGCGTGCTTGAAGCGCAGCAGGCGCCACTTCTGCCACATCTGGCCCCACGCATACGAGGCGAAGACGAACACGGGCCGGATGGCGATGACCGTCAGCAGCACCGCGATCGACAGCCAGACGATGGTCGAGCCGTGCGAACCGAACAGCTCGGCGAGCACGCCGGGCAGCTGCAGGCCGATGTAGGCGAAGACGAAGCTCTCGAGCAGGAAGTCGACCGACTTCCACAGCGGCTCGTCGTGCTGGCGCGTCGAGTAGTTCGTCTTCGGCGCGTTGTAGCCGACGTACAGCCCCATGGCGACGACGGCGAGCACGCCCGAGCCATGGAACTCCTCCGCGAGCGCATATACCCCGAACGGAATGAGCAGCCCGAACGTGGCGCTCACGATGGTGTCGGACGAGATCATCCGGAGCCAGTGCAGCAGGTAGCCGGCGACGAGCCCGAAGGCGACGCCGACGAGCACCGCGAGTACGAACTCCCAGATGCCCTGCCAGACCGTCACTGTCGCGCCGGCGACGATCGCCGCGAAGACGCGCACGAGCGTCAGCGAGGTGGCGTCGTTGATGAGGCTCTCGCCGCTCATCACGTTCATGACGCGGCGCGGCAGGCCGAGCTTGCGGCCGATCGCCGCCGCCGACACGGCGTCGGGCGGGCCGACGATCGCGCCGAGCAGCAGCGCGCCGGCGAAGGTCAGCTCCGGCATGATCAGCCACGCCACGACGCCGACGATGACGGCGGTCACGAGGACGAGCCCGATGCCGAGCCTCCGGATGTGCGGCAGCGAGCGCTTGAAGCTGATGAACGACGAATCGAGCGCGGCCGAGTACAGCAGCGGGGGCAGCGTGAGGTTCAGCAGGAGGTGGCCGTCGACGCTGATCTCGGGGATGAACGGCAACATCGACACGACGAGGGCGGCACCCGTCACGAGCAGCGGCGCCGGCCATCCCCGCCATCGGGCGAATCCCGCGACCGCCACGGCCCCTGCCAGCACGATGAACAGCTCGACGCCCATGTGTCGAGATTACCGGGGCGGGTGGGGCCACGGCCCGGGTGAGGGCTCGCCGAGTCCGCATACGCCCGGCTTTTCCCCTGCGGGCGAGAACGGACGCGCCGGAGACGCGGAGAGTCGCGGGTCACCGCCCATCCGGAATGAAACCCCGGCACCGCGCGTTGCACCCGGGGTGACCGAGACCGCTAGCCCCGCCCTTTCCGTTCTCGACCTGGTGCCGGTGCGCACCGGTCAGACCAGCTCCCAGGCGATCGCCGCGTCGATGGCGCTCGCCCGTCGCGCCGACGAACTCGGCTACCGGCGCTACTGGTTCGCGGAGCACCACAACATGGCGGCCGTCGCTTCGACCTCGCCCGCCGTGCTGATCGCGGGCGCTATCGGGGTGACCGAGCGCATCCGGCTCGGTTCGGGCGGCGTCATGCTGCCGAACCACGCGCCCCTCATCGTCGCCGAGCAGTTCGCCGCCCTGGAGGCGATGGCGCCCGGCCGCGTCGACGTCGGCATCGGCCGCGCGCCCGGCAGCGACCAGGTGATCACGTCGCTGCTGCGCCGATCGGGTGCGACGAGCGAGGTCGAGCGCTTCCCCGACCACATCGCCGACATCATGGCGCTCGCGAGCCCCGAGGGCGCGCAGGTGCGCTTCGTCAACGGCGGCGAGTACCAGGTGCGCGCGACGCCCGCGGCCGATGGCAGCCCGGATGTCTGGCTGCTCGGCTCCAGCGACTACTCCGCGCAGTTGGCGGCCCAGCTCGGCCTGCCCTATGTCTTCGCGAACCACTTCGCGGGCGACGGCCTCGAGCGCGCCATGGCGCTGTACCGCACGAACTTCACCGCGACCGAGGAGCGCCCCGAGCCGCGGAGCTTCGTCACCGCGAACGTGATCGTCGCGCCCACGCAGAAGGAGGCCGACGAGCGCGCGCTGCCGCAGCTGCGCCAGTTCGCGCGCCTGCGCTCGAACAAGCCGATGCGCCCGATCGAGACGATCGACGAGGTGCTCGCCTCCCCGTCGGACGCGCTCGAGCAGTCGCTCATCGACCAGAACAAGCAGCGCTGGTTCGTCGGCACCCCGGATGCCGTGGCAGAGCAGCTGACGACCTTCGCCACGACCCACGGCGTCGAGGAGATCATGCTCGGCGCAACCGCCGGCGCGTACGAGGGCGAGCCCCTCGACGGCATCGGCGGCCGCGGCCAGACGCTGGAGCTGCTCGCCGCCGCGATGTGAGGCGGGGCGGATCCGGCCGCCCACGAAGCGCCCCTAGCGCGAAGTCACGTACGACGGCCAAGTGCTGCCGCACCCTTCGCGGCTGGTCGACGCGTACTTCCTCGGCCGCACCTCCTGATCGACGACGGCGCATTCGCGCCGTTCGAACGCCCGCTACTGGATCGCGCGCGCCGCGGCGTCCCGCTCCGAGGGCGACGTCGGGGCGATGAGGCGCGCGCGGGCGACCCGGATGAGCTCGGCCGCATCCGCCTGTGCCCGCTGCGTGTCCGTTCCGGGAACCCAGAGGACGAGCGTCCGGTCAGCCGGAGGGCTCGTGAGCATGGTGAGGGGAACGGGCTGCTCGGCCCGCCACGCGTCGCCTTCGAGGGTGAGCTTCACCGCGGCGTCGGCGAAGCTCGCGTGCAGGTCGGGCTCGAGAGGCGCAGCGTTCGCGAAGCGTGGTGCCGCCAGCAGCTCGACGACGATGTGAGGGAACGCGCCGCGGAACACGATGTGCCACCGCGCCTCCGCGGCCGCATCCGCGACGCCGTTCGCCACCCGGCTGAGGTCGACGGCGACCGTTCCCGAGAGCGGCGCACGGGTGCGGTCGGGCGCGCGGTACAGGGGCCGATCGACCGGCGCCGTTCCGAAGCGCCGCCGCGTGGCCGCCAGCTGCTCGAGCGCCGCGCGGGTCGGGGCGTCCGAGCTGATCGGCTCCAAGATGCGGAGCGCATCTGCCAGTTCGGCGGCGAGCAGCCGCGGGTCGAGCGGAGGGATGAGGCGCTCGCGCGACGCGGGCCACCACGCCTGCCGCCACCGAGCGAGGGCGGCATCGCGCGCCGCCGGGAAGAAGACCGCGTCGGGAGTGATCGCGACCTCTGCCGATTCCGCCTCGGACGACAGCACGCCCACGAGCTCCGACCCGCAGGCCTCGCCGATCCACGCCCTCGCCGTCGCGGCATCGGTGACGATCGCGCCGAAGCGCGCGTCGGGGTCCCCCGCGTCCCACCAGAGCGTCGCGCCGTCGCCCGCCCACACGGCCAGGCGCCAGGTCGGCGGCAGCCCCGGGCCGACGAGCCAGATGTCGCCGTCGCGGCTGACGGGTGCCGGTACCGACGCGGTCGGCCCCGGCTGGGCCGGCACGCCCGCGTCGACCGGCTCGGCGGGATCTGGGGAGTCGGGCACGCGCCCAGACTATCCGCCGCCGGATCCGCGCTTCTGTGGCTGGGGACAACGTGCGTTCGGCGGATTGCCCTGTGGATAACCGCATCGACGGCGCCGTGTCTGACTAGCGTGGCGACATGCGCGTTTCCGAGCCCCGCACCGTCTGCCCCCGGTCGTCCCAGACGACAGGCGGTGCGGGGCGCGCGTGGATCAATAGTGCGATGCCGGGCATGAGGTATGGACGTGACAACGAGCGCTTGATGGGGAGCCGTCGCCAGAGACCCGACGCGTCGACTAATAAGAGCACTCGGATAACGCGCGCGCTCATTGCCATGAGCGGTATCGGGCTCGCAGCGCTCGCTGGCTGTGCAACCGATGTCGTGTCAGAACCGGGCGATGAATCGGAAAGGTTCAGTTCGGATGAACAGGTACTAGTGGCCGCGAGAGACACGTACGTGAGTTACATCGAGGCCACGAATGCGGTCAACTTCGGCGACCCGAGCACCGCTGAGCCAGTGTTCGATTGGCTCACTGGCCAGGCACTTGCCGATGAACGGGAAGCCTTCTCGAACGCGCACGCGGAGCGTGCTTCACGGTCCGGCGAGTCCACAGTTACCTTGTTTGAGCTCGCACAGTCCGGCGACGCCAGCGAAGCTATTGAAGCGTATGTCTGCCTCGATGTATCGGGCGTCGAGATACTCAATGAGTCGGGTGACTCAGTGGTTGCACCGGATCGTCCCAACGTTCAGTCCGTAGCGGTCACCCTCGTCGAATCTTCCAGAACGCCCACGGGATTGACCGTGTCGAACATGACTGGACGCGACCAAGGCCCGTCGTGCGGAAACTAGTCCTCGGTGCCATGGCGGCCCTTGCAATCTCCGTTGCACCAGCCGGTCCTGCCTATTCCGTCTCGTTACTCGGCGGCTGCGGTGGAATCTACCCTGGTTCGAACTGCGACACCGACAACACCGGCGACGACGTCACTGTCACGGTCGACGACACGTGGCTGCCCGACCCTCCCGACGACCCCCGCCCGCCGACGCACGACGACCCCAACAGCGACGGCAACGGCGGCGGCGGTGGTGACGGCACGGGCGACAATGGCGGCAACGATCCGGTGAACACGCCTTTCTGCGTGTGGGAATCGAGCGTCTTCCTCGTGTGCCCGGACGGTGACGATGATGACGAAACCGAGGACGAACCCGACGAACCCGAGCCGCCCACGGTCGTCCACGCGAGCGACGTGCTCTCCTTCGCGCCGCCGACCCCGACGATCACGAGCGAACCAGACGGGGTCGGGATCGTGGGCATGCCGCTCAACGTCGTCGTCCCGTCGGCGCCGAGCAGCTCATCCGGCAGCCTGCTCGGGTTCGACGTGACGGTGAGCTTCGTGCCGGAGCTGCTCGAGATCGACTACGGCGACGGCACGGCCGTCGAGGTCGACGCCGCCACCGCGACGTGGGACGACCTGGGCCAAGCGGAATTCACGGCGACGAGCACGAGCCACGCCTACTCCGAGCGCGGCAAGTACACGATCACGGCGAACGTGCTCTCAAGCGCGACGGTCGAGTTCGTCGGCTACGGAACGATCCCGGTCACAGGCCTCGTGCGCTCCCCCGCCGCGACGACGAGCGTCCGCGCCGTCACGGCCGACACCGCGCTCGTCGCGCAGACCTGCGCCGAGAACCCGTCCGGCCCCGCCTGCTGACCCCGGGCAATCCCCCAAAGGGGACGCAACTCCGCGCCGCACGGCGAATCATGCGCGTCTCGATGGTCGCTCGCCGGCGCGCGCCGAGCAGCAAGCCCGTCCACATCCGCCGCAGTCGCAGACTCCGCGGACAAAGCGCACCGGATGGCGCGTCGTCTGCGACTGCGGCCCAACTTCTCCTGGGGAACACGCGTCGCACCTTCGCGCCGGGAGAGAGGCGGGTCCCGTTCGGCCAACGCGCGCTCCGCTCGGCGAACCTCAGGCGATCAAACGATTGACCAAAAGACATCGGATGTTTAGGCTCGAGGGTACGCAAGCAAGGGAGCCACGTTGAGCACCATCACCGCCGTCGCCACGACGGACATCCGCTTTCCCACGTCGGAGCACCTCGACGGGTCGGACGCGATGAACCCCGACCCCGACTACTCGGCGGCGTACGTCGAGATCATCACCGACGCCGACGACGGGCACAGCGGCCACGGCTTCGTGTTCACGATCGGGCGAGGCACCGACGTGCAGGTCAGCGCCATCCGGGCGCTCGAGGCATACCTCGTCGGGCGGAATGCCGAGGAGCTCCTCGACGACATGGGCGCGACCTGGCGCGATCTGGTGTGGGATTCGCAGCTGCGCTGGCTCGGCCCCGAGAAGGGCGTCATGCACATGGCGATCGGCGCCGTGGTGAACGCCCTCTGGGATCTCAAGGCCAAGCGCGCCGGCCTGCCGCTCTGGCAACTGCTCTCCCGGATGAGCCCGGAGGAGATCGTCGACCTCGTCGACTTCCGCTACCTCACCGACGCGCTCACGCGCGACGAGGCCCTCGACATCCTGCGCGCAGCCGTTCCCGGCCGCACCGAGCGCGAGGCGGAGCTGCTCGAGCGCGGCTACCCCGCGTACACCACCACGCCCGGCTGGCTCGGCTATTCCGACGAGAAGCTCGAGCGCCTCTGCCGCGAGGCGGTCGCCGACGGCTTCTCCATGATCAAGCTCAAGGTCGGCGGAAGCCTCGACGACGACATCCGGCGCATGGGCATCGCGCGCGCGGCGGTCGGCCCCGGCATCCGGATCGGCACCGACGCGAACCAGCGCTGGGACGTGGACGAGGCGATCGAGTGGATGTCGCACCTGAAGCAGTTCGACCCTGCGTGGATCGAAGAGCCCACGAGCCCGGATGACGTGCTCGGGCACGCGGCGATCGCGAAGGGCATCGCACCGATCCCGATCGCGACGGGCGAGCACTCCGGCGGGCGCGTGATGTTCAAGCAGTTCCTGCAGGCCGAGGCGCTCAACGTGCTGCAGATCGATGCGACCCGCGTCGCAGGCGTCAACGAGAACATCGCCATCCTGCTGCTCGCCGCCAAGTTCGGCGTGCCGGTGTGCCCGCACGCCGGAGGCGTCGGCCTCTGCGAGGCTGTGCAGCACATGTCGATGTTCGACTTCGTCGCCGTGACCGGGACGACCGAGGGGCGCGTGATCGAGTTCGTGGACCACCTGCACGAGCACTTCGTGACCCCGACGGACGTCCGCGGCGGCGCATACCGCGCCCCGACGGCGCCGGGCAACGGCATGGAGATGCACGCCGCGAGCCGCGAGGAGTACGAGTTCCATGGCTGACCCGCTCTCACCGCGCACCGACCTGTCCCTGCCGGAGCTCGGCTACGGCGCCTCGAGCCTCGGGAACATGCATCGCGTGCTGCCCGAGGAGCAGGCGTGGGGCGTGCTCGAGGCTGCGTGGGACGCGGGCATCCGGTACTACGACACGGCCCCGCACTACGGCCTCGGCCTGTCGGAGCGGCGCCTCGGTGCATTCCTGCAGACGAAGCCGCGCGACGAGTACGTACTGTCGACGAAGGCCGGGCGCCTGCTCGTGCCGAACCCCGGGGGTGAGAACGAGCTCGACCTCGACAACGCGTTCCACGTGCCGGCCGTGACGCGACGGCAGTGGGACTTCAGTGCCGACGGCGTGCGCCGTTCGATCGACGAGTCGCTCGAACGAATGGGCCTCGACCGCATCGACCTCGTGTACCTCCACGACCCCGAGCGCTCCGACGACCTCGAGCGCAACCTCGCCTCGGGCACGCAGGCGCTCGGCGATCTGAAGACGGAGGGCGTGATCGCGGCTTCGGGTCTCGGCTCGATGGATCCGACGGCGCTCGCGCTCGGCGCGTCATCCGGAGCCCTCGATGCGCTCATGGTCGCCGGCCGGCTCACACTGCTGGAGCAGCCTGCGCTGGCCGACGTCGTGCCCGCGTGCGAGCGGACGGGCACGTCGATCGTCACGGCGTCGGTGTTCAACTCCGGCCTGCTGTCGAGCGACGACCCGGCCGACAACCCGCGCTACGAGTACGGCGCGGCCCCCGCGGAGCTGATCGACCGTGCGAGCCGCATCGCCGCGGTGTGCCGCGCCCACGGCGTGCCGCTCCCCGCGGCCGCACTGCAGTACACGCCGCGCCTGCCGCAGGTGCGCAGCGTCGTCTCGGGCAGCAGCCGGGCCGCCCAGATCCGCCAGAATGCCGACTGGATGGGACTTCCCATCCCTACAGCCCTCTGGGCCGACCTGGAGGCACACGGCCTGACCCCATAGGCGCGGACGAACTGGCGGGGCGCCGGGCGACCAACGCCCGACACCCCGCCGCCGTGTGCAGTCGCTTTTCGCCGGACCAACGCTCGGAGCCCCGGAAGGGCGGGCACGCTGGCGCCCGCGCCATGGGAACTGGCTGCGTTGGGCACGAGGCCGTGACGCACAGAACCGCGGAGACCCGGTGACCCGGAGACCCGCGGTTCTGTGATGTCGGCGTCGGCGCTCGCGCCCGCGGCTACGCTGCCGTCGCGTTTCGCCGCGCCTCTTTGTAGAAGCAGCCGATACCGGTGATCGCAAGCAGCGGCGCCATGACCAAGATGCCGAACTGCATGAACATGTAGGGCACGTAATCGGCGTATGCGACCCCCAGCGTCGCGACCATGTACACCCCCGTGGTGGTCCACGGGACCATCGGTTCGAAGGCCGTGCCGTAGTCCTCGATCGAGCGAGAGAGCACCTTTCGGGGGATCCCCGCCTCGTCGTACTTCGGCCCGAAGACCTCGCCCACGATGAACGCCGTGGCGTACTGGTTCGACGTGCTGAGGTTCACAACCGACGACGACACGAGCGACGCGATGATCGTCGCCGGCCGGCTCCGCACACCTGCGAACACGGTCCGGACGATGCGTCCGACAGCATCGATGACGTCCATCGACCCGATGAACATGAACACGGTGAGCGTGATGAGCACGGCACTCGCCATGGAATACAGGCCGCCGCGCTCCACGATCGCCAGCCCTGCCTCATTGGTGATCTCGTTCGGCAGGATGTCGTTGGTCACGCCGTTGATCAGTGCGGTCACCATGTCGGTGAAGGTGAAGCCCTGCATGGCGACGGCGATGATCGCGGCGACAGCGCTCGAGATCAACAGCGTCGGCAGCGGCGGCTTGCGCCAGATCGCGCCGATGACCACGACGACCAAGGGCGCCAGGACGACGAACGACAGGTCGAACGACGACCCGAGCGCATCGACGGTCGGCCGGATGAGGCTCTCGACGTCTGCGCCCCGACTCGGCGCGGCGATCCCCGCGACGACGTAGACGATGACCGCCGCCAGATACGCCGGCCCCGTGGTGTTGACCATGGAGCGGATGTGGTCGTAGATCGGCACCCGTGCACCCATCGACGCCATGACGGTCGTGTCGGAGAGCGGGGACATCTTGTCGCCGAAGTACGCGCCCGAGATGACGGCGGCCGCGAGCATTCCGAGGTTCGCGTCGGACGCCGCGCCGATGGCGACGAGCACGACACCGATCGTGCCGGCCGAGCCCCAGGACGTGCCCGTCGCGAGGGAGAATGCTGACGTCAGCACGAACGCGATCAGGTACAACCAGTGCGGGTCGATGAGCTGCATGCCGTAGTACACCAGGTACGGGATGGTTCCCGACGCCGTCCACGAACCGATGAGCAGGCCGATGGCCATCAGCATCAGGATCGCCGGAACTGCCGTGCTCGTGCGCTTGACGATCGCGTCCTGAACCGTCGCGAAGTCCGCGCCGAGCGAGAAGAGCATCAGGATCGTGCAGAGCGCGGCGAGCAGGAACGTGAACTCGAGCGGCCAACTCGCGAGCCCGAACACCATCGGGCCGACGATCATGCCGAAGGTGATGAACACGAGCAGCAGCGCCATCGGCAGCACCGCGTGCACGAATCGAACCTTGCGCTTCAGCGGTTTCACGCTCATCGCCTGCGTGTATTCCCCCGGCGCAACCGCCTGTGAATCCTGGGACATCATCATTCCTCTCTTCCGAGTTCGCCTGCGCTCACTGCGCGGTTGCCGCGCGGCGACGACCCGGGTTCCATGACTCTGCGAAGCGGACGTAGTCGTCCAACGTGTTGTAGACCTGTGCGGACAGCCGCACGAAGCCTCGGCCGTTGTGCGACGTGATGGCCACGGCGGCGTTCGCGTCCGCGGCGATCCGGTCGCGGAGGTCGTGGGCCTGCGCCTCGTTCGTCACCATCCCGTCCGGCAGCGGGACCAGCCGGAGGGACGGAGCCGGATTCCGAGGCAGGTCGGTGAGCTCTGCTCCCCAGATGTCTGCCACGGCCGCCTGCGCTGCCGTTGCCAACTGCGCGAGGTGCTCGCGGTAGCGATTCCAGCCGATGCGCTCCTCGACGCCGTCGATTGCCGCGGGGACCGCGAGCCACGGGCTGTAGTCCAGCGTTCCCTGCAGGTCGAACCGCTGCGGAAACGGGTTCATGCTGCCCCAGGAGTCGATCGACGGGAACAGACGCTGGCGGTCCGCCGGCAGCAACGGGTTCGCCACGAGCACGCCCGTTCCCCGCGGAGTGAGCCCCCACTTGTGCAGATTGCCGACCCAGTAGGCGCCCTCGAGGCCCTCCGTCGGGCGCGCGATCTGGCCTGGCCCGTGCGCGCCGTCGACGAGGAGCTCCACGCCCGCCGAACGGCACAGGGCGGCGATGTCGGCGACGGGAAAGACCATGCCCGTCGGCGAGGTGACCTGATCGACCAGGACCATCTTCAGACGAGGCGTCTCGGCGATGTGCTGTCGGAACAGCTCGACGATCTCCGAGTCATCCGCGTTCAGAGGCACCTGCAATGTGACGACGCGAGCGCCCGCGGAGCGAGCGCGACGACGCGCCGCCATCGCGACCGCACCATAGTTGTGGTCGGTGACGAGCACGACATCCTCGCTGCGGAAATCGAGCGATGCGAGCACGACGGCGGCCCCGGCGGAGGCGTTCGCGACCAAAGCGGTGGCGTCGATCGGCGCGCCGAGCCACGCAGCGACGCGCTCGCGAGCGGACGCGACACGACCGTCGAGCCCACGCCACCAGGCGTCCGCGTCGGCGTTCATCTCGTCGCGCAGCTGCGTCTCGCGCTCGAGCACGAATCGTGGCGGCGCTCCGTACGACCCATGGTTCAGGTGCGCGACCGTCGGGTCCAAGGACCACAGGTCCGCTGCCGGCCGCCCGTCCGCGACCAGAAGCTCGCCGGTTCCGGTGTTGCCCATCTGAGATCTCTCCCTACTGTGCGCCACTGACGACGCACCAACGCACTGGCCTTCGCCATCGGACGAACGACAGTGGACAATTGCGATTCCCGCGGTTCGGCGCAGAAGAACGCACCCCGATCAGGTAGGCGCGACGGAGGCGGGCGCCAGCGCGCCGCGCCTACGCCGGACGGGGGCGGAGGCTGTCCATGCCGCCGTCGACCGCGAGGGCGACGCCCGTCGTCGAGCCGGCTCTCGGGCTGGCGAGGTAGGCGATCGCGTCGGCGACCTCCTCCGGCTTCACCAAACGGCCGTGCGGCTGGCGCGCGTTCAGCGCCGCGCGCTCTGCCGCCGGGTCGTCGGCGCTGTCGAGAAGCCGACCCACCCACGGGGTGTCGGCGGTGCCGGGGTTCACGCAGTTCACGCGGATGCCCTCGCGCAGGTGATCGGTCGCCATGTGCAGCGTCAGGGCCAGCACCGCGCCCTTGCTCGCCCCGTACAGCGCGCGCTCCTGCAGGCCCACCGTCGCGGCCACCGAGCTGGTGTTCACGATCGCCGCAGCCCGCGACTTCCGCAGCCACGGCAGCGCCGCGCGCGCCACGCGCACCATGCCTGTCACGTTCACGTCGAACACGCGCGCCCACTCGGCGTCGCCGTTCGCCTCGATCGTTCCCTGCGCGCCGATGCCGGCGTTGTTCACGACGATGTCGATACCGCCGAAGTCGGCGGCGACCTGCGCGACGCCCGCGCGCACCGTCTCGTCGTCACCCACGTCGACGCGGTACGCGTCGGCCATGCCTTCCGGCACCTCGCGGTCGAAGATCGCCACGCGGGCGCCCTCCTCCCGCAGGCGATCGACCACGGCCGCGCCGATGCCGGATGCGCCGCCCGTCACGACCGCGACGAGCCCGTCCATCGAGCCGCTCATGCGAACACCTGCCGCTGCTTGCCGAGGCCCTCTACCTCGACCTCGACGACGTCGCCAGCAGCGAGGTACGGGAAGCGGCCCGAGAGCGCGACACCCTGCGGCGTGCCCGTCATGATCACGTCGCCGGGCTCGAGCGCCAGGAACTGCGAGAGGTGCCACACGATGTACGGCACCCCGAAGATCAGGTCGCTCGTGTTCGAATCCTGACGCGGTTCGCCGTTGACCCAGCTGCGCAGACGCAGGTTCCCGAAGTCGACCTCATCCGGCGTCACCAGCTCGGGCCCGAGCGGCGAGAACCGCGGCGCCGACTTGCCCTTGCCCCACTGGCCGCCCGAGATCTCGAGCTGCCACTCGCGCTCCGAGAGGTCGTTCGCGACCGTGAAGCCGGCGATGTGCTCGAGCGCCTCGGCTTCGCTGTCGAGGTAGCTGGCGCGCGTGCCGACGACGATCGCGAGCTCGACCTCCCAGTCGGTCTTCGCGCTGCCGCGCGGGATCGGCACCTCGTCGTACGGGCCCGAGACCGTGTTCGGCGCCTTCGTGAACATCACGAGGTTCTCCGGGGGCTCCGCGCCCGACTCGGCCGCGTGCGCCGCGTAGTTCATGCCGACGCAGTAGATGGCGCTGGGGCGGGCGATGGGCGCCCCGATCCGCACGCCGTCGGTCGACACCTCCGCCAGCTCGCCCGCGGCGAGCGCGGCCGCCGCCCGGTCGGTGCCGCCGGCGAGGAACGCCCCGTCGATGTCGGCGGTGACAGGCGCCAGGTCGTACGCCTTCCCGTCAGCGATGGCGACGGGCCGCTCGCGGCCCTCCTCGCCGATACGTGCGAACCTCATTGATACGCCCTCCATACATCCGATGTTAAGCGGCGACAGTACCGCCACATCGTCAGTCTAACCCGATCCGGCCCCTATTGGTCGGATGTTTCCGGATCGAACGGTGCCGCACGCAGCCACTGCTCGACTCCCGAGATGTGCGCGAGCATGAGCGCCCGCGCGAGCTCGGCGTCGCCGCGCTCGACGGCCTCGAGGATGCCCCGGTGCTCGTCGATCGTGCGGCGGGTCGAGCCACCCTCCGTGATGCCGCGCCACACGCGCGCCCGCACGGTGCGGCTCGACAGCGATTCGAGCAGGCTCGCGAGGTAGCCGTTGCCGCTCGCGGCGGCGAGCCGTGCGTGGAACTCGGTGTCATGCGCGACGAGCTCCTCGACGGAGGTCTGCTCGTCGACAGTCGCGAGCGTCTGCTGCATCTCGGCAACCTGCTCAGCTGTGGCTTTGCCCGCGGCCAGCGCGACGGCGTCCGGCTCGAGCATACGGCGCACCTCGAACAGCTCGAGCACCGAGTCATCCTGATGCAGCTCGACGACGAAGCTCATCGCCTCGAGCAGCATCGCCGGCTCGAGGCTCGTGACGTAGGTGCCATCGCCGCGTCGCACGTCGAGCACCCGGATGACCTCGAGCGCCTTGACCGCCTCCCGCAACGAGCTGCGCGAGAGCCCGAGCTGCTCGCTGAGATCCTTCTCGGGCGGCAGCTTGCCGCCGGGCTTCACCTTGCCGGACACGATCATGTCCTTGATACCCAGAATCGCGTCGTCCGTCACCGCCATGACATCACCCTATGGCCGCCCGGCGGGGTCGGCGGAACCGCCGTCGTGGTGGAACACCTCGTCGATCGGCATCCACCACTCCCCGTCGGGCGTACCGGGCAGCTGTCGCTGGAGCGGCTCCTGCACCGCCCACCATTCGCGGGTCGTCGGGTCCTCCGCCATCCGTGCCATGTCACCCTCGTAGTCGTCGCCGACGTACTCGAAGTAGGAGAACAGCAGGTCGCCGTGGCGGAAGATCGAATAGTTCCGGATGCCGGCGGCCTCGATCGCCGCGAGCACACCCGGCCAGACGGCGGCGTGGTAGCGCTCGTACTCCTCGCGGTTCTCGGGCGGCAGGCCGATGACGCTGGCGACGCGCTTCATGTGATCCCCTCCGGGTCGATTCCCTCGATGTCCTCCGAACGATAGGCCGCCTCAACAACGGCCATCGTCCTCAGCACGTCGTCGACCGACGTCGGCATCTCGTCGATCTCGCCGCACGCGAAGCGCTGCAGCACGCCCATCGACCCGATGAACGCGTCGGGGAACCACGAGCCGTCGAACGGCACGTCGTGCCACCCGCCGCAGTGGCGCGCGAACTGCAGGCGGTCGGGGCCGCCCTCCGGGTAGTCGAGCAGCAGGCCCATCTGCGCACGGATCGCTCCCTCGGTGCCCTCGAACTTCACGAAGCTCTCTTCGTGCTCGCCGCCGAAGTCGTGGTCGTGGTTCGTCGAGATGACGGCGCGCAGGGGCCGGTCGCGGTAGCGCAGGATCACGCTCGAGCGCGTGGTCGCGACGTCGGGCTTCTCCGGATGCCGCACTGTCGCGGCGCTCACGCCGCTGGGCTCCCCGAAGAACGAGCGGAACAGGTCGAGGTAGTGGACCGAGTGCATCGTGAACTCGAGCCGGGGCAGCCCGAACACCTGCGGGAACATCTCCCACGGCGTCGTCACGCTCACGCGCAGCTCGGCGTCGTACACCTCGCCGATGGCACCTGCCGCGATCATCCGGCGCGCCTCGGCGATGTAGGGCGCGAAGCGCAGCTGCGTGTTCACTGCGGCGACGAGGCCGCGTCGGTCGCACAGCTCGCGCAGGGCCGCACCCTCGGCGTACGAGTGGCCGAGCGGCTTCTGGATGAGGACGGGCGCGCCCTCGGGGAGCGCCTCGAGCGTTGGAGGCACGTGCTCCGGCATCAGCGCCAGGTCATAAACGGCGTCGGCGGGCGCTGCGGCGACGGCGTCGGCCGCCGACGAGAAGACGTTCCGGATGCCGTACTCGGCCGCCAGCGCCCTGGCCTTCCCCTCATCGATGTCGACGATGCCCCAGACCGGAAAGCCCGCCTTGCGGTAGGCGGGGAGGTGCGCGTCGCGTACGATCCCGCCGGCGCCGACGATCACGATCGGACGCGGGCGCTCGGGGAGCCTCCCGTCGTAGCCCGCCCTGAGCGTGCGCTCTGGGCGTGCCCCGCCGCCCTCGGCGTCGTCCGCGCCGGCGGCTCGAGCCGCGCGGGCACCGGCGCCCCGGGCATTGCGATCCGCGCCATCCGGAATCGCCCCGCTCGACC
Organism: Microbacterium halophytorum; assembly: GCF_002970975.1. Classification (GTDB taxonomy): domain Bacteria; phylum Actinomycetota; class Actinomycetes; order Actinomycetales; family Microbacteriaceae; genus Microbacterium; species Microbacterium halophytorum. Next base: position 177,391 of record NZ_KZ672983.1, read on the forward strand.
GCATCACCCCTTCACCGCCCCGACCGTCTGACCCTTGACGAGGAAGCGCTGCGCGCCGAGGAACATCGCCATCAGCGGCAGCATCGACACGACCGTCGCGAGCGCGAGCTGCGGCAGGTAGAGCTTCACGTCGAGGCCGGCGGCCACCGTCGCGTTGAACATCGGGCTGGCGCCGATGAGCTCCTGGATGCCGATCGAGATCAGCTTGTTCTCCTGGCTCGAGGTGAGCAGCGCCAGCGGCAGGAAGAAGTTGATCCAGTTCGCGACGAACGAGAAGAACGCCACGAGCGCGATCGCCTGCTTCGCGAGAGGCACCCCGATCTGGAAGAACGTCTTCACCTCGCCGAGGCCGTCGATGCGCGCGGCCTCGAGGAGCTCGTGCGGCATCGTCGTCATGAAGTGGATGTACGCCAGGTAGACGCCGAACGGGAAGAAGCCCATGATCACCGCGACGGGCCAGAGCTGACCGATCGCGCCGATCGCGTTCACCTCGAGGAAGATCGGGATCACCAGCACGGTGTTGGGCATCACCATCGCCAGCAGTGTGACGAACAGGAACGCCTTCCGGAACCGGAACCGCAGTCGCGCGAACGCGTACCCGGCCGGGATCGCCGCGACCACCGCGATGATCGTGCCGCTCGTCGCGACCACGACCGAGTTCAGCAGCCAGCGCTGGAACACGTGCCCATCGCCCGGCCCGAACTTCGACAGCTCGTTCCAGCTGTAGACGACGTTCTCCCAGCTGAGCGCGCCGATGCCGAACAGCCCGCCCTCCCCCGAGCGCAGTCCCTCCTCGCTCTGGAAGATCAGCATCACGAAGCCGAGGATCGGCAGCAGGAAGAACGCGGCGACGACCACCATCGTCACGATTCGCCCGTAGCGGCCGGCTGACGCGGCGGCCGTGCGGTTGCGGGGTGCGGCGGTGCTCATCAGTTGCCCCTCTCGTCTTCGCCGAACAGTCCGCTCTTGCGCACGATCACCCATCCGATCGCCAGTGTGATCAGCAGCAGGATGATCGACATCGCCGCGGCCGCCGGGAAGTCGCGGTTCGTGAACGCGAAGGCGTAGCCGAGCTGCGTCGGCGCCCATTCGGGCGGTATCGCACCCGACGAGATCTGCCTCAACAGGTACGGCTCGAGGAACAGCTGGAAGCCGTACGCGATGTTCATGAGGGCGGCGTAGCCGATCCACGGCCGGATGATCGGGAGCTTCACGCGCCATGCCAGCTGCCACGCGTTCGCGCCGTCGAGCTTCGCCGCCTCGAGCACCTCCTCCGGGATGCCGTTCAGGCCGCCGTTGACGACGATGATCCAGGTGCCGACGCCCTGGAAGAAGAGCATCGCGGTCAGGATGCCCGGCATGTTGCCCGGCGTGACGACCTCTTTGAACGAGCTCGCCCCCATGCCCTGCCAGAGGAAGGCGATCGGCGAGCGCTGCGGGTCGAGCAGGTATACCCAGAGCACGAAGTTGGCGATGCCGCCGAGCGCGCCGGGGATGTAGTAGATGAAGCGCATCGCGCCGCCGAAGCGGTTCGGGCTCGCGTGCAGCAGCAGCGCGAGGCCGACGATGCCGAGCACCATGATCGGCAGCCAGATCGCCATCACGATCGCGATGTTCTGGAACGTCGACCAGAACCGGTGATCGGTGACGACCGTGACGAACGAGTCGAGGCCGCCGAATCCGGTTGTCGGGTCGACGGGCGTCGGCGCCTTCTGCAGGCTCGTGACGAACGCATACCCGATCGGGATCGCGGCGCCGATGAGGAACAGCACGGCGTAGGGCGCGAGGAGCGTCCACGCGCCGATCGCCTCGGCGCGCCTGGCGCGCGAGCGCCCCAGCGGGGCGCGCTTGTTCCCGGTCAAGAGGGTCGTGGTCTCCGACATCGATGCCGCTTCCGTGTCGTGCGTCGTGTGATTGCGGTGGTCCCGGCTCGGGATGCCCGGGCGGCATGCGCCGCGGGCATCCGGAGCGGTCGAGCCCTAATGCGTGACGGTGTAGCCGACCGATTCGGCCTGATTGGTGAGCTCTTCGCCGAAGGCCGCGATCGCGTCTTCGATGCTCCCGCCGTCGATCAGCGTCGGCGGGACGGTCTGCGTCCACACCGACCCGGTGTCGTACATCATGTAGTCGTACGGGGCGACGGCACCGAGCGACTCCTTGAACGCCGCCTGACTGCCCTCGATGTCGGCGAAGTAGCCGTCCTCCTCGACGTTCTCGAGCCACGCATCCTGCACCGGGCCGTAGCCGGGCAGGCCCGTCGACAGCTCGACCTGCCACGCAGGGTCGGTTGCGACGAACTCCATGAAGGTGATCGCGTTCTCGAGCTGCGCGCCCGTGATGTGCGACGACAGGCCCCACAGGCCGCCGCCCTCGTTGCCGGTCGTGGGCTCCGAGTCGCCCTCCCAGGCGAGCGGCGTCGTCGCCGTGATCGTCCCCTCCGGCACGCCCCAGGTGTCGCGGTAGAGGTAGTTGCCCCACCACACCGCGCCGGGGCTCATCACCATGTTCTGGCCCGCCTCGGCGGCGTCGCCGTCGAAGATGCCCTGGTTCGACAGGGCGCCCGCCTCCTGCATCTTCGCCAGCAGGTCGATCATCTTGCCGCAGCCATCGGCCTCCAGATCGATGCGCGCCTCCGTCTCGCTGACGCGCTCGTTCGTCGGGCAGTTCGCCGCCTGCAGGTAGCGGTTCACGGCGTACGCGTCGCCGAGCATGCCCGAGATCTTGCCGGGGTGCTCCTCGGCGATCGTGACGGCGAGCTCGGCGTAGCCCTCCCACGTCGTCGGCGCCTCGTAGCCGTTCTCAGCGAAGAACTTCGTGTCGTACCAGAGCACGTCGGGGGCCGCGTCGTTGCGCAGGCACCGGATCGTGCCGTCGATGTCGCAGAACGACAGCACGGCTTCGTCGTAGCCCTCGACGACATCCGGCATCAGCTCGCTCAGGTCGGCCGCGTAATTGCTGATCGAGCTCGTCGCCCACGCGATGTCGTCGTTGGTCGGGAAGAAGATCGCGTCGGGCCAGCCCTCGCCCGCCTCGTCGAAGTTCGCGAACGCCTGGCGCACCGTCTGGCCGCCCACGGTTCCGTCGATCTGGGTGATCTCGATCTCGATGTCGGGGTGGGCCTCCTTGAAGGCCTCCGCTGCCGGCACGCGGGGCGGGTCGACCCACACCGTGATGGGGCCGCCCGAGTCCGTCTGCTCGGGTGCGGCGGCCTCGCCTCCCCCGCTGGAACAGCCCGCGAGGGCAACGGTCGCGGCGAGAACGCCGCCGATCAACAGCCTGCTGGACTTCATCACACTCTCCCTTGAGTACGAGCTCTCGTGCGCTGTGGTGCCGTCGGCACCGTCGTGACGTGGGCCACGCTAGTGGAGCCGGATGCGGCAGTCAATCGTTTGAGCATAAAACGTCGGATGTTTATCCGATCGTGTCCGCGGGGCGCTACAGTCGCGCCGGATCGATGCGGTAGAACTCCGCGGCCGTGCCGCCGAGCACGCGCTCGCGCTCCGCCGGCGCGAGCGACGCGAACAGCGGGGCGAGGCCCTCCCAGACGCGGGTGTAGCCGCCGGCGAGCAGCGAGATCGGCCAGTCGCCGCCGTACATCAGGCGCTCGGGCCCGAAGACGTCGACGGCGTGATCGAACACGGGCCGGATGGCATCGGTCGTCCAGTCGCCCGGCTCGCCGACGGCCGAGTACAGACCGCTGGCCTTGCCGTACACGTTCGGGTTCTCGGCCGCCCTCGCGATCAGGCCGCGCCACGGCTGATCCGCATCCGCCCCGATCGGCGGCTTGCCGAGGTGGTCGATCACGATGCGCAGGTCGGGGTGGCGCTCGGACAGGATCGGCACGAGCTCGAGGTGCCGTGGCAGCACCGCGACGAGGTCGAAGGCGAGCCCCGCGCGCTCGAGCACCCCGAGCCCCTCGTCCACCTCGGGGCGCAGCAGCCAGTCGGCATCCGGGATGTTGTGGATCAGGTTCCGCACGCCGACCATCAGCGAGTCGCCGCGCCACGACTCGGCGATGCGGGCCGTCTCTTCGGGGCGCTCGAGCGGCGCGTAGCCGACGATCGCCGCGACCTCGGCGTGCGCGGCCGCCGACTCGCGCATCAGCCGCGTGTCTTCGACGTTGTCGGCCGACTGCACCTGCACGACGCGCTCGACGCCCGCCAGCCGCAGCTCGGGAAGCAGCTCGGGCAGCTCGATGGCGCGGTTGATCGCGCCCGGCTCGTTCTCGAGCCAGTCATAGTCAGCGCGGGCCGGATCCCACACGTGCTGGTGCGCGTCGATGACGGTCATGTCGTGCATCCTCTCGTCGTTGAGTTGGTGCGGTTCTCAGCCCCAGACGGCCGGCGGGGCCGTCGATTCCCGGATGATCAGGAGCGGCGCCGGCTCGTCGATCAGAGTCTGTTCGGGCCCGGCGGGCTCGGCGCGGGGGCCGCCCGACCGCCCGTCGCCGAGGCGGGCGACGAGGCGGCGCATGGCCGCCTGCCCCATCTCGTACTGCGGCATCCTCACGGCGGTCAGCGGGGGCCAGGTGCTCTCGGCGGTCCACGCGTCGTGGATCGTGACGATCGACAGCTCCTCCGGCACCGCGATGCCGCGGCGGCGGGCCTCGAGCAGCGCGCCGATCGCGGCGTTGACGTTCGCGACGACAACGGCGGTGGGCGGCTCGGCCGCGTCCATCACGGCGGCGAGCGCCTCGCCGCCCGCGCGGGGCACGTAGCCGATGCGGGTGACGATCGACTCGTCGAGCGCGACCCCGGCCTCGGCGAGCGCCGCGGCGTACCCGGCCTCGCGGCGCGGGGCGGTCGGGCTCGCCTCCGATCCGCCGAGGAAGCCGATGCGGCGGTGGCCGAGGCCGAGGAGGTGCCGGGTCGCGACGGCGGCGCCTTCGGCGTCGTCGAGCGCAACCGAGGCGGTGCCCTCGGGGCCGGGCGCGTTGATGACGAGAACGGGGAGCCCGCCCTCGAGCACGGGCCGAAGCGCGTCCTCATCCGGCGCGTCGCCCGGGTGCAGCAGCACGCCGTCGACGCGACCCTCCCCGATCATCCGGCGCAGCGCCTCCGGGTCTTCCTCGATGCGCTCGGCGCGCGCGAGCATCACGGTGTAGCCGTGGCGCGCCGCTTCGTCGTCGACGCCGCGCATCAGCTCGGTGAACAGCGCATTCGTCAGGTCGGGCACGATCAGGGCGACCACGTTGGTGCGCGACAGCTTGAGGGCGCGCGCCGCGTGGTTCGGGCGGTAGGAGAGCTCCTCTGCCGCGCGCAGGATGCGCTCACGGGTCTCGTCGCCGACCCTCGCATCCGGCGCGTTGCTCAGCACGCGCGAGACGGCGGAGACCGAGACGCCCGCGCGGGCGGCGACATCGCTGAGTGTGGCCATGATGCTCGATGCTACTTCGGCGCGTCGGTGTGGCCGGATGCGCGGCGATTCACCAGGTAGAGGTGGGTGAGCGCGAGGACCGTCTCGCCGCGCTGATTGCGCACCGTGACGAGCTCGTGCACGTAGCCCACGCCATCCGGGCGCTTGCGGTGCGGCGCCTTCTCAGTGATCTCCGCCGTGACGGTGATCGTGTCGCCGATGAAGACGGGGCCGATGAACCGGATGCGGTCGTAGCCGTAGCTCATCGACTGCGGGTTGATGTCGCCGGCGGTCATGCCGACGGCCATCGACAGGATGAGGGTGCCGTGCGCGATGCGCGAGCCGGCCGGCTGCGTCGCCATCCACTCGGCGTCCATGTGGTGCGGGAAGAAGTCGCCGGTCTGGCCGGCGTGCAGCACGATGTCGGCCTCCGTGACGGTGCGGCCGACCGTCGTGCGGGTCTCGCCGACCTCGTAGTCCTCGAACCAGCGGTCCTGCGTGATCATCGGATACCTCCCTCGTTTGCCGGGCCGAATCGGGTCAGCCGGCTTCTTTCGGCCGGCCTCGCGCCGCTGCGGCGCGGATGCGGAGCAGTCACGGATCCACCAGGAACTCGCCCGCGGCGCCCGACAGGCGGCGCAGCAGCTCGTCGTCGGTCATCCGCCCGCGCAGCGCGGCGTTCGTCCATTCCCCCGCGCGGCGCTGGAACTCTGGCCAACCGGGGAAGCGCGGCCGCACGCTCGCACCCTCGAGCGTCGCGCGCGTGCCACGGAAGAAGTCGAGCGTCTCGGCGTTGAGGCGGTCGTCGTCCCACGCGGCGGCGTAGCCGGGCTGGCCGCCGTTGGCGGAATAGACCCCGCGCTGCACGTCGGGCGACGCGAGCCAGATCGCGAAGGCTCGCGCCTCGTCGACATCACCCGCCGAGGCCGAGACCGCGATGCCGGCGCCGCCGATCTGCGAGCCCGCGACGCCGCGCGGGCCGCGCGGGATGTCGGCGCACCGGATGCGGTGCGCGCGGAAGCCTGCGCGCGAGTAGTTGACATAGCCGTACGCGATCGGCGAATACGCGTACCGTTCGCTCGTCGCGAGCGTCTCGGCGACGTCGATGGGGTTCTGATCGAGGTTGTCACTCGGAACCAGCTCGACGAGGCGATGCATCAGCTCGAGCGCCGCGCGGGCGGGCTCCTCCTGCAGGAACACTCCGGGCTCAGAGCCCGGCGTTGCGCCCGCGTTGGCTGCCAGCGTCACGAGGCTCGACAGTGCGTGCACCGGATTGCAGGGCCACAGCACGCGCCCCTGGCGGGCGAGAGCGAACACATCGTCCCATTCCGTCGGCGCCTCGGGCAGCAGGTCGGGGCGGACGAGGGCGACCTGCGCCGCCGAGTCGGTCGCGAGGCCCCACTGGTGCCCCGCATACGCATAGGTCGCGTGGCCGGGGCCGACGGAGTCTGCGGCGAGCGCCGCGAGCTCGTCATCGTGGCCGGCGCCGTCGAGCGGCGCGAGCGCGCTGAGCGCCACGGCCTCGGGGATGTGCGGATGGTCGAGCACGATCAGGTCGTATCGAGAGGCGAGCTCCCCGATCGGCGCCGCTTCGAAGGCGCTGAGCGGGTGCTTCTCCCACTCGACGACGACCCCCGTGGCGCGCGCGTACTCGGTCGAGGCGGCGACGACGCAGTCGTACCCCCGCGGGTGATCCCAGGTGATGCCGCGCAGCGTGGTCATCCCGCGCTCCCCTCGAACTCGGCGCGGACCGCGTCGGAGTGCTCACCCAGGCGCGGGGCGCCGCGCGGTGACGTGAGGCGCTCACCGTCGACGCGCAGCGGCGAACGGGTCGTGCGCAGCGCGCGGCCGTCGCGGCTGATCTCCTGCGTCATGGCGATCGCGTCGAAGCCTTCGTGCTCGACGAGCTCGTCGAGCGTGAGCACGGGGGCGCACCACACATCGGCGGCGTCGAGCACCGCGAGCCACTCGTCGGTCGTGCGCTCGAGGAGGCGCTCGGCGAGCGCGGCCTCGATCTCGCCTTGATGCGACCAGGCGTCATCCGGATCGGTCATGGCCACGAGCGCCGGGAGCTCGAGCAGCTCGCCGAGCTTCGGGATGGGGTTCATGGCGATCGCGAGGTAGCCGTCGCTGGTCGGGTACGTGCCGTAGGGCGCGCCGAGGAACGCGTGCGCCGAATGGGTGCCGCGGCGGTCGACCCGGATCGAGTCGTCGTTGAGCTTCGTCGTGAGCAGCTCGAACTGCAGGTCGAGCATCGACTCGAGGAGGCTCGTCTCGACGAGCCCGCCGCGGCCCGTGCGGTAGCGGCGCACGAGCAGGGCCGTGACCCCCTGCGCGATGTGGCAGCTGAGCAGGTGGTCGGCGATCGAGAGGCCGACCGGCACGGGCCCGGTCGCGTCGCCCGCGCCGTTCAGCCACGGCAGTCCGGAGATGCTCTGGGCGAGGAGGTCCTGGCCGGGGCGCGATGCCCACGGCCCGGATGTGCCGTAGCCGGTCGCGCTCGCGTAGACGATCGCGGGGTTGATCTCGCGCACCGCGTCGTAGTCGAGCCCGATGCGCTTCATCACGCCGGGGCGGAAGTTCTCGACGATGACATCGGCCCGCGCGACGAGCTCCTTCACGTACGCGAGGTCGGCGGGTCGCTTGAGGTCGGCGGCGATCGACTCCTTATTGCGGTTCATCGCGTGGAACGACATCGTGTCGCCCTCGAAGGTGCGACCGGCGAAGGCGAGGGTGCGGCCGATGTCGCCCGCGCCCGGCCGCTCGATCTTGATAACGCGCGCGCCCAGGTCGGCGAGCCGCAGGGCGGCGACGGGCCCCGCGAGGAACTGGCTGAAGTCGAGCACCAGCACGCCCTCGAGCGGGAGGTCGTTCGCGGCGGGCCGAGGCGCGGCGGGCGCCGGGTCGACGCCGGTGTGGTCGGGCATCTCGTCTCCTTCGACCGTGCTCAAACGTTTGTTCACACCATAGCCGTATCCGGTCGAGACGCGCAATGAGTTCCGAAGAGGCACCGTGCGCCCACGCGCGACGGACATCGGGCCAGCGGCGAGACCGGCCCGATGCCGACGTCACCGCTTTTCCAGGAATCAGGCGCGGGGTGCAGGATGGAGCGGCGAGTGCACACCGACGCGAGGAGCCCCATGGCCGAGACGGACGAGCCCCCGATGATCGTCGAGGCGGAGCTGCGAGCCGCGATCGCCGCGGAACTCGTCGCGGTCGCGCCGGCAGGGTGGGTGCGCATCGTCCTGTCTGCGGCCAGCGTCGGCGGGGTCACGGACGCGCTCGTGACGGCCGAGCTCGCGGGCGCCGACGACCGGTCGCTCGCCGCGCCATCCGGCACCGCGATTCCGCTCTCCAGGCTGCGCCGGGCGCTGTACCGGCGGGATCGAGGCACGTGGTTCTCGATGGAGCTCGTCGTGGGGAGCGATGGCAGCGCCGAGGCGAAGTACGACTACGACAACCCTCCGCGCGACTTCGCCGCCCTCGTGCCGCGCCTGTGGCTCGCCGATCAGCAGCGGTTCCCGCGGTCCCCCGAGCACCGGCCCGACTGGCTGCACGCGAAGCTCATGGCGCTCGGCTCCGGCCGAACTCCTCCGGTGGGCTCATCACTCGTGGACGACACCCTGACGGAAGCGGCCCGTTTCGGTGAGAGGCTCGCGTTCGGCACGGGCCTGATGCCGAGCAGGCCGCTTCGTGACAGGATCGTCGAGCTCTCGGACGGCGAGGTCGGCTACGCCGTGATCCCGACCGAAGGCGGGTTCGAACTGCAGTTCGCCAGTCGCGGAACGCCCGCATCCGTGGCGTTCGCCACGCGCCTCGACGATGCGATGCGGCTGATGGCGGCCGACCTGTATCCGGCGGGCTCGGCGGCATGCACTCCCGACGCCCTCCCGCCGCATGTCCGCTTCGAGACGACGCCGAGGGACGTCTCGGTGTCCTGGACCGACGACGAGGGCCGAGCGCGCACCGTCCGCGTGTGGGGGCTCTCGATGCCCGGGGCGAAGGCCGTGCGCGTAGCGCTGTGGGCGGAGACGGGCCTCGACGAGATCGGCGACGTGGTGGGGGCGCCGCGATGAGCCGTCCCGCCCAAATCGTGCGATCTTCCGCCGATACGGACCAGCACCGTGCGCGCCGGTGGACAGTGCTCGAACACTCGATCTCGGCATCGCAAGGAGTTCGTGAATGAGCGATCACACCCGTGAACCGGCGATCGTCGCGCAAGGAGATCTCGTCGACGAGATCAGTCGTCATCTGGTCGCAGCTGTCGAACCGGGCTGGGAGCGACTCGTGCTCCACGCCGAGATGACCGCTGTCGTGGAGGACACGCGATTCGAGATCACGCGTGGTGGAACGACTCAGCTCGATTTCGCGCCGGATGAGGTCGACGGGCCTCTCGAGCGCCTGCGTGCGGTGATGTACGTAGACGGCAAGGGCACGTGGTTCACGGCCGATATCACCGTGACGGCCCCGGCGAGCGTCGCAGCGTCGTTCGACTTCGACGGTGAGCCCGTTTTCGAGCCCGCGGGTGTCGACGCGGGCGTGTTCGTCGCAGACCAGAAGAGGTTCCCGCGTTCGCCCGAGAACCGCCCCGACTGGTTGCGGGCGAAGCTCGCGGAGGCCGGTGACGAGGACGAGGCACCGGATCTCAATCGCCTGGTGGCGGTCGGGACGGAGCTCTGGCGGCGGATGGCTCCCGCAGACGCGCCGCTTGCGCATCGCGAGGTTCCTGCGATCGGAGGCGTCGCGGTGTCGCATGCCGTGCGCGGCGGCGGCACGATCTACGTCGGCGCTGACGAGGGTGCGCTGTTCGCATCGTCGACCGCGACGGAGGAAGAATCGATCGAGGCCTTCAGTTCCGGGCGGCGTACGCCGTTGGAGCACTTCCGCCCGGCCGATCCGCGAGGCCGCCGCTGACGACCTGGCCCGCGAATCGCGATCCCTCGCCCGCAGTTCAGTTCGCTCACGCGGCGACGCCCGGGCAGGCACCGATCTCGACCGCATCGCCGAGGCGGCGCTGCCTTCCCGATGATTGAGCTGCTGGCGCGGAGGGCCCCGGACGCGAGGGTGAGGGGGGAGGAACGGCCGGAGACCTTCGCTACGCTGAGCCGACATACCCCATCCGGAGGAGTTCGACCGTGCAGGAGATCGAGCGAGCCTATCTGCAGGCGCAGCCGCAGCGATTCCGCCAGGTCGCGGATCCGAAGAGGCGCCGGGGGTTCGCAATCGCGGCCGCGATCTTCCTGATCGCGGCGCTCGCAATCGCGCTCAGCGCGCCTGCGCTCTGGGAGCACTTCAGCAACCTCCCCGAAGCGCGCAATCTGCGCCGCCCGTGGTTGAACGGTTCCGGGGGCGCGCTCTTCGGCATCGTGCTCATCGGCGCGTTCTGCCTCTTCTTCGGGCTCTTCTGCACCTGGTTCGCGGTGGCGAAGTCCACGTCGTGGGTCGACTCCCAGACCGGATCGCGCCTGCACAACGGCCGCGTGGCACGGTTCTCCGATCACTCCGCCTTCGACAGGTACGCGGCGCAGCTGCGCGACGGCACCCTGCCCGAGATCCCGGAGATCTCGGGGCAGGTCGGAAGCGGCAAGATGATCCTGCAGTCGATGGAGGATCGCGAGGCGCACCGCGTGCACATCTGGCTCGAGACGAAGGACGGCCGTACCGCCCACGCCGAGCTCGACGGCGCGGCCTGGGAGCGCCTGTCGCGCGGCCGCACGGCATAACGGCGACGCAGCGCCCTATCCTCGTCCGCGGGTGGAAGATGATCGCGTGAACAAGCTAGGATTCCGGGAACGTTGATGACTGACGCGAACGAACCTCCGATGATTGCGGAGATGCGCCTGCGCTCGGAGATGGCCGAGGAGTTCGCGTCCGCTGCGCCCGATGGATGGAGTCGGATAGAGCACTCGATCTCGAGCGTCGGGAGCGTCACGGATACGTCGACTGCGGTCACGCTCACGAACGGCGAGACCGCGCTGCTCGACCCACCGAGGGCCGTCGTTCTCGCGCGCCGCGAGCTGCGCCGCGCGATGTATGAGCCTGAACGCGGCACGTGGTTCTCGATGGAGCTTGTCGTCACGCGCGAGGGCACGGCCGAGACCACGTACAACTACGAAGGCGAGCCCTGGTCGCACACACCGATCGGACCGCAGAGATGGCTCGCGGATCAGAAGAAGTTCCCGCGTTCGCCCGAGAATCGTCCCGACTGGCTGCGGGCGAAGCTCGCCGATGCCGGGTACGAAGATGACACGGCAACGTCATCGCCCTCGGACGACGAACTAACGCGTGCGGCACAGTTCGCTGAACGCATCGGCGCCCCAGCCGGCCTGAGCTTATTGTCGGAGGGTCGCGGCGAAGTCTTCGCGCTCTTCGACGGCGAAGTCGGGTTCGCCGTGGTGCCGGTCGAGGGCGGGTTCGAACTGGAGCGGAGCTCTCGATCCGAGCTGAGCCCGGTGGCATTCGCGACACGTCTCGATGATGCCCTGCGCATGTTCGCGGTCGTGATCACTCCGAGATTCAAGCGCGGAGTGGGACGAGAGGACCTCCCTTCCGGTTTCCGCTACGAAGCGGAACCGACCGGCGTGACCATCTCCTGGAAGGATCGCAACGCGCAAGAGTCCGTCGTGAGAGTGTGGGGCCTCTCACTCGGCGATGCTGTCGCCGTGCGCGTCGCCCTGTGGGCCGACAAGGACCTCGACGACATCGCCGACGAGGTGCTCGCCTCCCGCTGAGTCAGTTGTCGACGCGGAAGCGCTCGAGTGTGCCGTGCGCGACGAGGTCGCGGATCCCGACGAAGTCGTGCGCGAGCGTGCACCGCAGGCCGCCGCCCGGCTGGCCGAACCAGGGCCGCACGACGTCGACGCGCACCCGCATCGTTCCGCGGGTGACGAACGCGTGGCGATCGGATCCGGCCGGGAGAGCGCCAAAGGGCGGGAGCGATCGCGCCTCGTAGGACGTTCCGTACGGGAAGAGCATGGTGCCGTCGAGGGCGCCGATGCGATCGAAGACGACGCCGGCCGGAACGTCGATGAGGAGGGATCCGTCGGTCGCGCGAGCGCGGAGGTCGCTCCAGTGGGTCGTGGCCTCGCCGACGGCCTGTTCGACGTCGGCCTGGGAGAACACGGCGACGTCGGGGAGCGGCTTGTCGAGGTAGTCGAGCAGGAGCTGGCCCGCGTCGTCTTCGGATGCTGCGAATGCGAGCAGGAAGGCGGTGCCGTAGTCGACGGTCTCGAACAGCCACTCGTTCTGCGCGTCACTCTGACGCAGGCGGAGTGCGCCTTCCATGGCCGGCGCATCGTCACCGGGCAGCGAGACCGCCGCGGCCGGGATCTGTCGTCGCGACACCTCGTCCCTCAGAGTCTCGAACATGCCCCGAGCCTAGTCGCCGATCCGCACGCGTCGCGCTCCGAGGACAACTGCCCACCCCGCCGCGGTCTCAAACTCCGCGGATGAATCGCACCGGACGGCGCGTCATCTGCGACGGCGACCACCGAACGCGCGCGGCGAGGAGCCGAAAGTGAGGTGTGCCGGAGTTCGCGGGGCTACGCGTCGGGTTCGCCCGCGATGAGGCCGCGGAGCCAGTCGCGGGCGTCGGCGAACGATGCGTCGCTGTACCGCTCGGAGTACTGCACGATCTGGCGGTCGGCGCGCGGATACGAGCCGAGGAACGTCACGCGCGGGCTGAAGCGCTTGAGGCCCATCAGGGCGTCGGCCATCCGCTCGTCGGCCACGTGTCCGTCGGCGTCGATGACGAAGCGGTACCGGCCCATCCGGTCGCCGATCGGGCGCGATTGGATGAGGCTGAGGTTGATGCCGCGCGTCGCGAACTGCTCGAGCATCTCGACGAGGGCGCCCGAGACCTCCTTGGGCAGCTCCGCGATCAGCGAGGTCTTGTCGGCGCCGGTCGGCTCGGGCGGCGTGCCCGTGCGGGTGACGAGCACGAAGCGGGTCACGGCGTGTTCGTTGTCGCCGATGTTCTCGGCCAGCACGTCGACGTCGTAGTGGCCGACGACGCCGGGCGCCGCGATCGCGGCCTGCGCCGGCAGCGTGCCGTCGAGCACGCCGATGGCGCTGGCGACGTTGCTGCCCGCGATCACCTGGCGGTGGCCCGTGACGTTCCTGCCCAGCCATTCCAGGCACTGCGCGTAGGCGACCGGATGCGCCGCGACATCCGTGACCTGGTCGAGCGTCGTGCCGCGCGGCGCCACGAGCACGAACGACACCGGCACGAGGTACTCGCCGACGATGCGCAGGCCCGGCACCTCGGCGAGCGCGTCCTGAGCGCTCGAGACCCCGCCCTCGACAGTGTTCTCGATCGCGATCATGGCGGCGTCGCTCTCGCCGCTCGCGACGTCGCCGAGAGCCTCGCCGACGTTGCTCACGGGCTTCCAGCGCTGGCCGCGCGCCTCGGGCACCTGCTCGAGCGCCGATTCGGTGAACGTTCCCGCCGGCCCCAGGTAGCTGTATGTGCGCGGGGTCGGGGCATCGTTCGTCATACGCAGAATCGTAGCCCTCCGCACACCATCACCGAATGCATAACCGCGAGGTAACGATTGCTGGCAGACTTGACCTATGAGCCGCGCAGGACAGCCAGCTGAGGCATCCGATCTCACCGACATCGACGCGCTGATCGGCGCGTACTACGACATCGAGCCCGACCCGCAGTTCGACAGCCAGCGCGTCGAGTTCGGCACGAGCGGGCACCGAGGGTCGAGCCTGAAGTCGAGCTTCAACGAGAACCACATCCTCGCGACGACGCAGGCGATCGTCGACTACCGCACGGAGAAGGGCATCGCCGGCCCCCTCTTCCTCGGCCGCGACACACACGCCCTGTCGCTGCCCGCCGAGCACAGCGCCCTAGAGGTGCTGGTCGCGAACGGCATCGATGTGCGCATCGACTCCCGCGACTCGTACGTGCCCACCCCGGCGCTCAGCCTCGCGATCCTCGAGCACAACGCCGGCCGCGACGGGAGCGACCCCGGCCTCGCCGACGGCATCGTCGTCACCCCGAGCCACAACCCGCCGACCGACGGCGGCTTCAAGTACAACCCGCCGCACGGCGGCCCCGCCGACGCCGACGCGACCACGTGGATCGCCGACCGCGCCAACCAGCTCCTCGCCGCCGACCTCGAGGCCGTCCGCCGCGTGCGCTTCAACGACCTCGACCACGACTCGATCGACACCTACGACTTCCGCGAGGCCTACGTGCGCGGGCTCGCCTCGATCATCGACCTCGACGCCATCAAGGCGGCGAACGTGCGCATCGGCGCCGACCCCATGGGCGGCGCCTCCGTTGAGTACTGGCAGCACATCGCCGAGGTGTACGGCCTCGACCTGACGGTCGTGAACCCGGATGTCGACCCGACCTGGCGCTTCATGACCCTGGACTGGGACGAGAAGATCCGGATGGACCCGTCGTCGCCCTCCGCGATGGCTTCGCTCGTCGCGCGGCGCGACGAGTTCGACCTGCTGACGGGCAACGACGCCGACGCTGACCGGCACGGCATCGTCACGCCCGACGCGGGCCTGATGAACCCGAACCACTTCCTCGCCGTCGCGATCGACTACCTGTTCTCGCACCGCCCCGGGTGGCGCGCCGACGCGGGCATCGGCAAGACGCTCGTGTCGTCGATGATCATCGACCGCGTCGCAGCGTCGCTCGAACGCCCGCTCGTCGAGGTTCCCGTCGGCTTCAAGTGGTTCGTGCCCGGCCTGCTCGACGGCTCCGTCGCCTTCGGCGGCGAGGAGTCGGCCGGCGCATCGTTCCTGCGCACGGACGGCGGCGTCTGGACGACGGACAAGGACGGCATCCTGTTGTGCCTGCTCGCCGCCGAGATCACCGCCGTCACCGGCAAGACACCGTCGCAGCGCTACGCCGAGCTCGAGGCGGAGCACGGCGCCTCCGCCTACGCGCGCGTCGACGCCCCCGCTTCGCCCGAGCAGAAGGCCGCGCTGAAGGCGCTCTCGCCCGACGACGTCGACGCCGCCGTGCTCGCGGGCGACGAGATCACCGCCAAGCTCTCGCACGCGCCGGGCAACGGTGCCGCGATCGGCGGCCTCAAGGTGCAGACGGCGTCGTCGTGGTTCGCCGCCCGCCCATCCGGCACGGAAGACGTCTACAAGCTGTACGCCGAGAGCCTGTGCGGCCCGGAGCACCTCGCGGAGGTGCAGGCCGAGGCGAAGGCCGTCATCGCCAAGGTGCTCGGGGCGTAGGGCGCCGGTCACAGCGCGCAAATATGCCGCGAACTGCTCCAATTCTCGGATTCTGGAGCAGTTAGCGGCATTTTTGCGCGGCAGAGGCCGGCCACCGACGTTGTGAGCGAGGCCCAGATCAGCGGGGTGTGCTCGGGGTCGCCCGTGCGCTCCCACGCGTCGGCCTCGGCCCGCTGCCAGGCGCTGAGTGCGGCGACCGGGTCGTCGCTCTCGTGCGCGGCGTTGACCGCCGCGACCGCCCGCGCGAATGCGTGGAACGGCGCCGAGCTCTCGGTCGCGGCCGGTCCGAGCCCCGCCGCCGCGAGCCATTCGAGGCCGACGTCGGTCGGCAGCGTCCACCGAGCCGCCGTGACGACCTCGGCACCGCGCATCGTGAGCGCGCCGACGAGCCCGCTCGGGTCGCCGTACGACGCGTCGCTGCCCGACGCGCACGCGATCAGCGCCACGCGGTTCGGCACCCGCCACGGGCCGCTGTCGGGGCGCGCATGCTCATCCGGGTCTCCGAAGACGATGTCGCCCGCCGTCAGAGGGCGGTGCACCCCGGCGATCAGGTCGGCGCGCCCGCACGCGGCCGGGCCGTCGGTGAGGTGCAGGCGGGTGTCGAGGCCGAAGGCCCCGGACGTGACGTGGCCGACGTACAGCCAGCGGCCAGCGGTGCCGAGCCGCTCACGCAGCTGCTCGCGCGACACCGGATGCCGCTGGCCGCCCACCAGCCGCTCGCCGAGGTGCGCGAGGGCGTCGGCGACGATCGGCTCGTCCGTGCGCAGCACGGGGCCGAGCCCCGGTATGCGCCCAGGGACCTCGGGGTCGACCGACGCGACCACGGGCGCCGCCGCGTCCCAAGCCGACGCCCGGCGCCGCGGCGCGTTCCGCACGCTCGCCGGCAGGAGCGTCGACACGTCGACCTCGTGCACCATCCGGAGGCCCTCGTCGACGCGCAGCGCCTGCCACGGCACCGACGCGAGGGAGCGCGACGACTGGATGCGCAGGTGCGGCCGCCTGCCCGCCGCGAGGAAGCCGTTGACCTCAGCCGCGAGCGCCTGCGGGATCAGCGCGACCGCGAGCGCGTACGCGACCCTCTTCTCGCGCTCCACGTCGCCCCACACCGCCCACGACCGGCGCAGCGCGTCGTCAACGCTCTCCGCACCCTGGGCATCCGGGATCGCCTGTTCGAACGCGGCGAGCGCGCCCGCGAGCTGCTGCGGCCGGATGCCCCAGATGCGCGGTTTGTCGACGGCGTGCTCCCACCGCCAGGTCACCCAGAGCCCCGCGTCGGCCGTGTCGACGTACTTGAGCTGCGCCGTCGGCCGCTCGACGTCGGCGACGACCTCGGCCGCGTCGGGGTACGACATCGTCACCATGCGTCGACCTCCTCGTCGCCGCGGACCGCGATGCCGTAGCGCTCGCGCGCGGCGGTGATCGCCCAGTCGATCGCGCTCCCGCCGGCGGGGTCGGTGCGCACGTACGGCGGCGGGTCGAGGCGGTCGTGCGGCGCGGTCGGTGCCGCCCGACCGCCTGCGGCCGGCGCGGCCTCGCTCGGTGCGGCCATCGGCGCTTGCCCGGGCAACGGCTCCGTGGGCGCCTCTGCACCGGGCAGCGGCGCGGCCGCCTCGGCACCCCGAAGCGCCGGATCACGCGCAACCGTCAGCCCCTCCCCGCCCCACGACACCGCCGACGCACTGGCACTCGCGCCACCCGGCACCGGTGCGGCCGCCACCGCCTCCCGGGGCGCCGGGTCGAGCGAGGCTGTCGCGGCGGCGTACTCGAGCAGCGCCACGATCTCGTCGGCGCGGCCGAGGCCCGTCAGCGCGCGCAGCGCGATGTCGGTCAGGGGCGTCGAGAGTTCCCGCGCCCAGCTCTCGCGCACCGGCCCCGGTTCCATGTCGAACCGGATGGCGTCGGCCGCGAGGGCCGCCGGCAGGGCGATGTCTGCCGTCACGGCGAAACAGTCCGATGACGTGCGCGGCGCCGGACCGACGGTGGTCGCACCCGCCGCACGAGCCCTCGGGTCGGGCTCACCGGCCGTTCGAGATGCGTCTCCGACAGTGCCCGCACCCGGCCCATCCGGGCCGACGCCGCCCCCGGTGCTAGGCGACGTATCGGCGGGACCGCAGCCGCCCGCCGCACGCGCCCTCGCGTCCGGCTCACCGGCCATTCGAGATGCGTCTCCGACAGTGCCCGCACCCGGCCCATCCGGGCCGACACCGCCCCCGGTGCTAGGCGACGCATCGGCGGGACCGCGGCCACCCGCCGCACGCGCCCTCGCGTCCGGCTCACCGGCCATTCGAGATACGTCGCCGACAGTGCCCGCACCCGCGTCATCCGGGCCGACACCGCCCCCGGTGCTAGGCGACGCATCGGCGGGACCGCGGCCACCCGCCGCACAATCGCCGCCTCCGCCGTCCGCCGCGGCGGCATCCGGAACTGCCGAATCGCTGCCCGTGGGCCCCGACCGAGCCGCGCGCC
Source organism: Microbacterium halophytorum (assembly GCF_002970975.1). Lineage (GTDB taxonomy): Bacteria > Actinomycetota > Actinomycetes > Actinomycetales > Microbacteriaceae > Microbacterium > Microbacterium halophytorum. Next base: position 195,424 of record NZ_KZ672983.1, read on the forward strand.
CGAACGCGCTCCCCTGCCGCTGCTCCGCCTGCACGGCCCGGCCCGCCGCGTTCAGCGCGGCGGCGCCGCGGCGCACGTCGATGCGCACGAGCTGCAGCACGTCGCCCTCGCGCTGGGCGATCTCTCGGGCCCGGCCGTGCGCCTCGAGCGCGAGCGCGCCGCGCCCCGCCTCGTCGTGGGCCATTCCCGCGACCGTCCAGCCCTCCAGCTGCGCGGAGCCCTCACCGAGCTCGGCCGCGCGCTCGACCGCGGCCAGTGCCGCGTCGACCGCCGCGTCGAACTCGTGCCGCTGGCGCAGCACATCGGCCCGGCCGACGCCGGCGTAGGCGGCCCGGCGCAGGTCGCCGACCGCCGAGAACTCCCGCTCCGCGTCGTCGAGGTGCCGCTCCGCCCCGGCGAGGTCGCCGACCTCCAGCGCGCGCGACGCGAGGCTTCGCGCGAGCTCCGCGCGACCGGGCCCGCCGAGGTCCTGGGTCGCGCCGATCGCGGCGGCTGCGTGCAGGTGATGGTCGCCCTCATCGCCCGCGCCCGTCAGTCGGCGCACCAGCGCCAGGCGCTGCAGTGCCTCGGGCACGAGCCTCGGCTCGTGGGCGGTCGCCAGCTCGAGCGCGATCTGCGCCTGCCGCAGCGACTCGTCGAAGCGGCCGACCTCCTGCAGCGCGTACTGCTTCGCGAGGCGCATGTGCACCTGCGCCTCGCCCCAGTCCGGAGCGGACGACAGGTCGTCGAGACGCTCCGCCTCGGCGAGGTCGGCGAGCGCGCCGTCGGCGTCGCCCGCGGTCATCCGGAGCTCGGCCCGCGAGACGAGCAGCAGGAGCCGCTGCTGCGTCCAGCGCGGGTCGCCGAGCTCCTCCGCCGTCGCCGCGGCGCGGAACCCTTCGTCGAGGTGGCCGCTGGCCGCGTCTCTGCTCCCCTGATCGAGTGCCGCGCGCGCCAGGAAGTACCGCATCTGCGCCGTGACCAGCGCCGCCCAGGCGCCGTGCTGCGGCGAGCGGTCGATCGCCGCGATGATGCGCTCGGCGAACGGCGCCGCCCCGACGTACCCTCCCCGTTCGTACGCCGCGGAGCACTGCTCCTGCAGCCGTTGCAGGTCGTCGCTCATCGCGCCTCGCGCTCCGAGGCGGATTCGGGTGCCGCCAGTCGCGCGTGGGCGATCCGGATGAGGTCGTCGGCAACGCCGCGCCCGCCCGGTTCGCGCGCGGCGGGGTCGAAACCGACGACGGTCAGTGCGGCGGCGCGGCGCTCCGGCGGGAGCGCGAGGAACGTCGGGGGCACGCTCGCCTCGCCGCCCCACGCGTCGCCGCCCCGCGCGAGCGGGACCTCGGCGTCGGCGACGCGGGCGCGCAGGTCGGCCGCGGGCGGAGCTGCGTCGCCGAACTGCGGGGCCGCGGGCACGGCGACCGACAGCACGGCTCCTCCCGCACCGATGGCGACGCTCCAGGCCACGACCCCCGCCGGGTCGACGACGCCCTGCGGCAGGGAGGCCGGGTCGACCGGCGACTCCCCCGCCGCGAGCGGGGCCGGGGCCGCTCGGCCAGCCGCGGCGAGCGCGAAGTCGTCGGCGCGGGTCTCCGCCAGGGCGGGCCCCGGCAACTCGGCACCGTGCTCCGCCAGGAGTTCGGCCGCACGGGCGGCGAGGTCCGCCCCTGTGCCGTCTCCGGGCTCGATCTCGCCGAAGCGCGCAACGGCCGCGGAGAACCCCGCGAGCGCGCGGGCGGCCGCGTCCTCGTCGTCGAGCGCCCCGTCGAGTTCGGCCCTCGCCACCGCGAGCTCCGCGGCGACCAGGCGCGGGTCGAGCGCCGGGATGCCCGCAACGCGCGACGCCGGCCACCACGCCGCCCGCCAGCCGGCGAGCGCCGCTCGCCTGGCGGCATCGGCGAGCGGGGTGCCCGAACCGTACGGACGCTCTCCGTCGCGCTCTTCCGCGCCGCGCCCGCCCGAGTCCGAGCCGGGCGCCCCCGCGTCGGCGCCGGCAGCACCGCCTGCGCCGCGCGCGGCAGCATCCGGTGCCGCACCGCGCTCGCCGGCCCCCGCGGCCTCGTCCGCAACGCGCGCACCGGAAACCGCACCGAACGCGCCAGCCTCGGCGAGCGTCGCGGTCGTGCCGGGCCAGACGGCGTCGATCCATCCGGATGCCCGGGGCGCGTCCCAGACGAGGGCCCCGGGGGCGCCGCCTTCGACGGGCCACCACAGCGTCGCTCCCGCGCCCTCGACGATGCCGACCAGCCAGGGCGCGCCCGCCGGTTCGCCCAGGTGCCAGCCGTCGCCGTCGCGCCGAACAATCATTCCGCACCGCCGATCCCGACCTGCCGCGCGTCACTCGCCGCGGAACGAGGGAGCTCGGCGCTGAACGACCGCGAATCGGCACAGCGCACCGCCCCGCCCGCGGTCGACACCCGCGGCTCGGCGCGTCCGATGCTCCCCGCCCGCCCATCGCGCGGCTCTCCGGCCCGCATGGTTCCCCTGACGGTCATGCCGACACCGCCAGTTCCGCCTTCACCCGGTCGCGGCGGTCGAGGATCACCGACCGCATCGCGCCGTCGAGCACGTCCCACACGTCGTCGGCCTCGACCGGTTGGTGGCGCAGCTCGCGACCGTGCAGGCGCGCCCAGAGGCGGCGCAGGAAGGCCTCGGCGGCACCCTCGGACGAGTCGGCGCCGAGCCGTTCGGCCCTCCGCACGAATCCCTCGCGCCGCCAGCGCGCCCGCAAGCACCGCGACGCCTCGGTCGCGTCGTCCATCGCGCCCGCGCGCTCGCCCGCCGCCATCACGACGCGCGAGACTTCGTCGCCGAGCTGCCACGGCTCGGCGCTGCGCGCCGCTTCCCGCTCGACGAGGCCCCGCAGCTCGGCCGTGCCCTCGACCTCGAGCGAGGCGATCGGCACGAACAGACGCTCCAGGATCGACCGGTCGAACGGCTTCGGCAGGGCGTTCTTCGACGCCCCGGTTCCGACGGAGGGCGGCACCGGCGCGTCGAGGTCGCTCAGGCCGGCCCGGCGCGCGGCGCCGGGCGCGCGCATCCGGCGCCCGGCCGCGCTCCCCGCGCTGTCGCGCACCAGGTCGGCCGCGCTCCCGTCGCCCGTGACGCACGCATCGAGGAAGGCGTCGATGCGCTTGTCGTCCCCAGTGCCCGACCGCGCAACTGGCACCGCGTCACGCGGGGCGCTCGCGGCTTCGGGGCCGGTCATGAGGGCATCGCCGATCGCGCCGTCCCGCGCCGCATCGCTCGGGGCGCCCGCCCGCTCATCCCGCACCGCGTCGCGCGCAGCGGGGACGCTCGTTGGGTCGGCGGCAGTCGCCTCCGCCCCGTCCCTCCAGGCCCCGGCGATCAGCGCGCCGATGGCGGAGGCAACGCCCGGGTCGCTGAGGAACTCCCGCAGCTCGGCGGCGCCCACACGCTCGTCGCCGTGCACGTCCTCCACCTCGGCCCCCGCGATCTGGTCCGCGCCATCGCCCGGCTCGCCGTGCATGCGCGCGAGCTCGTACGCCCTCTGGAAGTACTTCTCCTGCGGGTTCCCCGCCGTGATCCGGCGCGCCCTGCGCTGCTTCTTCATACACGCGAACCACCCGGATGTCGCCCTCAGGTCACCCGCGGCCGCCGTGATTCTCTCGGTCAGTTCGGCAGCCGCATCCGGTGCGAGCAGGGCCCGCGCGAGGTGGGGGCGCTGCGTCGGGCGCACCACGAGCGGATCGAGGATCAGCTTCGTCGTGCGGGCCAGGGGGAGGCCGCCCGCGTTGCTGAGCGCCTCGACTCCCCCGCCCAGCGCGAGCCACGCATCGGCCACGACCTGCGCCCGCGGCGCGAACTCACCCGTCACTCAAGCAAGAATATGGCGCTTTCGGCCGACTGCGGCCCGCCCGATCGGCGGCTCCGCTACGCAGCGGGCGCGAGGCCGCCGTACACCAGCTGGCCGTTCGACGGATCCTGCGCGACGATCACCCGGTCGCCCGGTCGCGGAACCTGCAGGCGCGAGACCATCGCCTGCAACTGCACCGGCTGCCCGCCGAACTCGAACACGAGCGCGACCAGCGGGTTGTCGTTCACGCTGGCGCCCATGTCGGCGACCTGCGTCAGTGTGACCTGCTGCGTCGGCGCACCCGCCTGCACGAGCGCCGCGAACTGTTCGCCGGTGCGCGCCGAGCTCACCGCGCTGCCGACGCTGTCCGTGAACTCCGAGCCCATCACCATCTTCGTCATGCGCCCGACGAAGCCCTTGCCCTGGCCGATCTTCTCGGCCGTCCTCATCGCGTCGTCCTGGCGCTGTTCCATCGACTTGCGGTTGAAAAGTCCCATGGCATCCTCCGTTGCGGGAATGATCGAGCGATCGCTCGTGACAACGCTATGGGGGCCGCCCCGCTCCCGATCACAGGTATGCCCCGCCTCCGGCATCCCGGAAGCCCACCGCCCCGATCTGTGACCGGGTGCGCGCGGGGCGCCATAGGCTCGGTCCGGATGAAAGGAGCCGCCATGTTCAGGTGGGTGGTTCGGATCGTATGGCTGGCGCTCGGCGCCGTCGTCGCGATCTGGGTGTACGAGGGGCTCACGAGCGTCGACCAGCGCGAGTCGCTCGTGCCGTTCCTCAGCGGCAACCCCGAGACGGGGATCATCTTCGTCGGCGTCGCGTGGGGACTGATCAGCATGCTCCTGTCCGCCGTCGGCCTGGGGAGGGGCGGAGCGGGCGGCGGCCGGGCGCTGCGCACGCGCGTCGCGATGGGCGAGGTGATCGAGATCCAGCGCACGGGCGTCACCATCAACGACGTGCCGCAGTACGACGTGTACCTCGAGGTCGCCCCGCGCGACGGCGATCGGTTCGTCGCGTACTTGCGCGGGCTTTTCGATCCATTCACCGTCACGGGTGTGCAGCCGGGCGCGATGGTGCCGGTTCGCTACGACCCGTCGCACCGCGACCGGGTCGAGATGGCCGCTGAGGGGGACGCACGATGAACGAGGTGCTCGACACCGTCATCTGGCTCGTGAACATGCCCGCCACCCACGGGTATGCGTTCGTGTTCATCGCCGCATTCGGGTCGTTCGGGCTGCTGGCGCTGACGTTCAAGACGTCCAGCGGCGACACGCACAGCGCCGCCCTCCGCCGCATCCGGATGGAGCGCGGGCTGCCCGTCGGTGACGCCCCGAGCGGCCCCGGCCCGCTCTCGATCGTGCGGCGCTGGTTCTTCGGCCTGCTCTCGATCGTCGTCCTCGGCGGCGGCATCGTCGGGCTCGCGAGCCTGATCTTCGGGCCGGTCACCGGCGCCTACATCTATGCCAACGGCGTGGAGGTCGAGGCCGAGTCGATCGACTCCGACTACGTCCGCTTCACCGCCGAGGACGGCCAGACGTACGTGCTCTCCTACAGCTTCTTCACGGCGCAGTCGTACCCGGAAGACGAGATGCTCGCCTTCGCGGACCGGGTCGTCGTGCGGTACTTGCCGGGCCACCCGCAGGCGTACGTGCTCGACACGCGGGCGTCGACGGATACGACCGGCAGGCCGCTCGGGAGCTGACGCCCGCGGCGCCGGTCCCGGCGTCGGGTACCCGGAGCGGGCGCCGAACGCCACTGCCCCGCACGCGATCGCGTGCGGGGCAGTGGCGTTCGGCCGCGGGCGGTCGCTATGCCTCGACGTGCTGCGGTCGCTTCTTCTTGCGCGCCCACTTCGCGGGGAGGTCGGGGCCGTCCCACACCTGGATGACGCCCCAGATCACGGCGGCGATCGGCACCGCGAGCACGGCTCCCACGATGCCCGACAGCACAGTGCCGATGGTCAGGGCGATCAGGATGGCCAGTGCGTGCAGCTTGAGCGCTCGACCCATCAGAACCGGCTGCAGGAAATTGCCCTCGAGCTGGTTGACGACGATCACGATCGCGACGACGATGAGCGCCTTCACGATGCCGCCGTCCACGAGCGCGACGAGCGCACCCAGCACGCCGGCGAGCGTCGCGCCGACGATCGGGATGAAGGCGAGCAGGAAGACGACGAGCATGAGCGGGAACCACAGCGGCACCTGCAGGATCCACAGGCCGATGCCGATGCCGATGGCGTCGACCGCTGCGACGGCCGCCGTTCCGCGCACGTACGCGCCCAGAGTGTCGACGGTCTTCGTGCCGACCCGTTGCATGCGGTCGTACCACTCTCCTTCGAACGGGCGAGTGAGGAAGGCCCAGATCTCCGGCCCGTCCTTCAGGAAGAAGAACAGGATGACGACCATCAGCACGAAGCCGGTGACGAACGACGCGAGGGCCCCGACGCCCGCGAGCGCGCCGCTGCCGACCGCCGAGCCCACGCTCGAGCTGAACAGGAGGTCCTGTGCCGTCTGCCACCACTCCTCGAGCTGAGCCGGGTCGATCCCGAACGGCAGGTGCTCGACCCACGCGATGATCTGGGCGACGCCCTCCTGCGCGCTGCGGTAGAGCTCGGGCGCCTCGTCGATCACGGCGCGCACGACGAGCCAGCCGATGCCGCCGATCACGACGACGACGCCCAGCAGCGCGATCACGGTCGCGAGCGCGGCCGGCATCGCGCGACGCATCATGCGCATCAGCGGTTCGAATGCCGCGGCGAACACGATCGCCAGGATCACAGGGATCACGACGACCGTCAGATAGCGCATCCCCCAGATCGCCCCGGCGACGAGCACCACGACGGCGATGATCTGCACGGCCCGGATGGCGAGCAGCCCGAGGCCGTCGGACCACGCGGCCCCTCCTGGGCTCTGCTTGGGCGGCTGCGGCGCCGGCATTGCGGGAAGCGTCGGTCGGCTCTTGCGGAACATGGCTCCATCCTGCCCGCGAACGGCGACATTCGCACGGCATCGAAGCTGTGCATCCGCCTGGCGTCCCCGGGCACCCCGGCGACCTATACTCCGAGCGGTATGCACCGGCCGGCAACCGGTCGCGCCCGGGCATATCCCGGCCGACATCGTGCTCGAGGCGCGCCGACGGCGCCTCAGGGCACGCGGTGCAGCCAGCGCTCCGTCGAGAACTTGGTGCGCACGAGCTCCTCCGCGGCCGCGTATTCCTCATCCGTGACGCTGCCGTCGACGGCACCCGTGTAGCCGCGGAACGTCTTCGCGAACTCGTCGAGGATCGCCCTCCGGCTCATGCCCGTCTGGCTCCGGATGGGGTCGACGCGCTTGGCCGCGGACGTCGTGCCCTTGTCGCTGAGCTTCTCGCGGCCGATCCGGAGCACCTCCGTCATCATCTGGCCGTCGATGTCGTAGCTGAGCGTGGCGTGGTGGAGCACGCCGCCGTTGGCGAGGCGCTTCTGCGCGGCCCCGCCGATCTTGCCCTGCGGGCTCGTGATGTCGTTGAGGCCCTGGTAGGTCGCCGCGATCCCGACGCCGTGCAGCGCCTGCAGCACCCAATCGTCGAGGAAGGCGTACGAATCGGCGAACGTCAGGCCCGCGACGAGCGAAGACGGCACGTACAGCGAGTACGTGATGATCTGGCCGGCGCCCATCAGCATCGCGCCGCCGCCCGAGATTCGGCGCACGACCTGGAAGCCGTGCTTGCGCGCGCCGTCCGGGTCGACCTCGTTCCGGTACGACTGGAAGGAGCCGATCACGACGGCCGACTCGTCCCACTCCCAGATCCGCAGGGTGGGCTGGCGGCGCCCGTCGCCGACGCGCTCGGTGAGCACCTCGTCGAGGGCGAGGTTCATCATGGGCGAGACGGCGGGGTCGTCGATGATCTGCCAGTCGAAGTCGCGCCATCCGGATGCCGTCACGAGCGCGCGCCGCACGGCCGTGCCGACGGATTCGGGCGTGAAGCCGAGCATCTGCACGTCTTCCGGCAGGGCGGCGCGCACGGCGCCCGCGATCTGCGCGACATCGGCCGTCTCGGGCATCCCGTTCACAGCCGCGTTGATGTCGAGCAGCGCGTCGTCGGGTTCGAGGAAGAAGTCGCCCGCCAGGTGGAAGTCCGCGATCTTCCCGTCTGCGACCTCGAGGTCGACGACAACGAGCTTTCCCCCTGGGACCTTGAACTCACCGTGCATGCTCCCCAGGTTACGCGGGCGGCGGGAGGCGCGGCCCCGGGTAGGGGCCCGGTCGCGGTCGCAGCTGTCGCCCCCAGCACAGCCCCGGATGGACAACAGGTGCCACCCGGAAACGCCCGCACCCCTCGCGGTCGCAGCTGTTGCCCTCAGCACGGCGCCGGATGGGCAACAGTTGCGCCTGCGAGGCGCCTCCCCGATGGGGCCGTCAGGCCTCGGGGAAGCGGCGCTGCAGCCAGGCGATGAGATCGGCGCGGGCCGCCGGCCAGCTGTCGTCGTTGTGGAGCTCGTGCCGCGCGCCCGGGTAGACGCGGGTCGTGACGTCGGTGAACCCCGATCGCTCGCGGTAGGCCTGCGCGAGGCGGTGCACCGAACGAGGGCCGCCGACCGTGTCCTCCGAACCGACCTGCAGCAGCACGGGCACGTCTTTCGTCGCCGCGATGCCGCGCGCCGGGCGGCCGAAGAGGCGCGCCGCTTCCCGCAGGCCGAACAGTCTCGCGAGCGGCACCTCGGTCGTGAGCGGGTCGTCGCGGAACGACCGCCACACCTCCGGATCCGTCGACAGCCACTCGAGGCCGTGGGCGCCGCGCCCGCGCCACGGCGCATTGAGGTCTCCGGAGTTCAGGCCGCCGGGCACGCGCAGGGCCGAGCCGGTCAGCACCAGCCCGTCGTAGGCATCCGGATGCTCATTCAGCAGCAGCTGCGCGAGGAAGGACCCCCACGAGTGCCCGAACAGGATGAGGGGAAGCCCTGGGCTCTCGGCCCGGGCGATCTCGCCCATGCGGCCGGCGGCGGCGACGGCCGCCCTGTGCCCTCCCGTGCCGAGGCGGCCGAGCTTCTCGCCCGCGCCATGCTGCTTCATGCCCGTGCGGCCGTGGCCGCGGTGGTCGTCTGCGTACACCGTGAAGCCCGCATCCGTGAGCGCCTCGGCGACGTGGCGGTAGCGACCCGCGTGCTCGCCGACCCCATGCAGCAGGTGCACGACGCCGCGCGGCGCAGTCGCCTCGTACACGTCATAGACGATCGTGACGCCGTGGTCATCGACGAACTCGGGCATGCCCGCAAGGCTAGGGCATGTCTCACAATTCCGACCTCCTGCGCTGGCCGCTGTGCTCGGCGCTTCGCGCCTCGACGCTCAATCGCTCGTCACGAGAATGCGAGCATTCTCGTTCCTCGCTCAATCGCGTGCACCTGCTCGCGTCGTTCTCGTCGGTCGGCGGGCGGAGCCCGCTTCCCTCCCCGGCCCAGCGACCAGGCACACAGCGACCCGGGCCCACGCCGCCCGAGAGGCTCCGCGCGATGCGAAGCAGCGCGTGGTGGGGCGGTGGGCGCTCGCTACGGCCCGAATTGAGTGACACCCCTTAGCGCGGCGGCCCGCGCGTTGCCCCGTCTTACGCCCGGGTCGAGCCGTCGCGCGCGCGGGCGTACGGTTGACGACATGAGCGTGAACCCTCCCTATCGTGCAGACATCGTCGGCTCGTTCCTGCGCCCCGACGCCATCAAGACCGCCCGCGCCGCGTTCGCAGAGGGCGAGCTCGACGCCGCCGCGCTGCGCCGGGTCGAGGACGACGAGATCGCGGCGCTCGTGCGCAAGCAGGCCGACGCCGGCCTGCAGCTGGCCACCGACGGCGAGTTCCGCCGCTCGTGGTGGCACTTCGACTTCTTCGGCGGCCTCGACGGCGTCGACATCATCGAAACCGACCACGGCCTGCCGTTCCAGGGCGCGCAGACCAAGCAGAAGGCCGTGCAGGTGAACGGCCGCATCGGGTTCTCCGAGCACCCGATGCTCGAGCACTGGCGCGCGCTCAAGCCGGTGGCCGAGGCGGCCGGGGTGCAGCCGAAGTTCTCCCTGCCGTCACCGACCGTGCTCGACTTCCGCGTCGAGCCGCAGAACCTGACCGCGAGCGAGTACGAGACCCGCGCCGACTACATCGACGACCTCGTGCAGGCGTACCGCGACGCCATCCGGGCCTTCTACGACGCCGGCGCGCGGTACCTGCAGCTCGACGACACCGCATGGGCGTACCTGTGCAGCCAGGACGAGCTCGACCGCGCGAAGAACGAACGAGGCATCGAGACCGACGGGCTGGGCGAGCGCTACGCGTCGATCCTCACCCGGGTGCTCGCGGACAAGCCGGAAGACCTCGTCGTCGGCACCCACATCTGCCGCGGCAACTTCCGCTCGACCTGGATCTCGTCCGGAGGGTACGAGCCGATCGCGGAGCACCTGTTCACGGTGCCGTACGACGCCTACTTCCTCGAGTACGACAGCGAGCGCGCCGGCGGCTTCGAACCGCTGCGGTTCCTCGAGCCGGGCGAGCAGACGGTCGTGCTGGGCCTGGTCACGTCGAAGGCCGCCGAGCTCGAGCCGGTCGACGAGATCAAGCAGCGCGTCGCGGAGGCGGCGCAGTTCGCCGACCTCAACCAGCTCGCGCTGAGCCCGCAGTGCGGTTTCGCCTCGACGGAGGAGGGCAACCTCCTCAGCGAGGAGCAGCAATGGGCGAAGGTGCGCCACGTCGTCGACATCGCCGCGGAGATCTGGCAGTAGCCGGGCGCCCGCCCGGCGCCGGGCACGGACTCCCCGGCAGGTTCGAGGAAGAACAGCAACACTGAGGAGAGAATCCGCGAAAACCTCCTCGATGATGCGGAATCTCCTCGAAAGTGCGCGGCCGGCGGGAGCGTGCGCGGTGCGAGCCGCACGGCAGGTTCGAGGAGGAACAGCAATACCGAGGAGAGAACCCGCGAAAACCTCCTCGATGATGCGGAATCTCCTCGAGAATGCGCGGCCGGTCGGTGCGGTGCGGACCGCTCCGACCTGCCGCGCGCCGCGACGCGGGAGTAAAGTGAACAGCAAATGACTTCGCATCCCGGCCGCCGCTCCCCCGGCCGGATGTCCCGCGGCGGCGCGTCATGAGCCAGATGTTCCGCTCTCTCGCGTCGTTCAACTACCGCGCGTGGTTCGCCGGCGCTCTCGTGTCGAACGTCGGCAATTGGATGCAGTCGACCGCGCTGAGCTGGGTCGTCCTCACCGAGCTGACGAACAACAATGCGGGCGCCATGGGCCTGACCCTCGCCATCCGGTTCGCCCCGCCCCTACTGCTCGTCGCCGTCACCGGCTGGGTCGTCGACCGGTTCGACCGCCGCCGCCTGCTGATGCTGACGCAGACGCTGCTGGGCGTGTCATCGATCGCGATCGGCGTGATGCTCGTCACCGGCACCATGACGCTTCATCTCATGTACGGGTTCGCCCTGCTGACCGGCATCTTCACGGCCGTCGACAACCCCGCGCGCCAGACGTTCGTCTCCGATATCGTCGGCAGCGGCCTCGCCTCGAACGCGATCGCCCTCAACTCGGCTTCGTTCAACTCGGCCCGGATGATCGGGCCGGCCGCCGCGGGCGTGCTCATCGAGGTGCTCGGATCCGGCTGGGTGTTCCTGATCGACGCCGGCACGTTCCTGGCGATGCTCGTCGCGCTCGCGGTCATCCGGCCCGGCGAGCTGCAGCCGCGCCCGAAGCGCGGCAGCGGAGGCCGCCTCGCCGACGGCTTCCGCTACGCGGCCACGCGGCCCGACCTCATGGTGGTCTTCACGATCATCCTGCTGTTGGGCGCCCTCGCCATGAACTTCCCGATCTACGCCTCGACGATGGCGATCGAGTTCGGGCGCGAGGCCGACGGCTTCGGCCTGCTCAGCTCGGTGCTCGCGATCGGCTCGCTCGCCGGCGCGCTCCTGGCCGCGCGGCGGGCCAGGGCGCGCTTCCGCGTGGTGGTCGCGGCGACGGGCGCGTTCGCCGTGATCGCGGCGGTGTCGGCGGCCATGCCGAACTACTGGGCGTACGCCGTGCTGCTGATCGGCGTGGGCTTCTCGACCGTGACGACGCTGACGACCGCGAACGGCTACGTGCAGACGACGACGCCGCCAGAGGTGCGCGGCCGCGTGATGGCGATCTACATGGCGATCCTGATGGGCGGCACCCCGCTGGGGGCTCCCCTCGTGGGCTGGGTCGCCGACTCCTGGGGCCCGCGCGCGGCGATCATGGTCGGCGCCGTCGGGGCCCTCGTCGCGTGCCTGATCGGCATCGGCTGGATGATCGCTTCGGGCCGCGTGCACCGCGCGCCCGCGCACCGGTTCCTGCTCGCGGTCGACGACACCACCGCCATCCGGTTGCCCGACCAGCGCGACGGGCGCTGAGGGGACGTGCCGCACGAGGACGCGGAGCGGCGGATCCGACCGATCGCGCCGGGAACGGCGGAGCGGCGGGCCGTGCGCGGCGGCGTCGCGGGTGACCGATACGATTCCAGGAAGCTGAAGGAGGGGCGCGCATGGCGGTGAGCATCCGCGAGGTCGCGGAACGCGCGGGGGTCTCGCTGGGCACGGTGTCGAACGTGCTGAACCGGCCGGATGTCGTGGCCGAGGCGACCGCCGAGCGGGTGCGCGCCGCCGTGGCCGAGCTGGGCTACGTGCGCAACGACGCGGCGCGCCAGCTGCGTGCGGGCAACAGCCGCTTCGTCGGGCTCGTCGTGCTCGACTCCGCGAACCCCTTCTACGCCGAGCTCTCGCGCGGCGCGGAGGACGAGGCCGCCCGCCACAACCTGTCGGTGCTCGTCGGGAACAGCGGCGAGCAGGCCGATCGCGAGGCCGAATACCTCGACCTCTTCGGGCAGCAGCGCGTCTGGGGCGTGCTCGTCTCGCCCGTCGGCCAGGAGGTCGACCACCTCATCCGGATGCGGGAGCAGGGCACGTCCGTCGTGCTCGTCGACCGTTCGGCGCCCGGCTCGGGGCTGTCCTCCGTCTCGAGCGACGACGCGCGGGGCGGCTACCTCGCCGTGCGTCACCTGCTCGAACGCGGTCGGCGCCGCATCGCATACATCGGCGGACCGGCGTCGCTGCACCAGGTCGCCGACCGCCTCGAGGGCGCACGGCGCGCGGTCGCCGAGGTCCCGGATTCCCGGCTGGAGGTGCTCGAGCGCCCCGCCCTGACGGTGCTCGAGGGGCGCGCGGCCGGGCAGGAGATCGTCGCCAGGGGCGAGCGTCCCGACGCCGTGTTCGCGGCGAACGACCTGCTCGCGATGGGTGCGCTGCAGGCGTTCGTGATGGGCGGGAACGTGCGCGTCCCCGACGACATCGCGCTGATCGGCTACGACGACATCGACTTCGCGTCGTCGGCGGTCGTGCCGTTCTCGTCCATCCGGCAACCGGCCCGCCTCATCGGCGAGACCGCCATGAGGCTGCTGGCCGACCCGAAAGCGGCGGCGCAGGACATCCGGTTCGACCCCGAGCTCGTCGTGCGGGAGTCGACGGGCGGCTGAGCCCGCCCTGGCACGGGCCGGCCCCCGCCGCGGCGGGCCGGCTGCCTCGCACGGCCGCATCCGGGAGCTCCTCCTGCCGAGGCGGATCCGGTGCGCCCGCATGCCTGCGGCGCAGCGCGGGCTGACCGATATTGTTCGAGTCGGCCGCCAGCAGTTGACGAATCGCTCGTGCAATGAAACGATTCATAGCATCACGCGGGCGTGCGCCCGCTTGCACACCCCGCGAAAGGCGATTGGTCATGAGCACACTGACCCCCGACAACCTGGCCGCGCTCGAGGCGCAGGCCATCGAGCTGCCCAGCTGGGCGTTCGGCAACTCCGGCACGCGCTTCAAGGTGTTCGGCACGCCCGGCACCCCGCGCGACCCCTTCGAGAAGGTCGCCGACGCCTCGCAGGTGCACAAGCTCACGGGCCTTGCGCCGACGGTGGCGCTGCACATCCCGTGGGACAAGAGCGACTTCGACGACCTGCGCAAGCACGCCGAGGACCACGGCGTGCAGCTCGGCACGATCAACTCGAACACGTTCCAGGACGACGACTACAAGTTCGGCGCGCTGACGCACGAGGACGCCAAGATCCGCCGCAAGGCGATCGACCACCACCTCGAATGCATCGACGTGATGGACGCCACGGGCTCGCGCGACCTGAAGATCTGGCTCGCCGAGGGCTCGAACTACCCGGGCCAGGCCGATATGCGCGGCCGCCAGGACCGCCTGCACGAGTCGCTGGAGACGATCTACGCCCGCCTGAGCGACGACCAGCGCCTCGTGCTCGAGTACAAGTTCTTCGAGCCGTCGTTCTACCACACCGACGTTCCCGACTGGGGCACCTCGTACGCCCAGGTCTCGGCGCTCGGCGACCGCGCGCTCGTGTGCCTCGACACGGGCCACCACGCCCCCGGCACGAACATCGAGTTCATCGTGATGCAGCTGCTGCGCCTCGGCAAGCTCGGCTCGTTCGACTTCAACAGCCGCTTCTACGCCGACGACGACCTGATCGTGGGAGCGGCCGACCCGTTCCAGCTGTTCCGCATCGTGTTCGAGGTCGTCCGCGGCGGCGGCCTGAACAACCCGGATGTCCAGTTCATGCTCGACCAGTGCCACAACGTCGAGAACAAGATCCTCGGCCAGATCCGGTCGGTTCTGAACGTGCAGGAGATGACGGCTCGCGCGCTGCTCGTCGACACCGAGGCCCTGCGCGCCGCGCAGGTCTCGGGCGACGTTCTCGCCGCGAACCAGGTGTTCATGGACGCGTTCTACACCGACGTGCGCCCGCAGCTCGCCGAGTGGCGAGCCGGCCGCGGCCTCCCCGCCGACCCGATGCAGGCCTTCCTCGACTCCGGCTACCAGGAGAAGATCGAGGCCGAGCGCGTCGGCGGCACCCAGGCCGGCTGGGGCGCGTAAGCACCACGACGACGGAGGGGGCTCGCTGCATCAGCAGCGAGCCCCCCCCTGGACGCACCACCGGCGCGACGGATTTGTGCCGTTGTCGACGTTTCGCGCGTCATCCGTCGACAACGGCACAAATGCATCCGGATACCGGCCGCCCCCGCCGGCCGCGCGCTACGCCAGTTCGAGCTCCACGGTCGCGAACGCGTGGGGCGGGAGCGTCGCGGTGAGCACACCGTCGCGCACGACGGCGTCGAGCGCGCGCGGCGCCACGCGATCCGGGGTCTCTGCGTCGTTGTACGCGTCGGCCCCGTCGCCCGTCAGCACGCGGGCGCGGGCGACGCGGGCCTCGCGGCCGCGCAGGTCGACTGTCGCGGTGCATTCCTCGTCGACCGAGACGTTCGTGAGCGAGATGAGCGCCGTGTCGCCCTTCGCCGACGCCGACATCGACACGAGCTCGAGCTCCTTCTTGCCGACGGTGCGGGTCGGGGTCTCGCGCAGGTGCGTCGCCAACTGCAGGGCATCCTGGTGCCCCTTGTTCATCTCGAACACGTGGTACGTCGGCGTCAGCACGAGGCTCTCGCCATCGGTGAGCACCATCGCCTGCAGCACGTTGACCGTCTGCGCGATGTTCGCCATCGAGATGCGGCGGGCGTGCTTGTGGAAGATGTCGAAGTGAATGCCAGCGACGAGGGCGTCGCGCACCGTGTTCTGCTGGAACAGGAAGCCGGGGTTCGTACCCTCCTCCACGTTCCACCAGGTGCCCCACTCGTCGCAGATGAGGCTCATCCGGTCGTTCGGGTCGTACGAGTCCATGACGGCGACGTGGCCCCGGATGACGCGGTCGATGTCGGCCGCGTGCGCGATGGTGCCGTAGTGCTGCTCGTCGGTGAAGCGCGTCGCGTCCTCCGTGTTGATCCCCTCGCCGGAGTGCGTGTAGTAGTGGAACGTGATCGCCTCGTAGGGCAGGTCGCCGCCGGTCATGCAGCCCGCGCAGTCGGCGGCCGAGCTCATCAGCGCACGCGTCCAGTTCAGGTCGTCATCGGAGGCGCCCGCCGCGATCCGGGTCACCTTGTTCTCGCCGTGCCCGCGCGAGAAGTGGCCATAACGGCGCGCCTCGTTGGCGTAGTACTCGGCCGTCATGTTGCCGCCGCAGCCCCACGGCTCGTTGCCGATGCCCCAGAACGGCACGTCCCACGGCTCGTCGCGGCCGTTCTCGCGGCGCAGGCGCGCCATCGGGCTGTCGTCGCCGCGCGTCAGGTACTCGACCCACTCGGCCATCTCCTGCACCGTGCCGCTCGCGACGTTGCCGTTCACGTACGCGTCGGCGCCGAGCATCTCGCACAGGTCCATGAACTCGTGCGTGCCGAAGTGGTTGTTCTCGACGACGTCGCCCCAGTTCGTGTTCGCGATGCGCGGGCGCTCGTCACGTGGTCCGATGCCGTCGCGCCAGTGGTACGTGTCGGCGAAGCAGCCGCCCGGCCAGCGCAGGTTCGGGATGTTCAGGGCCCGCAGCGCCTCGACGATATCGCTCCGGATGCCGCGGACGTTCAGGATCTCCGAATCCTCGCCCACCCAGAAGCCGTCGTAGATGCAGCGGCCGAGGTGCTCGGCGAAGTGGCCGTAGATGTGGCGGTTGATGCGGTGGCCGGTGACGTCGAGGTCGACGATCGCGTGCACCGTAGCGGTCATGCAGTTCTCCAGGATGCGATGGGGGTGAACGGAACGAGGGCCGGGCGCTCGGGCGCCGTCGTGAGCTCGATGCGGCGGCCGGTGCGCGCCGAGTCCCCGAGGGCGGTCATGATCTCGAGCACGTGCAGGGCGATCTCGCCCGTCGCGCCGCCCGCTCCCGTGCGGAGGCGGTCGACGATGCCGATGCCGCGCCCTGCGCCCTCGTACCCGGCGCGCTCGGCAACCGGCGACCACTCCTTGTCGCCGGGCCGCCGCACGCGCACGTCGCCGTCGAAGTGGTTCGGGTCCGGCACTGACAGCGTGCCCGTCTCGCCGTGGATCTCGAGCGGCGCCGCATCGGTTCCCGCCGCGTCGAAACTGAACGTCACGGTCGAGACCGCACCGCCGACATGCTCGAGCACGCCCGTGACGTGGGTGTCGACCTCCACGGGGATCGTCTCGCCGGCGCGCGGGCCGGAGCCGATCGTGCGCGTCGCGCGCGGGCGCGACGATGCGCCGGTCACGCGCGCGACCGGCCCGAGCAGGTGGAACAGCGTCGTCAGGTAGTACGGCCCCATGTCGAGCAACGGGCCGCCGCCCTCGCGGTAGTAGAAGTCGGGGTGCGGGTGCCACGCCTCATGCCCCGGCGACACCCAGGTCGCGACGGCGGAGACGGGGCGGCCGATGCCGCCGGTGTCGACGACGGCGCGCGCCGTCTGCACCCCGGTGCCGAGCACGGTGTCGGGTGCCGATCCGACCCATCCGGGGCCGGCCGCGGCGATGACGCTCCTGGCATCCGGCATCGTCGTCGCGAGGGGCTTCTCGCCGAACACGCTCTTGCCTGCGGCGAGCGCGGCGAGGGCGACCTCGGCGTGTGCCGCGGGGATCGTGAGGTTGATGATCGTCTCGACGGCGGGGTCGGCGATCAGCTCGTCGACCGTGAGTGCGCGGCACCCGGGTACCTGTGCCGCCGCCTCCTCCGCCCGCGCGGGATCGAGGTCGGCCGTCGCGACGATGCGGACGCCCGGATGCTCCGCGAGCGTGTCGAGGTACTGGCGTGAGATGACACCGAGCCCGATTATGCCGATTCCGTGCGGCTGGCCCACAGCATTCCCCTCTCGATGATCGTGCGCACGTTCTCGTTGCGCAGCACATCCGGCTCGTGGCCCGGCGTCGCGACGAACACGCGCCCGCGCCCCCACTGCCGGGTCCAGACGGCCGGCGAGGTGATCGGCCGGTGCCACGGGTGGTACGGCTGGGTGGGGTGCGTGGTCGTCGCCAGCACGTCGTTCAGGTCGTCGGCCAGCACCCAGTACTGCTCGGTGTCGAGCGCGAAGTCGTCGATGCCCGCCGTGATCTCGTGCGCGCGCCCGAGCTCGGTGATGTCGATCGTGTGGGGCAGGTAGTTGTCGGCGGGGCCGCCCTCGCGGGCATCCGGATGCTTCGCCGGATGCGTCGCGAACTGTCCGCCGACGAGCTGCAGGTAGTCGGAGTTCGCGCGGTACGAATCGGCGATGCCGCCGTGCCAGCCCGCGAGGCCCGTGCCGCCCTCGACGGCGGCGCGCAGGCCCATCACGGCCTCGCGCGAGATCTCCGACATCGTCACGCACTGCACGACGAGGTCGGTGCGGGTCATCTCGTCGGCGTCGGCATAGATCTCGTTCGACTCCTCGACCCGCACCTCGAAGCCCTGCTCCGACAGGAACGGCAGGAACAGTTCGGTCGCCTCGACCGGGTGGTGGCCCTCCCAGCCGCCGCGCACGACGAGGGCCCTGCGGGCCGTCATCGTCGCACTCCCGCGGTCGTGCGCATCCGGTTCGTCGTCATCGTCCTGCTCCCTCGCATCGGCGATCATGTGCTCCGACCCCAGCGTGGCACCGCCGTGTCGCGAAGCACGCACGCATTGCGCAAAAATAGCCGGATGACGTCGTCGCCCCGCCCCACGCTCGCCGACGTCGCCGCCGGCGCCGGCGTGAGCGCGGCGACGGCTTCGCGGGCCCTGCGCGGGCGCGGCGAGATGCGCGTCGACACGCGTGCGCGCGTGCTCCGGTCGGCGGCGGCGCTCGGGTACTCCGCGGCGGGCGAGGTGCGCGGGCGCCCGCGCGGCGGCACCGCACTGCTCATCGACCTCGTGCTCGACTTCTTCGACGGCCCGTACGCCGAGGAGATCATCGGCGGCGCGCGCACCACAGCCGCCGAGCTCGGCTTCGACCTCGCGCTCACGGCCGCGCGCGACGACCCCGCGCGCAGCTGGACGACGCGGATCCGCTCCCGGGGGTCTGCCGGCGCGGTCCTCGGGCTCATCGTTCCCACGCAGGATCAGGTCGACGCCATGGCGAGGGCGGGCGTCCCCCTCGTCGTCGTCGACCCTCCCGGCGAGTCGGTCGGCTCGCTGCCGAGCGTGCGCACGACCGACAGCGCGGGAGGGGACGCGGCGGCGCGGCACCTGATAGCCCGCGGCGCGCGGCGCTTCATCCTGATCGACGGTTCACCGCCGTTCCGCTACGGGCGCGCCCGCGCCGACGGGTTCCTGCGCGCCCTGGCCGACCGCGCCCGCGAAGCCCCGTGGGTCCACACGCGCGCCGCGTGGAACGCGCGGGACGCCCGCGCCGCGTGCCGCGCGGCGTTCGACGAACTGGGCGGCGAGGGCCCGATCGGTGTCTTCGCCTGCTCCGACGAGATGGCGATCGGGGCATACGCCGCGGCGCGCGACCGCGGGCTCCGCATCCCGGAGGACGTGCTCGTGGTCGGGTTCGACGATGTGCGCGGCGCCCGCTGGGTACAGCCTCCGCTCACGACCATCCGGCAGCCGATCCGCGAGATGGCCTCGGCCGCCGTACGGATCCTCGCACGCGCCGCCTCCGGCGAGGACACGACGGACGAGGCCGTCGTGATGCCGACCGAGCTCGTCGAGCGCGGGTCGACGCGGCGGGGGTGAGCTCGGCGCAGGCCTCGGTCAGTCGCCGGATCCACAACCTCGGATCACCTGCCACCACGGTTCAGCGGCGGGTCGAGCCTCGGACGGCGTACGCCTCCACGGCCCTTTCCACCATTTCTTCGCGAGAGACCCGCTGCGCGAAGCCGAGGATCTCCCTGGCCTTCGCGTTGCTCGTGAGGTAGCTCGGCGCCGTCGGCGGCAATATCACCTCGACCGCGCTCAGCCCGGCAGCCGCCGCGAGGTCTCGTGCGAACTCTCCCAAGTCGATCGAGTCGTCCGGACCCAGCCCAACGGCTTCATGGCCCGCCCACGATGCTTCGAGCGCGAGTACGATTCCGGCCGCGAGGTCATCCGTCGCGAGGATCCCCATCTGCACAGGTTGTCCGTCATCGCGGCGAGCGACGAGGAGCGTCGAGTCGTCGTCCGCGTACTGCTCGAGCTGCGCCGCGAGCGCAGCATCTCCGAGTGCAAGTGCCTTGCGGTACCGCCGGCTCGCGAAGAACCTCGGACCCGAGAAGAACGAGTCCGGATCGAGCAGTTCCGCTGGGCGCTGAGTGTGCGCGAACCGGAGCGCCATCGTGCGCCATCCGTTCGCGCGTCCGGCGAACTCGACGACCTCCTCCGCGAGCACTTTGGACAACCCGTACCACGTCGTGGGACGGCGGGGATGCCTCTCGTCCAAAGGCTGGTAATGCGGGCTATTCTCCGGGTACACCTCACCTGTGCTCGCGAGCACGAAGGTCGCCAGGCGTCCGCCTTCGAACGCGCGCACCAGGCTCGCCGTCGCCATCACATTGTGCTGCAAGAGGCGATCCGCATCCGCCGGCTCCCAGGACATGAGCGCACCGAGGTGCGCGACGGCTTCCACTGTGCGAAGCCTCTCGTCGGCGGGCTCGAGCTGCGCGAGGTCGCCGACGAGATACTCGACGCCCTCACGGGGCTCGCGGGGAGCGACGAGGTCGAGACCGAGCACGCTGTGCCCGGCTCCGGCAAGCAGATCGACGACGGCACTTCCGACGCGACCCGACGCGCCTGTCACTGCGATGCGCACTACGCCTCCTTGAGGGGATCGTGCGCCGTCTCCCGCGCGAACAGGACGACGATCCCTGTGACGAGCGCGGCCGCCATCACGTAGAACGCCGGAGCATACGGATTTCCGGTCCAACCGATCAGACTCTGCGAGAACCAGGGCGTGATCCCTCCGAACGCCGCGACGGCCACGTTATACGCGATCGCCATCGAGCCGTAGCGCACGTTGGTCGGAAAGAGTTCAGTCATCGCCGCGCTCATGGCACCGTCGTACGCCGCCATGAACACGCCGAGGAGCACCATTGCCACCGCAGCCGCCGCGAACGAGCCGGCGCCCATCAGCATGAGCGACGGGTAGGTGAGTACGACGAAGCCGACGACGCCGATCAGCATGATCGGCCGACGCCCGAACCGATCGCTCGCGAGCCCGAACAGCGGAACGAGCGCCGAGATCGCCAGCAGGCCGATGACCGTGACTGCGTAGCTCGTCGTCTGGTCGTACCCGAGGTCGGTCTGCAAGTAGGACGGCATGAAAGTCTGGAGGATCCAGTGCCCGACCGACTTGAGTACGACGAAGCCGACGCAGAACAGCAGAGCCTTCCACCAGCGGCTGAGCGAGGTGCGCAGCGGCGACTTCGTCACCTCACCCTTCGCTTTGATGGCTTGGAACTCCGGCGTGTCCTCGAGCCGCCGGCGCAGGTACAAGCCTGAGACGCCGAGCGGCAAGGCAAGCGCGAACATCGCACGCCAGCCCCAGGATTCGAGAGCCTCGGAACCCAGCGTGAGCGTGAACAGCAGCACGAGCCCCGCACCGAAGACGAAGGCCATGAAGCCGAACACATCGACGAAGCTCGACACGAACCCCCGCCGATTCGACGGCGCATATTCGGCCAGGAGCGTCGTGGCACCGCTCGATTCCCCGCCCGCGGCGAACCCCTGCACGAGGCGAACGATCACGAGCAGAATCGGTGCGATGATCCCGACCTGCTGCCATGTCGGCAGCAACCCCATAACCAGCGTGGCTCCCGACGTGATCAGGATCACGAGCGCGAGCGTGTTCTTCCGCCCCACACGGTCGCCCATCGAGCCGAAGAAGAGGCCGCCGAGCGGCCGCATGATGAAGCCAGCGCCGAACACGGCGAACGACGACAGAAGCGCCGCTTGCGGATCACCCTCTTTGAAGAAGTGGATCGCGATGACCGAAGCGAGCGTTCCGTAGAGGCCGAAGTCGAACCACTCCACGAAATGGCCGACTCCCGCCGCCATGATCACTTTTCGAAGTCGTGCGCGTCGAGCGTCGTCACTGAGAACGTCGCTCGATGTGGCGAGCGCTGAAGCACCGCCGGTCGCGGCATTCGGGTCCATGTTCTTCCCTTACATCGTTGTCCAGAAGCTTTCGAGAGCGTACCACTCATTGCAAGACTTGGTGCACTGAGCGAACGTACTCTATCGTTGGGCGAAAACAACCGGCGAGGTGGAAGCAATGCAGCACCGTACACAGCAGTACGACATCGTGGTCATCGGAGGGGGACTCGCCGGGGTGACGGCGGCCGTCTCGGCCGCACGGCTGGGGTCGCACGTCGCGCTCGTGACGAATCGGCCCGTGCTGGGCGGGAACTCGTCGAGCGAAGTGCGCGTCTGGGTCGTGGGTGCGACGGCGCACGGCACCCAGCGCTTCGCGCGCGAGACGGGACTGATGGGCGAGCTGTTCCTCGAGAACCAGTACCGCAACCCGGAGGGCAACCCGCACTACTGGGATCAGGTCGTCCTCGACGCCGTTCGCGCGGAACCGGGCGTGAGCCTGTTCCTCAACACCGACGTCCGCGAGATCGAGATGGGCGGCCCGTCGAACGACGGGCCGCTGATCCGCTCCGTGACGGGCTGGACGATGGGCAGCGAGATCACGACGCGGTTCGAGGCCCCCGTCTTCATCGACTGCACCGGCGACGGCACGGTGGCGCACCTCGCAGGCGCCGCATCTCGCATCGGCCGCGAGGCACGGAGCGAGTACGACGAGCCGTGGGCGCCCGAGGTCGCCGACCGGGAACTGCTCGGCAGTTCGATGTTCTTCTACACGAAGGACGCGGGCCGCCCCGTGCCGTTCGTCCCCCCGCTCATCGCGAAGGACATCCTGAAGACCTCGATCCCCCGCAACCGGATCATCCGGACCGGCGACAACGGCTGCGACTATTGGTGGATCGAGTGGGGAGGCGAGATCGACACGGTCCACGACAACGAACGGATCCGCGACGAGCTGTGGGCCGTCGTGTTCGGCATCTGGGATCACATCAAGAACTCCGGCGATTTCGACGCTGACAACCTCACGCTGGAATGGGTCGGCTCCGTGCCCGGCAAGCGCGAGTACCGCCGCCTGTGGGGCGACTACACCCTGACGCAGCACGACATCGTGAACCAGACGCCCTTCGACGACGCCGTCGCGTTCGGCGGCTGGTCGATCGACCTGCACCCCGTCGAGGGCGTGTACGCCGAGTCCGTGGGCGCAAAGCAGCACTACAGCGACGGCACCTACGCGATCCCCTACCGATCCCTCTACTCCCGCGACGTCGGGAACCTGCTCTTCGCCGGGCGGAACATCTCCGCGTCGCACGTGGCGTTCGGCTCGACCCGCGTCATGGCGACGTGCGCGACGCAGGGGCAGGCCGTGGGCACGGCGGCTTCCATCGCGGCCGCCCGCGGCGTCTCACCCAGGGCCGTGGGGCGCGATCGCCTCGACGAGCTGCAGTGCACGCTGCTGCGCGAGGACGCCCCCGTCATCGGCGTGCGGCGCTCCGACCCCGACGACGTCGCCCGCCTGGCAGCCGTCACGGCGACCTCGACGCTGGGCTCCGTGACGACGCGCCCCCACGCGACCGGCGACGCCTTCGCCCTCGACCGCGACGTCGCGGTGCTGGTTCCCGCCGACCCGGGTATCGACGCGATCACGTTCGACGTGCGGGCGTCGTCCGACACTCGCCTCGGGGTCGAGCTGTGGCACACGGGTCGGGGCCAGAACGCCGTGCCCGTGCGCCGGCTCGCCTCGACGACCGTCGAGCTCGCCGCCGGCGCGACCCTCGCATCCGCCGCGTTCTCCTGGCGCCCTGATGACGAGATCGCGCAGGCCGTGGTCGTCGTCCGAGCGAACCCGCACGTCGGCCTGGTCCTGACCGACGAGCGGCCGTACGGCGTGCTCGCCATGGGCCGCAAGCTGACCTCTGATCAGGCCTTCGACGATCAGATCCCGGAGGCGGAGCGCCAGCCGGTGACCGATTGGAACGCCCGGATGCTCCGGCGCCGATCGTTCGCGCTGCAGGTCGAACCGGCGACCCGTGCGTACGACCCTTCCTCCGTCACCGACGGCGTACTGCGCCCCTTCGGCGGGCCGCACCTGTGGTCGAGCGAGCCCGTCTCGGCCGACGAGCTCCTGGCGGCGCCCCAAGGGGTCGACCTCGAGTGGGAAGCCCCCGTCGCGCTGAGCTCGGTGCGCCTCGTCTGGAACGACGATGTCGACGAGGACCTCATCAACCTGCATCACCACCGCACCCCGTTCCGCACGATGCCCGAACTCCCGGCCGACTACGTCGTCGAGGCGCGCGTGGACGGCACCTGGCGGAACCTCGCGTCCGTGACCGACAATCGCCACCGCCACCGCATCCATGACTTCGCCGCGGTCGAGGCGGATGCGCTGCGGATCCGCGTCTCGCGCACCAACGGGTCGCCGTACGTCACCCTGTGCGCCGTGCGCGCGTTCGGCGAGCCGAGCGGCCGATCGGTGACGATGCCGTGGCGGTGACGGGCGATAGGCTGGGCGGCGGAGGTCGACATGGCGGGTGAAGTTCAGCAGGGGTTCGCCCGCGCGGCCTCGGTGCTCGCGGCGATCGGCGGCTCGGCATCGGGGTCGATGCGCGGCTCCGACATCGCCCGCGCGACGGGCCTCGGTCCGTCGACGATCACCCGTCTGCTCGCCACGCTCACCGAACTGGGCTACGTCGCCAAGGAGCCGGACGGCGCCGGGTACGCGATCGGCACGACGGTGCTGCGGCTCGCGAGCGAGGGGCTCAACCAGTCGCCCGTCTACCGGCAGTCGCGCGCGATCGCGCAGGAGCTCGCGCACCGCACGGGGTTCAGCGCCAACGTCGCGACCCGCGACGGCGACCAGCTCATCTACCTCAGCCATTTCGAGGGTGCGCACGCGCGCAAGGACCACTCGATGGTCGGCATGGGCCAGCCCCTGCACGCGTCCGCGCTCGGCAAGTGCCTCCTGATCGGCACCGACGACGCCGAGCGCCGCGAGCTCCTCGGCGACCTGCCCGCCTACACCGAGCACACGATCGCGTCGCACGACGCGCTCACGCAGGAGATCGCCCGGGTCGTGCGGAAGGGCTCCGCCCTGGAGGACCAGGAGCTCGCGCTCGGCCGCGTGTGCGTCGCCGCTCCGATCCGCGGCGCGCACGGCGGCGTCGTGGCGGCCATCTCCGTCTCGGGGCGACTGTCCCTCATGCGCGAAGCCGGCCTGGACGCGCTGACGGAGGACGTCATCGAGGCCGCCGACCGCATCAGCGTCGGGCTCGGCCTCATCACCGCCATCGCGCCGCGCAGCGCGTCCTGACGGGCGGGCGCGGGTCAGCCGCCTGATCCGTACCGCGGGCCTCCCTCGCCGAGCACACGATTGCGGCGTCGTCGACGTTTCAGACTCCGGACACCGACGACGGTACGAATCCGCACGGCGCGGGCCGACGACACGAGCCCCGCCGGCCGGCCAGAAGACACCGCACCCGTCGACCGCACGCCTACATCGTGATCGACGTCACACCCTCCGGACGTCGACGACGGTACGCATCCGGACGGTGCGGAGCGCACTGCGACCCGCCGAACCTCAGCCGGGCTTCAGGATCCCGCGCAGCGCCGCGGCTTCCCGCTCGTCCGTCGTCGCGTACGAGACGGTGCCGGCCGCCGCCGCGGCGCCGAGCGACACCGCGAGCCGCTCGGTGACGGTGCGCTTCGCCGAGGCATGCACGGCATCGACGCCCGTCGCGGCGATCTCCGCCGCGTTCGCCGACGTCACTCCGGCGCCCGCCATGATCTGGATGCGCCCGGCCGCCCGCTCGACGAGGCCGCGCAGCGCCGCGAGTGCGTCGGCGGCGGAAGGTGCGGCGCCGGATGTCAGCACGCGCGTCACGCCGAGGCCGACGAGCTGCTCGAGTGCGGAACAGGGGTCGGCGAGTTGGTCGAACGCCCTGTGGAAGGTGACCTCGCGGCCACCCGCGGCGACCAGCGCATCGCGCACGAGGTCGGCATCGACGGCGCCGGCGCGCAGCCCGCCGATGACGACGCCGGCGGCGCCGAAGCCGACGGCGCGGCCCACGTCCGCGACGATCAGTTCGCGCTCCGCAGCGTCGTAGTCGAACCCGCCCTCGCGCGGCCGCACGAGCACGTGCACCTCGACGCCCGTCGCGACGGCGCGCTCGATGAGCGCCGCCGACGGCGTCAGCCCTCCCGTCGACAGGGCGGTGGCCAACTCCATCCGATCGGCGCCGACGCGCTGAGCGACCGCGGCTCCGTGCGCGTCCTGCACCGCGAGTTCGAACGCTGTCATGAATCCTCCGAGTGTGAACGAGCGGATGGGGAGGTGCGGCGCCCTGCGCGCCTTCAGTATGAACCGGTGGGCCCCGATGCCCGCCGAACGGGCGTCTCCCCGCAGGGTCGGCCCGCCCGACGCGCGGGCGCTGCCGACCGTGCGGGTCCCGACGCCCGCAGGGTCGGTGCGGGTGCCGTCATGTCACCGCCCCCTCGGGATGGCCGCGGCGGCCGCCTCAGGCCACGACCTCGCGAAGCGACCAGTCCGCGTCGAAGACGAGCACGCCGCCCGGCGCCGCGGCGCCCATCTCGAGGGCGGGCGCCGCCTCGCCGAGCGCGCGGGCGGGCGTCGATGTCAGCGCCGCGACCGCGGCATCCGGGGCGATGCCCGCACCGATCGCGATGCGCAGCGCCGTCGCCTGGTCGAGCGTCGAACCGGCGAGCGTATCGGTGCCGGCGATCACGGCACGCCCCTCGTGCACGTCGACGTCGAGGCCGCCCAGCACGTACGCGCCGTCCTCGCCGACCGCCGCGTCCATGGCGTCGGTGACGAGGGCGATGCGACCAGGCGCCATCTGAAACAGCCGTGCCGCCAGCCGCTCGTCGACGTGCATGCCGTCGAGGATCAGTTCGAGCACGACGTCGGATCGGTCCACCGCGGCCAGCACGGGGCCCGGCGCCCTGTGGTTCAGGCCGGGCATCGCGTTGAACGCGTGGGTCAGCAAGGTGGCGCCGGCGTCGAACGCCGCGGACGCCTCCTCGTAGCTCGCCTCGGTGTGGCCGACCGCCACGGCGACGCCCGCCGCGCGCAGCCTCCGGATGGCGTCGAGCGAACCGGGGCGGCGCGGGTCGAGCGTGATCTGGCGCAGCGTGCCGTCGGCCGCCTCGATCAGCCGCTCGACGACATCCGGGGTCGGATCGATCATGAAGGCGGTGTCATGCGCCCCGCAGCGCGCCTCGGCGAGGAACGGGCCCTCGAGGTGGCTGCCGAGGATGTGGTCGTGCTCGCGGGCGAGCCCGGCGATGATGCGCAGGTTGCGCTCGAGCGCGTCGACGGGCGCGCAGACGAGGCTGACGACCGAGCGGGTGGTGCCGCGCGTGCGGTGGGCGGCCGCGGCGGCGAGGATCTCGTCGGCGCCGCCCTCGTTGCTGTGCCCGCCACCGCCGTGGGTGTGGATGTCGACGAAGCCGGGGGTCGCGAAGCCGCCGCGGGCATCGATCGTGCGGTCGGCGGTGACGTCGCCCGGCTCGCCCTCGCCGGCCGCCTCGGCGGCGTCACCCGCGAGCAGCAGCCAGCCGGGCGCCGCCTCGTCGACGGGACGGGGCCCGCCGACGGCGCGCACGTTCCGGATGAGCGTGCGCACGCCGGTCACCGCTGCCATTCCGGCCGGTTCTGCACCGTGAAATCGTAGTACTCGCGCAGGGTCAGCTTCGCGGCCGCCGCCTCGTCGACGACGAAGGAGGCGTTCTCGTGGAACTGCAGCACCGAGCCGGGGCACATGCTCGAGACGGGGCCCTCGATCGCCGCCGCGACGGCGTCGGCCTTGCTCGCGCCGTGCGCGACGAGCACGACCTCGCGGGCGTCCATGATCGTGCCGAGTCCCTGCGTCAGGCAGTGCTGGGGCACCTCGTCGGGCGAGTCGAAGAAGCGCGCGTTGTCCTTGCGGGTCTGCGGCGTCAGCGTCTTGATCCGGGTGCGCGAGGAGAGCGACGACGTCGGCTCGTTGAAGCCGATGTGGCCGGTCGCGCCGATGCCGAGGATCTGCAGGTCGACCCCGCCGGCCTCGCGGATCGCCTGCTCGTAGCGCGCGCCGGCGTGCTCGATGTCGTCGGAGTCTCCCTCCGGCACGCGCACGTTCGCGGGGTCGAGGCCGAGGCGGCGCGTCACGTCGCGCTCGATGACCGAGTGGTAGCTCTCGGGGTGCGCCTTCGGCAGCCCGACGTACTCGTCGAGCGCGAACGCCTTGAGCGTCTGGGGCGACGGAACGCCGCGCCGCTCGAGCGCCTCGTACACCGGAACGGGCGACGAGCCCGTGGCGACGCCGAGCACCTTCAGGACGCCCTTCTCAATGCGCCGGATGATCGTGTCGGCGACATACTCGCCGACGGCCTGTGCGTTCTCCACGACGATGACCTGCATGTGATGAGCCTAGCGCGTCGGAGCACCTCTGGTCTAGACCAGAGCACGGATCGGCGTCGACGAGGCGCGGGGGCTCACGCTGCACGCGTGCGCAGCGCAGGAGATCCGTCGACCCGCCCTCCTGGACACCCGCAGGGTTCCGCGCCGCGCCGACCGGCCGGGCGCCGGATCGACTGCGCTCTGCACGGCTTGGACACCCACCGCGCAGTCTCGCCCCCGCTCCCCGACGCCCCGCGATCCGAGCAGGCCGCGGCTTCTTCCCACGGCACCGGCGTGCACAACGCAGGAGATCCGTCGACCCGGCCGCTGGACACCCGCGGGGTTCCGCGCCGCGGCGACCGGCCGAGCACCGGATCGACTGCGCTGTGCACGGGCGACCCGAACCGCCGACGGCACCGGATCCGGATGATGTGACGTACGGTGGAAAACATCACAGGAACGAACACCAACGGGCGAGGGGCGAGATGGCGACGAACCGCACGGTCGACGGCGAGCAGCGCCGCGCCGCGATCATGGCGGCGATCGAGGCCGAGGGGTCCGCGCGCCTCGCCGAGCTGGCCGCGGAACTCGACGTCTCGGAGATGACGGTGCGCCGCGACCTCGACGACCTCGAGCTCGCGGGTCAGCTGCGGCGCGTGCGCGGCGGCGCCGTCGCCGTCGAGCGGCCGCGCGACTTCGGCGAGCGCCGCGCCCGCCGGCCCCGCGCGAAGCAGGTGATCGCGCGGAAGGCGCTCGAACTGCTACCGACATCCGGGGCCGTCGCGTTCGACGCCTCCAGCACGGTCGGCACGCTCGCCGCACACCTGGACGCGCGGCCGAAGCTGTCGATCGTCACGAACTCCGTCGACAACTACGCGACCCTGCGCCAGAGCCACGCCGGGCGGGCCGTGCTGACGGGCGGCGAACCGGAGCCGTCGACGGGGAGCCTCGTCGGGCCCATCGCCTGCCGCGGCGCGGAATCGATGCTCTACCAGGCGTTCGTGCACTCGTCGAGCGGGTTCGACGCCGAGCTCGGCACGAGCGAGACCTCGCTCGACGAGAGCGAGGTCAAGCAGGTCTTCGCACGGCGCAGCTCGCGCGTGCTGCTCCTGATCGACTCCGCCAAGCTCGGCGGCCGCTCCGTCGCCGCGGCGTTCGAGGCGGCGCAGATCGACACCCTCGTCACGGAGCTCGACCCCGACGACGCCCGCCTCGACCCGTTCCGCGCGCTCGTCGACATCCGGTAGCCCCGCCGACGGTCCCGCCCAGGTGCCGCCGCCCCGCTCAGGTGCCGCCAGAAGTGGGTCTGCCCGCCGCACACCCACAATCGGGCACACGTGAGGGGTCCACCCGGGCGCCCTCACACTCAGACCGCCCTCTTGCACATCGCGTTAGTTCTTGTAAGAATCAACACAATCGAACAGGGAGCATCATGAGCGAAGCATCGACCAACCCCGCCGTCGCCGATCTGATCGCGCGCAGCAACCGGCTCGGGTCCGACCCGAAGAACACGAACTACGCGGGCGGCAACACGTCGGCGAAGGGCACCGAGACGGACCCCGTCACGGGCGAGCCCGTCGAGCTGATGTGGGTGAAGGGCTCGGGCGGCGACCTCGGCACGCTGCAGGAGAAGGGCCTCGCGGTGCTCCGCCTCGACCGAATGCGCGCGCTCGTCGACGTCTACCCCGGCATCGACCGCGAGGACGAGATGGTCGCCGCGTTCGACTACTGCCTGCACGGCAAGGGCGGCGCCGCCCCCTCGATCGACACCGCCATGCACGGCCTCGTCGACGCCGCGCACGTCGACCACCTGCACCCCGACAGCGGCATCGCCATTGCGACCGCCGCCGACGGCGAGGAGCTCACGAAGAAGATCTTCGGCGACAAGGTCGTGTGGGTGCCGTGGCGCCGCCCCGGCTTCCAGCTGGGCCTCGACATCAGCGAGATCAAGAAGGCCAACCCGCAGGCGATCGGCACGGTCCTCGGCGGCCACGGCATCACCGCGTGGGGCGAGACGAGCGAGGAGAGCGAGAAGAACTCGCTCTGGATCATCGACACCGCCGCGAAGTACATCGCCGAGAACGGCAGGGCTGAGCCCTTCGGCGGCGTCCGCGCCGGCTACGAGGCCCTCCCCGAGGCCGAGCGCCGCGCCAAGGCCGCCGCGCTGGCCGCGACGATCCGCGGCATCGCGTCGCAGGACGCCCCGATGGTCGGCCACTTCACCGACGCCGAGGTCGTCACCGACTTCCTCGCGAGCGAGAAGGCCCCCGCCCTGGCCGAGCTCGGCACGAGCTGCCCCGACCACTTCCTGCGCACGAAGGTCAAGCCGCTCGTCCTCGACCTGCCGGCCGACGCGTCGATCGACGACTCGATCGCCCGCCTCAAGGAGCTGCACGAGCAGTACCGCGCCGACTACGCCGCCTACTACGACGCGTACGCGACCGACGACAGCCCCGCTATGCGCGGCGCCGACCCGCTCATCGTGCTCATCCCCGGCGTCGGCATGTTCAGCTACGGCAAGAACAAGCAGACCGCCCGCGTCGCCGGCGAGTTCTACGTCAACGCGATCAACGTGATGCGCGGCGCCGAGGCGCTCTCGACCTACGCGCCCATCTCCGACGAGGAGAAGTTCCGGATCGAGTACTGGGCGCTCGAAGAGGCCAAGCTGCAGCGCATGCCGAAGCCGAAGAGCCACGCCGGTCGCATCGCGTTCGTGACGGGCGCCGCATCCGGCATCGGCAAGGCCATCGCGACTCGTCTCGCGAAGGAGGGTGCCTGCGTCATCATCGCCGACCTCGACCTCGCCAAGGCGCAGGCCGCCGCGGCGGAGCTCGGCAGCACCGACGTCGCGATCGGCGTCGCGGCCAACGTCGCCGACGAGGCGGCCGTGCAGGCCGCCCTGAACGAGGCCGTGCTCGCCTTCGGCGGCGTCGACCTCGTCGTCAACAACGCCGGCCTGTCGCTGTCGAAGCCGTTGCTCGAGACCACCGAGAAGGACTGGGACCTGCAGCACGACGTGATGGCGAAGGGCTCGTTCCTCGTCTCGAAGGCCGCCGCGAAGGTGCTCATCGACCAGGGCCTCGGCGGCGACATCATCTACATCTCGTCGAAGAACTCGGTCTTCGCCGGCCCGAACAACATCGCCTATTCGGCGACGAAGGCCGACCAGGCCCACCAGGTGCGCCTGCTGGCCGTCGAGCTCGGCGAGCACGGCGTGCGCGTGAACGGCATCAACCCCGACGGCGTCGTGCGCGGCTCGGGCATCTTCTCGTCCGGCTGGGGCGCGAACCGCGCCGCGACCTACGGCGTCAAGGAAGAGGACCTCGGCCAGTTCTACGCGAACCGCACGATCCTCAAGCGCGAGGTCGTTCCCGAGAACGTCGCCGACGCCGTGTACGTGCTGACGGGCCCGGAGCTCAGCCGCACGACCGGCCTGCACATCCCGGTCGACTCGGGCGTCGCGCAGGCGTTCGTCCGGTAGCCGGTGTCCGAACGGTCGGGGCGCCCGGCCGCTCGGACACGACCGATCAGGGCGCGTCGCCGAGCCCGAGCCCGCCGCACCGGGCTGAGCCGCACCGGGCAGCGCGACGCCCCTCCTCCCGGCGGCGGCCGACGACCCCGCGTCTCGGCCGCTGCCCCCTTCTTCTCCCCTAAGGTGCACTCATGACTTCAGGTTCCGTCGCCGCCGTCGACCTCGGCGCCACCAGCGGCCGCGTGATCGTCGGCCGCTTCGAGGGCGGTCAGATCCGGATGGACACCGTCGGCCGCTTCCCGAACGACCCGCTGACGACGCCCACGGGCATGCAGTGGGACCTGTTCTCCCTCTACCGCGGCGCCCTCGCGGGCCTGCGCGAGGCGTTCCGCGGCGCCGACGACATCGCCTCGATCGGCGTCGACTCGTGGGCCGTCGACTACGCGCTGATGCGCGGCGACCGGATGCTCGGCACGCCCATGCACTACCGCGACGGGCGCACTGCCCGGGGCGTCGAGGCCGTGCACGCCGTCGCGCCCTTCGAGGCGCTGTACCGGCGCAACGGCCTGCAGTTCCTGCCCTTCAACACGCTCTACCAGCTCGCCTGCGAGCGCGAGGACGGCCTGCTCGACGCAGCAGACGCGATGCTTCTGATCCCGGATCTGTTCGGGTGGCTGCTCACGGGCGAGAAGGTCGCGGAGGCGACGAACGCCTCGACGACCGGCCTGCTCGACGTCACGACGAAGCGGTGGGACGTCGAGCTCGCGGCGCGGCTCGGCGTGCCGGAGCGCATCCTGCCGCGCCTCGTACAGCCCGGCGACACCGTCGGGCAACTGCTGCCGCACGTCGCGGCGGAGCTCGGTGGATCGGCGCCCGTCGTCGCCGTCGGCTCGCACGACACGGCCTCGGCCGTGGCGGCCGTGCCGATGAGGGCCGACCGCGCCGCCTACATCTCGTGCGGCACGTGGGGCCTCGTCGGCGTCGAGACCGAGAGCCCCGTGCTCACGGACGCCGCCCGAGAGGCGAACTTCACGAACGAGGGCGGCGTCGACGGCCGCACCCGGTTCCTGCACAACGTGATGGGCCTCTGGATCCTGAGCGAGACCATCCGGGAGTGGGAGCGCGAGGAGGGCGAGAAGATCGACCTGCCGGCGCTCCTGGCCGAGGCTGCCCGCGTCGACGGCCCGGTGGGCGTCTTCGACGCGAACGACCCGGTCTTCATGCCCGCCGGCGGCATGCCCGGCCGGATCACGGCGTGGCTGGGCGAGCGCGGCCTGCCCGTGCCGCAGACCAAGCCGGAGTTCGCCCGCGCGATCGTCGAGAGCCTCGCCGAGGCGTTCGCGGGCGCCGTGCGCACGGCGAGCGAGCTCAGCGGCATCGACGTCGAGACGATCCACATCGTCGGCGGCGGCTCGCTCAACGAGCTGCTCTGCCAGCTCACCGCCGACCGCTCGGGGATCGCCGTCGAGGCGGGCCCCGTCGAGGCGACCGCCGTCGGAAACCTGCTGGTGCAGGCCCGCGCCGCCGGCATCGTCTCGGGCGGCCTCGACGAGCTCCGCGCCGTCGTCGCCGCGACGTTCGAGCCGCGGCGGTACGCGCCTCGAGCGTAGGCCGAGTACCCGCGACGGCGGGCCATGCCCGAAGCGAATTTGTGCCGTTGTCGGCGTCAGAGGCACCGAGCGTCGACAACGGCACAAATCCTCCCGCGCCGGGCGGCGGCCCACCTGCCTCCGAGCGTCACGCCGGAACGACGTCGACGACCGCGTGCTTGAACTCGGGCATCGCGCTCATCGGGTCTGTCTCGGCCGGCGTCAGCAGGTTCGCGCTCTCGCCGCCGGGGAAGTGGAACGGCAGGAACACCGTGTCGTACCGGATGTCGGATGACAGCTTCGCCGTCGCCTCCACCTCGCCGCGGTGGTTGCGCACGCGGACTCGCGCGCCGTCGGCGATGCCTCGGTCGGCCGCCGCCGAGGGGTGGAGCTGCGCCGTCAGCCCGGCGTCGGTCGCCGCCAGTTCCGGCACCCTGCGTGTCTGCGTGCCCGACTGGTATTGGCCGAGGAGGCGGCCCGTGACGAGGTGGAGCTCCCCGCCGCGGGGAACGGCGCGGCCGGGGGCCTCACGCCTCTCGGGATCGGGGTTCGCGCGCGCGCCCTCGCCGGCCTCCGTCCGCGCCTCCGCGCCGCCTGGGCTGGCACCAGCCCTTCCCCGCTCGCCGCTCGCGCCCCCGCGGCGCCGCACGGGTCGCCCCGAGGCCGCGTCGCCCGCCGACGGGCGAACGGCCACCATCCGGGCCCGGCCGTCTTCGTGGGCGAAGCGGTCGAGGAAGACGCGCGGGGTTCCGGATGAGCCGGCCGGGTAGGGCCAGTACGCCTCGGCCCCGGCGTCGAGGAGCTCGTGCGAGATGCCGGAGTAGTCGCTGATGCCGCCCGCGCTCGCGCGGCCGAGCTCGTCGAACACCTCGGCGGGGTCGAGCGACCACTCGCCGGGGGCATCGAGGCGCTGCGCCAGCTCGCGCATCATCCACAGCTCGCTGCGCGCCCCCTCGGGCGCCGCGACGGCGCGGCGGCGCCGGATGATGCGCCCCTCGAGGTTCGTCATCGTGCCCTCTTCCTCGGCCCATTGCAGGACGGGCAGCACGACGTCGGCGAGCTCCGCCGTCTCGGAGCGGAAGAAGTCGCTGACGACAAGCAGCTCCAGCCGGCCCAGCGCCTCGCGCACGCGCGCGACGTCGGGGCCGGAGATCGCGGGGTTCGATCCGTGCACCATCAGCATCCGGACGCCGCCGGGCCGCCCCGCCGACTCCAGCAGCTCGACGGCGGGCACGCCCGGCCCGGGGATGTCCTCGGGCGACACACCCCAGACGCCCGCGACGTGTGCCCGCGCGGCGGGGTCGACGATCTTGCGGTAGCCGGGCAGCTGGTCGCACTTCTGGCCGTGCTCGCGCCCGCCCTGGCCGTTGCCCTGCCCCGTCAGCGTGCCGTAGCCCGAGCCGGGGCGACCTGGCAGGCCGAGCAGCAGCGCCAGGTTGATCGCGGCCGTGGCGGTGTCGGTGCCGTCGGCGTGCTGCTCGACGCCGCGGCCGGTGAGCACGTACGCGCTCCGGGCGGCGGCCATCCGGCGCGCGATGTCCCGGATGACCTGCGCGGGCACGCCCGTCGCCTGCGCCGTGCGCTCCGGCCACCACGGCGCGACCGAGCGCTTCACGGCCTCGAAGCCGGCCGTGCGCTCGGCGAGGTACTCGCGGTCGTGCAGGTTCTCGGCGATCACGACGTGCGCGATGCCGAGCAGCAGCGCCATGTCGGCGCCCGGCACGGCCTGCGCGTGCACGCCGGCGCCGTCGGCCGTGAGCTTCGCGGTCGTCGAGCGCCGCGGGTCGACGACGATGAGCCCGCCGCGGCCGCGCGCGCCCTGCAGGTGCTGCACGAACGGCGGCATGGTGTCGCCGACGTTCGAGCCGAGCATCAGGATCGCCTCGGCCGTGTCGAGGTCGGCGAGCGGGAACGGCAACCCCCGGTCGAGGCCGAACGCACGGTTCGACGCGGCGGCGGCCGACGACATGCAGAACCGCCCGTTGTAGTCGATGCGGCTCGTGCCGAGCCCGACGCGGGCGAACTTGCCCAGTTGGTAGGCCTTCTCGTTCGTGAGCCCGCCGCCGCCGAAGATACCGACCGCGTCGGGGCCGCTCTCCTCCTGAATGCCGCGCACGCGCTCCGCGATGAGGTCGAGCGCGGCCTCCCAGGTCGCCTCGGCCAGCTCGCCGGCATCGTTCCGGATGAGCGGTGCCGTCAGACGATCGGGCCGGCGCAGCAGCTCGGCCGAGGTCCAGCCCTTGCGGCAGAGCCCGCCGCGGTTCGTCGGGAAGTCGCGCCCGGCGACCTCGGCGCCGTCGCCCGCGGGCGTCAGCGTCATGGCGCACTGCAGCGCGCAGTACGGGCAGTGGGTGTCGGCGGCGGTCATGCGGTGCGCTCCGCTCGGTTGTCATCGGTCAGGCCGGGCGTGCCGCAGTCGGCCGCGACCCGTGCGAGCGCGCGATGGCGGCGGACAAGTGGGAGGGCGCTCGATCCTCGGGGTGCGGAGAACTGCGCCATGCCCACTCGTGCCGGACCGGCACTCGGGGCAACGGCGCGGAAGGCGGGCAGGAAGCCGCGGGCGCGGCGGGTTCCCGCGCGCGTCATGGCGGCACGGGGGAGCGCGATGCTCACCCCAGCGGGGCACGCGATGGTCCGCGCGGCGGCGCGACTCACGCGGCGGCCCCCGCGTAGTCAGCGAGCATCTCCTCGATGCGGGAGCGGCAGCCGCCGCATCCGGTGCCGGCGCGCGTCTCGGCTCCGACCTCGGCGACGGTCGAGCAGCCGCCCGCGACGGCCTCGTCGATCCGGCCGACCGTGACGGCGTTGCAGACGCACACGGTCGCGTCGGGCCCGCTCGCGGGGGCGGGTTCGTCGGCCGCGTCGAGGCGGAGCAGCAGCGAGCGGTCGCTCGGCAGCTCGCCGCGGCGCTGGTGCAGCACGCTCAGCTCGGCGGCGGCGCGCGGCAGGCCGATCGCGACGAACGCCTCGAGCACGCCGTCGCGCGTCGACATCGCGAGGTAGGTGCCGTGCTGGGGGTCGGCCCAGGCGGCGATCTCGCTCGGCGGTTCGCCGTGCGCGACGGGCGCGAACGGGTCGGGCACGACGCCGCCCGCCTGCACGAGGTCGATGCTGCGCGACTTGAGCATCACGATCCCCGCGGAGTCGTCGGCGGCCGCCAGGTCGTCGGCGATCTCGTCGGCGGCACCGGCGATGGCCGCCGCCTCGCGCGCGAGGTCGCGGGCGAGCTGCTCGGCCTGGCGCCATCCGGGGCCCACGAGCCCCGAAGGCCCGCCCGGCACGTCCTTCTCGTGCGCGTACCGCTCGGCGTCGGCCACGTGCGCCACATCGCCGATCGCGAAGATCGCGGGGTCGCTCCACGAGCGCAGCCGGTCGTCGACGAGCACGCCGCGCGCGGCCCGCAGGCCGGCTTCGGCCGCGAGCGCGGTGCGGGGGCGCACCCCGCACGAGAGCACGAGCAGGTCGGCGTCGATGCGCTTGCCGTCGCCCGAGACGAGGGCGGCGAAGCGGCGGCGGCCGCCGACCTCGCGGGTGATGATCGCCTCCGCACGCGTGTGCGGCACGACGTCGACGCCCGCCTCGGCGAGCGCGCCGACGAGCACGTGGGCCGAGCCGCGGTCGAGCTGGCGCGGCATCGGTGCGGGGCCGAAGTGCGCGAGCTGCACGCCCGCGCCGGCGTCGGCGATCAGCAGCGCGAGCTCGATGCCGAGCACGCCGGCGCCGAGCACCGCGACGCGGCCGCCCGACGCGATGACGTCGCGCGCGCGTTCCGCGTCGCCGACCGTGCGCATGGCGCAGACGCCGTCGGTGAGCACGGCCTCGCGGCCGGGGCCCGCCTCGGCGACCTCGAGGCCGTCGAGGCGGGGAACCGTCGCGTCGGCGCCGGTCGCGAGCACGAGGCGGTCGTACGGGATGCGGTCTGCCGCGGGCACCGAATCCGCCTCGCCGCGCGGCCACGAACCGGTCTCGCCTCCCGGCAGCGCGGATCCCGCGGTGGCAGCGCCGATCGCGGAGGAGCCTTGCGGCTCCCGTGCGCCCGGCGCCGCGCTGCCGTTCGTGGACGAGCCGGTCCCGGCATCCGAAGCCGGCTCGAGCACGACCTCTCGCGCGTCGCGGTCGATCCGCGCCGCCGCGCGCCCGCGCAGAACGCGCACCCCGCGGGCCTCGAGCTCGGCCGTGTCGGCGATCACGAGTTCATCGCGCGCGATCGACCCCGCTGCGTACTCCGCGACCATGATGCGGTTGTACGGTTCGCAATCCTCCGCGCCGATCACGGTGAGCGCGACGTCGCCGGCTTCGATCGCCGGGAGCAGCTCCTCGGCGAATCGCACGCCGACCGGCCCGAACCCGACGAGCACGACGCGCAGCGGCCCGCCGCCCGCGATCTCGTTGTTCTGCTCCGACATCCGCACTTCTTCCTCACTTCCGGGGGCGCACGCCTCGCCGACGTGCGACCCCTCTGCCCCGCTCGCACCGATTCCGGTGCCGGCCGCGGCACCCGCACGGGCCCCGGCGCTGTCATTCCCGCCCGCGACGGCGCCCGTCCCGACGCGGTACGCGTCACCCGGAGCCGCCGCACCGGCGCCGGCGTACTCGCCGACGCCGGTGGTCGAGCGCTGCGTCATACGATCCGTCCGGCCAACGACGCCCGCGGCACGAGGTACACGGCCGCGGTGAGCGCGCCGAGCGCGGCGTACGCGGCGGCGAAGCCCCAGAACGCGGCGGTGTAGCCGCCCGTCGCCTGCTGCGAGAAGTTCAGCACCTGCGGGACGAAGAAGCCGCCGTAGGCGCCGAGCGCCGAGATCAGGCCGAGGGCCGCCGCGCCCTTGCGCTGCGCCCCGACGGCGTGCTCCTCGCCCGCCGTCGCCGCGCCGCGGGCGGCGAAGATCGCCGGGATCATCCGGTACGTCGCCCCGTTGCCGACGCCCGTCGCGCAGAACAGCACGAGGAAGCAGCCGAGGAACGACCAGAAGCTGCCGGACGGCAGGATCAGGATGAGCGTGACGGTCGCCGCGATCATCGCGCCGAACGAGATCACGGCCATCCGGGCACCGCCGAAGCGGTCGGCGAGCTTGCCGCCGTAGGGGCGGGTGAGCGAGCCGACGAGCGCGCCCGTGAACGCGAGCGTCACCGACGCGCCGCCGATCTGGAAGGTCGAGAACTCGGGGAACTGGTCGGCGATGAGCTTCGGGAAGACGCCGGCGAAGCCGATGAACGAGCCGAAGGTGCCGATGTAGAGCAGCGCCATGATCCACAGGTGCGGCTCGCGGAGGGCAGCGGCGGCGCCCGCGAAGTCGCTCTTGGCCGTCGAGAGGTTGTCCATGAACTTCCACGCGCCCCACATGGCGAGCAGGATGAACGGCACCCACATCCAGCCGGCGAGTTCGATGCGCAGCGTGCTGGCCGCGCCGATCGTGACGACGATCGGCACCAGGAACTGGGCGATGGCCGCGCCGATGTTGCCGCCGGCCGCGTTCAGGCCGAGCGCGTAGCCCTTCTCGCGCTGCGGGAAGAAGAACGTGATGTTCGCCATCGAGCTGGCGAAGTTGCCGCCGCCGAGGCCGCCGAGCGCGGCGACGAGGAGGAGGACGGGGTACGGCGTGTCCGGGTACTGCACCACGATGCCGAGCCCGATCGCGGGGATCAGCAGCAGGCCGGCCGAGATGATCGTCCAGTTGCGGCCGCCGAAGCGCGCAACGGCGAACGTGTACGGGAAGCGCAGGGTTGCGCCCACGAGGCTGGCCACCGAGATCAGCCAGAACTGCTCGGTCGAGGTGAGGTCGAAGCCGGCGGCGGGGAGCATGACGACCGTGATGCTCCACAGCTGCCAGACGACGAAACCGAGGAACTCGGCGAAGACGCTCCAGGCGAGGTTGCGGCGGGCGATCGCGCGCCCCTCGGCCTCCCACTGGGCGGTGTCCTCGGCGTTCCAGCCGTCGATCCAGCGGCCGGGCCGGAACGTCAGGGCCGACGCGGATGTCGTGCGGGCCGTGGTTGTCATGGCACCTCCCGTGTGTCTCGTGCTCCCGACGCTACGGACGCGGTGTTTCGGCACGGCTCCCGCTTCGTTTCGGGCTCGTGAAGCCGGGCGTGGGGCGCGACGCTGACTCAATGCACGAGTTCGCCCCCGCCGGGTCTGCGACATGAATCTGCGCCGTTGTCGACGAAAGAGGGCGGCATACCCCGACAACGGCACAAATCCGTGGGACAGCGAACAGGCACCGGATGCCCGCCCTACGTCGCGCGCGCCCACCGCTCGTCGCGGATTCGCGCCGTTGTCGACCTCAGACGCCGCATACCCCGACGACGGCACGAATTCGCGCCCCGTGGCCGGCACCGGCGCGCCCCGTCACGCCGCGGCGGATGCCTCGTGCACGGCGGGCATCAGCAGCTCGGCGCGGGCGACATCGCCGAGCACGATCACGGCGGGGTTGCGCACCTCGGCGCGGAGCGCGTCGCCCGCCGCCGCGCGGAGCGTCGAGTGCACGGTGCGCTGCTCGTCGCTGAAGCCGCGCTCGACGAACGCGACGGGCAAGTCATCCGGGGCGCCCGCGGCGAGCGCGTCGGCGGCGAAGCCGGCGAACGCCGCGACGCCCATGAGCATCACCGTCGTGACCGTGCGGTCCTTGAGCGCCGCGAGCGTCGCGCCCGTCATGCCCGTCGGGCCGCACACGAGGTGCACGCTCGAGGCGGTGCCGCGGTGCGTGACGGGGATGCCGGCCGACGCGGGCACCGACACGGCGCTCGTCACGCCGGGAACGACCTCGACGTGCACGCCGGCGCGCAGGCACGCCGTGACCTCCTCGCCGCCGCGGCCGTAGACGAACGGGTCGCCGCCCTTGAGCCGCACGACGCGGCGCCCGGCGAGCGCGTGCTCGACGATGATGCCGTTGATCTCGTCCTGCGTCCGGATGTGGTGGCCGGGCGCCTTGCCCACGTGGATGACCTCGACATCCGGATCGAGCTCGTCGAGCACCGCCGTCGCGCCGAGGCGGTCGGCGACGACGACATCGGCTTCGGCGATGAGGCGCCGTGCGCGCAGCGTCATGAGGTCGACGGGGCCGGGGCCGCCGCCGACGAGGGCGACGCGGCCCGGCGCACCCGCGCGCACGCGGCGCAGTGGGGCGGCGCCCGATTCGAGCATCTCCCGGATCGCGGCGTGGACGCGGGCCGTGCGCCGCGGGTCGACGCCGGCGTCGCTGACGACGCCCACCATCACGTCTCCCGCGCGCGACGACGCCGTCATCCGGGCCGTGCCGTGCGCGCCGTCAGACGCGTTGACGCAGAGCGTCGCGCGCGACTCGCACCACGCCGCCACGCGCGCGTCGATCGCGGGGTCGCCCGTGGCCGTGTGCACGAGCCACGACCCGTCGACATCGGCCTCCTCGACACCGCGGCGATGCCACGTCACGCCGTGGTCGGCGACGAGCTGGGCCGCCTCGGCGCACAGCTCGGGGGCGACCACGACGGGCGCCGCGCCGTCGTCGATCAGGCGCCGCAGCCTTCGGGCCGAGACGGGTCCGCCGCCGGCCAGCAGCACGCGCCGCCCGTTCAGCTCCACTCCCAGCATCGTCGTCATCGCGCCGCTCCGTCCCTCGTCCGCACATCGCCCGTGCCGAAGTGACGGGAACAGACCCGGATGCGCCGACCAGCTATCGTCGTCATCGCGCACCCGCCTTCATCATCACGTCGTCCTCGTCGAGCACCACGGGGTACACCGTGACGCCGCCCTCGTCGCCGACGAGCAGCATCGGGCGGCCCGCCGACTCGACCCCGAGCATCGTCGTCATCGCGCGCCCGCCTTCACGAGCACGTCCTCGCCGTCGAGCGAGACGGGGTAGACCCGGATGCCCCGCTCCTCGCCGCCCTGCGTGCGCAGCACCGTGCCGGTGACCAGGTCCCATGCCTGCTTGTGCAGAGGCGAGATGACCGTCGGTGTCTCGGTGCCGTCGGCGAAGGTCGAGGAGCCGACGATGCCGCGCGAGAGCACCTGCGCGCCGCTGTACGGGTCGAGGTTCTGCGTCGCGCGCACCCTGCCGTCCGCCAGCAGGAACAGCGCGATCTGCTCCTCGCCGATGAGGGCGGCTCGGCCGCGCTCCGGCGTCAGGTCGCCCAGCGAGCAGACGCGCACCCAGCCGCGGTCCTCGCGCCTCATCGCCGCACCTCCAGCGTCGTGCCGGCGATCATGACCGATCCCGATTCGCGTTCCTCCTCCGTCGCCGGCCGCACCTGGCCGCGCTCCGCCACGTAGGCGAGCGACGGGTCCGGCGCCTCCGGGGCGTTCACGAACGACTGGAAGCGCTTCAGCTTCTCCGGGTCCTTCAGCGTCGCGGCCCACTCGTCCTCGTAACCCTCGACGTGGCGCGCCATGGCCGCGTCGAGGTCGCCCGCGATGCCGAGCGAGTCATCGAGGATGACGGCGCGCAGCCCGTCCATGCCGCCCTCGAGGTCGGCGACCCACGGCGCCGTGCGCTGCAGGCGGTCGGCCGTGCGGATGTAGTACATGAAGAAGCGGTCGATCGCCCGGATGAGGCCTTCGTCGTCGAGGCCCTCGACGAGGAGCTCGGCGTGGCGGGGCGTGAAGCCGCCGTTGCCGCCGACGTACATGTTCCAGCCCTTCTCGGTGGCGATCACGCCGACGTCCTTGCCGCGGGCCTCGGCGCACTCGCGGGCGCATCCGGAGACGCCGACCTTCAGCTTGTGCGGCGAGCGCAGGCCGCGGTAGCGCAGCTCGAGCCGGATGGCCATGCCCACGGCGTCCAGAACGCCGAAGCGGCACCAGGTCGAGCCGACGCACGACTTCACGGTGCGCAGCGATTTGCCGTAGGCCTGGCCCGACTCGAAGCCGGCCTCCACGAGGCGGCCCCAGATCAGGGGCAGCTGCTCGAGGCGGGCGCCGAACATGTCGATGCGCTGGCCGCCCGTCAGCTTCGTGTACAGGCCGAAGTCGCGCGCGATCTCGCCGATCACGATGAGTCCCTCTGGTGTCACCTCGCCGCCGGGCATGCGGGGAACGACCGAGTACGAGCCGTCCTTCTGCATGTTCGCCATGACGTGGTCGTTGGTGTCCTGCAGCGCCGCGCTCTCGCCCGCGAGCACGTGCTCGCCGACGAGGCCGTGCAGGATGCTCGCGACGGTCGGCTTGCAGATCTCGCAGCCCCGCCCGCGGCCGAAGCGCTCGATCACGGTGCTGAACGTCGACAGGCCCGACACCGCGACGGCGTCGTAGAGCTCCCGGCGCGAGAGGTCGAAGTGCTCGCACATCGCGGTGCTGACCTGCTT
This sequence comes from Microbacterium halophytorum, assembly GCF_002970975.1. Lineage (GTDB taxonomy): Bacteria > Actinomycetota > Actinomycetes > Actinomycetales > Microbacteriaceae > Microbacterium > Microbacterium halophytorum. Next base: position 237,786 of record NZ_KZ672983.1, read on the forward strand.
GCCCATCATCGTGAGCTGGCGGCCGACGATCTTGCCGACCGTCGCGATGCAGCTGCCGCACGTGGCGCCGGCCTTGGTGCAGTCCTTCACGGCCGCCGCGTCCTCGCATCCGTCGTCGACGACTGCCGACCGGATGGTGCCCGCCGTGACCGACGAGCAGGAGCAGACGATGGCCTCGTCCGGAAGGTCGGTCGTCGGCCGCTCGGCGCCGGGCGCCGCCAGGAAGGCGGCCGGGTCGGCGCCGAGCGGCCCGCCGACGAGCGGGCGGAGCGCGCCGTAGTCGGCGGCGTCGCCGACGAGGATGCCGCCGAGGAGCGTCTCGGCGTTGTCGCTGAGCACGAGCTTCTTGTAGACGCCGCCGACGGGATCGGAGTAGACGACGTCGAGCGCGCCCGGCGTCGTGCCGATCGCATCGCCGAAGCTGGCGACGTCGACGCCCGAGAGCTTCAGCTTCGTCGACTCGTCGAAGCCGTCGAACGCGGCGTCGCCGCCGAGCATGCGGTCGAGGGCGACCTCTGCCATCTGGTAGCCGGGCGCGACCAGCCCGACGGTGCGGCCGTCGAACGCCGCCACCTCGCCGATCGCGTAGATGTTCGGGTCGCTCGTGCGGCAGCCGTCGTCGATCACGGCGCCGCCGCGCGGGTTGCATTCCAGGCCGGCCTCGCGGGCGAGCGCGTCGTCGGGGCGCACGCCGACCGTGAAGACGACCACGTCGGCCGCGTGGCGCGAGCCGTCGGTGAGCTCGTACCCGCCGACGGCGCCCGTCGCATCCGGATCGATACTCGTCGTGCGCGAGCCGGTGCGCACGGCGATGCCGCGCTCCTCGATGAGCCGGCCGAGCACCTCGCCCGCACCGCGGTCGAGCTGCGCCGACATGAGGTGCGTGCCGGAGTGGATGACCTCGGTGGAGACGTCGAGCCCCTGCAGGGCGCCCGCCGCCTCGAGGCCGAGCAGCCCGCCGCCGACGACGCGGCCGACGAGCGGCCGGCCCAATTGGGCGGAACGGCTCCGGATGAACGCCGTGAGCGCCTCCAGGTCGTCGATCGTGCGGTAGACGAAGGTGCCTGGCAGGTGCGCGCCGTCGATCGCGGGCCGCGCCGCGTACGAGCCGGTCGCGAGCACGAGCGTGTCGTAGTCGAACGTGCGCCCCGACTCGGTGCGAGCGCGGCGGGCGCGCTTGTCGACCTCGGTGACGCGCTCGCCCGTGACGAGCTCGACCCTCGGGTCGTCGAACGGCCCGCGGTCGAGCGTCAGGTCGTCGGGCGTCGAGCCGGAGAAGAACGCCGTGAGGCCGACCCTGTCGTACGGGGAGCGGCGCTCCTCACCGACGACGGTGATCCGCCACGCGTCGCCCGACCGCGCGAGCGCGCCCTCCACGAAGCGGTGCGCGACCATGCCGCCGCCCACCACCAGGACCCTGTGCTGCGCCTGCTCGCCGCTCATCCGAACCTCCTGCGTTCCTTCGTGCCTTCACGCTAGGGAGGACGTGTTTCCGCGAGGGTGCCCGGATTGTTTCGTGCAGGGAACAGATCGGGCGCCGCCGATGCATGCGGAGTCGGTCGGCGCGCGAGCCGCGCCGGTTCGCGGGGCGCGGCCGGAACCCGCTCGATGCGCCGCGCGCTTCCGGCCGAGGCTCAGGCGGGCCCACCCGTTCGGCGTCCACCTCTGGCGCGGGAATCCGCACGGCCGAGCATCAGTGCGGTCGCGGTCTCGCACGCGGCGCTGCGCCGGGGGCCCGGCCGCGCACCTCAGCCGCGGACGAGGAGCGCCTCGCGGTAGCGCTGCACCGCGATGTCGACGACGCGCGGGTCGGTGCCGACCGGATCCGTGACGGCGTCGGCACCGGAATCGGCGATCAGGTTCGCGAAGTGACCCGGCGCGAGCACGTAGCTGGCGATCGTGACCCGCTCCGCCCCCGCTGCGCGGGCCTCGGCGACGGCCTCGGCGACGCGGGGCGTCGCGCCATAGGCGTAGCCGACCGTGACGGGCAGCGGCAGCCGTTCGGCGAGGGCGGCCTGCACCGCGCGCACCCGTTCCGCGGCCTCGGGGCGGGACGAGCCGGCGGCGGCGAGGACGACGGCGTCCGTCGGCCCGCACCGGCGCACGCGCTGCGACAGGATGTCGGCGAGGAACGGATGCGGCCCGAGTGTGCCGGCCACATCGACGTCGTCGCGCAGGCCGGCCGCCCTGCCGATATCGACGCTCGTGTGGAACCCGGGCGACAACAGCAGCGGAACGATCACGGCCGGCCCGTCGAAGCCCCGGATGACGTCGTCGATCTTCGGCTCCTGAACGTCGACGAACGCCTCGTGGAGCTTGACGTCGAGGGCCGTCGCGGTGCGGCGGGCGATCGTGCGGATCACGCGCCTGCCCTGCGTCGAATCCGTTCCGTGCGAGCAGCACACCAGCGCGGGCGCGGTCATGGGTTCCTCCGTCTGACGTCGAACGGGTTTCACGCTAGCCCCGCCATGTTTCCGACGCCTAACCGGCGACGTTTCCACTGTGTGACGCGCGCCTTGGTCACTGGTGCATGCCACCGACGGCATACGTGTGGTCTGCGGGAGCTCGGCGGTTGGTGCAGGGCCCGCCTCGCCGCCCCGCTCTGCGGCGCGTTCCGCCGACCACCAGCGGGTAGCGTTGAGGCAACAACCGCACGGGAGGAGAGCGCCAGGTGGCCGAGTACGAACGCGACGACGCGCAGCACGACGACGGCACGCCCGGCACCCCGAACGGCGCTGCGCGGCACGCCGCGCCCGGGGGCGATGGCGCACATCGCGACGACGCGGCCCGCGGCGATGAGGCGAACCCTCCGACGGGGACCCACGCGATCCCCACCTCGACGGGCCTCATCGGCGTGCCCACCGGCTCGATCTACGTGCCCGAGCGCGTGCGCGAGGCGTCCGCCGAGACCGCCCACGTGCATCCGGGCGATCGCCTCTCCCCCGCGCGCCGGCTCGCCTACGTCCTGCTCCTGGGCGCGCTCACGGCGCTCGGGCCCTTCACGGTAGACCTGTACCTGCCGGCGTTCCCGATGCTCCAGGACGACTTCGGCGCCACCGAGAGCGCCGTGCAGCTCACCCTCACGGGCACGATGGTCGGCTTCGCGGTCGGGCAGCTGATCGTCGGGCCCCTCAGCGACGTCGTCGGCCGCAGGACCCCTCTGCTGATCGCCACGACGCTGCACGTCATCGCGAGCACGTGCGCGATCTTCGCGCCCAACCTCGCCGTCCTGGGCGTCGCCCGCGTGCTGATGGGCATCGGCGCGGCCGGCGGCGCGGTCGTCGCGATGGCGATGGTGCGCGACTTGTTCGCGGGGCGCCGCCTCGTGACCATGCTCGCCCAGCTCGCGCTCGTCACGGGCGTCGCGCCCGTGATCGCGCCCCTGATCGGCTCCGGCCTGCTCGAGGTCATGCCCTGGCAGGGAATCTTCGTCGTGCTCGCCTGCTACGGCGCGCTCATCCTGGCCTGCGCACTGTTCGCTCTGCCGGAGACGCGGCCGAAGACCGACAGGGCGACGGCGGAGACCACCTCCATCCGGCATCGCTACCGCATCGTGTTCAGCGATCGCGTCTATGTCGGCGTGCTGATCATCGGCGCGATGACGTTCTCCGGCCTGTTCTCGTACCTGTCGAGCTCGTCGTTCCTGTTCCAGGAGACGTACGGGCTGACGACGATCCAGTACGGCGCGGTCTTCGCGGTCAACTCGATCGGCCTCGTGATCGGCAACCAGATCGCGGCGCGGCTCGCGGCGCGCTTCGGCCCGCAGTGGGTGCTCGCGTTCTCGACGTCGATCCTGCTCGTCGCGGCCGCCGCCATCCCCGTCTGCGCCGCCCTCGTCGAGGGCCCGTGGGGCGTCATCGTGCCGCTGTTCTTCTTCATGAGCGCGTGCGGCTTCACGTTCCCGTGCGCCCAGGTGCTCGCGCTCGACCGGCATCCGGATGCCGCGGGCACCGCCGCGAGCGTGCTGGGCGCCGCCAACAACGGCGTCGCGGGCCTCGTCTCGCCGCTCGTCGGCGTCATCGCGATCTGGACGGGCGGGATCACGCCGCTGTCGATGGCCTCGATCATGATCGCCTGCTCGGTCGTCGGCATCCTTTCGCTCTGGCTGATCGTGCGCCCGCGCACGCTCGGCCAGCTCGCGCCGTAGGCGGAACCGCAGCGCGCCATCGGCCCGCTGAACACAACGCAGTCGTTCCGAGGCGGCACCGCACGCAGATCCGCGGAATCGCCGGGCACCCGACCCAGACCGCACGAACATCGACTGCGTTGTGTTCAACGCCGACCGCGGGGCGGCCGAGCCGCAGCAGCGGCAGCCCGCATCCGCCCGCCGAACACCGTGCAGTCGCCGCGCCCCCGCAGGCTTCGGCGGCCGATCTCGGAGCGGAGCGACCACCCCGCTCCACCCGACCCGCCCCGCAGGTTCCGGCACGATCTTTCGCGCGAAGCGCGGAAGATCGCAGTGCCGAAGCCGAGGACTCCGAATAGAACAGCGGGATTCCGCCGCCCCTCAGGCGGAAGAATCCCGGTCCAACACGATCCTCAATTGCTCCACGCCCCAACTCAGCTCGGAGGCCCGGATGGTGAGGGGCGGCGCAAGCCGCACGGTCTGGCCGTGCGTGTCCTTCGCGAGCACGCCGCGGCCCAACAGGGCCTCGGTGATCTCGCGGCCCGTTCCGGCCGCGGGGTCGATGTCGACCCCCGCCCACAGGCCGACGCGGCGGAAGCCCGTGATGCCGCGGCCCACGAGCGGCTCGAGCAGGGACTCGAGGTGGTCGCCGAGCATCCCGGCGCGCTCGACGATCTCGCCGCCCTGCAGCAGTTGGACGACGCGCAGGCCGACGGCCGAGGCGAGCGGGTTGCCGCCGAAGGTCGAGCCGTGCTCGCCCGGGCGCAGCACCCCGAGCACCGCCTCGTCGCCGACGACGGCGGAGACCGGCACGATGCCGCCGCCGAGCGCCTTGCCGAGGAGGTACAAGTCGGGGACGACGCCCTCGCGGTCGCACGCGAACGTCGTGCCGGTGCGGCCGAGCCCCGACTGGATCTCGTCGGCGACGAACAGCACGTTCTGCTCGCTCGTGATCTCGCGCACGCGGCGCAGGTAGCCGTCGGGCGGCACGACGACGCCGGCCTCGCCCTGGATCGGCTCGATCAGCACCGCGACGGTCGTCTCGTCGATCGCCGCGGCGATCGCGTCGGCGTCGCCGAACGGCACCGAGACGAAGCCGGGCGCGAACGGCCCGAAGTCGCCGCGCGCCTCCTCGTCGTCGCTGAAGCCGACGATCGTCGAGGTGCGGCCGTGGAAGTTGCCGTGCGCGACGACGATCGTCGCGGCATCCGGGGCCACGCCCTTCACGCGGTACCCCCACGCCCTGGCGACCTTGATGCCGGTCTCGACGGCCTCGGCACCGGTGTTCATCGGCAGCACGAGGTCTTTGCCGCACAGCTCGGCGAGCGCCGCGGCGAACGGCTCGAGCTGGTCGGAGCGGAACGCGCGGCTCGTGAGCGTCGCGCGCGAGAGCTGCTCGGTCGCGGCCGCCACGAGATCCGGATGCCGGTGGCCGAAGTTCAGCGCCGAGTAGCCCGCGAGCATGTCGAGGTACCGGCGGCCGTCGACGTCGGTCGCCCAGACGCCTTCGGCCTCGGCGATCGTGACGTCGAGCGGCGCGTAGTTACGGGCGACGTGGGGTTCAGCGGTCATGGTTCACTTCCTCAGCTCGAGGGTGCAGCACTTGATGCCGCCGCCGCCCAGCAGCAGCTCGGACAGGTCGACGGGCTCCGGCTCGTAGCCGCGCTCGCGCAGCTGCCGCTGGAAGCCCTCGGCGCGCGGCGAGCAGAACACGTGCAGGCCGTCGCTCGAGGCGTTCAGCCCGAACGCGTCGCCATCGGCGTCGGCGACCCGGATCGCGTCGGGGAAGCGTCGTTCGAGCTCGGCCCTGCTGGCGTCGTCGAACGCGCCGGGCAGGTACGCGATCGTCGCCCGCTCACCCGGCGCCACGACGGGGTCGAGCACCGTGAGCGCCGTGTCGAGGTGGTAGAAGCGCGGGTCCGTCAGCGTCAGCGAGACGACCTCGCGGCCGAACACCTCGGCCAGCTCGGCATGGCTGTCACCGGATGACCGGAAGCCGCGGCCCGCGAGGATCACGTCGCCGGCGAGCAGGAAGTCGCCCTCGCCCTCGTTCGTGAGCTCGGGCATCCGGGTGTCGAAGCCCTGCGAGCGGAACCATGCGGCGAACAGCTCCTCCTCGCCGCGGCGCTCGGCGAAGCGGAACTTCGGCACGTAGGCGATGCCGTCGAGCACGAAGCCGCCGTTGGCCGTGTAGACCATGTCGGGGAGGCCCTGGCCCGGTTCGATCAGCTCGACCTCGTGACCGAGTTCGATGTACGTGTCGTACAGCGCGCGCCACTGGCGCACCGCGAGCGACGTGTCGGTCGGCTCGTCGGGGTGCATCCACGGGTTGATCGAGTACGAGACCGTGAACTGGCTCGGCTCGCACATCAGGAAGCGACGCTTCGACATCGTGCGCTGCGGCGCCTCTGCCTCGGTGGTCGCGGTGGGTTCGGTGAGCTGCGGGGACATGGCGCTCCTCGTCGTGAAACGGATGGCGGACGCTGTCCTGGGGCCCGCCGGAGCAACCTAACGCCTACGCACGAGCACGCCAGAGCCATTGTGGCACGCGGATGTCGCGAGCCGGCTGAGGCGCGGGGAAGCCGAGGCGCGGCGGCCCGTGCCCCGACGCCCTCGCCACGAGAGCGATCATCACCCGAATGGGCGCCCCAGGGGGCAACAACCGCGACCTCAGGATCTCCCCACCGCCGCAGGGCGCAGGTGTCGCCCCGAATGGGCGCCCCAGAGGTCGACAACTGCGACCGCAACGGGCCCAGGCGGTCCGACGCGGTGAACAGTGCAGTCCGCCCCGAATGGGCGGTCTGCGGGGCGACAACCGCGACCGCGAGTGCGCGGCCCCGTCAGATCACCTCGTCGAAGGTGCGGTCGGGGGTGCCGTAGCGGTGGGCCGTGATCGAGATCGACTGCTCGCGCAGGAACGGGAGCAGCTCGAGGCGCGCGGCCGTCGTGACCTCGCCCGCGTAGATCGCGAGGTCCGGATGCCCGTCGATCGCTTCCGCGAGGCGCGTGCGCAGCTCGGCGGCCTGGTCGCGCGGGCCGACGATCCGCACGCGCGGCGGGTGCCGCAGCTCGGGAGCGTCCTCTTCGTCGACGGCCTCGAGGTCGTCCACGGCCTCTTCCGTGATGAGCTCCGGCTCAGGGTCCGCCCCGCGCCCGATCGCGTGGGCCGACGTCGTCGCGGGCGGCGCGCCCGCCCCGCCGAGCATGCCGTCCCAGGCCTCGGAGTCCGCCGACCGATCATCGCCGCCCGGATCCTGCTCGGTGCCGCCCCCGCCGTCCGCGGGCGCGGCCCCGCCGTTCGGCGCGTTGTCTCCGCCGACCTCGTCCGCGCCGTCCGGCTCGCCAACGCCCGGCTCCGCCGCGGGGCGCGGGTCGACGCGCGCGATCCACTCGTCGTCGGTCTCGACGTGCACCCTGACCCGCAGGTCGTTCAGCGCCAGGCGCACGGCGGTCGGGAGCGGCTCGGGCGTGCTCACCGAGAAGTGGCTGCCCGTGCGCACGCCGGCGACCATGACGCGCAGCAGCTCGCGCCACCCGGCGTCCGCGGACGCCCTCACGGCGACGGGAACGTGGCGGTAGCGCAGCAGGTTGCGCTCGACCCCGAGCCCCGATGCATCCTTCACGCGGCCGAACTCGCGGTCCCACGCGAGCGCGTCGGAGAGCGCCCCGCGGCGCAGCCATTCGAAGCCCTCGTAGGGCAGCGTCGGCTGGGCCGCCTCGATGAGCGTGGCGATGCGGGTGTCGAGCCCCCGGAGGTGCACCGACTGCGACGCCTGGCCGCCCCGCGTGGGGGCCCATTCGCCGAGCCCGACGAGGTAGTTCGGGCCGCCGGCCTTCGTGCCGGTGCCGACCGACGAGCGCTTCCAGCCGCCGAACGGCTGCCGCTGCACGATCGCGCCGGTGATGCCGCGGTTGACGTAGAGGTTGCCCGCCTCGACGCCGTCGAGCCACATCTCGAGGTCGCGCGGATCCTGCGTGAACAGACCCGCCGTCAGGCCGAACTCGACGGCATTCTGCATCCGGATGGCCTGCTCCATCGAGGAGGCGTGCATCACGCCGAGGACGGGCCCGAAGAACTCCTCGAGGTGGAAGCGCGAGCCGTGCTTCACGCCGATCCGGATGCCGGGAGTCCAGTAGCGTCGGCCGCCCCCAGGGAGCTCACGGGGCCGGATGAGCCAGTCCTCACCCTCGTCGAGGGTCGTCAGCGCCCAGTCGAGCTTGCCCTCCGGCACCTCGATCACGGGGCCGATCTCGCTCAGCGGGTCGCTGGGCGGGCCGACGCGGAGCGATCGCGTCGCGTCGGTGAGCTGCCGCGCGAAGCGCTTGGAGCGGCCGACCGGGCCGATGAGGATCGCGAGCGAGGCGGCCGAGCACTTCTGCCCGGCGTGGCCGAAGGCGCTCTGCACGAGGTCGCGCGCCGCGAGGTCGAGGTCGGCGGAGGGCGCGATCACGATCGCGTTCTTGCCGCTCGTCTCGGCGTGGATCGGCAGGTCGGGTCGCCACGATCGGAACAGCTCGGCCGTCTCGAACGACCCCGTCAGGATGACGCGGTCGACGTGCGGGTGCTCGATCAGGGCGCGGCCGAGCTCGCCCTCGTCGATGTCGATCAGGTCGAGCGCCGTCTCCGGCACGCCGGCGGACCAGAGGGCGTCCGCGATGACGGCGGCGCATCGGCGGGCCTGGGGGGCCGGCTTCAGGACCACGCCGGACCCCGCGGCGAGCGCCGCCAGAACGCCGCCGGCCGGGATCGCGAGCGGGAAGTTCCACGGCGGCGCGACGACCGTGACGGCGGAGGGGACGAAGCGGGCGCCGGGAACGCGATCGAGCTCGCCGGCGTTCGCGGCGTAGTAGTTCGCGAAGTCGATCGCCTCGCTCACCTCGGCGTCGGCCTCGGCGAGCACCTTGCCGGTCTCGGACGCAGCGACCTCGATGAGGTCGGCGCGGCGCGCTTCGAGCTCGCGCGCGGCCCGGCGGAGGATATCGGCGCGCTCCGACGCGGGCGTCGCCGCCCAGGACTGCGCCGCGTAGCGGACGCCGAGCACGCGCGAGTTCAACTCGCCGCGGGTCGTCACGCGGGCCTGCTCGATGCGCTGCCGACCCAGGTCCGAATCGGGAACCCGCCCCATGATCGCCTTCGCCCAGTCCCGGTTCTCGGGAACGGACGGATCGGTGTCCGGTGTGTTCCGGAAGCCGGGCGCCCCGCCGGAGGCGACGGCGCGGCCGTGGAACTCGGCGGTGTCGACGAAGCCGTCGGCCGCGTCATCGCCCGCGTCGTCGCCCGAGCTGCCGCGGCTGATGCCGAGGACGGCCGCGGTGAGCGGCTCATCGCCCGCCGGCGCCTCGGCGGGCGCTTCGGCGGAGACGGCGCGGCGCCCCGTGCGGCGGGGGCCCGTGCCGAGGTCGTGCGCCCGCGCGCGGCGCACCGAGTCGGCGAAGCGTTCCCGCTCGCGCTCGAAGAGGTCGGGGTGGGTGACCAGCTCGTAGGCCGCCGACAGGAAGTTCTCGCCCGACGCGTTCTCCTCGAGCCGGCGCACGAGGTAGCCGATCGCGACGTCGAACTCCGCCGGCTCGACGACGGGAACGTACAGCCGCACGGGGCCGACGGTCTCGGCGACGGCCTGCGCCTGCCCCTGCGCCATCCCGAGCAGCATCTCGAACTCGACGGCCTCGCTGACGCCGCGCGCCTCGGCGAGCGCGTGCGCGTAGCCGATGTCGAAGAGGTTGTGCCCCGCGACGCCGACGCGCACGGCGCGCACGGCATCCGGGGCGAGCGCCTCGTTCAGGCACCGGATGTAGTCGGCGTCGGTGTCGAGCTTCGTGTCGTAGGTCGCGGGCTCCCAGCCGTGCATCGCCGCCTCGACGCGCTCCATCGGCAGGTTCGCGCCCTTGACGAGTCGCACCTTGATCGGCTCGCCGCCGGCGTCGACACGGCCCCGCGCCCACACCGTCAGCTCGCGCAGCGCCGGCAGCGCATCCGGGAGGTAGGTCTGCAGGACGATCCCGGCGCGCACGCCGGACAGCTGCGGCTGGTCGAGCAGCCGGCGGAACACCGCGATGGTGAGGTCGAGGTCGCGGTACTCCTCGGTGTCGAGGCCCACGAAGGTGCCGTTCGACGCGGCGAGCTCGTACAGCGGGGTGAGGCGCTCGACGACGCGGTCGACGGTGTCGTCGAACGCCCACATCGACACCCGGCTGATGATGCTCGAGACCTTGACCGAGACGTAGTCGACGTCGTCGCGCTCGACGAGGCGCCGGATGCCCGCGAGCCGGCGGCCGGCCTCCTTCTCGCCGAGGACGGCCTCGCCCAGGAGGTTCAGGTTCGCGCGCTGGCCCTGTGCGCGGATGCGGCCGATCGTCTGGTCGAGCTTCTCGGGCCGGGCATCAGCGATGAGGTGGCCGACCATCGAGCGCAGCCCCCGTCGCGCGGCGGGGATGACAGCGGCGGGCGCCGCGGTGCCGACCATGCCGCCGAGCCGGATGGCGGCGCGCGTCGACACGGGGAGGGATCGCGGCGCGAGCGGAGCGATGCGGGCGAGGCTCCGCGCGGCGGCCGCGTGGCTCTCCGGCCGCATCACGCCGTCGACGAAGCCGACCGTGAACTCGAGGCCCTTGTCATCGCGCAGGACGCCGGCGAGGCGCTCCGCCCCCGCATCCTCCGACGCGTTCGCGGCCCGCGAGACCCAGGTGCGCGCGAGCGCCGCGGCCCGATCGACGAGGTCCTCCGCCACCAGCGGGTCTTCGAAGCTCCCCATGGCTCCACACTAGTGAGCGCAGTTGTGGGAACTGCTGATCTGCATGCGTTCGAACGCGGATTTCTCCCCGTGCATCCGGGCCCCTATGCTCGGCCTCATGAGTACCGACGACGTGCTGATCCGCCCCATCCGCGATGTCGACGCCGAGGCCATGGGCCGTGTCCACGCCCAGGTGTGGCACGAGACCTACGACGGCATGATCTCTTCCGCCGCGCTCGAGGCCGTCTCACCCCGGCGCCTGGCCGACCTGTGGTCGAACTACTCCTCCCGCGGCGAGGAATACCGCCACGCGGCCGCCCTCGTCGACGGCGAGATCGTGGGCTTCGCCGGCTCCGGCCCTGCGCGCGACGACGATGCGCCCGCCGACCGCGAGCTCTACTTCGTCTTCCTGCTCGACTCGTGGCACCGCAAGGGCATCGGCCGCGCCCTGTTCGACGCCGTGACCGACCCCGGCGAGCCGCTCTACGGCTGGATCGCCGAGAACTACCCGGGCGGCGAGGCGTTCTACACGAAGCGCGACTTCGTGTTCGACGGCGCTCGGCGCGACGAGACCTTCCTCGGCGAGACGCTCACCGAGGTCCGCTTCTCGCGCTGAGCGGCGCGCACACGCTCTCCGCGCCGCACCCGCGTGCGGCGTGCGACGATCGTCTGCGGAGCAACGGAGGGTGACCGGATGAACGGGTTGCGGATCTGGGCGCCGGAGGGCATCGGCGAGGTGCGCGAGGGCGACGACCTCGTCGGCCTCATCGCGGGCGTCGTCGGCGACCAGCTGGCCGACGGCGACATCGTGGTGGTGACGAGCAAGATCGTCTCCAAGGCGGAGGGCCGCTTCCTCGCGGCCGACGACCGCGAGGACGCCATCACGTCCGAGACGGTGCGCGTCGTCGCCGACCGCACGTGGCCCGACGGCACCCGCACCCGGATCGTCGAGAACCGCATCGGCGTCGTCGCGGCCGCCGCCGGCGTCGACGCATCGAACACCCCGGACGGCACCGTGCTGCTGCTGCCGGAGGATCCCGATGCGTCGGCCCGTCTCATCGCTGCCGGCCTGCGCGAGCGCACGGGAGCGCGCGCGGGCGTGATCCTCTCCGACACGCTCGGGCGGGCGTGGCGCGACGGTCAGACCGACCACGCGATCGGCGCCGGCGGGGTTCGGGTCTTCGACGACCTGCGGGGCACGACCGACGCGCAGGGCCGCGAGCTGGCGGTGACCAAGCCCTGCGTCGCGGACGAGCTCGCGGCCGCCGCCGACCTCGTCAAGGGCAAGGCGACCGGCCGGCCCGTGGCGGTCATCCGGGGCCGCGCCGACCTCGTCGGCCCGCTCGACCTGCCCGGCGCCCGGTCGATCCCGCGGCCCGGCGAGCGGGACATGTTCCACACGGGTGCGGACGAGGCGTACGCCGCCGGTTTCGCGGCCGCGCTGGGCGAGGCGGGCTGACGCCCGCCCCGCGCAGGGCCTCGGACCAGCGCGGCCGATCCCCCCGAGCTCTCGACCCGTCTCGTGGTCTCTGCGCGATCAGACGCGCCGTCGCGCGGCGCACGGCGGCGCGGTTCCCGTCACGGCCCCTCGCGGGCCGGACTGCCGCCGCCGCGGGTCCGCCTCCGCGTAACGGTGCGGAACATCCCGCGCCCCGGCAGGCGAGTTCCCACGCCGATCCGGTAAGAATGTCTGCGTGCCCACCTCCGCCCGCCCAGCCGCCGCTCGCGAGCGATCCTGGGTGCGCGGCCTGAGCCTGCTGCTCCTCGCCGCGGCGCTCGTCGTGGTCGCGTGGTGCGTCGTCTTCGCCGTGCGCGCGGCCCTCTCGACCGATCCGCTGCAGGCGTTCCTCGCGGCCTACCCCGGCGAGGCCCCTCTGCCCGCCGACACGGCCGAGGGCATCCCGGCGTTCGTGTCGTGGACGCACTTCCTGAACGCGTTCTTCCTCGTCCTGATCATCCGGAGCGGCCTGCGTGTGAAGTACGAGAAGCGCGCGGGCGGCCTCTGGTCGTCGCGCCGCGTCAAGAAGCGCCGGATGTCGCTGGCGCTGTGGGGGCACATCGGCGTCGACCTGCTGTGGCTCGCGAACGGCGCGGTCTTCGTCGTGCTGTTGTTCTGGTCGGGCCACTGGGTGCGCATCGTCCCCACGACATGGGAGATCGTGCCCCATGCCGTCTCGGCGGGCCTGCAGTACCTGTCGCTCGACTGGCCGACGCACCACAGCTGGGCGAACTACAACGCCCTGCAGCAGCTGTCGTACTTCGCGATCGTGTTCCTCGCGGCCCCGATCGCCGCGCTCACGGGCTGGCGGCTGAGCTCGTTCTGGCCGACGACGCTGAACCGCTTCTTCTCGGGCAACCTCGCGCTGAGGCTGCACTTCCCGACCATGCTGTTCTTCGTCGGCTTCGTCGTCGTGCACGTCTTCCTGGTCCTCACGACGGGCGCACTGCGCAACCTGAACGCGATGTACGCCGGCCGCGACGAGGTCAGCTGGCTCGGCTTCTGGCTGTTCGCCGGCTCCGTCGTCCTGATGGTCTTCGGCTGGTTCGCGATCCGCCGCGACGACTGGATCGCGGTCTTCGCGAAGCCGTTCGGCGACATCCGGATGATGAAGCGCTAGCGGCGCTTCGCATCGCCCGAGCACGGCGTCAGCGCAGCGCGACCGTCGTGCTCACCCGCTGCATCGCCGTGATCCCGTCGATCCGTGCCGGCTCCTCCGCACGGATCCTGCTGTCCAGCAGGATCCCCTCGGGATCGTCCACGGCCTCCTTCGTCGCCACGGGCTCCACGCGCAGCTGCAGACCCTGCCCGCGCAGTGCCTCGGCGAACCGGCCGGCCTTCACACGCCACGTCGGGCCGCTGCGGAAGTCATCGGCCACGAGGAGCCCCGTTCCGGCATCGAAGACGCGGCAGAGGTCTCCCGAGTACGCGATGTCGATCCACAGCTCCTCGACCGGTCCGACGGCGGTGAGCACGGCCCTGCTCGCCGTCAGCTGCTCGATCCCGATCCCGTCGATCGAAGGAGCCGGGAGCGCGGCCTCCACGGTCTCCGAGCGCGTGGCCGACACCAGCCGCGCGCTCGCGGGCGCCGGCCCCGTCTCGCCCAGCCCGCGCAGGCCATGCAGCACGGCGACGTCTCCATCGATCGTGAAGTCGCGGTCGGCGGTCACCAGGATCTTCTCCTCGCCTTCGCCCGCGACCTGCGCGCGCCCCGCCTCTGCCCAGGTGAGCGTGACGATCCGGATCGTGCCCGCCGCCCCGGTCGCGGTGACGGAGGACCCGGCGGGCACCTCGACGGCGACGCCGTCCGATTCCCGCCGGATGACCGCGCCATCCGGTGCATCCACGTTCGCCGCATCCGCTCCGGCGATGACGTGCTCGGCCCTGTCCTGCGACGAGGCGAGGACGAGCGTCCGGTCGGCGCCGCCGCCGAGCCGCGCGACGGCCTGCGCCGTCGACGAGACGAGCGTCAGACCGCCGCCGAGGTCGAGCCCGAACGGGAGGATGAGGCTCGCACCCGAGCGGATCCCGAGCGGGAGGTGGCGCGGGATCGAGATCTCGTCGGCGCCCCTGCGGATGCGGAGCCGGACGTCGTCGCGGTCGGAGAGCGCCGAGTTGTTGCCGTAGTTGCCGAGGAAGACGAACCCGGAGTCGCCGCTGCCGCGGATCGCCGAACGCAGGTCGTCCCTGTCGGGATCGTGCACGGGATCGGCCGGATCGACGACGGGCATCCGTGCCAGATCGCGACCGAACTCCCGGACGAAGTGGTTCAAAGGAACGAGTGCACGATACGACTCGCGTCTCTCGCCGAACTCGCTCACCGGTGCCCAGAAGTCGTAGGACCTCTGCGTGAAGCTCGATTCTTTGGGCGTCCAGCCGAACCCGTCGCCGCGAACGGGGTTGGTGCCGCCGTGGAACAGGTAGTAGCCGAGGAAGATCGACTCCGTGGACCCCAGGGAGGTCACTCCCGTCGTGAGGGTCATATCGGCCGGCGTCCGCGACCGGTACGCCGCACGATGCGGCGACCCCGTGCCGAGCTCGCAGAACGCCACGGGGTACCGACCGCGGCTCGGGTAGCCGCGCGGCGCGAAGGTCGTCATCCGGGCGTTCGGACCGGGCCTGTGGTGCAGGTCCATGTAGCCGCCGTACGTCGGCAGCAGGTCGCCGTCGGGCAGGTCCCCCGCCGTGCCCCATCCGGTCATCGTGAAGTACGCGGGGGAGATGCCCACGTCCACGGCGATGTCGCGCAGCGCGATCATGTGCGCGGCGAACGCTTCGCCCGTCGGCCCCCTGTGCTCGGAGGCCGTGTAGCCGAACAGCGTGCCCCAGTCGTTCGGGGCGTGTGAGAGCTCGTTCTCGAGTTGGACGAGCTCGATCGGCCCGCCATCGGAGAAGAACAGACCGCGCAGCTCCCCCGCGACGGCGGCGAAGTACCGCCGCACGAGGGCGAGGTACGCGTCGTCGTTGGAGCGCTCCACGACCGGCATCCCGAACAGCCACGGCGGCAGCCCTCCGACGAGGAACTCCGAGTTGTTGAACGGGCCGATCCTCGGGATGAACGTCATGCCGTAGTCGGCGCAGATGCGGGCGAAGCGCCGGATGTCGTTGGCCCCGGAGAAGTCGAAGCGGCCGGGCTCGGGCTCGACCAGCCCCCAGAACACGTACGAGCTCACGGTCGTGCAGCCCGCGTCGCGGAGCGCCCTGACCGCGTCTTCCCACTCCGCGACGGGGTAGCGCTGCGGCAGGAGCTCCCCCGCCACGATCGGGTACGGTGCCCCGTCGAGGGTGAGGTGCCATCGGTTGGCTCCGAGAACGCGCCCGGACGGGTCGGTGGCACCGCCCGCGAGGGGGCGCTCGTCGGGCCCCAGGGGATCCAGCGCGAGCGGTTCGACGCGCACGTCGAACTCGAGGTGTGCGGGCGACGGCAGTTCCGGCATGAGCGTGCTTTCTGTACGGGAGGAGCGAGGGGGCATCAGGCGGCGCCGG
Organism: Microbacterium halophytorum; assembly: GCF_002970975.1. Taxonomy (GTDB): domain Bacteria; phylum Actinomycetota; class Actinomycetes; order Actinomycetales; family Microbacteriaceae; genus Microbacterium; species Microbacterium halophytorum. The sequence continues at coordinate 253,627 of NZ_KZ672983.1, forward strand.
ACGCGGGTGTTCGTTCGACGCGGACCGTGACCGATGCGCCGCCCCGTTCCGCCGGCGCTCCGCTCAGGTCCAGGAAGCGGATCGGGCGGAGAAGGCCGTGCTCGACGCCGAAGGATCCGGTCTCGGCGGCGAGCGATTCGTCGAAGTCGAGCTGCGCGCGCGCCGCCGCCGTGCGGATCTCGGCCCTGCCTGGTGCGACCAGTTCGATCGGCGCGGTGCTCACGTAGCGGAACGTCACGCCGATCGGCCGCGACGCGCGGTAGGCGTCATCGATCGTGAGCACGCCCGAACGGTACTCCCAGGTGCGCACGAGGAGCTCCAACTCCGGGGCGTCGTACGCGCTCGAGTACTCGATCCCGAATCGCACCGCGCCCGGCTCGTGGCGGATCTCGAGCACCCGCGCGGCCGCATCCGGCGCCCACCCCCGCTGGAACCCGCCGTCGATGATCGGCAGGCTGTGCCCCTGCGACCCCGTCGCGGGGTTCTCGTAGCGGCTCGGCGAGAAGTAATCTCGGTCGTAGACACCGAGCCCGGGGTCGGCCAGCAGGACCTCGCCGCCAGCGGCCAGGATGAAGCTGCCGACGTCGTTGTGGTTGTGCAGCTCGTCGTTGTGCCCGCCGCGCGCGGCGAAGCCGACCCCGTCGGCGTCCCTCGCGATCACCCACTGGGCGTGCGGGAACCAGGCGCTGCCGGCGGCCCCGGCGGTCGGCTCACCGCCCGCGGTCTCGGCGGAGTTCCACAGGATCCCCCGCGCACCGAGCACCCAACGCCGGTACCGCTGATCGCCCGGTCGGGGCACGTCCGGCCCCGGCGGCACGAGGACGCCCGCCACGCGCTCGGACAGGCGCGACAGCAGGCCCCGGTCGAGGCTCGCCTCCGGGCGCGTGTCCGCGAACGACGCGACGACGTCGCCGCTCAGCCGCATGGCCTGCGCGAACCCGGCGATCCGCGCGAGCCTGCCCGTCGGGTCGCGCCACAGGTCGATCTCGCCCCCGGACAGATCGCGCAGCGCCTCGGCGGCCGCGGTGAAGTAGCCGAAGCCGTAGTTCCAGTAGTCGACGCCCTCCGAGCACACACCGTCCTCGTCGAAGCCGCTGAGGTAGGAATCGAGGGCGGCCAGCACCCTCGGCGTCACGCGCTCGGCCTCGTCGTCGCTCAGGATTCCGACGCCCGCCAGCAGCACCCCGGTGGCGCAGACGCTGGCCCAGTTCGTTTGCGCCGTCTCCCACCAGTGCGTGCGAGCGAGGAACGGGTTCAGGATGCGCCGGCGCACCTCGGCACGCACCCGGTGCACGACGAGGGGCGGCAGCCGTTCCTCCAGAAGCGTCGTGATCTCCCTCAGCGCTGCCGCGGTCTCGGCCGCGCTGAGGTCGATCTGCTCGGCGTGCGGGATCTCGGGGGCGGCATCGAGCAGGCCGTCGACATGTGCGGGCATCGCCCATTGGTACTCGTCGCAGATCGCCCAGATCAGGTCGGCGAGCGCGGTCGTATCGCGCTCCGGATCCACGAGAGACGCGATGGCCAGATCCGCGAGCCGACCGCGGCTACTGCGATACCGCTCGACGTAGGCCGTGCGGTCACCGGTCCGCGCGAACGCCGCGAAGCCCGAATAGGAGAACGCGCCCGGCGACCGCCGCTCCGCGTCGTCCGCCCGTTCGAGGACGCCGCGGACGGACTCGGCCGAAGCGGGGTTGCCGCGGGCCGCGCGCCACCGCGCGGGGTCGCCCGCTTCGGAGAAGCCCGCCATCCGCGAGGCCTCCTGCGTCGTCGTGCCCGTCATCGCTGCCTGGTGCTCTCGCGCACGACCAGCTGCGGCTCGAGCACGACCTGCCGGTGCGCCCCGCCCGCGCCCGACAGCAGTTCGACCGCCGCCCTGGCGAACTCGGCCCTCGGCTGGCGGATCGTGCTGAGCGGCACGACGGCGGCCGACGCGAACTCGATGTCGTCGTAGCCGATCACCGCGATCTCGTCCGGCACCCTGACCCTGCCGGAGACGACAAGAGTCTGCAGGAGCCCGAAGGCCAGCCGGTCGTTCATCGCGAACACCCCGTCCGGGCGCTCCGCCGCGGGGCGGAGCAGCAGCCGCTCGCCGACCGAGCGGCCCTCGTCGACGGATCGATCGCTGACCGGAATCGTCTCGATCGTGACGCCCTGGTGAGCCTCGGCCGCACGATGCGCCCCCGCGAGCCGATCGTCCGCCTGGCGCAGGCCGGCGGGCCCTCCGACGAACGCCAGCCTCTGGCACCCCCGGGAGATGAGATGGGCCGCCGCCATGTATCCGCCTTCGACATCGTCGATCGACACCGAGGCGTTCAGGTCGGGCCGCACCTGTTTGTCGACGATCACGACGGGGATGTCCCGCCGGTGCAGCCGCTCCAGCTGCTGTTCGATGTCGCCGACGGGCGACACGAGCACGCCGGCGACGCGCTGCTGTTCGAACAGCTCGAGGTAGCCGCGCTCCCGTTCGTTGCTCCCGTCGCTGTTGGCCAGCAGAACCGAGAGACCCTGCCCGGCCGCATAGCCCTCCATGCGGCGCGCGAGATCGACGAAGAACGGGTTCCCCACGTCGAAGGCGAGCAGGCCGATCGTGGTGCTGCTCCCGGCGCGGAGCTGCCTGGCCGCGTCGTTGCGCACGTAGCCGAGCTCCTCGATCGCCTCCGCGATCCTCTTGCCCGTGGGAGGCGCGACCCGATGAGGCGTGTTCAGGAACTTCGACACCGTGGCGGGCGAGACGCTCGCACGCAGCGCCACTTGTTGCATCGTCGTCATTCTTCTCCTCCGGCGCCGGGCGCCGACGTCGCGTCGGCCTCGGAGCCCTCGTCCAGATAGACCCAGCCGATGGCACCATGCCACCTGTTGCTCATCGGTCCGATCCGGTAGTTCCAACGGTAGGACGGCTGGATCATGATCCGGTCAATCGTGCCCGACCAGCCCGGGATTGCGGACATGTCGATCTCGTAATCGTGGAAATCCGCGCCGGGCACGAGCGGAATGACCACGCCCCGACGCCCCGGCTCGTTGCCGGGCGGCGTACCGCTGCGCGGCCGGTCGAACTCCGGATCGTCCGCCGTGGCGAACAGCACGTACGCCGTCTGCCGATTGTCGGGGTTCGACATCCGGATGTGCACGGTGTCGACGGTGTCCGCGTCGACGCCGAGCCCCGCCGGCGAGAGCAGCGTCGGCTCGTACCCCGTCGTGCCGCTGACGCTCCCGCGCGAGACCGTGACGGGCTCGTAGCCGTCGTCGGCCGGCACCTGCGAGACCTCCGGCGCCGAGAACGTCCGCAAGCGCAGGCTGCGCTTCGACGAGGCCTCCGGCCCGTGCCAGCGACCGCCGGCGGTGACGCTGTAGTACTCCCCGCCCTCCGGGTACAGCCCCTGGTCGTTGTAGCCGACGCCGTAGCTTCCGGATCCCGGCGTCGTGTAGGGGTTCGAGATGTCCACCGAGTACAGGGCATCCGGGTCGAGCCCGCTCAGCCCCGGGTACACGCTGACGAACCCGCCCGACGCCGTCACCTCGTCGGCCGGCACGCCTCCGACGAAGAGCTCGTCGCCCTCCGGGTCGGAGATGGAGACCCGGAGGCAACCGCCCGGGTCGCCCGTCTTGTACGCCCAGAGGTCGAGCTGGGCGAGCGTCCCCGTGGTCACGCGCAGGGTCTGACGGCGCTCGAAGTTCCAGTTGATGTCCGCGACCTGGCGGAACGCTCCCGTCGAGTTGTCGACGTCGACGACGGTGTCCTCCGCCGGCACGCCCCGGCTCGGGCAGGACACGTCCGGATTCATCGTCCACCCCTCCCCCGAGTCGGTGAAGTCCCAGCGCGGTCCGGCCGTGTCGGCGACCTCGATCGACCCGACGGTGAGCGTGCCCTGCCCGGGAGCGAGCTCCACCCTGACCTGGTCGATCCGGTCGAGATCGATGCCGTCGATCGGCACGACGACGTCGGTGAAGCCCTGAGCCAAGCCGCGCACCTCATGGGCATTGACCTGGAACGCCACGGAGTGGGCCTCGTCGAACTCTCCGCCCGCGTCGCGCAATCGCACCGTTCCCGATACCGCATCGCTGGCGTTCCACAGCTGCAGCCGCACGACGTCGGCCGGGGCGAGGCCGAGGTCGTCGGGCGAGGTCAGCGCCAGGCCGTCCTCCGTGACCGGCGCCGTGAGCGTCCCCGCCCGCACTTCCGCATCGGCCGACGCGGTCCACCCCTGGGCGTTGCCGGCTTCGGAGAAGCGCCACTGCCCCTGCCCGTCCTCCGACGGCCCGCCGAGGTACGCGATCGCGGGCGTCCAGCTCACCTCGGGGCTTCCCGCGGCGACCTCGAAGCGGACGACGTCCCCCTCCGCGACCGCGATGTCGTCGGCCGTCAGCACGGACCCGAGCTCGTCCACCGTCGCATCCGCGACCGCCCTGCCGTCGATCGTGACGCTCACCGACGCCGTGCCCTCTGCCGCGATCGGGTATCCGCGCACCGAGATCACGCCGTCGCGCGGCGCCGTCCAGCCGAGGGCGACGTCTGCCTCGCTGCCCGCGGTGAGCTCGAATGGGGTGGCCGCGCCGGATGCCGCGCCCGCACCGTTCGCGAGGGAGCGCCAGGAACCGGCGACCCTCCGCTGATGGGACCAGGCGCTGTCGTCGGCTCCGAGGTCGACGGAGGAATGGCTGATCCAATCCTGTTCGAGCTGGAGATTGCGCTCGTTCGTCAGGCCCGCCGTCGTGCCGCCGATGTGAGCGGTGAGGAAGCCGTTCGGCTCGAACGCGAAGTTGTCGGCGATCACGGCCTCGGGTGCGGGGCCGCTCCCGACCTGCGACACCGAACCGCCTCCCGGGTACGGGATGTAGCTGTGGTACCCGTTGCGCAGGAAGGTGTTCGCCCGGATCTCGTTGTCCGTCGAATAGTCGTTCGCGCCGTGGATGGCGAGGTACTCGATCCCGCCGCCGTAGTTGTCGGCGAAGTAGTTGCCCGCGATCCGCACGTTGTGCGTGCGGGCCTCATGGTCGATCGCGACCATGTCGGGGTTCTGCGTGTTCGGGGTGTTCACGAAGACGTTGTTGGCGACCACGACGTCGCGAACGCTGCCCAGGTAGAGCGCTGCCGTGCCGTAGTCGGTGCGGCAGCCCGCCGAGCCGTCGAACGTCGAATCCCGCACCATCACATCCGACGCGGAGGAGATGGCGAGGCTGTCGGGGCATCCGGAATCGATCTGCGAAGGGACGTCGTCGGGGTGCGGGTTGTTGTTGTCGTCGTCCTTCTGCCGCAGGCCCTCGACCAGCACGTCGCGGAACACGCGGTTCGCCGTGGTCTCCAGCGTCCCGCCGCCGCTGGCGTCGGTCACCTTGCCCTGGTTCGCGAACACGATCCCGTGCGCGTTGTGGGACGTGTCGATGTCGCGCAGAGTGACGCCGGACACCGCGGTGTCGGCGAGGGTCAGCTCACCGGTGTTCCGGATGAACATCCCGGCGACGCGGCTGTCGCTCACCGATACGTTCTCGACCGTCAGCCCTTCGTGACCGGTCGACGAGTAGTCCAGGCGCATCCCGTAGTGGAACACGCCCCGGCCGTGGCCAGGATCTGTCCCGCCGATGTCCAGATCGGAGATGACGGTGTGATCGGCGTTCTTCACGACGACGGCGGCGTTGCTGCCGTTGTCGACGAACGTCGGGGCGGCGCCCTCGCCGTACGACCCGATGCGGGCGGGATCGCCCTCCGCGCCCCGTGGGGCATTCACGACGAGCTGCTCGTCGAATGCGGCGCCGCGGGCCAGCAGCAGGCTGTCGCCGGGGCCGAGCTCGAGCCCCGCGACGGGGCCGAATCCGCACCAGGGCAGGTCAGGGTCCGTTCCCGGCCCCGCATCGGAGCAGGCCGGGTCACCGGCGCCCGAGACGTAGTAGTTCCTGCCGTCGTCCGCTTGCGCCGGCGCACCGGCGAAGCCGGCGAGCGCCGCGATCGTCACGGTCGCGGTCGCAGCGCCGAGCAGGCGGCGTCGTCGTTCCGACATGGTCGTAGTCCTCTTCTTCGAGTGTCAACGTGCGTCGTTCGGAAGGGTCGGGGCCGGCGGGAGCCGGCCCCGCCCCGTGGTCACTGCGTGGCCCAGTCCTCGCTCCAGCCGGACTTCTCCGCCGTCTCCTGCGCCCACGTCGTCCACTCGCCCTCGAGCGCGTCGAGCTGTTCGTCGAGGGTCTTCGTCTCCAGGAGGTATCCGTCGAGGATGTTCTTCCCGGCGTTCGCCATCGAGCGCCCGCTCAGGTTCATCGACTTCGCAAGCGCCCAGTCCCCCGCCATGAGGTCCTCGACACCCGGGGCGGGCTTCGCGTCGACGGTCGCCGGGATGCCGCCCGTCTCGTCGAGCCACGCCTGCCCTCCGTCCGGGCTCGTGGCGAACTGGAGGAACTTCACGGCGGCGTCGAGCTGGTCGCCCGTCACGGTCGCGGGGATCATGTAGTTCGTGCCGCCGGCCGCGGCACCGAACTTCGCCGTCGCGCCGCTCGACAGCGGGGTGGTCTCGGTCGTGATCGTCGGGAAGCCGAAGCTCGACCACTCCCAGTCCACGTCCGCGAGCGTGCCGGTGTTGAAGTTCGTGCCCCAGGCCATGGCCGCGTCGCCCGCCAGGAACTCGTCACCGCCGACGAACGTCGACGTCGGGGGGATGCCCGACCAGTTCGGAGTCGCGCACGCGTCGTAGACCTCCTTCGTCAGCCGCAGCGACTCGGCGACCTCCGGCGTCTCGGTCGCGTCCAGCTCACCCGTGAGGATCGCCTTCGACAGGCTCTTCCACGTCACGGATCCGGCCGTGCCCTCCGTGCCGTCGGCCGCGTACTGGTCCCATTCGGCCACGTACTTGTCGAGCAGCATCGCGTAGATGGTCTCGCTGATCCATCCGGCGCCGAGAGACCCGCTGTCCATCGCCATCGGGGTGTACCCGGCATCGGAGAGCTTGTTGCAGGCGCCGATGAGGTCCTCGAAGGTCTCGACGTCGCCGTCGACTCCTGCCTCGGCGAAGGCATCCTCGTTGTAGAAGATTCCGGCGATGACGAGGTTGAGCGGTACCGATTCGAGATCGCCGCTGCCGTTGCGCTGCGCGTCGCCGTAATAGTTCTCGTCGAACATGTCGAGCCAGCGCTCGTTGCCTTCGACGTACGGGTTCGGCGCCTCGAGATACTCCGTGAGCGGCGTGACCTGATCGGGGTTGTGCGGTGTCTGGCCGAAGATCAGCTCCGGCGCGGTGCCGGCGGCGAGCTGGGTCGACAGCGTATCGGCGAAGCTCGAGATCGGAAGGACCGTGGTCTCGACGTCGATGCCCGGCTCCGCCTCCTCGAAGCGTTCGATCATGCTCTCCCAGGCGGGCCCGAAGGAATCCGCCTGACTGTTCCATTGGTTCGGTCCGGCGAGCGTGATGGTGGTCTTCCCCTCCGCTCCCGCACCTCCTCCTCCGCCGCATCCGGCCGTGGCCAGTGCGATGGTCGTTGCCGCCGCGATCGCCGCCGCTGAGCGGTAGTGACGAGTCCTCATCGATCGTCTCCTTTGTCGTGTGTGCTGGTGAGGTATGGGTTCTGGGTCCTGGTGCGCGTCAGTGCGCGCCCGCAACCCCGCCCTGGATGCCGGCGAGGAAGTACTTGGAGAAGACGACGAACAGCACCAGCAGCGGAATGCTCGCCACCAGATACCCCGCGAACAGCGGGCCGTACGCCGTGCCGCTCTGCCCTTGGAAGAACAGCAGGCCGACCGAGACGGTGCGCAGCGTGTTGTCCGTGATCGTCAGAAGCGGCCAGAAGAAGTCGTTCCACACGCTCTGCACCGTGACCAGCGCCACCGTGCCGATGACCGGCAGAGACAGCGGCATCATGATCGACAGGAAGATCCGGGGCGTGGATGCCCCGTCGAGCTGCGCCGCGTCGAACATCGTCTGCGGGATCCCCGCGATGAAGGTGCGCATCAGGATCGTGCCGAGCACGGCGCCCGTCGCGATGTGCGGGATGATCAGAACCCAGTACGTGTTGAGCATGCCCATGTTGCGCATCATCACGAACAGCGGGATGAGGCTCGCGATCGACGGCACCATCATCAGCGCCGCGATGAGCACGAACAGCGTGTTCCTGCCGGGGAACCGGAAGCGTGCGAAGACGAAGGCTGCCACGAGCGAGACCGCGACGATGCCCACGACGGAGGCCGCGGCCACGATGAGAGAGGCGATCAGGTACGGCTGCACCTGATGCCACGCCGTGGCGTAGTTCTCCCAGTGGAAGGGAAGCGCCGGGGCCCAGAAGTTCTCGTAGTACTGCTCGTTGTCCTTGAACGAGGTCACCACCATGAACAGGTACGGCGCAAGGCTCACCGCGACGAGTGCGATCAGGCCGGCGTGGACGCCGTACTGCCGGCGGGGGCGCCTGCGCACCGCACGGACGGCTGCCGCTGTCGGAGTCGTGAGAGTGGTCATCCTGAGTCCTTTCTCAGCCCTCGGCCGGCGTGCGGCGGCGGGCGAAGACGACGATGCAGCTGAAGACGAGCGTGATCGCGAAGAGGGTCGTGGACAGCGCGGCCGCGTAGCCCCAGTCCTGGCCCTGATAGGCCACGTTGATGATGCGGAGGATCGGGACGACGGTGGCGTTGTCCGGCCCGCCGCCCGTCACCACGTACGCCGTGAAGCCGTACTGCAGCGTGCCGACGATCGCGAGGAAGAACAGGATCTTGATCTGGCTGACCATCATCGGCAGGTCGATCCGCCACACCCGCGCGAAGCGACCGACGCCGTCGAGCGCCGCCGCCTCGAGCACCTCCGACGGAATGTTCTGCAGCGTCGAGTAGAAGATCAGGAACGGGAGCCCCGCGATGAACGGGAAGCCGACGAAGAGCAGCGCGAGCATGGCGATGTCGGGGTCGCCCACCCAGTTCTGCGCGAGCGCACCCAGCCCCATGGCTTCGAGAGTGCGATTGATCACGCCGTTGTTCGGGTGGTAGAAGAACTGCCACACGAGGGCCGTCACCACGCCGGGGAACGCCATCGGCACGATGAGCAGTGTGCGGTACACGAAGGCGGCCCGACGCCCGCGGAGCGAGACGAGCAGCTCGGCGGCGAAGAGGGGGATCGCCCAGGTGACGACCTGGAAGACGAAGATCAGGCCGAGGTTGCGGAACGAGTCCCACCAGATCGTGTCGGCGAACATCTTCGCGTAGTTGTCCCAGCCGATCATCGTCGACTCCGCGGCGGGCCTCCAGTCGAAGAACGAGTGGAAGATGCCGCTCAGCGCCGGGTAGTACTGGAATGCGCCGAGGATCAGGAAGATGGGCACGAGCGCGATGTAGACGCCGGTCAGCCGGCGGGAGCCGCGCCGGCGGCGCACCGGGGGCGCCGGCGCGCCAGGCACGATCGCCGCCTGATCGACCGCTGGCCTCTCGTCCGTCATGGACATACATCCTCCTCATCGATGATGCTCGACCCGTTGAATGAATCGATTTACCGATCTTGACCGAGACCCAGCCCTCCTGTCAAGACGCAATTTCCGTTGACTTTGGTGAGGCGTAGCTCACTCGCCAGTTGCGCGGGCTCACCAGAAGTGAAACCATTTACCGACCATGACCGATCTTGTCGAAGCACGCACGGCGACGCAGCCGTCGCCACATCCCTCGAGACAGACTGCGGAGGCCCGTGCCGCCGACGGCGCGCCGCGAGCGCTCTCCGTCGCGCTGAGTCCGACACCGCGGCTGACCTGGCCCGTCGAACCGGGGCTCGACGTCACCCCGGCGACGATCGTGCGCGTTCACGACGAGTCCGGCGACCTGCACGACGAGATCCGCCTGCCCCGCGGGGCCGCCCCCGAGGCGACAGTCCGACGGCCGCTCGCCCCGTTCTCCCGCTACCAGTGGAGCGTGCAGCCCCTCACCGCGGGCGCGCGCCGGACGACGTCGCTTCTCGACACGGCCGCATTCACCGGCGAGGACTGGACGGCGTCGTGGCTGACGGCACCCGCGGGGTCGACGATCAGGCGGCGGGTCCCCCGCATCGACGGAGTGCGGCGCGCCTGGCTGATGCTGACCGCTCAGGGGCTCGTCCGCGTGAGCATCGGGGGCCGCGTGGTGAACGCGTCGCACCTCGACCCCAGCCGCACCGACACCGTGCGCGCCCTGTACCGCTGCTACGACGTGACCGACCTCGTCGCCGGAGAGGCGACGACCCTCGACATCACCGTCGGAACCGGGGAGTGGACGCGCACGGGGGAACAGCCGCGCGTACTGGTCGAGCTCGTCGTGCGCGACGATGCCGACGGCCTCGTCCGCGTCGCCCCTGACGAGGCATCACCGCTGCTGCGGAGCGCGATCACGGTCGACGAGCCGTTCTACCTCGAGAGGCACGAGCCCCGGGTGGACGGTTCCGCGACCGGTGGCTCACCAGGGCTCGTCGAGGATCCGCATCCTTCGTTCCCGCTGCCGAGCAGCATCGGCCCTGACCCTGCGCCGCCGATCCGGCGCATCGCGACGCGCGGGCTCCGCGAGCTCGCGCGCGGCCCCGGCGTCCGGGTCTTCGACGCCGGTACGAATATCGCGGGGAGGGCGCGCATAGCCCTTCCTCATCCCCTCCCGGAGGGCACGACGGTCCGTCTGACGCACGGCGAGCACCTCGATCGCGAGCGCCGGCTCGATACGACGAACCTCAGCATGCCGCAGGATCGGGACCGCCCCCGCCAGGTGCTGGAGTGGGTCAGCGACGGCCGTGCCACGACGATCGAGCCGTGGTTCGCGTACTACGGGTTCCGGTACGTCGAAGCGACGGGGCTCCCCGCGACCCTCGAGGTGGTGGCCGAGGCCGACCTGATGCACAGCGACGTGCGCGCCGCCGGACGCATCGACACCGACTCCCGTGTGATCACGGAACTCCTGGCCCGGGCGGAGCGCACCTTCCTGAACAACGTGCACGGCGTTCCGGAGGATTGCCCGACCCGCGAGCAGGCGGCGTGGACGGGGGACGCGGCTTCGGTCGCCGAGTACGCGCTCGCGGCGTTCCGCAGCGAGACGTTCCTGCGCAAGTGGATCCAGGACCTCGTCACCAGCATCCGACCGTCGGGGGAGCTCCCCTCGGTGGCACCGGACGTCCGCGCCGACAAGTTCCGCGCGGATCCGGTGTGGGGTGCGGCGCTGCATCGCCTGCTGCACGGGCACTGGATGCACTACGGCGACGCGGAGCTCGTGGACTCGGCCCTGCCGGCGCTGAGGCGCTGGGCCGATTTCCAGTGGTCGGGCCGCGACGAGCAGGGGATCGTCGGCGAGGCTCCCGTCAGCCATGGGCAGGACTGGTTGGCACTGGAGCAGACCCCCGCGCAGCTGCTGCACACCGCGGCGGTGATCGACTGCCTCGAGACCCTCGCCGCCCTGGAGACGGCGCTCGGCACGGCTTCCGAGGCGCGCCGCAGGGTCTCCCAAGCGGCCGCGCTGCGCACGGCGGCGCGAGCCGCGTTCGTCGACTCCGACAGGGGCGTCGTCGCCAACGGCTCGCAGGGCTCGTATGCGGTCGCGCTCGAAGCGGGCGTGCTCACCGAGGCCGAGGCACCGCTGGCCGTGCGGCGCATCGTCGGCGACATTCGCGCCCGAGGCTCCCGCGTGAGCGGTGGCTTCGCCACTGTCCGGGCGATCGTCCGCACCCTGAGCGCAGCGGGCGAGCACCGAACACTGCTGGACGTCGTGAGCCAACCAGCCGAACCAGGGGTGGGCGCCATGCTCGCGACCGGCCCCGGCACGTTCTGGGAGTCGTGGTGGATCGATCCGGAGAACGTCGGAACCGGCTCCCTCGACCACGTCGGGCTCGGCGGGCCGTTCGCCGGTTGGGTGTGGGAGGGCGTGCTCGGCCTGCGGCCGACGTCGCCGGGATACCGGAGCTTCGACCTCGAACCGGTCCTCATCGGGGGAATGGAGCGGCTCGCCGTCACGACGCCGCTCCCTCGCGGCGACCTCAGCATCGCCGTCGCCCGAGCCGGTGACCTCATGACCGTGTCCACAACGGTTCCCGGGGGAACGTCGGGGCGGCTCCGCCTCCCCGACGGCCGTTCCGTTCGGCTCACGGCGGGCGCCCACCGATTCGAGTGCCGCCTGCGCTCCGCGGGTTCCGACCCCGCGGAGCGCGCGGGCAGCCCTCCGCCCGTCGCCGCGCCCGTGCCATGGCAGGCGCCTCCGCTCGCGCCCGTCGCCGCGGACGTGGATCGACCGCCGTTCCGCATGAGCGCGGCGTCGCTGTCGCCGGGCGCGGGCGAACCCGCCGCCACGGATCGGGAGCGCCTCGACTGCACGCCGGTTCCGCACGCGCAGCCGCCCGGCCCCGTGGTCGAGGTCAGGGCGGGCACCCCCGCCGCTTCCCCCACGGTCGTGCTGCGCCCCGAGCAGCCGCTCGATCTGCGAGGGGCTCGCTTCGCGTATGCGTCTCTGGATCTGTGCTTGGCGCGGCCGGAGACGACATGCCACCTCCTGCTCATCGTGCGGTCGGCCGATGGCAGCGAGCGGACCGGCACCGCGCGGGCATGGCCGGCGAGCTGGAGCCGCGTCGCGGTGGATCTCGACGGCTGGAGCGGCGTCGACGCCGTCACCGAGATCGAAGTGGGGCTGCGCCGAGTCGGCGTCGGGCCGATCCCGCTGGCCCTTCACGCCCCCGCAACCGACGGTCGCGACGGCTTCCACCTGGGGGAGGTCGGCGTCAGCGGACTGCGCAGAACGTGGTGAGGGATGCCGCGGCGTGCGCCGGGCAGGCGTCGACAGCTCCGCGCGACGGGGCTCCGCTCAGAACGCGCAGCGCTGGTCGGCGAGGCGCGCGTCGTCGCGGCTGCCCGGCACGAGCGGCGGACGATCGGCGGGCGTCGCCGCCGGGTGCTCGTGGATCGCGTGCAGGATCGCGTCCCACAGCACGAGGTCTTCGTTCTCGCTGTCGAACATGCGCCCGCCCGCGTGCCGGTCGGCGCGCACGATGATGAACGCCCACGCCTTCAGGTAGTCGACGCCGCACCACTCGGGCACCCGGCCCGTGCGGCTGTACTCCTCGTCGGCGGGCGCGAGCAGCTCGCGGAAGCGCTCGAGGTGCACGAACCTGTCGTACCCGTTGTACTCGTGGGCCCACTCGACCTGTGCCCGGCGAAGGTCCTGATCCGTCATGCCGGCAGGCTCCCACGGGCCTCTGACATTCCGGTCAACGGGCACCGCGGCGGCGTTCCGCAGGGGAGTCAGGCCGCGGCGGTCGCGGCGCGCTCGTCCTCTTCCGTGACGACCAGCTGGCCGCACGCCCCGTCGATCTCCTTGCCGCGCGTGTCCCGGATCGTCGTGGGGATGCCCGCGTCGTTCAGGATCCGCACGAACTCCAGCTGCGCGCTCTTCGGCGAGGCGTCCCACACCGAACCGGGCGTCGGGTTCAGCGGAATCGGGTTGACGTGCACCCAGCCGCGTCCGCGCTCGTTCAGCTTGTCGGCCAGGAGGCTCGCGCGCCACGGGTGGTCGTTCATGTCGCGGATCAGCGCGTACTCGATCGAGACGCGGCGACCCGTGCGGTCGAAGTAGGCGCGCGCGGCGTCGAGCACCTCGTCGACCTTCCACCGCGAGTTGACGGGGATCATCTCGTCGCGCAGCTCGTCGTCCGGCGCATGCAGCGACAGCGCGAAAGTGACGGGGATCTCCTCGTCGGTGAGCTTCCGGATGGCCGGCGCGAGGCCGACCGTCGAGACCGTGATGCCGCGGGCGCTCATGCCCATGCCCGCCTTCTTGTCGGTCATCACCCGAATGGCGTGCATGACGCGGGCGTAGTTCGCCAGCGGCTCGCCCATTCCCATGAAGACGATGTTCGTCACGCGCTCGTCGTCGTGCTCCGCCTCGCCGAGATGGCCTTCGCGGATGAGCGCGTTCGCGCGCACGACCTGCTCGACGATCTCGGCCGCCGACATGTTGCGGGTGAGGCCGTTCTGACCAGTGGCGCAGAACGGGCAGTTCATGCCGCAGCCGGCCTGGCTCGACACGCACAGCGTGATCCGACCGGGGTAGCGCATCAGCACCGACTCGACGAGCGCGCCGTCGTGCAGCTTCCACAGGAACTTGATCGTGTCGCCGTCATCGGTCTGCAGGCGCCGGACCTCGGTGAGCAGGTTCGGCAGCAGGCCGGCGACGAGCTCCTCGCGACCTTCCGCGGGGAGGTCGGTCATGCGCTCCGGGTCGGACGTGCAGTGCTGGAAGTAGTGCGTGCCGAGCTGCTTGGCGCGGAACCCCGGCATGCCGAGCTCCTTGACCTTCTCGACCCGCGCATCCGGCGTCAGGTCGGCGAGGTGCACGGGCGGCTTGCCCCGCTTGGGGCTCGCGAACTGGAGCAGCGGGCGCCCCTCGGCGTCCTTCGCCTGCTTCCACCCCTCGGCCTTCGGGCGCACCTGGCGCACGGCACCGGCGGTCTCGGCGGCGGGGCGCGCGGAGCGCTCGGAATCAGTCATAGGAAAAGGGTACGCGGCAGGCCCTGGGAGGCCTACGGGTATACCGCGGCTCCGGATCCCGACACGCTCAGCCGAACGGGCAGTTCTCCCCTGGGGTCTTCCGTGCGGTTATGAGTAGGCTGAGTGCATCCGGCGGCGGTTCACGGGGGGACGCGGCCGGATCCTTCCTGCTTCCCCACCTGACTCCCAGGAGTTCACATGGCAACCCTTCGCCGCAGCCGGGCCGTCTTCGCGATCGGCGCACTCGCACTCGTTCCCGCGGCCCTCACCGCATGCGGCGCCGGCGGCGCCGGCGGCCAGAGCGTCGCGGACGCGTGCCAGGTCGCCCAGGACGGCATGACCCAGATCGAGTCCGACATCACGGAGGCCACCACGGCCGCCGTGTCGGGCGACGCCGAGGAGCTCAACGGCCTGATCCAGGACACGAGCGACGAGATCACCGCGATCAGCGAGGACATCACCAACGAAGAGGTCAGCGGCGCCTTCGGCGACTTCGCGACCGCTTACCAGGGCCTGGCCGACGTGCTCGCCGAGTTCGGGGAGCTCGACATGTCGGATCCCGAGGCGGCCACCACGGCAGCGGGCGAGCTGACCGAGAAGATGACCTCGGCCAGCGAGGACCTCACCACGGCGTCGAGCCAGCTCGCCGACACCTGCGGCTGAGCGGACGGCAACGGGGAATGCCCGGCGGAACATCGGTTCCGCCGGGCATTCCCGCATTCGGGGCGACCGGGACCGCCGCCCGCTACTCGAGCCCGAACAGCGCGCGCACGAGTGCCGCGGCCTCGGCTCCGCGCCGCTGCTGCACGGAGATGCTGAGCCGTTCGGACAGGTCCGTCCACCCTCCCACCGGCTCTGGCAGCGAGCGCAGCACGATGCTCATGAGCGGCAGCTGGTCGGCGAGAAGCCGACCGCGGGCCACGTCCTCGCCCGCCGCGACGGCGTCCATGAGCGCGACGAAGCGCTGGCGCCACTCCGCCTTCAGCGCGTGAGCGAGCTCGACGGCGGCCTCATCGACGGCCGAGAAATCGGCCTGCTCGGCCTGGGCGTACTCCAGGCCGAAGCGGATGTGCAGGGCGCACACCTCGCCGAAGTACTGGCGCAGGCGTTCGCTCTCGTCGTCGCCCAGGCGGCGCACCCGCGTCTGGCGACCCGGCCACACATCGAGGAGGCCGGAGCGCTCAAGATGCAGGATCGCCTCCCGCACGGGCGTGCGGGACACGCCGAGGCGCTCGGCGATGTCGCGATCGCGCACGGCATCGCCCGGCCCCAGCTCCCCCGTCCGGATGTCGTCGATCAGTTGTCGGTAGACCCCGTCGGAGAGCCGCTGTGCCGACACCTGCAGCGGCCCCCGTGCCTTGAGTTCGTCGCCCGCTCCCGCGAGCCTGGCCGTCGTGCGGCCCCGTATGTCGTTCATCTCTCCCCCATCCGCGCCCTGCGGCGCCAGATCCTTCAAGGGATGGGCGTCGCCGCCCACCTCCCGCGAGCCGCGTTCGGGTGCGGCCCGTCCGGTGGTCCCCCAACCACCGCTGCGCAACAGCATGCCAGTCGCACCGGCCCATGGGGCAAGCCCGCGCCCGATGGCTCCTCATCGCGGCCCCTCGAACGGGGCGATCGCGGTGGGGATCCTACAAACGATTCCCCGCCATCCGGGGTGCCCGGGGAAGGATTGTGAGCATGCGCGAAGATGCCACCACATTCCGGATCGAACTCGGCGCCCGCGACGCCTCTCCCGAGGGCCTGACGGCCGCCGCCCGCTTCGCCGAGGAGTACGGGTACGACGGCGTGCAGGCCGCCGAGACCAAGCACGACCCGCTCATCGGGTGTGCCGTCGCCGGCGCGGCGACCGAGCGCGTGCGCCTCTCGACCGCGATCGCGGTCGCCTTCGCCCGCAGCCCGATGTCGCTGGCGCAGGCCGCGAACGACGTGCAGCTCGCGACGCGCGGGCGCTTCGCGCTCGGGCTCGGCTCGCAGGTGCAGGCGCACATCGAGAAGCGCTTCTCGATGCCGTGGTCGGCGCCGGCGCCCCGCATGCGCGAGTTCATCGCGGCCATCCGCGCGATCTGGCGTTCATGGGAGACGGGCGAGAGGCTCGCGTTCCGCGGCGAGCACTACACGCACACCCTCATGACGCCGTTCTTCGACCCCGGCCCGAACCCGTTCGGCTCGCCCGACATCTGGCTGGCGGCCGTCGGCCCCGCCATGACGAAGCTCGCCGGCGAGGCCGCCGACGGCTTCGTCGCGCACGCGTTCACGACGCGCGACTACCTCTCCGATGTGTCGCTGCCGCGCCTGGCCGCCGGCGCCGAATCCGCGGGGCGCGAGAGGCCGGATGTCGTCCTGCAGCCGTTCGTGATCGCGGCGGCCGACGAGGCCTCCCGCGCGGTGCAGGAGCGCCACGTGCGCGAGCAGATCGCGTTCTACGGCTCGACACCTTCCTACCGCGCCGTGATGGAGCACCACGGCTGGGAGGAGGCGGCCGACCGCCTGCACGCCGCGAGCCGCCGCGGCGAGTGGGCGCAGATGGGTGCCGAGGTGACGGACGACATGCTCGACGCATTCAGCGTTGCCGGCCGTCCGGAGGACATCCGGAACCGGCTCGAGGAGCGCTTCGGCGGCCTCGCGACGACGGTGTGCGTGAACGCGCCCGCGACCGAGGAAGAGCTCGCCGCGATCGCATGACGCGCGTGCGCTGACGCAGGCGCTGTCTCGGTCGCCGCCGCGCCGCTCCGCTGGCGCAGGTCGATCGCCGGATGCGGGGAGGGCGGCCCGCGTCGCTGGAACGGGGGGCTCGGAGACGCCGAACGGTGCTACGCCAGCGGCCAGGCGGCGAGCGCCGCGTCGATGCGGCGGCGGTCGGCCGCTCGAACCTTCTCGAACAGCTCGTGGCTCGACTCGCGCCGCGTCTTCGACAGGCCCTGCCACGTGCCGACGACCGTGCCGTCGAGGAGCACGGCCGGCTTGAAGACGCCGTTGTTCCCCGGCACGAGGGCGGCCTGCATCTCGGGTGAGGCGACCAGCGAGCGGTCCTCGTAGCCGAGGATCCACTCGTCGAAGCCCGGCACCAGGTCGATGGGGGCGTCAGGGCCATCCGGTTCGCGCACGCCGGCGACCGCGTCGGCGACGACGAAGGCCTTCGCGCCATCGACCGCGACCTCGGTGACGCCGGCCCCGGCGAGCGCGGCGCGCACCTGGCCCTTCGGGAGCTTCAGCCACCACGCGAGATCGGCGTCGGTCACGGGCCCGCGCGCCGCGACGAGGCCGCGCACGATGCCGGGCAGCGGGTCATCCGGCACCTCGCCGCTCGGTGTCGCGACGAGCTCCTGCTCCTCGCCGCGGAACCGGCCCCAGTGCCAGGCCCCGCCGATCGCGTTGTGGACGATCAGGTGATAGCCGCGGCCGCCCGCCGCCGAGATGCCGGCGTCCTCCCACGCCTCGAGCAGTTCGGCGCGCGTCGGCCCTTCCCCGGGGCTCGCCATCATCCGGAGCCCGATGTCGCGCGCCGCCGTGATCGTCGCGTCGTCGAGCTCGAGTGCGGCGCGGCGCTTCACCGTCGCTCTGTGGAGGCGCTCGCTCGTCAGCGACAGCAGCGCGCGCAGGTGCGCGGGCGTCGTGGCGAAGAGCGTGCCGCGCACGGGCCAGGAGCGCACGAGCTCGCCGCGGTCGAACGCGGCCCGCACGTCGGCGACCGTCGTGCCGGGCGCCGACCGCATCGCGATCGCGCGGAGCACGGCCGGCAGGTCCTGCCCCTGCAGCGCGATCGCCCTGTCGACGACTTCGGCGGGCGTCAGCTCCGAGCCGCCGAGCAGGTGCGAGGCGCGGCGGAGCCGCAGCGCGTCTTCGCGCGTGAGGTTGTCCATGGCGCCAGGGTAGCGGCGCAGCGCGGTTCCTGTACCGCAGATCGTCTCGGCGGACGACGACTCCTATGTCCGGAGTCAGGGAGAGCACGGGACGGCCGCGCCTACAGCCCTCCGTGGGCCGCCCAGCGGCGGCCCGCCTCATCGGCGGCCGCGGCGATCAGCGCATCGATCTCGGGGCTGCGCCGCACCGCGAATGACACGTAGCCGCCGCGCCCGCCGCCGACGGGGCGGCCGTAGGCCTTGGCGGCGAGCGAACCGTCGGGCAGCAGGCGCACCGTGATCGACTGCAGTTCGAACTCCTCGCCGCGGCGCTCGCCGGTCCAGCGGAGGTGCTCGGGGATCGCGACGTTCAGCGCGAGGGCGGCGACGTCGACATCCGGTGCGGTCATATCGACACGCTACCGGCCGGATACGCTCGGGAGATGAGTACGACGTACCCCGCAACGATCGCGGCGCGCGTCGACGTCGAGCTCGAGATCAAGAAGTCGCGGTTCATCGCGCACCTGATCCCCGTGGCGTCGGTCGCGGACGCCGATACGGCGATCGCCGCGGTCCGCAAGGAGTTCTGGGACGCGCGGCACAACTGCGTCGCGATGGTGACGGGGCTCACGGGCGACCAGGCGCGCTCGTCCGATGACGGCGAACCGTCGGGCACCGCTGGCGTGCCGATGCTCGAGGTGCTCCGCCGGCGCGGCGTGACCGACGTCGTCGCGGTCGTGACGCGCTACTTCGGGGGCGTCAAGCTGGGCGCGGGCGGCCTCGTGCGCGCGTACGGGCAGGCGGTCTCCGACGCGCTCGACGCCGCAGCGCTCGTCGACCGCCGCGCGCTCACCCGGATCTCGCTCGACGTTCCGCACGCCGATGCCGGCCGCTTCGACAACCAGCTGCGCGCCTGGGCCGACGCGAACGACGCCGTGCTCGGCGACCCGGAGTACGGCGCGACCGCCCGGCTGAGCGTGTGGGCCCCCGACGACGCGCTCGACGCGCTGCGGGACGACGTCGCGGCGTGGTCGGCCGGATCCGTCGCGCCCGAGACCGGCGAGGTGCGGGTCGTGGACGTGCCGCGCGGCTGACGCCGCGCACAACACAGTCACGAAATCGGCCGTGAGCCGCTCCGCGGCGGTTCACGGCCCGCGCACGCGAGATCTGACTGCGTTGTGCACGGTTCGGGCGTGTTCTCCGCGGCACGATCGGACTGCCGACGCGACACCGAACGCAGTCACCGCGGCTGAGGTGCGGGGCGGTTCCGCGGCAGACGACCAGCGGACGGCGGAATCGACTGCGTTGTGTCGGCGGTCGCCCGTCAGAGGCTGAGGATGAACGTCCAGCTGCCCGCCGCGACGGCGGCCGCAATGCTGGCGCCCGCGATCGCCGCGGCCAGCAGGAGCAGGCCGGCATCGCGGCCGTGCAGGCGCGACGGGCGCGCCCAGGTGCGGGGGCCGCCCGCGCCGAAGCCGCGGGCCTCCATGGCGGTCGCGAGATGCGTGCCGCGGCGGATCGCCAGCACGAACAGCGAGAACGCCATGCCGAGGAACCTCCGCATCCGCCCGCGGTCGGCGACGCCCCTCGCCCGCCGCGCGAGGGCGAGCTCGCGCCAGTCGGCGATCAGCAGCCCGACCAGGCGCAGGCCCGCGAGCGCGCCGAGCACGAAGCGGGCGGGCAGCCGCAGGATCTGCGCGAAGGCGTCGGCGAGGTCGGTCGGGTCAGTCGTCGACATCAGCACGACCGCGGGCAGCGCGATCGCCATCACGCGCAGCAGGATGGCCAGGGCGAGCGAGATCGAGCCGTCGCTGATGCGCAGCAGGCCCCACTCGGCGTACACCTGCCCGGCCTCCTGCCCGTAGAGCACCGTCGCGACCGCCGCGACGAGCGCCGCCGCCCCGATCGGCCACGACCGCCGCCACAGCTCCCGGGCGTTCAGCCGCGCGAACGGCAGCAGCACCAGGGTCAGCGCGAGGCAGACGCCGGCCGAGACGGGGTCGATCGAGAGCATCAGCGCGATGCCCATGAGCAGCACGGCTCCGAACTTCGCGAGCGCGTTGTTGCGCGCCAGCGGCGAGTGCCGCGCGTCGATCGTGACGAGGCTCATCGCGCACCGCCCCCGTCCGATTCCGCGGCACTCGGCGCGGGCAGCCGCAGCACGTCGTCGGCGAGTGCCGCGACGAGGGGCTCGTCGTGCGTGACGAGCACGAGGGCCGTGCCATCGTCGCGGAGCGCGGCGAGCATGTCGACGAGTTCGCGCCACGTGCGCGCATCCTGCCCGAATGTCGGCTCGTCGAGCACGAGCACGCGGGGCCTCGTGGCGAGCGCCGCCGCGACCGTGAGGCGCCGCTTCTCGCCCCCCGACAGCGTGAACGGGTTCGCGTGCTCGAGGTGCCGCAGACGCAGCCGGTCGAGCAGCGGGTCGACGCGCGCGGCGGTCTCCGCCGCAGTGAGCTTCAGCGCGCGCGGCCCGACCTCGAGCTCGGCGCGCACCGTCGCGGCGATGAGCTGGTGCTCGGGCGACTGGAACACGGCGCCGATGCGGGTCAGCAGCTCGCGCGAGGTCCATTCCGCCGGGCTCGCCGTGCTGCGCTGTCTCCGCCACCACCGGGTGCGGGTCGGCATCGCGCCGACGATCCCCTCCGACGCGGCGTACGCTCCGGATGCCGGGGGCACGAGACCCGCGAGGGCGAGCGCGAGCGTGGACTTCCCCGCCCCGTTCGGCCCCGTGATCGCGAGCGCGCGCCCCGGCCGCACGGGCACGTCGAGGCCCCCGGCGACGACGCGGTCGCCGCGCGCGACGGCGAGGTCCGTCGCCGTCAGGAGGTCGGGGGCGTCGGGGGTCGCCCGGTCCTCCGAACGGGCGGCGGGCTCTGAGCCCGCCGCGTACCCCGTCGGCACCCACACCCCGGCGTCGGCCAGCTCGGCCGCGAAGCCGCGGAAGACAGCATCAGGGGTGCCGTCAGCGATGAGCCCGGCGGCGCCGAGCACGATCACGCGGTCGATGTGGTCTGCCCACGCGTCGAGGCGGTGCTCGACGACGACGAGCGTCGCGCCCGTGGCGGCGACCGCCGACAGCACGGCATCGCGCACCTCGACGACGCCGGCGGGGTCGAGCTGGGCGGTCGGCTCGTCGAGCAGGAGGAGCCCGGGGCGCATCGCGATCGCACCGGCGAGCGCGAGCCTCTGCTTCTGCCCGCCCGAGAGCTCGGAGGTCGATCGGTCGAGAGCGAGGCCATGGCCCCCCGCGGTCGCGCCGAGCCCGACGGCGGTGAGCGCCTCGGGCACCCTCCGCCAGATCTCATCGCGCTCGACACCGAGGTTCTCGCAGCCGAAGGCGACGTCGTCTCCGACGCGCGAGAGCACGACCTGGGCGTCCGGGTCCTGAAGCACCAGGCCCGCGCGGCCCCGCGCGAGCGCCGCCGGCTCGCCACCGACGAGCAGCTCGCCCTCGGCCTCGCCGTCCTCGTCGCCGCCGAGCACGCCGGCCATGCCCGCCATCAGCGTCGACTTGCCCGAGCCGCTCGCGCCCAGCAGCAGCACGCGCTCGCCGGGCGAGATCTCGAGGTCGAGGCCGCGCGCTGCCCAGTCGTCGCGGCCCGCGTGACGCCAGCCCCAGCCGCGCGCGGAGACGCCGGCGGCCGAGCCGTGGCCGCCCGAGCGCCGCTCGCCGCTCGCACCCGGCTCGCCCTCGCGGCCCTTCTCGGTCGCGACGGCGGCTCGGAGCGCCGCCCCGGTCATCCGGAGCTACGCGGCCGCGCGGCGGCGGTCGCGGCCCGACGCGAAGCGGCTGAGCACGCCGGTGGCCGCCAGCGCCCGTTGCAGCGCCCACGAGCCGATGCCGGCGATCACGATGCCGCTCGCGACGGCGGCGAAGAAGTAGATCGTGCGGGGGCCGACGTCGAGGGCGGCGACCGACGAGAACTGCGTGTCGAGGATCGCGACCGACAGGCCGGCGAACAGGCCCGACGAGAGCGCGCCGAGCAGGCGCCAGTTGCCGTAGAGCAGGATCGCGAACCCGATCTCGGCGCCGATGCCCTCGACGACGCCCCACAGGAACGTCTCGGCAGCCCACTGCGTGCCGAGCGCCATCGAGACAGTTGCGGCGACGATCTCGGTGAAGAAGGCGGCGCCCGGCTTCCGGATGATCAGGCCGCCGAGGACGCCGGCGAACAGCCAGCCGCCGGCGGTCAGTCCCGACAGGCCCGGCGTGAACGAGAGCGCGGCGTCGAACGCGGGCCAGGCGAGGCCCCAGAGCCAGAAGACGACGCCGGATGCGACGCCGACGACCGCGGCGACGACGATATCGACGACCCGCCATGTGCGGCGAGCGGGCACGGCAGACTTGTTCATCGTGTTCCTTCCTTCGCTGGCATGACCCAGATCAGGTGTGACGGTCGAAGCGCTTGTCGCTTCCTCTCAGTCCGGCGTGCCGGACTCCCGTGGTGATCCGCTAAGGCTAGCGCACCCGGCGCAGCCTGTCGGCGGGCACGGGGACGGGCAGCTCGTAGTAGACCTGCGGTGCGCCGACGGCGCCGCCGTCGTCCTCCTTCACCCGCACGCGCCCCGCGTGCACCTCCGCGATGCGCACGCGCAGCCACGTGCCGTCGTCGTGCAGGAGCTCGTACGGCTCCGCGAGGTAGGACAGGCCGAGCTCGTCGAGCGTGCGTTCCGCCTCGAACCAGTCCACGACGCCCGTGCGCTCGTGCCCGAGGAGGTCGACGACGACGAAGCCTTCGCCCTCGGGTCGCATCCAGCCGAGGGTCTCGCCGTCGAGGTTGCGCCTGTGCTCGATGGGATCCATCGCGGGAGGCTATCACTGTCCCCGCGGTTCCAGGGTTCCGCCAGCGATCCCGCGGCGCGGGGCGGTAGCGTATTGCACGTGCCCACCGACGATGTCACTCCCGCCGGCGACGCGCCGCGCGACAGCTCCGCGCCCGACGAGGGCGCGCAGGGTCCGCTGCGCGCCATGTCGCTGAGCGACCTCGAGCCGGAACCCGCAGACGAACCGGCCCCGCGCCGCGTCTCCCGCCGCGAGGCGCGTGCGCGCCGCGAGGCCGCCCGCGCGGAACAGGAGGCCGCGCCCCGCGGCGAGGCGGCGAAGCTCCCGGTCTCGACCCCGGTCGGCGGCGCGTTCCGCTCGTCGGCGTCGCAGGGCGGGCCCGCGGCTCCGGACGCCCAGGCCCCCGCAGAAGCACCCGCCAAGAAGCGCGGCCGCCGCGCCGCGGCGGGCGCTGCGGCCTCGGCCGCGGCCACGGCGGAGCCCGCACCGACGAAGCCTGCCGCAGCGACACCGCCCGCGCAGGCCGCCGGCGCCTCCTCGGCGGCGAAGGCCGATCCTCCCGCCGGCGAGGCGCGCCGCCCCAGCGAACTGAGCGTGGACACCCGCGAGAATCCGCTCGCGGCGCTCGGGCTGGACACGACGTCCCTCGACTCCCTGAGCGACGGCACGAGCGAGATCCCCGTCGCCGGCTCGCAGAGCACGCGGACGCCCACCGGGCGCGGCGCGGCCGGCGCGGCGCCCGCGGCGGCGGCCGCATCCGGTGCCGACGAGGCCGCGACGCGGCAGGCCGCCGCCTCCGAGGCGACCGTGGCGATGAACGCCCAGGAGCCGGCCGACAGGACCGCCGTCCTGCCCGCCGCGGGGGCGGAGACCGTCGCACTCGACGCGCCCGTTCCCGAGAAGGAGCAGGCGGCGAAGCCCGCGAGGAAGTCCCCGGGCGCGACGGCACTCGGCTGGGTCAGCGCCGCCGACATCGCGCTGCGGAACCGCCCGCCGCAGCCCCAGACCGATGAAGACCCGGAGCCGCTCGTGCCGCGCCACCGTCGCTCGCCGCTCCCGATCATCGCCCCGATCGTCACCGCCGCGGTCCTCGCGGGCGTGTACGTCGGCGCCTGCGCCCTCTGGCCGCTCGGAGCGCTGGAGCCCCAGGTCGACCAGGCGTCGATCGAGAGCCCCGAAGGGGCCGCGCTGGAGCTCGCCTGGCCGAACGACGGCACCGCCGCCGTCAGCGTCGTCGAGGCAGGCAGTGACATCACCGCGTCGGGCGACGACGCCGTCGTGATGGCGAGCATCACGAAGCTCGTCTCCGTGCTGATGGTGCTCGAACGCGCGCCGCTCGAGGTCGGCGAGGACGGTCCGTCCTACGACTGGACCTACGACGACGTTCCCGTCTACCACGACCCGTACGTCTTCACGGGTCAGTCGCGGCTCGAGTTCCCCATCGACGGCTCGCTCACCGAGTACCAGATGCTGCAGGGCGTGCTGCTCGGTTCGGCGAACAACTACATCGACCGCCTCGTCGACGAGGTGTTCGGCTCCCGCGAGGAGTTCCTCGCGGCCGTTCCCGGCTGGCTGGAGGAGAACAACCTCGAGACCGTCTCGGTCGTCGACGCGAGCGGCATCGACTGGGGCAACACGGCCTCGGCCGCCGATATGGCGCGCCTCGGCCGGCTCGCGCTCGAGAACCCCGTCGTCGCCGAGATCGTCGCGCAGAAGTCGGCCGAGATCCCCGGCGCGGGCGAAGTCGAGAACTCCAACCCCCTCATCGGCGACGAGGGCGTGATCGGCGTCAAGACGGGCACGCAGTTCGGGTACTACAACCTCGTGACCGCCAAGGAGATCGAATCCGACGGCGCGACGATCACGGTCATCTCCTCCGTCACGGGGCAGCCGGATGAGGAGGGCCGCGACATCGTGTCGCGCGACCTCCTCGACCAGGTGGCCGAGGCCGCGCAGCAGAGCACCGTCGTGGTTCCCGCGGGGACGACCGTCGGCTCCGTCACGACGGAATGGGGCGACACGGCGGAGCTGATCACGCCCGACGACGTCTCGCTCGTGCTCTGGGACGGCGCGACCGCCGAGATCAGCACGACCCTCGACGAGGTGCTCGGGCACGAAGCAGGCGATGAGGTCGGCGAGGTGCGAGCGCGCGGTTCGTTCGCCGAGGCGACGGCGACCGTGCAGCTCTCCGACGAGGTGTCCGGCCCCTCGCTCGGCTGGCGCCTGAGCCACCCGCTGGCGCTCCTCGGGCTCGACTGAGCCCCCGACGACGCCGAGCATCCGACTCGAGCTCGAGCGAACACAACGCAGTCGGCTCTCGCCGCGGCTGCCGCGGCGGCCCTCGGCCGCGGGGCTCCCGCCCCGCTCCCTGCGAAGGATGACTGCGCTGTGCTCCCGGCACTTGGCCGGGCGTCCCGCAGAGCCTGAGCTCTGCGGGACGCCCGGTATCAGCGGCTAGCCGCGGTCGTCAGCGGGCGACTCCGCCGATGCGTCTCCGGCGCCCGCGGCATCCGCCGCGACAGCGGCGTCCGCGCTGCCGGCTACGGCAACCGCACCCTCGGCGGTGCCCGCTCCCTCGGCCGCCTCCGGCTCCCGGACGATCGGGATCTCGCCCGTCTCGAGGGCCTCCTCGGCATCGATGTCGACGGCGGCGTGCTCGAACTGGCTCTGGTACAGGCGCCAGTACGCACCGCGGCGCGAGATGAGCTCGTCGTGGTCGCCCTGCTCGACGATCGCACCCTGCTCCATCACGAGGATGAGGTCGGCGTCGCGGATGGTCGACAGGCGGTGAGCGATCACGAACGACGTGCGGCCGGTGCGCAGCGCCGCCATCGCGTGCTGCAGCAGCAGCTCGGTGCGGGTGTCGACGGAACTCGTCGCCTCGTCGAGGATCAGCACCTGCGGCCGGCGCAGGAACGCGCGCGCGATCGTGATGAGCTGGCGCTCGCCCGCCGAGACGTTCGCCGCGTCCTCCTCCAGCTGCGTCTCGTAGCCGTCGGGCAGCGAGTGCACGAAGCGGTCGACGTACGTGGCCTCCGCGGCCTCGCGCACCTCGTCGTCCGTCGCGCTCTCGTTGCCGTACCGGATGTTGTCGAAGATCGTCCCGGCGAACAGCCACGGGTCCTGCAGCACCATGCCGGTGCGCGAGCGCAGGTCGGCGCGCGTCATCTCGCCGACGCTCTGCCCGTCGATCGTGATAGCGCCGCCGTCGAGCTCGTAGAACCGCATCAGCAGGTTGACGAGCGTCGTCTTGCCCGCGCCCGTCGGCCCCACGATCGCGACCGTCTGACCCGGTTCGACGCGGAAGGACAGGTCCTGGATGAGCGGCTGCTCCGGCGCGTACGAGAACGAGACGTTCTGGAACTCGATGACGCCCTTGCCGTCGGCGGGCGCCGTGGGGGCGTCCTCAGCATCCGGGTCCTGCTCATCCTGGTCGAGCAGGTCGAAGACGCGCTCGGCCGACGCCGTTCCCGACTGCACGACCGGCAGCATGCCGCCGAGCTCCGTCAGGGGTTGCGTGAACTGCTGCGAGTACTGCACGAAGGCCTGCACGTCGCCGATCCGGATCTGGCCGCTGGCGACCATGACGCCGCCGAGCACCGCGATGCCGGCGTAGGTGAGATAGCCGACGAACTGCATCGACGGCATCATCACGCCGGAGAGGAACTGCGCCTTGAACGACGCCTGGTAGAGCTCCTCGTTCTCCTCGCGGAACGCGTCGGCGACGGCCTTCTCGCGGCCGAACACCTTCACGAGCGCGTGGCCCGAGAACGACTCCTCGACGCGCGAGTTGAGGCGGCCGACCTTCTTCCACTGCGACTGGAACGCCTTCTGCGACTTCGGGCCGATGACGCCCATGATGATGCCGATCAGCGGCAGCGACACGAGCGCGACGAGCGCGAGCTGCCACGAGATCGAGAACATCATGCCGACGACGCCGCCGACCATGAGCAGCGACGTGATCGCCCCGGAGAGCGACTGCTGCAGGGTCTGCGTCATGTTGTCGACGTCGTTCGTGACGCGGCTGATCAGCTCGCCGCGCTGCACCTTGTCGAAGTAGCTCAGCGGGAGGCGGTTGATCTTGTGCTCGATGTCTTCGCGCAGGCGCCACATGGTGCGGACCATGACCACGTTGATGATGTAACCCTGCGCCCACTGCAGCAGCGCGCCGACGACGTAGACGAGGATCGCCCAGATCACGACGGTGCGCAGCTGCTCGAAGTCGATGCCGGCGCCCGGTGTGAAGGTCTCCATGGCGGCGACCATGTTGGCGAAGTCGTTCTCACCCGCCGCCTCGAGGGCCGCGACCACCTCGTCCTGGCTCATGCCGGCGAACTGCTCGCCCGCCATGAGCGACATCACGCCCTCGAAGACGACGTTGGTCGCCTCACCGAGGATCTTCGGGCCGGCGACCGAGAGCACGACGCCGATGGCGCCGAGCAGAGTCGCAAAGCCGAACACCCACGCGTGGGGCTTCAGCAGCCCGATGAACCGCTTGAAGCTCGGCCAGAAGTTCTGCGGCTTACCACCCAGCGCGCCGGGCTCCGCGGCGCCGGCGGCGATCATCGCCTCCTGCGCTTCGCGCTCCTCGTCGCTCAGGGCGATCGTGCTCTGCGTGTTGTCGCTCATGCGCCGGCCTCCGTCGCGGACAGCTGGGATTCGACGATCTCGCGATACGTGTCGCACGTGGCGAGCAGCTCGTCGTGCGTGCCGATACCGACGGCGCGGCCGTCGTCGAGCACGATGATGCGGTCGGCATCGGTGATCGTCGAGACGCGCTGCGCAACGACGATCTTGGTGACCTCGGGGAGTTCGCGCCAGAGCGCCTGCCTCAGCCTCGCGTCCGTCGTGAGGTCGAGCGCCGAGAACGAGTCGTCGAACACGAGCACGTCGGGCCGCCTCACGATCGCCCGCGCG
Source organism: Microbacterium halophytorum (assembly GCF_002970975.1). Classification (GTDB taxonomy): domain Bacteria; phylum Actinomycetota; class Actinomycetes; order Actinomycetales; family Microbacteriaceae; genus Microbacterium; species Microbacterium halophytorum. The sequence goes on from NZ_KZ672983.1 coordinate 281,602, forward strand.
ATCGCGAGGCGCTGGCGCTGGCCGCCCGAGACGTTCGTGCCGCCCTGCGAGATCGGCGCGTCGAGCCCTTCGGGCTTGGCGCGCACGAAGTCGGCCGCCTGGGCGATCTCGAGCGCGGCCCAGATCTCGTCGTCCGTGGCGCCCTCCCGGCCGAACTCGAGGTTCGATCGGATCGTGCCGGAGAACAGGAACGGCTTCTGCGGCACGAGGCCGATTCCGCGCCACAGCGCGTCGAGGTCGGCCTCACGCACGTCGACGCCCTGCACGCGCACCGTGCCGTCCGTCGCATCGAACAGGCGAGGGATCAGCGAGACGAGCGTCGTCTTGCCCGCACCGGTCGACCCGATCACGGCGACCGTCTCACCGGGGGCGGCGCGGAACGAGATGTCGCTCAGGATGGGCTGGTCGGCGCCCGGATAGGTGAAGCCGACGCGGTCGAAGGCGACCTCGCCCGGCCGCGACATGTCGCTGATCGGGTTCTCGGCGGGCACGAGCGTCGTCTCGGAGTCGAGCACCTCGCCGATGCGATCGGCCGAGACGGCGGCGCGCGGGATCATGATCGCCATGAAGCTGGCCATCATGACGCCGCCGAGGATCTGGCCGACGTACTGCATGAAGGCGAAGATCGTGCCGATCTGGGCGTTGCCCTCGTTGACCTCGATGCCGCCGAACCAGACGACCGCGACGATCGTGAGGTTCAGCACGAGCATCACCATCGGGAACATGAGCACGAACATCGACCCGACGTTGCGGCCGACGACGTAGATGTCGGTGTTGGCCTTGCGGAAGCGCTCCTCCTCGATGTCCTCACGGACGAACGCGCGCACGACGCGCACGCCGGTCAGCTGCTCGCGCATGACGCGGTTCACGGCGTCGAGCCGCGTCTGGTACTTGCGGAACAGCGGCACCATCCGGATGATGACGAGGCTCGCGAGGAGCAGCAGGACGGGGATCGAGACCCCCAGGATCCAGCTCAGCCCGACGTCCTGCCGCAGCGCCATGATGATGCCGCCGATCGCCATCATCGGCGCCATGACGAGCATCGTCGCGCTCATCATGGCGAACATCTGAACCTGCTGCACGTCGTTCGTGTTGCGCGTGATGAGCGAGCCCGAGCCGAACTGCGTCACCTCGCGCTCGCTGAACTGCGCGACGCGCTCGAAGATGTCGCCGCGCAGGTCGCGGCCGAGGCTCATCGCCGCGCGCGCGGCGCAGAAGGTTGCGACGATCGCCGCGAGGATCTGGCCGAGGGCGACGACGAGCATGACGCCGCCCGTGCGGATGATGTACCCGATGTCGCCCGTCGAGACGCCTTTGTCGATGATGTCGGCGTTGAGCGTCGGCAGGTACAGCGCGGCGAGCGCGGACGCGAACTGGAAGATCAGCACGCCTGCGATGAATGGCCAATAGCGCCCGAGGTAGCGGGCGAAGAGCTTGATGAGCACGGATGTTCCCCGGAGTCAACGGCCGCCACCGGCGGCGACCGACCTCACTAGAGTGGCACGAACCACAGACATCGCGCAGGCGGGAAATCCCCCGTACGCTGTCGGCGTACGAAATCCGCGGTCACGCGGGAAATCCGGCGGGGTTTCCGTACTCGGTCAGGTTTTTCGGATCAGGCCGCGCGAGGCGAGGTTCGCCATCAGATCGGCGATGCCGAAGGTCCACGGCGCGACGTCTTCGCTGTGCCTGACCCGGTTGACGAGCGCACCGAGCCGCGGCGACGAGATCGTGACGACGTCGCCCTCGCGGTGCGTGAAGCCGCGCCCCGGCTCGCCTCGGTCGTCGGTCGGCGCGAACATCGTGCCGAGGTAGAGCACGAATCCGTCCGGGTACTGGTGGTGCCGACCGGCCGCCTGGCGAGCCAGATCGACCGGGTCTCGGCTGATGCGGCTCATGTGCGACTCGGCGCTCATCCGGAAGCCGTCCTCGCCCTCGACGATCAGTGAGACCGTCTCGGTCCGCACATCGTCGAGCGAGAAAGCGCCGTCGAACAGCCTCAGGAACGGCCCGATCGACGCGGACGCATTGTTGTCCTTCGCCCGCCCGAGCAGCAGGGCGCTGCGGCCCTCGATGTCGCGGAGGTTCACGTCGTTGCCGAGCGCCGCCCCGACGATCGCGCCGACCGACGAGACCGCGATGACGACTTCGGGCTCCGGGTTGTTCCAAGCGCTCTCGGCGAGCACGCCGACGTCCGCACCGGCACCGACCGCCGCCAGGACCGGAGCCTTCGAGAAGATCTCGGCGTCGGGCCCGATACCGACCTCGAGGTACTGGCTCCACATGCCCTGCTCCACGAGTACGTCCTTCAGCCGGGCGGCCTCCGGCGAACCGGGCACGAGGTCGGCGATGTCGCCGCCGATCGCGTCGAGCACCGCGGTGCGGATGCCCGCGGCGGCCTCGGCCTCGCCGCGCGCCCGCTCCTCGATCACGCGCTCGAGCATCGACACGGGGAACGTCACGCCCGCCGCCTTCACGACCTGCAAGTCGATCGGTGCGAGCAACCAGGGCCGCTCCACGTCGCGCACCTCGGGATCGGTGTTCGCCCAGACCTCTGCGAAACCGCCGATGTCCGGCCCGTCGGCCGCCCGCACGGCGGCGGCCGGGTCCGGATGCTCCGTCACGGCGCGCGTCGTCGCGAACGTGTGCGACACGTCGATCAGGCGCCCGCCGCGCAGCGTGACGACGCTCGGCCCTTCCGGTGTCTGCGCCCGCCCCACGAGGAGCGCCCCTTCTGCATCGGCGGGGAGGATGCCCTCGGCGCCGCGGTTCCCTGTGCTCATGCTCTCTCCTCGTCCGTCATCGGCTCAGCGGCCCCGGAACACGCCCTGGCGCTTCTCGGCGAATGCCGCGCGCCCCTCCGCCGCGTCCGCGGTCGCGAACGCGATGCCCTGCATCTCGCGCTCGTAGGCGATCGCCTGGTCCTGCGGCAGGTTCCACGCCGCCCGCAGGTTGGCCTTCGCCGTCTCGGCGGCGATCGGCGGCCGCGAAGCGATGGTCGCCGCGAGTGCCTGCGCCCGCGCGAGCAGCGCATCCGGTTCGGCGATCTCGCTGATGAGGCCCCACGCGAGCGCCCGGTCGGCGTCGATCGGGTCGCCCGTCATCAGCATCAGAGAGGCGTTCGACGCACCGATCGAGTTCGCCAGCAGCACCGACATCCCGCCGCCGCCGACCCACCCGAGCTTGATCTCGGGCGCCGCGAAGGCGGCAGTCGATGCGGCGATCCGGATGTCGCACGTCAGCGCCGCTTCGAGCCCGCCGCCGAACGCATAGCCGTTCACCGCCGCGACGACGGGCTTTCGCAGCTCGCGCAGGGCATCGCAGTAGTCGCGGCGATTTCGGAACTCCCAGGGGCTCGCATACTGATCGAGCGTCGCGATGTCGCTGCCCGCGCTGAACGCTCGCCCCGTTCCCGTGTAGACGACGGCGCGCACGGCGGAATCGTCGTTCAGGCCGTGCACGACCGCCGTGAGCTCGTCGCTCATCGCCTGCGTGACGGCGTTCAGCTTCTCGGGCCTGTTCAGGCGGATGGTCGCGACGGCTCCGTCGCGTGTTGCGTCGATCAGCTCGCTCATACGTCCTCCTCGGATGCGCAGCTCATGCGCGCGTCTCGGCGACGGCGCCCGACGCGAACAGCTCGGCGGTGCGCTCGGCGTCGACGCCGAGCTCGGCCAGGATCTCACTGCTGTGCTCGCCGACGAGCGGGGCGCCCCGATCGATCCGCGCGGGCGTTCGCCCGAAGCGGTACGGGAAGCCAGGGGTCTTCACCCTGCCCTCCGTCGGGTGGTCGTAGTCGACGAAGGTGCCGTTGTGGCGCACCTGAGGGTCGTCGACCAACTGGGCGTAGCCGTAGACCGGCCCGACCCAGACGCCCTCGGCGAGCAGCAGCTCGAGCCACTCCTTCGTCGTGCGCTTCTTCAGGTGCTTCTCGACGAGCGCGAACAGCTCGTCACGATGCGTCCAGCCATGCTCCTCGGGGTCGAGGCCGAGCAGCTCGGGCTCGTCGAAGACGCGGCCCAGTGTCTCGAGGTCGGCGAACGCGAGCGCGATGTAGTGGTCGCTCGTCGCGAAGACGCCGTAGGGAGCCCGGATGTAGACGTGCGCGTTCGGCTCCGCACCGCGGGTCTGCGGCACGTGCCCGGCCGTGAAGACGCTGAGCTCCTGCATCTGCAGCGTCGTGAGCGCATCGAGCATGTTCACCGACACGTGCTGCCCTTCACCTGTCCGCTCCCGGTGCAGGAGCGCGGCGAGGACGCCCTCGAACGCGGTCGATGCGGTGATGCCGTCCGCCAGGAACAGGCCGGCGGCGCGCGGCGGCTCGCCGTCGCGCCCGCCCGACAGCATCGAGCCGGTCATCGCCTGCAGCAGCATGTCCTGCCCCGGACGATCGCGGTACGGGCCGTCCTCGCCGTAGCCCGAGATCGACACGTAGACGATCGCAGGGTTGATCTCGCGCAGTGATTCGTAGTCGAGGCCGAGCCGCGCCGCGACGCCCGGCCGGTAGTTCTGCAGGAACACGTCGGCACCCGCGATCAGCTCGCGCACGACCTCACGGCCGCCCTCGCTCTTCAGGTCGACGGCGAGCGAGCGCTTGTTGCGGTTCAGCGAGAGGAACGAGACGTTGATCCGGTTCCCCTTCGCGCCGCCCGCCGCGGCGAAGCGCTGCCACTCGCCTCCGGTCGGTTCCACCTTGATCACGTCGGCGCCGAGGTCGCCGAGGCGCTGAGCCGCGAACGGTCCCGCCTGAGCGATCGAACAGTCGATCACGCGATAGCCGTCGAGGATGCCCCTAGTGGTCGTCATCCGTACTCCCCTGTCTCACACCGCGGTTTCGGCGCCGCCCGCGGCCGACGAGCGCAGCAGTGCATCGATCAGCTCGACGGAGCGCGCCGCCACCGTCACATCGGAATTGTTCTCGGTCGAAGCGCGCGTGATCAGTTCGATGAAGCGCACGGGCGGCACGAGGCACTCGTAGTCGCCCTGGCCGGGCGGGATCTCGACGCTCTCGCGCCGGCCGTCGTAACGGCTCAGCGTGACGCGTTCGCGTTCGACGTCGACCATGAGCACGCCCTCGGTGCCGTGCATCCGGATGTCGATCTGGTACCTGTCGCCGTCGGCGAGCGTGGCCGCGCCCGAGATCGTGCCGAGCGCGCCGCCGACGAAGCGTACGACGCCGGCGTCGAAGAGGTCGACGGGGGCGCCGGCGTTCGTCACGCGGCCCGCCACGGATTCGGCGCGCAGGCCCGTGAGCCAGAACAGGAGAGCGGACGAATGGGTGACCTGGCCGTGCGCGTAGCCCCCGCCGTGCTCAGGGCTCGACCAGGTGGCCGGGTTCGGCGCCGTCTCGGAGTTCCACCGCTCGAGCATGTGCGTCGGGTCGGAACCGAACAGGCCGCGGGTCGGCGACGCCATGTGGCACGACACGAACTGGATCTCACCGATCGCACCGGCGTCGAGCATGCGCTTCGCCGTGACCGTGAACGGCTTGTAGTTCCAGCCGTAGGGCACCAGGAAGACCGTGCCGGCCGTCTCCGCCCTGCGCACGAGGTCCCAGGCCTCATCGGCCTTCAGCGTCATGGGCTTCTCGCACAGGACGTGCAGGCCGCGCTCGAGTGCCTCGGCCGCGAGGTCGTGGTGCAGGTCATGGGGCGTGGAGATCACGACCGCGTCGATGTCGGCGTCGAGCAGCTCCTGTGCACTCTCGGTCGCGAACCCGAAGCCGAACTTGTCGCGGACCTTCTCGAGCCCATCACCGATGCCGCAGACGCCGACGAGTTCGACATCCGGGTGGTCTCGGAACAGCGGGAAGTGGTTACTGGTCGCCCACCAGCCGGCCCCGATCGCGCCGAGGCGCACTTTCTCCGCGGTCATACCGCCCACCTCCAGGTGCGCCTATCGCCGCTGCGGCCCTCGACGATGCGTCCGGCGGCCGCGAGCCGCTCGAGGTTCCCCGTCATCGGGAAGATCAGGTAGTCCGCCGCCTCCGGTTGCCACGGCCCGAGCTCCGGCGCACAAGCCCGGATGAGCTGGAGCGAGGTCATCTCACCGCGGAGGTGCTCCTCGATAGCCCGGTCGATGCGCTCGGTATAGGCGAGCGAGACGTCGAGGAAGGCGTTCACGCCTTCCCCCTCGTACACGGGGTAGTGAGCGGTCAGGAGCAGATCGGCGTCGTACCCGCGCAGGCGCCCGATCGTCTCGACGTACCGTGCCGCGTCCCGGTAGGTCGGCGGGAAGGCCGGGTCGCCGTCGGCGGTCGGAACGGTGTCGCCGAGCACGGCGTCGGAGATCGCGAGCGCGCGGTTCGAGGCGTCCCAAAGGGCGAGGTGGCCCGGGGCGTGGCCCGGCGCTGCGATCACCTCGATCACCCGCCCGCCGCCGAGGTCGAACGCCTCGCCGCCCGTCAGGGCACGATCGACGCCCACCAGGCGCGTCGAACTCCGGATCGCCGCGGTCGTCTCGGGCGGATCATCGAAGCCGTCGGAGCGCGCGAACTCGCCGTAGCGGCCGGCGATGAGCACCTCGAGGTTCTCGGTCATCAGCTCGTCCTGCGCGCCCGCGAGGAACTGCGCATCCGGGACTTCGGCCTTCAGCGCGGCGTTGCCGCCCGTGTGGTCGAAGTCGCAGTGCGAGCTGACGACCCACCGGATGGACCCCGGATCGATGCCGTGCTCCGCGAGGTAGGGCAGCAGCGTGCCCTCGACCGAGTCGTCGACGCCCGTGTCGAACAGCAGGGCGCCGTTCGGCCCCGTGAACAGGTGCATCGCGATGAAGCGCGGCGGGATGGGCGCCGCGATGCGGTGCAGGCCCGGCCTGATCTCCATGGTCGTCTCCTCGTCTTCGAGGCGGTGCGGGATGCGCCCCTGCGCATCCCGCACCGCCAGCTTCACACGCCCTGGCGCTTCAGGGCGGGGGGGATGGGCGTTTCCTTCCCGGGGGGGGGGGGGGGGGGGGGGGGGGGGGGGGGGGGCCCCCCCCCCCCCCCCCCCCCACCGCCAGCTTCACACGCCCTGGCGCTTCAGGACGTCGTCGATGAACTTCTTCGCGCGCGGCACATCGGATTCGTCGAGGTGCTCGATGATGAGGGGCACGTTGGGCGATCGCTCCGCGAGGCGCGTGACGTAGTGGTCGTAGTCCATGGAGCCGAGGCCAGCGGCTGGCAGCTCGATCTCGCCGACACCGCGGAACGTGTGGGATGCGAGCGCGTCGTCGTCGCCGATGTCCGCGTGCTTCTCGCTCTTGTCCGCGCCGGCGAGCTTGACGTCCTTGGCGTGGGCGACGCGCACGCGATCGCCGAGCACGTCGAACATCTCGTCAAGCGTGCCCTTTTGATCGCCGATGTTGTGGACCTCGAAGAAGTTCGTCGGGTCCATCAGCAGTTCGAGGCCCGGGTGATTCACGTCGTGGAACGCGCGCGCCGCCTCGCGGACGGAACCGATCACGTTGTTGACGTACGTCTCCATCAGGAACGTCGCCCCGTGGTCCCACGCCGTCTGCGCGAAGTCGGCGAGCGTCTCGCGGGCGAGGTCGTACGCGGCCTCCGAGCGGTTGTCCGGGTGACCCGCCCACTCGCTCTCCGGGTTCATCGTGCCGGTCTCGGTGATGACGTACGGCGTGCCGAACTCGCGGGCGTGGCGCAGAATCTCCTTGACGCGCTCGACGTTCTTCTTCCGCACGTCCTCATCCGGATGGATCATGTTCGTGTAGGCGCTGATCGCGCAGATGGGCAGGTCGTGGTCACGGAACACGTCGCGAACGCGCTTTCCCTTCTCGGCGGTGAGCTGGCCGTCCGAGAGGTCGATGTCCTTGAAGTGCAGGTCGAGCTGCACCGTGTTGAAGCCGAGGTCCCGGATCTTCGTCGCGGTCGTCTCGAGGTCGTACGGGAAGTACCCCGAGAAGATGCCTACCTGGATCATGGAAAGTGCTCCTTTGCGTTTCCTGCTGGTCAGAGGGTGAATTCGTCGAATCGCACCGTGCGCCTCTCGGCGATGGACCGATAACTCGCCTCGACGACGGCCATTGTCCGGACGTTGTCGGCGACCGTGAGCGCGGGCTCCGCGCCGGTCTCGACGGCGTACTGCACCTGCTCCATCACTCCGGCGAAGGCGTGCGGGAACCAGTGGGTCTCCCACATCGGGGAGACCCACTGGCCGCCCGTCTCGGTGATCGAGTTGTAGGCGATCGTCGACGGCGCACCGTTCGGCCACCCGATCGTGCCTTTCGCGACGCCGCCGGTGCCCTCCACGCGCCATGAGATGAAGAAGTCGTCGTCGTAGTCCTCGTGGCGCGGCCCGCCCCAGACGTCCTCGCGGGTCGTAGCGAGCACGCCGCCCGCGAAACGCAGTGTCGATGAGACGATGCCGTCAGTGTGAGCGAATGCGGTGCGCGGATCGGGGCGGGCGACGGCCGTGACCTCGGTCGGATCGCCGAACAGGTAGCGCAGAGCATCGAGGTGATGAACCCCCATGTTGGCGATCGTGAGCCGGTCGTAGTCGGCGAGGAACGTCTGCCAGTGCGGCACCGCGTGCATGTCGATCGCCGCGAACACCGGCTCGCCGAGCGCACCGCGGTCGAGCAGTTGCGCGAGTGAGCGGATCGACTGGTCGTAGCGCATGTTCTGATTGACGGACAGGGTCGTGTCGGCCGCCGCCGCCTCGTCGCGGAGCGCGATCGCCTCCTCGAGGGTGAGGGCGAGCGGCTTCTGCGCCAGCACTGCCTTCACATGGGGCGCCGCGAGCGCCTCCCGGATGAGCGCCGGCTGCCTGTCGGGCGGGAACGCGATGTCGACGATCTCGATGCGCTCGTCGGCGATGAGCGCACTCGGGGTGTCGTGCACCGTACCGATGCCGTAGCGCTCGGCGACCACCGCGGCGTGCGCCGGGGTGCGCGACGCGATCGCCGCGACGGGGAAGCCCGCCTGCCGGTAGGCCTCAAGGTGCTGATCCGCCATGATCGCTCCGGCGCCGATGGCGCCGATCGTGTGCCGCGAGACCCGAACCGGCGCGTCCGGAACGAGGTCGTACCGTTCTGGTGACGTCATCGCCTGCCCATCGTCGAGTCCGTGCGGCCGCGCGGCGGAAGGTGCCCTTCGGCGCTGCCGAGCCGCAGACCCGCGCGCGGGGAGCGCACATGCGGCCCCTCCGAGATCTGCCAATCGTCGCCCGAGCTCGCCGCGCGGATCGCGGCCTCGTCGACCTCGATCCCCGCGCCGGGGCGATCGCCCAGCACGACGCCGCCGGATTCGAACTCCTGGTCGAGCGAGAGACCGAAGGGCGCACCGAGGTCCTGAACCTCAGCCGTCAGGTGGTTGGGCACCGCGGCAGCCGCGGCCGTCACCGTGTGATTAGCGGTGAGCCCGACCGGGCTCACCGGCAGGTCCCGCCCGTGAGCGGCCACCGCAACGCGCAGGAAATGCGTCACGCCCCACACGGCGCCGGCCTGGACGATATCGGCGCCGCCCGCGTCGAGCAGCGGGCGGTACTGTTCGAGGCCCGTGAGGTTCTCACCGGTCGCCACGGCGGCACGGATCGCGGTGCCCAGCCGAGCATGGCCCGCGGCGTCCCAGCGGCGCAGCGGCTCTTCGACCCACGTGAGGTCGAGCTCGCGCTCGAGCGTCGCGACGTAGCGGACTGCCTGCTTCAGGTTCCACGATTCGTTGACATCGAGCATCAGGGCAGGATCGTTCGTCACGGGCATCAGCGCCCCGCGAACAAGATCGAATCGCCGCAGATCGGTCACGGCGTCGCGGCCGCCCTTGAGCTTCGCTGCCGCGAACCCGCGCTCAGCGAAGCGAGCGTAGACTTCGGCGAGCGCGTCGTCGTCGAGGGCCGCGTCGAGGGCCGATGCGTACCCCGTGACGAAGCGATCACTCGCGCCGAGCAGGCGCCAAAGAGGCTCCCCCGCAGCCTTCGCCTTGATGTCCCACAGCGCCGTATCGAGTGCGCCGATCCCGCCGAAAGTCGCGCCGGCGTGCGACGACTTGAACACCCTCGCGAGCATCCCGTCGTAGAGCGATACCACGGCCCGGGGATCCCGTCCTTCGATCGCGGGGAACAGCCGATCGAGGTCGGCATGAGACCCCATGCCCACGCCTTCGATGCCCTCGTCGGTCTCGACGATCACGAGCGGCACCTGCGTGAGCCCGGACGCGACACTGCCGTTCACGTCACCGACAGGGCGCCCCCAGTCGTGCACCGTCGTCAGAGCGCGGAAGCCCGTGATCTTCATCTCGCCCCCTCATCGCGACCGATCGTTCAAACACCATACATCATATGTCTGGTGAATCGAGTGTCAACTCCGGCTTCACCCAGTCGGGGCCGTAATGTAGCCGCATGATCGAACGCACAGCCCCTAGCGGCGCCGCGCGCCGCGCACCGATCGATCGCATCGGAGCGACCGTCCTGCGCGAGCTCGTCGACTCGATCGTGGTGGGCGACCACTTGCCCGGCGCCACGATGCCGACGGAGGCCGTGCTCAGCGAGCAGTTCGGCGTCAGCCGCACCGTCGTACGCGAGTCGATGAAGCGCCTGCAGGAGAAGAACATGGTCACAGTCGCCCAGGGGCGCGGCACGACGGTGAACCCGCGCACGAGTTGGAACATGCTCGACCCGCTCGTCATCGAAGCGCTCATCCGCCATGACGAGACCCTCAGCGTGCTCGACGACCTCACGGCGGCGCGCGCGGCACTCGAGGCCGAGATGGCGTCAGCCGCCGCCGGAGGCGATTCGTCCGATGAAGAACTCCGGGCCGCACTCGAAGCGATGCAGGACAGCATCGAGGACTCGACCGCCTTCCGCGAGGCGGACGTGCGGTTCCACCATGCCGTCATGGCGATGTCGGGGAACGCCCTGGCCGAGAACATCGCGCGCGTGCTCGTGGCGCACGCGATCGGCAGCTCACGATTCACGGGCCACGATCCGGCCCACTCATTCGAGCTCACGCTCGGCGAACACGAGCGGATCGTCGCCGCGATCACGGAGGGCGACGCCGACAAGGCGCGGATCGCGATGAGCGAGCACATCCTCGGCTCCTGGTCGCGGCGCCGCGCGCCAGAGCCCCCCACCGCCTGATTCGGGGCGTCCCGTACGAGGGATGCCGTTCGGATACGGGATAACATCATTCGTATGACGTTTGATTGACGCCAGTCATCAGACGTAGTACTTTCGGCGCATGGGGCCCGAGCCCGGGCATGCTCTGGAGAGGATCGCAATGAAGCGCACACTGATCACAGCAGCCGTCGCCACCATGGGGGTGGTAACGCTTGCCGGGTGCGGCGGGGCCGCACCGACGACCTCGAGCGACGGCGATACCGACGGCGGGGCGAGCGATGAGCTCGTCATCTGGAACTGGGGTGATGCCGACGAGGCCGCCGCAGAGTACACCGAGAACGTCAAGGCCGCCTTCGCCGAAGTGCATCCGGACGTGACGGTCGAGATCGTCAGTCAACCCTTCGATCAGTACTACACACTGCTCGGCAGCGCGATCGAGGCGGGCACCGGGCCCGACCTCGCGCTGTACAACGGGGGCACACAGATCAAGAGTCGGGCGGATTCACTCGTGCCCGTGACCGACGAGCTCTCGGACATCCGGGATCAGCTCGCGGGCTGGCCGGCGTTCGAGGCGAACGGCGAGACGTACTCAGCGCCGACATTCCTGCAGGGGTTCCCGGTCTACTACAACAAAGCCCTGTTCGCCGAAGCCGGACTCGACCCGAACGCACCGCCCGCCACGTGGGACGAACTCGGTGACGCGTGCGACGCCATCCTGGAGAGCACGGAAGCGTCCTGCTTCGCCCTCGGCAATAAGGAGGGCCTCGGCATCGAGTTCTTCCTCTCCGGCTTCGGATCAGGTGTGTTCACACCGGAGGAGTACGACGCGTGGATCGACGGCGAGCGGGATTGGACGAGCGAACACGCGAAGCAGGCACTGCAGATGTGGGCCGACAGCTCGGCTGACGGCTGGTACAACGACGGCGCGAACTCCACCGCGATGTTCAACGACTCCTTCGACATCTTCTCCGCGGGGGATGCGGCGATGGTGGTCGCCCTCATGAGCGGGACCGCTCATTGGAAGCAGTTCGACGAGTTCCTGGGCGACGATCTCGGGTTCATGATGCCCGTCGCCGTCAATGACGGCACACAGCCCGCCCTGCCGGCCGAGGGCGGCATCGGCTACGGCATCCTGAACGAGGAGAAGAAGGAGCTCGGCGTCGATTGGATCCGCGCGACGGTCGATCACGACGCGCTCTCCGAGTACTCGCTCGCCGGCGGCCAGATCACGTCCGACACGACGATCGAGCTCGATACGGACATCGCTTCGGCGAACGACATCGTCGCCGAGCTGCCCGGCAGCAAACCGCTTCTGCATACGTCTCTCGAGGCGGACACGCTCGACCTGCTCCACCGGCTCGGCCAGGAGCTGCTCGGCGGTGACGTCACCGTCGACGACGCAGCTCAGCAGCTGGCCGATTCCGAGGGCTGATCCGCCTTGTCGACCTATACGACCGAGACCCGCACCCTGATCACCGGCGATCGGGGCACGGGGCGCGGCCGCGGCGGGGCGAGGAAGCGGCCGTGGACGGCGGAGCGCATCGCGCCGTACCTGATGGTGCTGCCGGTGCTCGTGATCCTTGCCCTGCTTCGGCTGTATCCGCTCGTCCTCGGAATCAACTTCTCGTTCACGGGCGACGGGGAGCTGAACGGCGCGTTCATCGGGCTCGACAATTACGCGTACCTGCTGCAGGATGAGCGATTCCAGGCCTCCGCCCGGAACGTCCTGGTCGTGCTCCTCTTCGTGCCGATCCAGGTGTTCGTCGCCGGTATCCTCGCAACGTTCGTCTTCCTGAAGGTGCCGGGCCAGCGCTTCTACCGCAGCGTGTACTTCCTGCCTGTCGTGCTCTCGCCGATCATCATCGGGGCGATCTTCAACATCATCCTCGCGGCGAACGGACCGTTGAATGCCGCGCTCGAAACAGTGAGCATCCCCGGTGTCGACTGGCTCGGGCTTCCGCCGACGGCGCTCCCGACCGTGCTCGTCGTGCACATCTGGGCGACGTTCGGCATGGCGTTCACGATCTTCCTCGCCGGTTTCGCGACGCTCGACCCGGAGCTGCTCGATGCCGCGCGAATCGATGGCGCGACCATGTGGCAGCAGATCGTGCACGTCATCATCCCCAGCCTCAGCCAGACGATTCAGTTCGTGTTCGTCACGACGACGATCGGCATGCTCACCGGACTGTTCGCGCTCCTGTACACCATGACTGCCGGTGGCCCCGGCACCGCGAGCTACCTCCCCGAGTTCCTCATCTGGAAGCTCAACGGGGAGGCGCGACCGGCCTTGGCATCCGCGGCATCCGTGTTCCTGCTGCTAATCGTACTGGTGGTCGGGCTGATCCAGATCCGCGTGCTGCGCCGCGCGACGAAGGAGGCGTGATGCGCAGACAGCGCGCCGCGATGTGGGCGATCGCCGCACCGATGATGGTGTTGGCGGTCGCGACGATCTATCCCATTCTGTTCGGGCTCAACGTGTCCCTGAAGACTCGCAAGGACTACGTCCTCGACCGTCTCGGCGCCACGCAGACGATCAATCTGCAGAACTACGCCGACGCATGGGTCAACGCCGACATGGGGCGATACTTCCTGAACACGATCATCGTGACGGGGGTCTCGGTCGTGCTGCTGCTCGTACTCGCGTCGATGTGCGGTTACGCCCTCAGCCACTTGGCGTTCCGCGGCAGCAGGGCGGTATTCTTCGTCATCCTAGGAATGATGATGATCCCCTTCCAGGTGATCATGGTCCCAACCGTGAAAGTGCTCAGCGACTTCGGGCTCATCGATACGTTCCCCGGGTTGATCTTGGCCTACGTCGCCCAGTTCCTCCCATTCACGGTGTACTTCATGACGTCGTACTATGCGGGCATCCCGAAGGAGTTGACCGAAGCGGCACGCGTGGACGGGAACGGTCTGTTCGGGGTCTGGTGGCGCATCATGGTGCCGTCCGGCAAGCCGGCGCTCGTCTCGATGGGCATCCTGAATGCACTGTTCATCTGGAACGACATCCTGATCGCTCTGCTGATCATGCAGTCACCGGAGAAGCGCACCGTCATGGTCGGCGTCAGCACCCTGCGCGGCCAGTACCCCGACAACGTGCCGACCTACATCGCCGGCGTGATGCTCGCTGTGCTGCCGATCATTGTCGTGTACCTCGTCTTCCAGCGGCAGATCACGGCCGGCGTAACCGCGGGCGCGACGAAGGGGTGATCGCCACGTGAGCACCGATCGCATCGAGGTGTACGTCTCGCCTGACGGCTCGCCCTTCGCTGACGGCTCCCGCGGCTACCCGACCAACGATCTCCCGCATGCTGTCTCGCTCGTCCGGGCGCGCCGAGAGCCCGGCCAGCGTGCGATCATCTGGATGTCCGGGGGCGAGTACGCGCATCCGGCACCCGTCGCACTGACGTCCGCCGACTCTTTCACCAGCGTCGCCGCCGAGGACCCGGAAGACCCGCCGGTTCTGCGCGGCTCGGTCCGGGTCTCGGGTTGGCGGCCGGTGACGGTGAACGGCATCGAGATGTGGGCAGCGCAGGCACCGCGCGCGACCGCGCGGCGCCTGTACATCGACGGCGAGGCGGCGCCGCGACCGCGATATCCGCGCGATCGGATGCTTCGGGTCGAACAGCAGGCGGGTCTCGACCCCGCCAGCAGCTTCGTCGGAACGCTCTTCGACGGCTCCGCGTCGTTCCAATACGCCGAAGGGGACATCCCGAAATTCGCGCAAGAACGCTGCGTCGAGGTCGTCGTACCCCACTACTGGGTGCAGGAGCGCATGCCGATCGCGGCGATCGATCGCGAACGACGGACGATTTCGTGCTCGCTGAGGAGCATCTTCGCGTTGCGCGACGACGCGGCGGAACGGTTCGCGCGCTATTACCTCGACAATGTCGCCGAGGCGCTCGGCGAGGTGCCGGGCGAGTGGTACCTCGACGCCGACGGCTCCGTCTCGGGTCTCGACGGGCCGCATATTCTGCTCGCCTCCTCCGACGCGCCGCACGATCGCGACGTGCGGCTGCCCGTCATGGACTGCTTCGTTCGGGTCGACGGCACGGCCGAAGCTCCTGCTCGCGAGGTGCGGTTCGAAGGCATACGGTTCGCGGATGCCGACTTCGATGTGGTCCCCGCGGCCGTACCACCGTTCGGCGTGCGCGAAGACCCTCAGCTGCCCGTGGGCGGCCGGTACGCCGCGGACGTGCAGGCGGCGTCCACGGTGCCGGCGGCAGTGCGGTTCTCGTTCGCTCGCTCGTGCGCCGTCGTCGGCGGCGCAATCGAACGCGTCGGCGGATGGGCCATCTCGCTCGCCCCCGGTTCGCGCGGCAATCTGATCTCAGGGGTCGCATTCCGCGACCTGGGCGCGGGCGCCGTGCGTGCAGGCGGAGGGCCGGACCGTGCGGCGCTGAGCGCCAACCGCGCCAACGAGATCTCGGACTGCACGGCGGAACGCGGCGGGCAGGTGTACCGGGGGGCCGTCGCTGTTCTGTTCCAGCACGGGGACCACAACGTGATCGCACACAACGAGATCCGCGACTTCCCGTACTCGGGCGTCTCGGTGGGCTGGACATGGGACTACGGGCCGAGCCCGTCGGAGGGCAACCTCGTCGTCGGCAACCACATCCACCACCTCGGCCAGGGGCGGCTGAACGACATGGGCGGCGTGTATCTGCTCGGTGTCGCACCCGGCACAGTCGTCCGCGACAATCACATCCACGACGTCGAATGTCGCAACTACGGCGGCTGGGGCGTATACCTTGACGAGGGATCGAGCCACGTCGTCGTCGAGGGAAACGTCGTGCACGACACATCGAGCCAGTGCTACCACCAGCACTACGGCCGCGAGGTGATCGTGCGCGACAATATCTGGGCCCGCGGCGGGAACGGCCAAGTCTCGATCACCCGCCCAGAGCCGCATACGTCGTTCACCTTCATCCGGAACATCGTCGTCGGTGCGGCGTCGCCCGCGTTCGTCGGCGAGCCGGGTGTTCGCGACGTGCGCCTCTTCGGCGCGGACACCGATCTCAACCTGTTCTGGGACACGTCGCCCATCGCCGGCGCAGTGCGAGCTGCCAACGCCGAGAAGCCGACACTGCCGGACGGCAGCATCGGCTTCTCGATCGTCGAGGCCCTCGATGACGAGTGGGCCGCGCTCGGCCGCGACCGCCACTCGATCACCGCCGACCCTAGGCTCACCGACAGCTTCGGAGTGGGCGACGACTCCCCGGCACGCGAATTGGGCATCCGCATACCCGACGTGTCCGACGTGGGGCCTCGGCCCGCGTCCGATCGGGACCATCCGCTCGCCGCGCCGACGCTGCCCGACCCCTTGCCACCGACACGGGGCTGACGCACCCCGCCTCACCCCAACAGCACCGTCTCAACCCGCCGCACGACCGCGGACCGCACCTCGAGAATCGGCTCGGCCGCATCCGGACGCACGCGCGGGTCGACGTACACCCCGGTTGCCGGGTTCCACGCGAACGCCTGCAGCGTGAGCGGCGCTGACCGCAGCGCGTCGGCGTACGGGGCGAGGTCGACCTCGAGCGCGCGGCCGTGCCAGAACTGGTCGGCGATCAGCTCGTCGCCGATGTGCAGCCGGATGACGTCGCCGATCCAATCCAGCGAGAGGACCGCGGCTTCGGCGGACAGCGCGTCCGCCGGTATGTGCACGTCGACGCTCGCGGCCGCCGCGAAGTCCGCCGTCGTCGGCGCCGACAGGCGGTCGGCGGGCCCGCCGCGGCGCACCGGCGCGACGGGCGCCGCGGGGAACGCGGGCACCTCGATGCGCTGCTCGGCGACCCCGGCAGGCACGGCGTACCGGCTGAAGACACCGCCCTCGCCGACGACAGGGGCCTCGTTCCGGAGGGGCGGGAACACGCCGATCGCGGTGGCTTCGGCGCCGCGCACGGCGCAGTAGCCGCCGTCGAACCACCCGCCGCCGCGCCACAGCACAACGGAGTCGCGCCCGCCGATGTCCCCGCGCCATACGGACGCCGCACCGTCGCCGTCGAGGATCACGAAGGTCGTGCCGCCGACGCGCACCTCGCAGCCGAGGCCCGGAGGGGCATCCGGGTGCAGGACGAGGTCCGCGCCGTCGCGCCGCACCGAGGCCCCGGAGACATCGGCCGCGAGCGCTCGGCTCGCCGGGGCGGCGCCGGCGGCCCCGTGCACCCGGATCTCCGGTGCGACACCCGGCGTCGCGGCGAGCAGCACGACCGGCCCGCCCGGCCCGTCGAACTCCGTGATCGGCTGGGCCGTCGCCGAGACCTCCTCCAGCCCGCCGAGCCGTTGGCGCAGAGGCCACGCCGCGTACGCGCCCGAGCGGAGGTGCGCCGGTGCCGACGGGATCGTCACGGCCTCGTCGTCGAACTCCACGTGGAACTGCACGTTATCGAGGGCGGGGAGGACGGCGATCGCCGGCTGGTGGTTGTTCACGAACAGGAACCCGCGGCGCCCGTCGGACCGCACGGCCCAGCGGGGCGCTCCGACAGCCGGTTCGGGGACCGTCACCACGGCGTCGGCGATCGCGCCGCCGAACGCCCGCAGCATGAGGTGCTGCTGGCGCAGCAGGTGGAAGTGGCGGCGCTGGCCGCCCGCCGCCCCGATGGGCGCCCCGAAGTCGTAGTCGCGCGCGGGCACGTCGTTCGGGTACCCGGTCTCCTGCGATTCCTGCAGCGTCGTCAGCCGCCCCATCGCCTGCGCCCCGCCGTGGTACATGTAGTAGCCCTGCCACGACGAGCCGCTGCCGAGCTTCGTCAGCGCGAGCGCCGCGACGTCATCCGGTTCGACGAGGGGCCTGCGGTGGTACGCGACCGCCATGCCGCCCCCGAGCTCGCACGTCACGAACGGCCACGGGTCGGCGTCGCCCGCCGCTTCCGCCGCCCGCGCGGGCGCATCGCGCAGGTCGGCGCCGACGGTCAGATCGTCGCGCACGGTGCTGAACGAGAAGTGCATCTCGCCGAACCCCGGCCAGCCGGTCGTCGACTCCTCCCAGAAGCCGTCGGCATAGCCGGCGTACACCGGCAGGACGCGGCCGGCCGGAAGCTGCGCGCCGCCCCATCCGGTCGCCGTCCACAGGCTCGCGCGCATGCCGGCCTCCTCCGCGAGGCGGCGCAGCGTCGCGAGGTGCGGGCCGTCGTCGTAGAGCTCGTTGTCGACCTGGATGCCGATGATCGGGGCACCCGGGTTCTCCTCGGAGCGGAACAGCCCGCGCGCTTGCTCGGCGATCGCGCCGAACCACCGGCGCACGTGCGCGAGGTAGGCCGGGTCGTCGGAGCGGTGCCGGATGGGCAGCGCCTGCAGCCAGTCGGGGAACCCGCCGTTGCGCGACTCGCCGTGCGCCCACGGCCCGATGCGGAGCATGACCTTCAGGCCCGCCGCGTCCGCGAGCTCGATGAAGCGCCGCACGTCGCGGGGCCCGTCCCAGCGCAGATCCCCCTCGGTCTCCTCATGGGTGTTCCAGATCACGTAGGTCGCGAGCACCGAGATGCCGCCGGATGCGAGCTTGCGCAGCTCGCGCTCCCACCGATGCGGCAGGTCGCGGGCGAAGTGGTACTCGCCCATCACGGGGATCCACGGCTCGCCGCCGACCGTGACGCTGCGGCTCGTGAGCCGGATCGGGCCGGGCATACCGTCGCCGTCGCCGATCTCGAGCGGCGCCGCGCCCACGGGCGGCGGCATCGGAACCCGGATGCGGTGGGCGGCCCCCGCGGGAACCCGACGGCCGCGCGGCTGGTCCGAATGGATCGATTCGCTCACCCGCACGACGCTATCGGTGCCGGGCGCCCTCCCGGTACCGACGGGACGACGGCGGGGATGGACGAAGCGCTCGGTCCGCCCTCGTCACCCGAGCCGGAGCGCCTCGGCGATCTGCTCGAGCGAGCCGATCGGGTCGTCTCCGAGCGCCTGGAACGACAGGTGGTCGGCGCCCGCGTCGAGGTGCGCCTGGGCCCCGAGCACGGCGGCCGCGGCGGTCGGGTTCGCCGCGACGCGGTCGATCAGGGCATCCGAACCGCCGGAGGCGATGTCGTCCGGATCGACGCCGAAGCGCACGAGGGCGTTGGTGTAGTTCTGCAGGCCGAAGTACTTCTTCAGGTAGTTCCGCGCGATCTCGCGCGCCTTGCCCTGGTCGGCGTCGAGCGATACCTTCAGCTCTGGCGCGAGCAGCGCATCGCCGAGGATCGGGCGGGCGTGGGCCGTGTGCTCCGGGACCGTCAGGTACGGGTGCGCGCCAAGGGTCGCCTCGGCCGAGAACGCGAGCGTCCTGTCCCCCAGCGCGGCGAGGAGCATCTGGTCCTGACGGAGCCCCTCGGCGGCGAGCACCGCAACGTACTCGCGCAGGGCTGTCAGCGGACGCACCCGCTCCGGGGTCGCCTCGCGGTGGCCGGAGCCGATGCCGAGCACGAAGCGGCCGGGGTGGCGCTCCTCGATGCGGCGGAACGACGCCGCAACGTCGACGGCGGCATCCTTCCAGATATTCACGATGCCGGTCGCGACGGTGATGTGCTCGGTCGCGTCGAGCGCCCGCTCGACCGGCGCGAGCTCCGCGGACGGCGATCCGCCGACCCAGAGCGCGCCGTAGCCGAGGCGCTCGACCGCTTGCGCGAACCGTTCGTCGATCCCGCTCTCCCAGCGCCACGCGCCGTACGTCCCGAAGTCCTGCTTCGTCACCACTTGCTGCTCCCTCGCGTCGTTCTCTCGGCCAGTGCGCGCATCCGGCACGCACTCGTTGGTGGCAACCGAACGGACGCGCGGTTATTCCGTGCCCGCCGCGACGCGTGGCCGAGTGCGAGCGGCTCGGCGGCGGGGGTGACCGCGCTCCCCCTCGCCGACGCGTTCCCCGCGCAACCTTCGCGGGTCAGGACGGGGCCGGCCGCGAGCCTGATCGCGCCGCGACCGCATGCTCAGTCGTCGTCATCGTCATCGTCATCGTCATCGTCGTCATCGCCGCCGTTGTCGTCAGCGTCATCGTCGTCGTCATCATCGTCCTCGTCGACGTCGACCGGTGGCGGCGGCGTCACGCTCTCGACGTCGGACCCGCCGGAGCCCGACCCCGATCCCCCGGATGACCCGCCATCGCTCGGGGCCGATCCGCCCGTGTCGTTCGCCGGCGGCGCTTCCGGCTCGTGACGGACCTCGGGCTCCCCCTTCGGCTCCGGCGATCTCTCCGGCTCCGCCGTCTTCTTCGGCTCCGGGCTCGGCTTCGGTTCTTCCGTCGGTTCGTCGCTCGGGGTCGGACCGCCCGTGCTCGTCGGCGCGATCGCCGGGGCCTCGCGGATGACCCCCGACTCGCGATCGCCGCCCATGGCCGCGGAGATCCCGACCACGCCGATGGCGACGGCCGCGACGCTCGCCGCGGCTCCGACCCAGATCATCACCTGTTCGCGCTTCATGCCAGCGCCCTCCGTTCCCGGGCGGGCATCCCCACCCGACCTGATTCGCGTTCGGCCAGTCGCACCAGCCGTTCGAGGTCGTCGTGCGCCGCGCGCCGGGAGCCGGGTCGCAGCAGGTGCACGCAGTCGATGCGGAACCGCGCGGCGAGGCGCCACGCGGACAGCCGCCTCTGGCTCACGTCGAGCGCGGCGGCGGCCGCCTCGACGGAGGCGAGGGCCACGCGGGCCCGATCGGGCGCCCAGGTGCCGAGCCGCACCGCCAACCCGATGTGCGCGGCGAGGTTGCCGAGGTCGAGCGCCGGGTCCGCCCTGGCGCACGTATCGAGGTCGATCAGGCCGACCCCGCCCTCCGGGCTCCACAGAAGCTGCTTGTCGTGCAGGTCGCGGTGCGCGAGGGCCCCCGGCGCGCCGGCGACGGCCGCCAGCTCGTCGGCGACGGCGCCCGCGGCGCTCCGCATCCGGTCGCTCCGGCCCACCAGAGCGTCTGCCCTGCCTGCCCACTCGAGCAGCACCCCCGCCTCGTCCTCCGTGCTGTGCGCGGGCAGGCCCGACGCGTCGGCCGAACCCACGGCGGTCGACCAGGCGCGCTCCCACCCCCGCCACGCGGCCGCCCACTGCGCGACGCCACCGGATGCTCCGAGCTCGGCGAACGTCGTGCCGCCCAGCGGCGAGAAGCAGACGACGTCGCGCGCGGCGAACCCGTGCGGCACGATCCGGGGCACGCGCATCGCGCCGGCGAAGAGCTCGGCGCTGGCGTGGGCTTGCGCGACTCCGCCCGCGCGCCCCGGGCGCACGACCTTCGCGAACGCGCCCCCGTCGTCCAGGCGCACGACGGCGCGCTTACCCGGCCGGTGCGAGATGACGCGGCCCGCGCGGGCGACGGCGGCGAGCGCCGGGAGCCGCGGGTCGGCGCCGGCGGGCAGCAGCCGGGCGCCGCCGGCCGCGCTCCAGTACCCGCCTCGCGCCTCGCGGTCGCGCCGCGCTTCGATCGGCGTCTCCGCGCCGACCTCGGCGGGCCACGCCCTCGCGATCGCCCATTCGCGCCCCTCGACCTCGACCGCTGCCGGCACCTCCTCGCTCATCCGGCGTCCTCCTCCGCGCGCGCCAGCTCGCCCTCGACGCGGGCGGGCCAATCGGCGGGCGCCGTGCGGAACGGCTCGATCGCCCGCTGCAGGATCGCGAGCGCGCGGTGGTTGCGCATTGCCGCCTCGTCGACGCGGCCTCCGGCGGCCCGGTAGCCGTCGAGCAGCGACGGTTCTCCGCCGCAGGCCAGGAAGGATCCGAGGTCGCTCTCGGGCGCGGCGATCTGCGCGCGATCGAGGTCGATGATCCGGATGCCGGAGCCGTCCGACAGCACCTGGTCGGCCGTGAAGTCGCCGTGGCAGAACGCGCGGCGCCGGCCGAACGGCCCGCGCGCGATGCGGTCCGCCACCCGCCGGGCGCGGCCCGCCAGCTCGGGCAGCACCGCCGCGATGGCCTGCCCCGCGGCGCCCGCCTCGCGGGCGGGGTCGGCGACGGGCAGGGCCGGCGGCGACACGAGGTGGATCCCGGCCAGGGCCTCGCCCGCCCTGGCGGCCGACTCGGGCGAGGCGTCGAGATCGGCACCCCACCAGGGCGTCGACGACACCCCGTCGCCCAGCCGGACGGGCGCGAGGACCGGCAGCCCCGCGGCCGCGAGCGCCGACGCCGCCGCCATCGGCGCCTCCTCCGCGGCGAACTTCACGGCGGAGGCGCCGTCGCGCACGACGAGCCTCCGCAGCGGGTTGTACCGGACGATGCGCGCACCCGCGAGCGTCGCCGCCCGATCGCCGTAGTGGCTCATCACGCGCCGCACCAGGAGCCGGTCGGCGTACGCGGGGCCGGAGAGCACGCGCGCGGTCGGGGCGAACGTCACGGCACCGGCCCGCCGCGCCCGGTCGGCGCTCTTGACGAGCTTGTCGGGGTCGGCGTAGGAGGCGATCCAGTACCGGTCGCCCGCCGCATCTCGCACGGCGGCGAGGATCGCCGCGCCCGGCTTGTACCGGAGCCGCTCGATCTCGAGGCGCCGGCCGAATGCGTCCGCCCGGGCGTCGTCGTCGAGGACGACGGCGAGCTCCGGCAGCGAGGGGTCGCGCTCGATCAGCGCGGCGACGGCGTCGCCGGCGGTCATCGTGGACGGGTTCATGCGGCCCTCCCGAACGTCGTCGACGCGGCGCGCATCCACCTGGCGAGCCGGGAGTCGTGGCGGGCGAGCAGTTCGGCCGGGTCACCGTCCTCCACGATCGCGCCGCCCTCGAGCCACACGATCCGGTCGGCCGTGCGGATCGCGGCGGGGTCGTGCGTGATCGAGATCGTCGTGCGGCCCTGGGTCAGCGACGCGATCGACGCCGCGACCGCCGCCTTCGAGGCGGGGTCGAGGCCGGTCGTGGCCTCGTCGAGCACGACGATCGGGGCATCCCTCAGCAGCGCCCGCGCGATCGCGATGCGCTGGCGCTGGCCGCCCGAGAGGGTCTGCCCGCGGTCGCCGAGCTCCGTGTCGTAGCCGTCGGGCAGCCCGACGATGAACGCGTGGGCCTGCGCGCGGCGGGCGGCCTGCTCCACCTCGGCGTCGGTCGCGTCGAGGCGTCCGAGCCGGATGTTCTCCCGTACCGTGGTCGCGAACAGCACGCTCTCCTGGTGCACGACGGACACCCTGGCGCGCACGCTCTCGAGCGTCGCGCGCCGCACGTCCCATCCGTCGATCGCGACGGTGCCGCCGGCGGGGTCCGCCGCCCGGGTGATCAGGCCCGCGAGGGTCGACTTCCCGGCGCCAGAGGGGCCGAGAACGCACACCGACGTGCCTGCCTCCACCTGCAACGACAGGCCGCGGAACAGCTCGGCGCCGCGGCCGTCGTCCATCCGGATGTCGCGCAGCTCGACCGCCCCCGGCCCGCCCGGGAGCGAGAGGGCGCCGGGTCGATCCGCGACCTCGGTCTCCTCGTCGAGCAGGTCGGCGACGCGTTCGCCGGATGCGCAGGCCTTCGCGATGCGCCCCGTGTGCTTGGCGAGGTCCTTGAGCGGCCGCAGTGCGAGCTTCAGGTAGCTCGTGAAGATCACGAGGTCGCCCGGCGTCAGCGCACCCTCGATCACCCGCCATCCGCCGAACACGAGCACGAAGGCGAGGGCGAGGCCGACGATGACGTCGGTGCTGCGCTCGAGGCCGGCCGCGAGACGCCGTGCCTTCACGCCCTCGCCGAGCGCGCGCTCGTTGCCCCGTTCGAAAGCCTGGCCGCGCTGGCGCTCCAGCCCGAAGGCCTGCACCACCCGGATCGCCCCGAACGTCTCCGCGGCCGTGTTCGCGAGGTCGCCCTCGCTGCGGCGCGTGCGCCGGGCGGCGGCCGTGATCTTCTTCGCGCCCGTGCGCGAGAGCAGCGCATAGAGGACGGCGGCCACGAGGACGACGACTGCGAGGAGCGGATCGAGGAACGCCATCACGACGGCGAGCACCACGAGCGTGACGATGTTGCCGATCAGCGGGAGCCCCGCCGTGACCGCGACCTCCTGGAGCCTGCCGACGTCGCCGACGAGCCTCTGCACGTTGTCCCCGTGCGCGGCGGTCGAGTGGTAGCGGAGGGTGAGGGACTGCAGGTGCGCGAACAGCCGCGAGCGGATGCGGGTGGCGATGCGCGAGCCGGCGAGCGCGAACGCGACGGTCGCGAGGTATTGGGAGCAGGCCCGCAGACCGACGATGCCGATCAGCAGGAGACCGCACGCGAGCAGCAGCGGGACGGTGGCGGGCGGGCCGCCCGCCGCCGCGCCCGACGTCGCGCCGAGGCTCACCGTCACGGCGTCGACGACGAACTTCAGCGGCCACGGCTCCGCAACGCGGAGCGCGACCTCGATGAACATCGCGAGGAGGCCGCCGCTCAGCAGCAGCCGCTCACCGCGCAGGTGGGGCCGCAGCAGGCCGAGGGTCCGTCGCAGCGGCCCCGGCCGCTTGTCGGTCTCGGGCGTCATGCCGGCACCTCCTGCGCCTGCAGGGCGTCGAGGATGGTCGCGAGCGTGCGGTCCCAGTCGTGGTGCCGGACGGCGCGCTCGCGCGCCGCCGCGCCGAGGCCGCTCGCGACCATCCGGTCGTCGCGCAGCGCCGCGAGCGTGCGACGGAGCGCGACGGCATCGCCGGGCGGAACGAGGAGCCCCGTGCGGCCGTGATCGATGATCGACGGGATCTGTCCGGCGTCGGATGCGGCGATCGCCAGCCCCGCCGCCATGTACTCGTAGACCTTCAGCGGCGAGAAGTACGTCTCGGCGCGCTCGGGGTACGGCGCGACGCCCGCGTGCGCCGAGGCCAGCACGCCCGGCACCTGCCCGTGCGGAACCGCACCGAGCCAGGTCACGGGCGCGCCCCTGGCCGCGGCCAGCTCTTCGAGCCGCGAGCGCTCAGGGCCGTCGCCGACGACGACGAGCTCGGTGCCGTCGAGACCCGCGACCGCCTCGATCGCGACCTCGACGCCGTGCCATGGCTTCAGCGAGCCGACGAAGGCGACGCGCAGCGGGCCGTCGCCGTGCGAGGCAGGGGAGAACGCCCGGGTGTCGACGCCGTTCGGCACCACGCGGGCATGCGGCGCGCCGAACCGGCCCGCCCACTCCGCGACGGGTTCGGAGACGCAGGCGACGACATCCGCTCGGGACAGGAGATCGCGCGTGACGGCCTCCGACTCCGCGGCGTGCACGAGGGATCGGTGGGTGCGCTGCTCGTCGATGAGGGGCGCGTTGACCTCGACGACGGCCGGCGCGCCGACGCGCGCGGCGGCGTCGGAGAACAGCGCGTAGCGCTCGTAGACGAGGTCGCAGCCGTCGGCATCAGCCCGCTCGGCGAGCCGGGCGGCGGCCGCCGCGACGAGCAGCTCGCGCTGGCCCGGATCGGCGCGGGGCACGCGGTCCTCGACGACGCGGGCGCCGCCGAGCAGCGCCTCGTCCCCATCGCCGCGCCGGGTGCAGTAGACGGTCACGTCGGCGCCCCTGCGCCGGAGCGCGCGCACGATCTGCTGCACGTGGATGGATGCGCCCTTCGTCCCGAGGACGGGGATGCCGGGGTCGGCGCAGATATAGGCGACGCGCATCATGCCGTCCTCCTCTCCGCCGGTGCGTGCGGCATCAGCGCATCGTGGCGCCGTGCGAGCAGGCGCGCGTCGTGGCGCTCCTCGATGAGGCGGCGCGCGCTGTCCGCGAGGGCGGCGACGTCGACGTCGCCCCGCGCGATGCGCCCGAGTGCGTCGACGAGCGCCGAGGTGTCCCCCGGCGGGCAGAGGAGGCCGGTCTCGCCGTCGATGACGACCTCGGGGATGCCCGTGACGGCCGTCGAGACGCACGGGACGCCCGTCGCCATCGCCTCCAGGAGCACGGTGGGGAGCCCGTCGGCGTTCCCGTCCGCTCCGACGACGCAGGGGGCGGCGAACACGTCCGCACTGCGCAGCAATTCGCCCACCTCGGCCTGCGAGATCGGGCCGGGCATGTCGACGACGTCGGTGAGGCCGAGCCGGATGACCCTGTCGCGCAGTTCGGCCTCGAGCTCGCCCCCGCCCGCGAGCGTCAGGCGCACGGGGACGCCGCCGTCGCGCAGCGCGGCGACGGCGTCGAGCAGCACTCCGAAGCCCTTCTTCTCGACGAGGCGCCCCACGGCGACGACGTGCAGCTCCCCGCGCACCGGCTCGGGCCTGCGATAGGCGAAGCGGTCGATCTCGATCGCGTTCGGAACGAGGTGGATGCGGCCGGCCGCGCGCGGCGAGAGCGACTGCAGCACGCGCACGTTGTACTCGCTGACGGTCGCGACGTAGGAGGCGCCCGTGATGAGGCGGCGCAGCGCCGCCGGGTCGACCGACTCGTGGAAGATGTCCTTCGCGTGGGCCGTGAACGAGTAGGGAATGCCCGTGATCAGGCTCGCGAGCCGGGCGACGGTCGCTGCGGCGTTCGCGAAGTGGGCATGCAGGTGTCCGAGCCCCACGGCCGTGGCCTCCGCGGCGAGCGCCACCGCCTGCACGGCGTCGTCCGCGTCGGCGTCGAGCAGTTCGGGCAGCGCGCGGGCGATGCCGTCGGCGAGGTCGGGGTCGCCGGCCGCGTCGCGCAGGATCTCCCAGAGCCCGGCGGAGCGCGTCGGGCGGGGCAGGTAGCGCACGGGTGCGGCGACGCGCGCCAGTTCCGGATGGAAGCGGGGGTCCTGCGGCGGGCGCAGCGAGAACACCGTGATGTCGGCTCCCTCGGCCTCGCGGGCGAGCAGCTCCGTGACGACGAACGTCTCCGAGAACCGCGGGTACACCTTGGCGACGTATCCGATGCGTTCAGACAGCAACGCGCTCACCTCCCGCAGCGGCGCCGGCGGCGACGCCCAGCAGGTCAGCCGCGAGCTGCGGCACGCGCGCGAGGCCGTCGAGCGCGAGAGACTCCCGCTCGACGCGCGTTCCCACGCTGCGGCCGAACCAGGCGCCGATCGTGTCCGCGTCGATCCGCCACGGCAGCAGCGTCTCGACCGCTCCGACGCGCTCGAGCGCGGCGGCGCGGATGCGCTGTTCGGCGCGGCGCTGCATCCGGGGCGCGACGAGGGCGGGCGTCGCCGTGCTGAGCACCTCGCAGATCGTGTTGTACCCGCCCATGCATACGACGGCAGCCGCCCGCTGCATCAGGGGCAAGGCATCCGGCACCCTGCGCACGACCGTCGTGCCCTCGCGCGCGGCGCCCTGCACCGCACGGCGGTCGGCGGCCGCCATCTGCGGCCCCGTGATCACGAGGTGCCGGTAGCCGCGCGGCACCTCGGCGCCCGCGGCGGCAACCGCCAGCTCCGCGCCGTCCGACCCGCCGCCCACCGTCGTGAGCACGAACGGTTCCTCGATGTCGTGGGCCGCGCCCGCCACGCGGCCGTCCGCGAGGAGCCCCGTGTGCGAGACGAGGTCGCTGACGCCGGCCGGAAGCTCGCCGTCGGCCGCGAGGTCGTGCACGTTCGGGTCGCCGTATACCCAGATCGCGTCGAAGAACTCGCGCATCGCGGCCGGCCCTCCGATCGCGCGCCACTCCCGTGCGGTCGCCCCCGGCGCATCGAGCACGTCGCGCAGCCCCAGCACGACCCGGCACTCCGGGTGTTCGGCGCGGAGGGTGCGCAGGGCGCGTTCGAGCTCTCCCCCCACGCCGAGCGGGTGCCTGTCGATCACGACGAGGTCGGGCCGGAAGGCCCGCACCGCCGATCGGAACGCACCGCCGCGCACGGCGGCCGCCGCGTCGACGTCGATGTCGAGCGCGCGGGAGGCGTAGCCGTCGTCGGCGTGGGCCATGCCCGGCAGGATCAGCCAGTCCCAACCGCGCGGCACGGCGAACCGCGTCGCTTCCGGCCGCCCCGCCACCAGCATGCCCGTCACGTCCCCCAGGCCCGTGGTCAGTGCGTGCGCCAGTGCGAGATTGCGCCGGATGTGGCCGAGCCCGACCGCGTCGTGCGAATACATGACGATCCGAATGCTCATGAACGCCCCTCTCTCTCCCGACAGCGCGGTGCCGCACCGTCGATGGGTTCCACACTCGCGGACCTCCGCGAGACCGCGATGAACCCTTCATGAGAGGCCTCTCACACTTCGCGGGGCCGCCGGCATCAGGCCGTTCCGACCGTACGGCGGTCGGCCGTGCGGCGGCGTTCCTGACCGAGCTGCGCACGTGAGAGAAGGCTCATCAACGTCTGCGCCGCGCCTCATCTCCGGTCGCCAGCATGATCCTCCAAGCCCACCGCTTCGTCTCATGGTGCCGCCCCGTTCGGGGATCGGGCCCGGAACGGTGGGGAATCTCGACGAGACAGGAGTTCATCGTGCGTATTTCCGTGATCGGCTGCGGCTACCTCGGTACCGTTCATGCCGCGGCGATGGCGTCGCTCGGACACGATGTCGTCGGCATCGACGTCGACCGGCGCAAGATCGCCGAACTGGCCGAGGGCCGCGCCCCGTTCTACGAGGCCGACCTGCCCCGCCTCCTCGACGAGGAGACGCGCTCCGGGCGCCTCCGGTTCACGACAGACTTCGCGGCCGCGACTGGTGCCGCCGTGCACTTCATCTGCGTCGGAACCCCGCAGCGGGCCGGCGACGATGCCGCCGACATGGCGTTCGTGAACGCCGCCGTCGACGCGCTCGTGCCGCACCTGTCGCCGGGCGACGTCGTCGCCGGGAAGTCCACGGTTCCGGTCGGGACGGTCGCGGCCCTGCGCGAACGGATCGACGCGACGGGCGCGACCCTCGTCTGGAACCCCGAGTTCCTCCGCGAGGGGCGTGCGGTGCAGGACACGGTCGCACCCGACCGACTCGTCGTCGGCATTCCGGACGGCGCCGATGGCGAGCGCGCCGGCGATCGCCTGCGCGAGGTGTACGCGCAGGCGAGAGCCCGCGGGGGGCCCGTACGCGGGACCCCCGGGGCGACCACCGAACTCGTCAAGATCGCGGCGAACGCGTTCCTGGCCACCAAGATCTCGTTCATCAACGCCATGTCGGAGATCGCGGAGGTCGCCGGGGCCGACGTGGCGGAGCTCGCCGACGCCATCGGCTGCGACCCGCGCATCGGGCGCAGCTTCCTCAACGCGGGGATCGGCTTCGGCGGCGGCTGCCTGCCCAAGGACATCCGGGCCTTCGCGGCGCGGGCTGAGGAGCTCGGGACGGGGCACTCGACCCGGTTCCTCCGAGAGGTGGACGCGATCAACCTGCGCCGCAGGGATCACACGGCCGACCTCGTCGCCGACGCGCTGGGCGACGTCGCCGGCCGCCGGGTCACGGTGCTCGGCGCCGCGTTCAAGCCGAACAGCGACGACGTGCGCGATTCGCCGGCGCTCGACATCGCCGCACGCCTCCGCTCGCTCGGGGCGCTCGTGACGGTCACCGACCCCGAGGCCATCGGGAACGCGCGCCGGGTCCACCCCGAGCTGAGCTACGAGCCGCACCTGGAGACAGCGCTGCTCGGAGCGCACGCCGTGCTCGTCGCCACCGAATGGGAGCAGTACCGTCACCTCGACCCGGAACGCGCGCGGGAGCTCGCCTCGGGTCGGGTCATCGTCGACGGCCGCAACTGTCTCGACGCCGACGCCTGGTACGCGGCCGGCTGGGACTGCATCCGGATGGGCCGTCCGGCGCTGCGGCACCCAGCCGAGGAGCGGGTGCTGGTCGGGGCGGGGACGCTCTGAAGCGTTGCGAGCGCGCGCCCGCTCCGACGACCACGACCTACGCCGCGCTCACCACAGCGCGGGCTCGGGGCGGTGCGCGAACGCCTCGGCGACCAGTGCCTGCGGCACCGCCGCCAACGACTTGGGCGACCACACCGGCGAGAGGTCCTTGTCGATCAGCTGGGCCCTGATGCCCTCGACCATGTCCGGCTGCGTCTCGACGAACCACATCACGAGGCCGTACTCCTGCTCGAGCGCCGCGCGCAGCGTCGGCTGCTCGCGGGCGCGCCGGATGGCCTCCAGAGTCACCTTGAGCGCGAGCGGTGCGCGCGCCTGCAGCGCCTCAACCGCCGCCTCCGGGCCGGGGCCACCGATCGCGCGGAGTCGGCCGATGATCGCCTCGACCGTGGGCGCCGCGAACGCGTCGTCGATCCACGCACGGTCTTCCGCGAGCCGCGATGGGTACGGGGTCTCGTCGAAGAGCAGCACGAGCTCGGCCGGCGTCTGGGGGTCGGCGCGCGTCTCGAAGGCGTGCACCACATCCGGGACGTTGGCCGACGGCACGAGGTAGTCGGCCAGGCCGCAGTAGATCGCGTCGTGCGCGCCCATGATGTCGCTCGTCAGGGCGAAGTACTCGCCGAGCCTGCCCGGCGTGCGCGCGAGCAACCACGAGCCGCCGACATCCGGTGTGAAGCCGATGCGGGTCTCGGGCATCGCCAATCGAGAGGTCTCGGTCACGATGCGGGTTCCGGCGTGCGCCGCGATGCCGATGCCGCCGCCCATCGTCACGCCGTGCATGACCGAGATGATCGGCTTCTGGTACTCGCCGATCAGTGCGTTCATGGCGTACTCCTCGCGGAAGTACCGCCCCACCGACGCCGTGTCGCCCGACGTGATCAGGCGGTGGAGCGCCCGCACGTCGCCGCCGGCGCTCAGCCCCCGCTGCCCTTCACCCGTGAGCAGCACGAGTTCGACGTCCGGGTCGCGCCGCCACGCCTCGAGGGCCTCGCGCACCCGCACGATCATGCCCTCGCTGAGGGCGTTGATCGCCTCCTCGCGGTCGAGCACGACGCGGCCGAGGCCGTGCTTGGAAGAGGTGCGCACGTCGTCAGCGGGAGCCGTCATGCCTTCACGTTAGCCGCCCGCAGACCCGACGCGCCCCGAAGTTTCGCCGGTCGGTTCCTGTTTTCCGGGGGTTCTCCGCCAAGATAGAAGTGGTTCGATCTGTGAAGGAGGCCGCATGACCGACGGCAAGGTGCTCGAGTTCTCGGGCGTGACGAAGGTCTTCGGCGACGTATCGGCTGTCTCCGACCTGAATGCGCACATCGAGCCCGGCGTCGTGACGGCCGTTCTCGGCCCGAACGGCGCGGGCAAGACGACATCCCTGCGCATCCTGCTCGGCGCGGTGAAGCCGACATCCGGCACCGCCACGATCGGCGGGTCGACGTACAAGAACCTCTCGCACCCGGCCCGCACCGTCGGCGCCGTGCTCGAGACGCCGGAGTTCCGGCCGCGACGCACCGCGACGCGCCAGCTCACCTCGGTCGCGAAGTCGAACGGCATCGCGCCTGCTCGGGTGCGCGAGGTGCTCGACCTGGTGGGTCTCACCGACGTCGCCGACATGCGCATCGGCAGCTATTCGCTCGGCATGCGCCAGCGCCTGTCGATCGCGCAGGCGCTGCTGGGCGACCCCGGCGTGCTGGTGTTCGACGAACCGGTCAACGGCATGGACCCCGAGGGCATCCGGTGGATGCGCCTCCTGATGCGCGGCCTCGCCGACGAGGGGCGCACGGTGCTCGTGTCGTCGCACCTGCTCAGCGAGGTTCAGCAGATCGCCGACCGCATCCTGATCATCTCCAACGGCAGGATCGTCTTCTCGGGCGGCATCGAGGAGCTCGCCGACGTCAACCCGATCGTGGTCGTCGACTCCTCCGACCGCGAGAAGCTCTCGCGCGTGCTGCGCGACGGCGGCTACGAGTTCGAGGTGCTGCGCAGCGGTATCAATGTGCGCGACGCGCTCGCTCGCGAGGTCGGCGAGGCAGCCGCCGCGGCCGGCCTGCCGCTGTCGGTGCTGCACCAGCGCGGCGCGAGCCTCGAGGACGTCTTCCTCGACCTGGTGAACGGCCGCCCCACGCGCCAGACCGCCGCCCTCTCGGGCGGAGACGCCGCCGCGGCCGCTGTTTCCGCGGGCGCAGCCGGCATCGCCGCGACGGGCGACACGAACGAGACTCCGGATGACGCTGAGGCGGACGGCACCGAGACCCCGGATGCCGCGGCAGTCGCCACCGGCGCGGGCGTCGCGGCCACCGCCGCCGGTGCCGCGGGCGTTGCGGCCGCCGCCGGGGCGGACACCGACGACGCGGAGGCGGACGAGGCGCCCGCCGGGAGCGGCGACGACGAGGGCGCTGACGACGACGAGGGCGAAGCGTCGGACGCCGATGGCGGGGCCGAGGACGACGCCGCGGCGGACGACGAGGCCGCGGACGCGACCTCCTCCGACGCCGAAACGCACGAAGACGGAACCACGGTCGACGGCGCGGACGACGCCGAGGACGACGCCGAGGCTGGCGAGCCGGGCGACGAGGGTGACGCCGAGGCGAGCGACAACGCCGAGACGAGCGACGCGGGCGACAGCGAGCCGAGCGACAACGCCGCGGACGAAACCGACTCCGAGCCGGGCGACGAGACCGGCGAAGCGGCGAACGCGGTTCCCGCCTCGATCGGCGCGGCCGTCGCCGCAGGCGCCGCTGCGGCGACGTCTGACGACGAGGCGAGCGAGGCCGCCGATGCGGGGGATGACGCGGCGAGCGACGGCTCCGAGACCGATGCGGCCCGGAGCGAGTCGGAGGAAGCCGAGGGCGAGGTCGCCGAAGCCGCGTCGGAGGACGCGGCCGGCGAAGCGTCGGACGGCACGGATTCGGCTGGACAGGACGACGCCTCGGGCGAGTCCGACTCGGCATCCGATGGCGGCGCCGAAGGAGCCGGCGGCCAAGCGGCCGAGCGGGAGGACACCGACGACGAGGAGACGCGCGAGGCTTCCGACGACGCGTCCAGGGCCGGCGACGACACCCTGGGTGGCGGCTCCGCCCCGGCGACCGAGCAGGCGGAGGACGACGCCGCGAGCACCCCGGCCGAAGCGAGCACGGACGACGCCGCTGGAGACGGCGAGCCCGATGGTCGCGACGGCGGCGCTCCGCTCGACGACGACGCACCCGAGCAGACCCCCGCCGCCGCGGGTTCCGCGTTCGGCCCGGCGGCGACGTCCGCCGAATCGGCGGCCGATTCGCGGCCGCTCCCCGGCCTGTCGGCCCTCCACGACATCCTGAACGACCCCGACGGGGCGGGCGCGAAGTCGATCCCGAAGTTCCCGATCGCCGAGGCCCCCGAGCGCGACGGTGCCCCTGGCGCCGCGGCCGACACCGACGGCGAGGGGAGCCCCTGGTCGGCCGGCCCGAGCTTCGCCGAGCGCGCGAGCGCGGGCGCGCGGGGCGACGCCGAACCTGACCGGGATGCGGACGGCGTCGAAGAAGGCGTCGAACCCCGTTCGCTGACGGCCGAGGACCTGGCCAACGCCGACATCATCTCGCTCGGAGACGGTGCCGACGAGGCGCAGCATGACGACGCACCTTCCGCCGCGGAGGACGGCGCGGACGAACCGGGCCACGACGACAGCGAATCCGATTCCGCGTCGTTCGACGAGTTCGTCGCGGAGTTCGAGCAGGACGACGACACCGACGACGACACGTCGAACCCGACGCGCTGATGGGCTCATCGGCGAACCCGCTGCTGCCGGCGGCCTACGACATCGCGTGGGCCCTGCTGCTCCTGGCCATCGCCGCGCTCACCGTCACGACGGTGGTGTCGATGGTGCGCACCCGCGAGCTCACCGGCTTCGCGTTCCTCGTGGGGTTCGTGATCGTGCTCGCGCTCCCGGTGCTCGGCCCGATCGCGTGGTTCGGGCACGGCCGCGGAGCAGTCCGCAGCGGTTCACGCACGCGCTGACCTGACCGAGGCACGGCGCCGGGTGCGGTGCGCCTCCGGTCCTCAGTCTTCGACGAGGTCGATGACGTCGGTCTGCGTGCCGACCTCCTCGACCTGGAGCGCCTCGACGAGGGCCTTCGCGTGCGGGGTCGACAGCACGATGCGCTGGAACTCGTGGTCGCGCAGCGTGATCACGACGCCGTCGTGCCCGCGCCCGCGCAGGAGCACGAAGTCTCGGCCCGCTGTACGCACCCACGTGCCCGCGGCCAGCCGGCGCCCGATGTGCGTGCCCGGCTTGCGAACGCCCTGCAGCCACGTCCACGGGTCGTCGGTGAGGAGCACCCGCCGGATGTCGGCGCGCGGCACCCGCACGCTCTCCTTGCGGAAGGCGAGGGCGCGCTCGACGGCGGCCAGCTCGATCACGAGCTGCGCCTGGTCGATCAGCAGCCTCACCACGCTCCCCATCCTGGCATGCCGTCGCCGCGAACCGGCGACCCCGGCGCGCGTGCCCCGCTCCCGGCACCCGGGCTGCGGGACAGAGCCCTCCCCGAGGCGCTCCCCTGAGCGCCCGGCCGTCCTCGAGTCAGTCCGCGACGTGCCGCTCGTCCGGGCCGTTGTAGGCCGACAGGGGGCGGATGAGGGCGTTGGCCGCCTGCTGCTCCATGATGTGGGCGGTCCATCCGGTCACGCGCGCCGCGACGAACAGAGGCGTGAACGTCACGGTGTCGAAGCCCATCAGGCTATAGGCCGGGCCGGACGGATAGTCGAGGTTCGGGTAGATGCCCTTGCGCCCCACGAACTCGCTCTCGAGTGCGTCGTAGAGCGCCGCGACATCCGGGCGGTCGTAGTGCTCGACGAGGGTGTCGAGCGCGGCCTTCATCGTCGGCACTCGCGAGTCGCCGTGCTTGTAGACGCGGTGGCCGAAGCCCATGATCTTGCGCTTCTCCGCAAGGGCCTGGTCGAGCCACGGCACGACGTTCGAGGCGTCACCGATCTCGTCGAAGATGTGCAGGACAGCCTCGTTGGCGCCGCCGTGCAGCGGGCCCTTGAGCGCGCCGACGGCGCCGACGACGGCCGAGTACAGATCGCTCATCGTCGACGTGATGACGCGCGCCGTGAAGGTCGAGGCGTTGAACGAGTGCTCGGCGTAGAGGATCATCGAGCGGTTGAACGCGTCGACGACCGCGGGGTGGGCCTCGTCGCCGAACGTCATCCAGAGGAAGTTCGCCGAATAGTCGAGGTCGTCGCGAGGGGCCACGAGCTCCTCGCCGCGGCGGCGGCGCTGCCCGTACGCGACGATCGCGGGCAGCGCCGCGAACAGGCGGACGCTGCGGGCGAGGTTCTCCTCGGGGGTCCCCGACGCGTCGAGCACCGAGCCGCCGCCCGCCGTGTCGGCGGCGCCGACCGCGCTGAGCGCCGTGCGGATCTCGTCCATCGGGTGCGCCTCGACCGGCAGGACGTCGATGACGGCCTTGACCTCGGGCGCGAGCGCGCGGTGCCGGCGCTCCTCGGCGCGCAGCCGGGCGAGCTCGTCGGCGGTCGGCAGCTCGCCGTTCCACAGCAAGTGGGCGACGGCCTCGAACGGCTGCGTCGCGGCGAGCTCCTGCACGGGGTAGCCGCGGTAGAGCAGGCTGTTCGTCTCGGGGTTGACCTTGCTGACGGCCGTGTGATCGACGACGACGCCGGCGAGCCCCTTCTTGATGTCCTCGGTCATGCTCACTCCTTCGTGATCTGGAAGTTAAAGATTCCGGAATCGAATCGGTTGTACGACTCGTAGTCGACGAGGTCGTAGAGGTCGGCGCGGTGCTGCATGGCGCCGAGCTGACTCGTGAGGCTGCCCTCGTCGACGAGCGCGTCGAGCGCCCGCTCGGCCGCGCCCATCGCCATCCGGAGCAGCGAGACGGGCCAGATGATCATCCGGATGCCCGCCTCGCGCAGTTCATCGACCGTGAACAGGTCGCTCTTGCCGAACTCGGTCATGTTCGCCAGCACCGGCACGTCGACGGCGTCGGCCACGGCGCGGAACTCGTCGAGGCTCCTCATCGCCTCGGGGAAGATCGCGTCGGCGCCCGCCTCGACGAGCTTCCGGATGCGACCGATCGCGGCGTCGAGGCCCTCGACGGCCCGGATATCGGTGCGCGCCATGATCAGGAAGTTCTCGTCTCGGCGCGCATCGCGCGCCGCCCGAATGCGTTTCAGCGCCGTCTCCTCGTCGACGACCTCCTTGCCGTCGAGGTGGCCGCACCGCTTCGGGTTGACCTGGTCCTCGATGTGGCAGCCGGCGAGGCCCGCATCCTCCAGCGTCTGGACGGTGCGGGCGACGTTCATCGTCTCGCCGAAGCCGGTGTCGGCGTCGACGATCGCCGGCAGGTCCGTCATCCGGGCGATCTGTGCGGCGCGGCCCGCGACCTCCGTGAGCGTCGTGAGGCCGATGTCGGGCAGGCCGAGGTCGGCCGAGAGCACGGCGCCCGAGATGTAGACGCCCTCGAAGCCCTTGCGCTCGATCATCCGGGCCGAGAGCGGGTTGAAGGCGCCGGGGAAGCGCAGCAGCTCGCCCGAGGCGAGCGCCTCGCGGAACTTCTGGCGCTTGATGTGGGGCGGGGTGGTCGCGTTCAGCATCAGTGGCCCCTTTCCTTTCGCGATTCTCCCGGACACAACGCAGTCGATCCGCGTCGAACCGTGTCTGCAGCCCGCGGAACTCCGCTGTAGGCCGCCCACAGGCCTGCAGGATTGACTGCGTTGTGTTGCGACATCGCGCGCCGCGTGCCCATCAGAAGAGTCCTTTCGGGCTCGGGGCGGCGTCGACCACGCCGGGGTTCGCGAGGATCGTCAGCTCGCCGACCTCCTCGGCCGTCAGCTCGGGCAGACGGGCGGCGAGCGCGAGGAAGCGCTCGACCTCATCCGGCGCGAGCACGGGTTCGGCGAGCAGCCGGAACTTGTTCTCGTAGTCGGCCCTGGCGAACGGGCGCGCCCCGAGGGGGTGCGCGTCGGCGACCGCGATCTCGGCGGTCACGGTCGTGCCATCGGTCAGCGTGATCTCGGCGCGGCCGCCGAAGGCCTTCTCATCCGGGTCCTCCGAGTGGTATCGGCGCGTCCACTCGTCGTCGAGGGCCGTGGTGACCTTGTGCCACAGCGCGACGGTGTCGGCGCGGCCCGCCCGCTCGGGGGCGTACGAGTCGACGTGGTGCCAGCCGCCGTCTTGCAGCGCGACCGTGAAGATGTACGGGATCGAGTGGTCGAGCGTCTCGCGCGACGCCGTCGGGTCGTACTTCTGCGGGTCGCCCGAGCCGGAACCGATCACGACGTGCGTGTGGTGCGAGGTGTGCAGCACGATGCCCGCGACGTTCGCCGGGTCGCGCAGCTCGGGGCGCTCGGTGCCGAGGCGGCGAGCGAGGTCGATCCAGGCCTGCGCCTGGTACTCGGCCGAGTGCTCCTTCGTGTACGAGTCGAGGATCGCCCGCTTCGGCTCCCCCGCCGCAGGCAGCGGCACCTCGTACGCCGCATCCGGGCCGTCGAGCAGCCACGCGATCACGCCGTCCTCGCCCTCGTAGATCGGCGAGGGCGAGGTCTGCCCTCGCATCGCCCGGTCGACGGCCTCGACGGCCATCTTCCCCGCGAACGCAGGGGCGTGCGCCTTCCAGGTCGAGATCTCGCCCTTGCGCGACTGGCGCGTGGCGGTCGTCGTGTGCAGCGCCTGGCCCACGGCCTGGAAGACCGTCTCGGCGTCGAGGCCCAGCATCGTGCCGATGCCCGCCGCCGCCGACGGGCCCAGGTGCGCGACGTGGTCGATCTTGTGCTTGTGCAGGCTGATCGCCCGCACGAGGTCCATCTGGATCTCGTAACCCGTCGCGATGCCGCGCACGAGGGCGCGGCCGTCGCAGCCGGCGTGCTGCGCCACGGCCAGGATCGGCGGGATGTTGTCGCCCGGATGCGAGTACTCGGCCGCGAGGAACGTGTCGTGGTAGTCGAGCTCACGCACCGCGACGCCGTTCGCCCAGGCGGCCCACTCGGGGCTCGTGCGCCGCTCCGCGGGCAGGCCGAAGATCGTCGAGCCCGCGCCGCCCGTCGAGACGGGGTGCGACAGCGCCTGCGCCCGCGCAGAGCAGATCGGCGCGCGCGTCAGCGACGCCGCCGCGACCGCTGCGTTGTCGATGACGCGGTTGACGATCATCTCGGTGACCGCCTCATCGACTTCGACCGGGTCGACCGCGACCTCCGCGATCTTCCAGGCCAGCTGGTCGCGGCGCGGCAGGTCTTCCTCTGAGCGGTAGGTGCGGACGGAATGCAAGACGGTCATCGTCATCCTTCGTTCTCGAGGTTCTCGTGAAAGCTCGCGAGCGCGACTTCCGGGTGCACGTGGGTCCGTGCGCCCGGCGCTGCACGATCTCCCGCGCTCGTGCGCACCATCGTCTCACGACGACGACCGTCGGAGACGGGCGGGGTCGTGAGACGCGACGCCCGCCCCCGCGCCCGGTGCGAGACTGGAACGGTGCCCCAGCTCGAGAAGACTGCACCGGCCGTCACCGACGCGCTGCGGCGCGCGGAGGCGCGCGAGCGCCTCACGGCCGGCGACGCCGAGGCCCTCCTGGCGGCCCGCGGCGACGAGCTCGAACGCGTGCTCGACCTCGCCTCCCGCACGCGCGACGAGGGACTGCTCACGGCCGGCCGACCAGGAATCATCACCTACTCGCGCAAGGTGTTCATCCCCCTCACGACGCTCTGTCGCGACCGATGCCACTACTGCGTCTTCGTCGACACCCCCGGCCAGCTGCTGAAGAAGCACAAGCCGGCGTTCATGTCGCCGCAGCAGGTGCTGCAGGTCGCCCGCCGCGGGGCCGCGATGGGCTGCAAGGAGGCGCTGCTGACGCTCGGCGACCGCCCGGAGGACCGCTGGCCGGAGGCCCGCGCCTGGCTCGACGCGCACGGCTTCGCGTCGACGCTCGAATACGTCGGCGCGATGGCCCGGATGATCACGGCCGAGACCGGCCTGCTCGCACACCTGAACCCCGGCGTGATGCGGCCCGACGAGCTCGAGGCGCTCCGCCCCACGGCCCCGTCGATGGGCGTCATGCTCGAGACCACGTCGCGGCACGTCTACGAGACGCCGGGCGAGGTGCACTACGGTTCGCCCGACAAGGACCCGGATGTGCGGCTGAAGCTGATCGACGACGCCGGCCGGGCGAAGATCCCGTTCACGACGGGCATCCTCGTCGGCATCGGCGAGGCCGAGAGGGATCGCGCCGAGTCGCTCGTCGCGCTCCGCGACGCCGCCGAGCGGCACGGGCACATCCAAGAAGTCATCGTGCAGAACTTCCGCGCGAAGCCGCGCACGGCGGCGCAACAGGCGCCCGACGCCCAACTGCTCGAGTACGTCGCCGCCGTCGCCGTCGCGCGGCTCGTGCTCGGGCCGACGATGCGGGTGCAGGTTCCGCCGAACCTGCAGGACCTCACGGAGCTCGGCCTCCTCGTGCGCGCCGGCGTCGACGACTGGGGCGGCGTCTCGCCGCTGACCGCCGACCACGTCAACCCCGAGCGGCCGTGGCCGCACCTCGACGACCTCGCGCGCCTGACCGCGGAGCTCGGCTTCACGCTCCGGGAGCGCCTCACGGCGCATCCGGAGTACGTGCGCGACGACGCATGGATCGCACCGGAGATGCGCGGGCCGCTGCTCGCGCTCGCCGAGCCGGAGACGTTCCTGGCCGTCGAGGGCGCCGTGCCCGTGGGTGCGAGCCCGGCGCCGCGCGGGGCGGAGAACCTGGGCGGCGCGACCCGACAGGGAGCGCCTCGTGCGGGTTCCGGTGCGAGCACTGGGACCGAGGGCCCCGAACACCGGCGTCGCGTGGCAGCGCAGAACGCGGACGTCGGCGAAGAGCGAGCCGCTGAAGGTACGACAGAGCGCGACGGTGGGCGCGAAGCGAGCACCGCCCTGCGTGCAGGCGACGGAAGCCCCAGCACTGCTCCCGCCGATGTGCCGCCCCTCGTCTCGAGCGGTTCGACGGGCCTCATCGCCGCCGTCATCGACCGCGCCGCGCAGGACCCCGGCTCCCTCGACGACGCCGAGTGGGCGACGCTGCTGACCGCGACGGGCGACGATCTCGAGGCCATGGTGCGCACGGCCGACGACGTGCGGCGCTACACCGTCGGCGAGGCGATCGGCATCTCGGCGAACCGCAACATCGCCTCGACGGCGTTCCGGTCATCCGGGGCGGGTCCGGCGACCCTGCGGGCCGGAGGCATGAGCGCGGCCGGGGAAGCGTACGGGGTCGCCGAGCTCGCCGACGCCGCGCGCGACGCCTGGGATCTCGGGCTCGGCGAGATCTGCGTGCAGGGCCTCGTGCATCCGGATGAGCCCGCCGAGGCCTACCTCGACATCGCGCGCACGATCGTGCATGCCGCCCCCGGAATACACCTGCACGCGTACCGCCCGCAGGACGTCCGCGACCTCGCCGGTCGCTCTGGCCTCGACGTCGACGGCGCGCTGGCGGCGATGCGCGGGGCGGGCGTCGCTTCCGTGCCGGGCACGGGCGTCAAGGTGCTGTCGGAGCGGGTGCGGCGGCTCGTCGCGCCCGACGACCTGCCCGTGGACGCATGGGTCGAGACGATCTCTGCGGCGCACGCGGCGGGCTTCCGCTCGACGTCGGTGATGTTCTACGGCCACGCCGAGTCGGCCGCGGAGCGCGTCGCCCACCTGCGCGAGCTCATCCGGATCCAGCGCACCACCGGCGGATTCACCGAGTTCGTGCCGATCGCCCTGCCGGGGGCCTCGGGCGGGGTGCCGCTCGTCGCCGACAGGGCGCCGCTCGACGAGCACCGCGCCATGGTCGCGGTGTCGCGCCTGATGCTGTCAGAGGACATCCCCCACATCCAGGTGCCGTGGCCGCGGCACGACGCCGCGACGACGGCCGAGCTGCTCGCGAGCGGCGGGGACGACCTCGGCGGAACGCTCCTCGACGGGCGCCTGCTGCCCGCGTCGGGTATCGAGGCCGGCGCGGAGCTTCCGCTCGACGCCGCGCGCCGCGTCGCGGGCCGCCTGTTCCGCCCGCTCCGCCTGCGCACGACCACCTACGGGGAACCGAGCGCCGAGCGCCGAGCGGCCGCCGAGGCGGGCGCGCGCGGCAGCGGTGCTGCAGCGACGAGGGCCGCATGATTCCGACCCACCCGCCCCTCCCCGCACACATCCGAGGAGAAACCGCAGAAACCAGGACGATCTCACGGAATCCCTCCTCGATCCCGTTGTTCCTCCTCGATTCCGCGCGGCCTGCCGAGAGGTGCACATGACTTCGCCCGTCGGCACCGTCATCGTCGGCGCGGGCTTCGCCGGGATCGCCGCCGCCATCGCGCTGAAGCGCGCGGGCGCGACCGACTTCGTCATCCTGGAGCGCGCCGAATCCGTCGGGGGCACGTGGCGCGACAACCGCTACCCCGGCGTCGCGTGCGACGTTCCGGCACACCTGTACGCGCTCGAGTCGCACCCGTGGCCCGAGTGGTCGCGCACGTTCGCGCCGGGCGATGAGATCCGCGCATACCTCGAGCGCGTCGTCGACGCCGAGGGCCTTCGAGCGCACATCCGGTTCGGCCACGCGCTGGAGGACGCCCGATGGGACGGCGACCGGTGGGAGGTCCGGACGGGCGTCCGGACCTCCGGGCTCGGCGACGGCCGAAGCGTCCGCACCGACCCACGCGAACACGCGCCCAGCGACGGCCGGGACATCCGCGCCGACGCACGTGACCACCCGCCCGGCGCTACCGGCGCGGGTGGTGGCACGCGGAAGCGATCAGCGGGCGAAGCGAGCGGCGCCTCCGCGCCGAATCAAGCGCCCGACGCCGCACCCGACGGTGCATCCGACGACGCCAGGGGGCTGCGCCCTGCCGGGCTCGGCGGCGCCCGGATGCTCCGCCCTGCTGGGCCCGGCGACGTGCTCGCCGGGGCCGCGAACGGCACCGCCCACCCGGCGCCCGGACGCGGCGGGACGATCCGGGCCGAGCACCTCGTGCTCGCGTGCGGGCGGCTCTCCGAGCCTCGCATCCCGCACGTGCCGGGGCTCGCCGGATTCCACGGCCCCGTCTTCCACTCTGCGCGGTGGCCGGATGGGCTGAGCGTCGCAGGCAAGCGCGTGGCGGTCGTCGGGACGGGCGCGAGCGCCGTGCAGTTGGCCCCCGCCCTGGCCGACCGCGGCGCCGACGTCACCGTGTTCCAGCGCACCCCCGCGTGGATCATGCCGCGCGGCGACCGCGCCCATACCGACGCGGAGCGCACCGAGTGGCGCGAGACCGCTGGCGCCCTCGCCGAGGTCCGTGCCGAGCTGTACGCTGACGGCGAGGCACGGTTCGCGTCGCGCTCGGGCGACGCCGCGGCCGCTGGGGCCGCCTCCCGGGCCGCGCTCGCGCACCTGCATGCCGCCGTCGAGGACCCGCACCTGCGCGCCGCGCTCACGCCCGACTACGCGTTCGGCTGCAAGCGCGTGCTCCTCAGCGACGAGTTCTATGCCGCGATCGGCTCAGGCGCCGTGCGCCTGGAGCCGAGCGCGCTGGCCGCCGTCGACGACGGGAGCCTCGTCGCCGCGAGCGGTGCGCGCCACGACGCCGACATCGTCGTGCTCGCGACGGGCTTCCGTGCCACGCGCCAGTCCTACGCCCCGCTCGTCACGGGCGAGCACGGCACGACCCTCGACGAGCACTGGTCGGGCGGCTTCACGGCGGTCGCGTCGACGCTCGTGCACGGCTTCCCGAACCTCTTCGTGCTCGGCGGCCCCAACGCGACGCTCGGCCACAACTCGGCCGTGCTGCTGCTCGAGGCGCAGGCCGCCCTGGCCGCCGACCTGATCGCGGATCGCGCGGGCGCGCCCGTCCGCGTCTCGGCGGAGGCCGAGCGGGAGGCGACCGCCGAGGTCGATGAGATGGCGGCGGGCACCCCGTGGCTGACCGGCGGCTGCCGGAACTGGTACGTCGACGAGCGCTCCGGCCGGCTGACGCTCATCTGGCCCAGCACCGTCGCGGCGTTCCGCGAGCGCCTCGACCGCGTGCGGTCGGCGCTTCTCGCGCCCACGGCATCCGGAGGGGCCCGATGACCGCCAGGCTCGAAGCGGCTCCGCCCCGAGGTCTGTCGCGGACCCACGGCTGCATGCGGACCACAGCGGCGCCAAGGCTGCAGGATGCGGACATCCGGCCAGTGCCGATTGTGGCCGCCCGCTCGCCGCACCGCTCCGACGCCCGCCGCCTCCTGTCGGCACCGCCCAACGCGTTCGCGCCGTCTCCGCTCGCCCGCTTTCATCGAATGAGCGGGATGATCGAACCGCACCCGCCCCACGAAGGAGTGTCATGACCGTTCCCGTCCGCTTCGGATACAAGGCGTCGAGCGAGCAGTTCGGGCCCCGCGAGCTGCTCGAGTTCGCCGTGCTCGCGGAGGAGGTCGGCTTCGACTCGGTCTTCCTCAGCGACCACCTGCAGCCCTGGATGCATGACGGCGGCCACGCCCCCGCCGCGCTCCCCTGGCTCGGCGCCGCCGCCGAGCGCACATCGCGCGTGCTGCTCGGCACGAGCGTGCTCACGCCCACGTTCCGCTACCACCCGGGCGTCGTCGCGCAGGCGTTCGGCACGCTCGGAGCGATGCACCCCGGCCGGATGATCCTGGGCCTCGGCACGGGCGAGGCCCTCAACGAGGTGACGCTCGGCCTCGAGTGGCCCGAGCCGCGCGAGCGCTTCGCGCGGCTGCGCGAGGCCGTGGAGCTCATCCGGGCGCTCTGGGCCGACGAGCGCGTCAGCTTCGACGGGGAGTACTACTCAGTATCCAACGCCACGATCTACGACCGGCCCGAGACGGAGGTGCCGATCTACATCGGCGCCGCCGGCCCCGCCACGACGCGCTTCGCGGCGCGCGAGACATCCGGATGGATCACCACCGGAGGCAAGGCGCAGGAGCTGTACACCGACAAGCTCATCCCGGCGTTCGAGGAGGGCCTCGTGCAGTCGGAGCGCACGCGCGACGACGTCGACACCATGATGGAGGTCAAGGTCTCGCTGCGACCCGACCGCGCGCAGGCGCTCGAGAACACACGGTTCTGGGCGCCCCTCGCCCTCAGCCCCGAGGAGAAGAGCGGCGTCGACGACCCCCGCGAGATGCAGCGGCTGGCCGAGGGCCTCCCGATCGAGCGCGCCGCGAGCCGGTTCATCGTCTCCGACGACGTCGAGGAGCACATCGCGGCGATCGAGCGGTACATCGACCTCGGCTTCCGCCACCTCGTCTTCCACGACCCCGGCCACGACCAGGAGGCGTTCCTGCGCCTCTACGGCGAGCAGGTGCTGCCGCGCCTCCGCGAGCGCCACGGCGCGTGAGTGGGAGCGTGCCGGGAGGCATGATCGGGGGCTTCACGGGCCCGGATGCGGCGCGCGGCGCCGCGGATTTGTGCCGTTGTCGAGGTACCAGCGCGGAAACATCGACAACGACGCAAATTCGAGGGCAGGCGGGTCAGGCGTGGTCGCTCGTCATCCCGGTGAAGCCCGCCGCCGTCGGGAAGTCGCGCCTCTCCGTGCCCGGCATCGATCGCGAGGCGCTCGCCCGCGCGATCGCGCTCGACACGATCGACGCGGCGGCGCGCGCGACGTCCGTCACCGAGGTGGTCGTCGTGACCGATGATCCCGGGGTACGGGCTGCCCTCGTCTGCGACGCCGCCACCTTGACGAACTCCCCCGCGGCGCGTGCGGTGACCTCGGCGCACACCGCCGCCGAAGGCGGGATCCAACACGCGCAACCCGACGACGCACCCACCCGATTGGGAGCCCCAGAAGCCGGGCCGCAACGCACGCATCCGGATGACGCACATTCGCAGAGCGCCGCCGACTCCGCCTCCGCATCCTGGCCGCGGCACACGCACCCCGACGTGGCACGCACGCTGAACGCCGCGCTCAGCGGCTCGGCGGCAGACACGGCAGCGCCCACCGCGATCCCAGGCCCGCATCAAGATGCCGCACGCGCGCGGATCACGCTCGTCGACGACCCCGGCCGCGGACTCAACCCCGCGATCGCGGCTGGGCTCGATGCGGCGACCGCGCCGCTGCGCGCCGCGATGCTCGGCGACCTGCCCGCGCTGCGGCCCGCCGCCCTCGACGCCGCCCTCGACGCCGCAATGCCACTCCCCTCCGGTGCGGCACGCACCGCTGACGCGACTTGCGACGACGATTTGTGCGGTTGTCGAGGTATAAGCGCCGATACGCCGACAACGGCGCAAATCCGTGAGCGACCGACGCCGCGGGCCGTCGCCGATGCC
Organism: Microbacterium halophytorum; assembly: GCF_002970975.1. Taxonomy (GTDB): domain Bacteria; phylum Actinomycetota; class Actinomycetes; order Actinomycetales; family Microbacteriaceae; genus Microbacterium; species Microbacterium halophytorum. The sequence goes on from NZ_KZ672983.1 coordinate 326,417, forward strand.
GATGGCACGGGCACGACGCTGCTCGCCCATGCGCATCCGGATGCCCTGCGCTTCGGCGCGGATTCGTATGCGCGCCACCTCGCGGCCGGCGCCGCCCCGCTCGACGTCGCGGTGGGCTCGTCGCTGCGGCAGGACGTCGACACCGCCGCGCACCTCGCCGCCGCCCGCACGCTCGGCCTCGGGCCGCGCACCGCCGCGCTGCTGCCCTGACACGACCACACGCGACCGCTGAGCGCGCGGTCGGCGTGCGCGCTTGCCCTGAGAAGACCACCGGCTCCACGCGACAGAGCGCTCCGAACGCCGCACAGCTGCCCAGAGCGGACGGATGAGCGAGTCTCCCGGAACGCCGCGCCGCGCATCCGTACCCCGCGTAGCCTGATGGGCATGAGCTTCAACGACGACGTGATCCTGTCCTTCCGCGCCAACGGCGGGGTCGTGAAAGAACCGGTGGACTGGGGCGACTCCCTCGTGCTCGTGCACGTCATCAGGAAGGACGGGAGCGAGCGCGTTCTGCCGCTGCGCGGCGTCGTCACCGACGACGGCTGGCACGTCACGGCCACCGCCGCCGGCGCGCCGAAGAACCCCGGGTGGGTCTACAACCTGCGCCGAATGGACTCCACGACGATCGAGGTCGCGGGGGACGGCGGCGCCGAGCCTGTGCCCGTGACCGTCACGGAGCTGACGGGTGCGGAGCGCGACGCGATCTGGGCTCGGTACCTGGAGATCCCGCCGTTCCCGAGCTACGAGGAGAAGTCGGGCGGCCGCGTCTTCCCGATCTTCCGCTTCGCCCGCGCCTGAGGCCACCGGGCCAGGGCTGGCCTGCCGACGCAGGCCGAGCGGATAGGATCGGACCCCGAACGCGCCGGATCGGCCGGCGGTCGGGCGGACGGGAGCTCGCATGGACTGGGGGCTGGCGCTCGACCTGCTCGGCACCTTCTTCTTCGCGATCTCGGGGAGCCTACTGGCGGCCAAGCGCGGCTTCGACATCGTGGCGTCGCTGCTGCTCGGCTCGCTCACCGGCCTCGGCGGCGGTGTCGTGCGCGACCTCATCATCGGCCGGCCGCCGCTCGCGTTCGACGAGCCGGTGCACTTCATCCCGCCGTTGCTCGCGGCGATCGTCGTGTACTTCATGTCCAGCCACGTGCAGCGCTTCTGGCGCACCATCCTGACCTTCGACGCCGTCGGGCTCGCGGTGTTCTGCACGACGGGCGCCGTCACGGCGCTCGAGTTCGCCATGAACCCCGCCGCGGCGCTCCTGCTCGGTGTGACGACCGCGGTCGGCGGCGGCCTGATGCGCGATGTCGTGGCGAACCACGACCCGCAGCTGTTCAACCCTCGCGACCTCTACGCCGCACCGGCCTTCCTCGGCGCCGGGCTCATCGTGCTGGTCTGGCATCTCGGCTGGTACAACGCGATCTCGCTCTCCGTGATCACGGCGGCGGTCCTGGTGTTCCGCCTGCTCTCCCTGAAGTTCCGGTGGCGCGTGCCGGGCGCCCACCTCGACCGCGCGAAGTAGGGTGAGCCGCCGCGGAGGCGGGGCTTCCGGCGTTCGGGCGCGCGGGCTCGCCCGGCCCCGCCGTGCCCTGATCGCTGCTGTACCGGACGCACACGGGTGGACTGGACTCACGCCCGCGATTGCCCAGCCGCGCGGCCAGCCGCTCGGCGACCTCGCCCGGCGGCGACGCGCGCCGCGCAGTCTCGGCCGGGCTCAGCTGCGTCGCGCGGAGCGGGCCGATCCGCGCGTGATCGCGACGTAGCGGCCGGGCCTGTGGTTCACAGCGATGATCAGGTTCATCACGACGATGCCCAGCGCCGACGCGAGCACCACGGGCCAAGGTGCGATCGCGAGGGAGGCGAGCACGACGCACGCGTCGCCGACCATCATCACGTATCCGGCGCGCCAGCCCACCCTCTCCTGCAGGATGAGCCCGACGATGTTGAACCCGCCCATGCTCGCGCCGTGCCGGAACAGGATGATCACGCCGACCGAGGCCACGACCGACCCGATCACCGCCGCGTAGAACGGATTCAGGGCGATGTCACCGAGCGCACCGATGCCGCTGAGCGCGTGGAACGACGCGAAGACCGACACGAGCGCGATCGCCAGCGCGCTGCGCAGCACGAATCCCCACCCCTTGCTGCGGATCGCGAGCAGGAAGAACGGCAGGTTGATCGCGAAGAAGAGAGCCCCGAACGGGATCGGTGTCGCGTAGTCGAGCAGCAGCGTCAGGCCGGCCGTGCCGCCCGTGACGACCCCGCCGGCGCGCAGCAGGAACAGCCCGATCGACACGACGATGGTGCCGCAGAGAATGCCGAGGACGTCATCCGCAACCGAGTGCGTCGGTGCCGGGTGCGGGACGGGGATCTCGGAGGTCACTCGATCGAGTGTGCATGAGGCGAGAGAAATGCGGAAATGGGCTTCCCTCGATTGAGCAGAATGTCGTGCTGAGCGGCAGGCCCGGAGGAGTCGCCTGGCACAATCGCTTCCCGCCCGGTGTTCCGGCGCAGGCACCGATCGTGTCGATGACGCCAGCCCGCCGCCTCACTTCGCGGGGACGAACTCCGTCGCGCTGCCCGTGACCGTGATGCCGCCCGTCTCAGGGATATCAGCGACGAGCAGGCTCGGCCGGCCGACGTGCGCTCCCTGCCGGATGCGCACTCGGCCACCCTGGGGCACACGACCGATCGCGCGCAGGTACGCGCCGGTCGCGGCGGCGGCCGAGCCCGTCGCCGGGTCCTCAGAGATCCGACCGACCGGGAACAGGTTGCGAGCCTCGAATTCGTCTTCGTCGAGGCGCGACAGCACGGTCACCGTGCCCTCCCATCCGGCCCGGCGCATGAGCGGAGCCAGTACCCGCGGTGCGAACCGGAACTGGTGGAACAGCTCGCGGTCCGCAAGGACGAGCACCGGATGCCTGTTCCCCGCGAAGGCCTCCAGCGCGGGGAAACCCTCCGCGATGTCGCTCGCGACGAGACCGAGCACGTCGAGGAGATCCGCGTACGCGCCGGCATCGATCTCGCGCACGCTCGGCTCCACCGAGGTGAACGACGCGGTCACGACACCGAGCTCGTCGATGCCCGTGACGATCTCGACAGGGCCGGCTGTCGTGGCGAACCTCAACCGTCGATGGCCGCTGCGCTTGGCAATGGCAACCGCTGCCGCTACCGTGGCGTGCCCGCAGAACGGCACCTCCGCGGCGGGCGAGAAGTACCGCACGGCGACCTCCGCCGCGCCCTCGACGCTCTGCGGAACCGACATGTCGGTCACGAACACGCTCTCCGGGTATCCGAGCCGAGCGGCGATCGCGAGCATCTCCGCGTCCGTCAGGTGGGATGCGTCGAAGACGATCCCGGCGGGGTTACCGCCCTCTGGCGTGAGGGCGAAGGCGGTGCTGTGCAGGATCTCAGGACTCATGGTGGCACCACGCTATCGCATGCGCACTCCCGCCGCGGGCGCCCTCGATCAGCGCCCCGGCGGGCCCTGGAGCGCGCGTTCGAGGAGGCTCTCGGCCGTGACGGTCGCCGGGTCCCACCGCGATTCCATCCACCAGGTCGCGCCAGCTTCCTCCGCGGCCCGCGCCTGTTCGGCGGCGACGGCGGGGTCGGCGTCGAGGCGCCCCTGGAACACGACCTCGAAGCCCGTCGCGTCGACGCGGTTCTCGGCGATCCATCGGTTCAGGTCGGCGATGTCGCCGGGCGAGGGTTCGGCGTCCTCCGGCGAATCGCCGCGCACCTGCGGCACGATGCCGTCCCACCGCAGAGCCCGGGCGAGGCTGCGGCGCGGCGGGTTCTTCGCATCCCACACGGCGACGGGCCAGACCGGGATGCGGCCGCGCACGGGAGCCTGCGGGAACTGGAAGGGCCCGGTCTGCACGGCGGTCCCCTCGTAGGAGAACTTCTCGGTCGACCAGGAGCGCTCGAGCCACGCGAGCGTCTCGTCGAGGAGCCGGGCGCGATCGCGGAGGGCCTCCGGCTGCTCAGGGACCGACGTGAAGGCGTGGTCGATGGGCACGCCCATGCCGACGGGCAGCACCAGGCGCCCTCCCGAGAGGTGATCGACGGTCAGCGCCTGCTGCGCGAGCTCCCACGGCCGGCGCCGCGGCACCGCGAAGATCATCGCGCCGAGCGTGATGCGCTCGGTCGCGGCCGCGACGGCGCCGAGGAGCGCGAACGGATCCCATGTCGGGCCCGCGTCGAACTCCCCCGCGTCGAGGCTGATGCCGTCCCACGTGAAGAAGCCGTCCCATCCGGAATCTTCGCAGGCCCGCGCGAGGCGCACCTGCTGCTTGGGGGTGCCGTAACTGCCGATGAATCCGAAGCGCATGCCATCAGGCTAGGCGCCCCCTCAGACATTCGGGAGGGCCGTGCCTCAGCAGCCGGATCGGAACCGGCCGTCACGACCCTGCGGGTGTGCGTCCCCGTGGAAGAACGCCGCCGCAGGGGCCGGGCGCCTGCTCCGTCACCGACGGGTCCGCGCATCCGGGTTGGAGCGACCACCTGTCCGCCCGCGCGACCCCTCAGGCCGCGGCGGCCGCCTTCGCCGCCGCGGGGAGCGCATCGGCGATCCGCGCCAGCGCCGCGTCGTCGTGGGCGGCGGTGACGAACCAGGCCTCGTACACGCTCGGCGGCAGGTTCACGCCCGCGTCGAGCATCGCGTGGAAGAACGACGTGAAGCGGTGCGCGTCCTGGGCCTTCGCGTCGTCGTACGAGACCGGCTTCTGCTCCGAGAACGCGATGCCGAAGAGCGAGCCGACCCGGGAGATGGAGTGGGCGACGCCCTCCGCGGCGAGCGCGTCGGTCAGCGCCTCCGTGACGAGGTCGGCGGCGCGGTCGAGGTGCGCGTAGACGTCGTCGGTCGCGCGCTCGAGCGTCGCGATGCCCGCGGCGACCGAGAGCGGGTTCCCCGAGAGCGTGCCGGCCTGGTAGACCGGGCCCGACGGCGCGAGCTCCTCCATGACGGAGCGTCTGCCGCCCAGCGCCGCCAGCGGCATCCCGCCGCCGACGACCTTGCCGAACGTGAACAGGTCGGGCTCGTACGCTTCGCCTCCGGAGACCTGCAGGCCCCAGTTTCCCGCGGGGTGCACGCGGAAGCCCGTGAGCACCTCGTCGACGATCAGGAGCGCACCCGCGCCGTGGGCGATGTCGGCGAGGCCGGCGTTGAAGCCGACGGGCGCCTCGACGACGCCCATGTTGGCTGGGGCGGCCTCGACGATGATCGCGGCGATCCGCTCGCCGTGGGCCGCGAACACCTCGCGCACGGCGTCGAGGTCGCCGTAGGGCACGACGAGGGTCTGCGCCGCAACCGCCTCCGGCACGCCCGCGGTGCCGGGCAGAGCGAGCGTCGCGACGCCCGAGCCGGCGGCCGCGAGCAGGCCGTCGGAGTGGCCGTGGTAGTTGCCGTCGAACTTCACGAGCAGGTCGCGGCCGGTCGCGCCGCGGGCGAGCCGAATGGCCGTCATCGTCGCCTCGGTGCCGGTCGAGACGAGGCGCACCTCCTCCACGGGGCTGAGGCCGCCGGCCGTCACGCGCTGCGCGATCAGTTCCGCGAGGCGCGATTCCGCCTCGGTCGGTGCGCCGAACGACAGCCCGCGCGCGGCCGCCTCCTGCACCGCGGCCACGACATCCGGATGCGCGTGCCCGAGCAGGGCGGGGCCCCACGTCGCGACGAGATCGACGTACTCGCGGCCGCCGGCGTCGGTCACGTACGCGCCGCGCGCCGACTGGAGGAAGCGCGGAGCCCCGCCCACCGAGCCGTACGCCCGGACGGGCGAGTTCACACCACCGGGGATGACCTGCCGGGCACGGGCGAACAGTTCCTCATTGCGATCCGTCATGGTCCCATTCTTCCCGACGGCCGCCGCACGGTCGCCGATGCCGCCGCGCACTGAGAATGCCGCGAAGTGCGCTGATCCCACGATCTCAGAGCAGTGCGCGGCATTTTCTGCCGCCGCCGGGGCGGAGCGCGCCTCAGGCCCGCGGGTCGACCCGGAAGGTGCAGGCGATCGCCGTCTCGGCCAGCATCGCGTCGACCGACGAGCGGCTCGCGCCCTCGTACTTGCGCTCGATCTCCGCATCGATCGCGCCTTGCACCGGGTCGTCCGCCGGCACCGGCTCGAGCGCGACGTCGACGCGCGGCAGCACGAGCGCGGCGTCGCGGTCGCGCTCGGCGATGCTCCCGTCGCCGTCGACGAACGCGACGGGGCGGCCGGCCACGACGTGCTTGTACCACCACGCCGTCTCGCCGAAGACGGAGCGGACGTACGGCACCCCGTCGATGACCATCGACCAGATCGGCGTCGCGACCGGGTCGCCGTTCTGCCGCGTCGTCACGACCGCGACGACCTTCGTCTCATCCAGCAGTTTCACCACGCCTGCGAAGCCCATGGCACGACGGTACCGCGGGTCGCAGTTGCTGTGGGCCGCTCCGCCTCCCGCCCGGGTGACCCGCCCCTCACACACTCCGGTTACGCGAATCGACCTTCCGACCGCGTGCGGAGGTCGATCCGCGTCACGGGAGTGGCGGCGCCGGCCAGCGTGCGCCCCGGGGTGGGAACGGCGGCCTTCCGCCGGGCGGCCGCGCACGCGACGATGGTGGGACGTCACCATCCGGAAGGAACCCCATGGCGAGTTACACGCACGGCCACCACGAATCCGTCCTGCGGTCGCACCGCTCGCGCACCGCCGAGAACTCGGCCGGCTACCTGCTCCCCCACCTGCGCCCGACCGATCGTCTGCTCGACGTCGGCGCGGGCCCCGGCACCATCACGGCCGACCTCGCCGGCGTCGTCGCGGAGGTCACGGCGACCGAGATCACCCCGGATGCCCTCGAACTGAGCCGCACGGAGGCCGTCGGCCGCGGGGTCAGCAACATCGACTTCGTGGTCGCCGACGTGCACGCACTCCCGTTCGCCGACGACAGCTTCGACGTCGCGCATGCCCACCAGGTGCTGCAGCACGTCGCCGACCCGGTGCAGGCGCTCCGCGAGATGGCGCGCGTCACGCGCCCCGGCGGCATCATCGCGGTGCGCGACAGCGACTACGGCGGGTTCTGCTGGTGGCCGCAGCTGCCCGAGCTCGACACGTGGCTCGAGCTGTACAAGGAGGCAGCCCGAGCGAACGGCGGCGAACCGGATGCCGGGCGCCGACTGCTCTCCTGGGCGCACGCCGCCGACCTGAGCGATGTCACCGCCACCACGAGCACCTGGTGCTACGCGACGCCCGAGACCCGCGCATGGTGGGGCGGCATGTGGGCCGATCGCATCGTCGACTCCGCGATCGCCCGCCAGCTCACGTCATCCGGGCTCGCGACACCGGATGAGCTGCGCGAGATCAGCGAGGGCTGGAAGCGCTGGGCGGCGGATGACGATGGCTGGTTCTCACTCCTTCACACGGAGCTGGTCTGCCGGGTGCCGTAACGCCTTCGTATGACGCGGATTACCGTTTCTTCGCGCGAGAACGGCAATCCGCGTCATACGAAGCGCGCGTCAGCGCGAGTACGACCCGACGACGCGGTTCTGCTCGATGACGGCGTCGGCGTAGTCGCGCAGGAACTCCTCGCGGGTCGGTTCGCCCTCGACGCGGCGGCTCAGGGCGTAGACCCAGAAGTAATAGCTGTGGTCGCCGTGGCCGGCCGGGGGCAACGGTCCGGAGTAGCCGGCCTCGCCCTTCGTTGTGACGCCCTCGCGACCGGATGCGGCCGTGAGCGTCGCCTGGTCAGGCGCGATGCCGAAGACGGTCCAGTGCGTCCACCCGTGCGGAATAGGGGCGTCGGGGTCGTGGCAGATCAGCGCGAGCTCGACGGTTTCCGCGGGCACGCCCGACACCTCGATGACGGGTGCGACGTCCTCGTGCTCGGCGGCGAACCGGTCGGGCATGCGCGTGCGGTCAGCGAAGTCGGGAGTCGTGACGGTGATCGTTCCGGGGAAGGCCATGGGGTTCTCCTCTGCGTCGATGGGTCCTTTTCGATCATGCCTGAGATCAGAGCCGAGGCGCGTTGTCCATCGATTCAGTTCTGATCATGGATCACATTCGTCAGCGCCGTCCGCGCTCAGCATCACGCGGTACTCTGCGAATGTCAGTGGTTCGCGATGAAATCGGATGAACTCACCGACCGGAAGGATCCGACGATGGCACCCGTGATCGAACTCAAGCGCCACGACCTCGAAGCCCGCAGGTCTGACCTGCTCGCCGAAGTGGGGCTCAACACGTACGAAGAGTTCGTCGAGCGCTCCCGGCGACGCGCTTTCAGCGATGCCGACTGGGCCATCCGCGACGAACTGGATTCGATCGCGTATCTGTTGGGTGCCGACGAGCTCACCGACTGATCGTGCTCGTCGGGCAAGCGCAGCAGTTCGCGGCCGAGCTTGATCTCACGATCCGATCCGTCTTCGACTGCGAGCCCAATATCCGCGCGCAGCATGCCGAGGGTGCGTCGCGGATCCTCGTCTCGGCCTACGACCCTGGTGGCAAAGAATCCCTGCTCAAGATGCCGCTCCGTGCGCACGGGCAGATCGTTGCACATTGGACGTTCTACGCGATGGTCGACGCCTCGCATGACGGCCACCTCCGCATCGATGAGCTGCGGATGAGCTTACTGACCGCACACCGAGGTCTGCGCGACGCCCCGATCGTCAGACTCGAGTATCAACGACGCAATACGCGCGCCCCCGTAGCGCATTGGCAGTTCCACGCCGAGCGTGGCGATCTGTCATACGCCCTCGCTCGCACGAGCTTGGGCACGAAGAACGAGGGCGCCCCACGGTCCCTCCAAGACCTGCACTTCACCACAGGGGGCCGACGGTTCCGCCCCGTGCTCGAAGACTTCCTCCAGTTCCTCATTGAGGATTGCGGCTTCGATGCGCTTCCTGGCTCGCGAAACACGCTCGCCGCCGGGCGCGAAGCCGCGCGGCGGCGCCAGGCCCGAACAGTCGCACGCGACTTTCCGCACGAGGTCGCCGGGGAGTTGCGCGTGCACGGTTGGAAAGTCGAACCACCTGACGGCGCCAAACCTCCCGAAAACTCCGACGTGCTGCGCGAGTACTGAGCGGCGGACCTCGGCGTCGGAGAGCGGCGGCAGGATGAGAACGACGCCTCACCATGAACGAAGGAGCCCGTATGAAGACCCTCTACATCGACATGGACAATACGCTCGTCGACTTCAGCGCGCGTCTGGACGGCGTCGACCCCGCCGTGCGCAACCGGTTCCGCGGACGCGAGGACGAACTGCCCGGCCTCTTCGCTCTCATGCCACCCATGCCCGGTGCCATCGACGCGTTCCACGAGCTGGCAGACCTCTTCGACACGTACATCCTGTCGACGGCGCCGTGGGGCAACCCCTCCGCGTGGCAGCACAAGGTCGAATGGGTGCAGATCCACTTCGGAATCGACCCAGGGTCACCCGCATACAAGAGGCTGATCCTGTCACACCACAAGCACCTGAACCGCGGCGACTTCCTCGTCGACGATCGGCCAGGTCACAACGGGGCCGATCGCTTCGAGGGCGAGGTCGTGCCCTTCGGCCAGACCGATGAGCACCGCACGTGGCCGGATGTCGTCCGATATCTGCGCGGGCGCGCTTGAGCAACCAACCGCGCTGACCTCCTGTTCAGATGACGCGCATGGCCGTTCTCGGCGCTCAAGAACGGCCGTGCGCGTCAGACGAAGCCGCGCGGATTGCCTAGTACAACCCCACCGTGTTCCCGTCCTCGTCGATGTCGATCTGCTCCGCAGCCGGCGTCGAGCCGAGGCCCGGCATCGTCTGCATCGTTCCGCAGATCAGGTAGACGAAGCCCGCGCCGGCCGAGAGGCGCACCTCGCGCACGGGGAGGCGCCAGCCCTTCGGCGCCCCCTTCAGCGTCGGGTCGGCCGAGAGCGAGAGGTGGGTCTTCGCGATGCAGACCGGCAGGTGCCCGAAACCCTGCCGCGTGAACTCGGCCAGGTCGCGCGCAGCCGCGGCGCTGAAGTCGACGCCGTCGGCGCCGTAGACCTCCGTCGCGATCGCGCGCACCTTGTCCTCGAGCGCGTCCTCCGAGCGGTACAGGAACTCGAAGCTCGACGGCTCGTCGGCCGCCTCGGTCACCAGCAGCGCCAGCTCGGTCGCGCCCGCCCCGCCGTCGGCCACGTGGGTCGAGACGGCGCAGCGCACGCCCTCCTCGGCGGCGATCTGCCGGATGGCGTCGTGCTCGCTCGCGTGGTCATCGGCGAACGCGTTGACCGCGACGACGACCGGCACGCCGTGCCGCCTCACGATGCCGATGTGATGCCGCAGGTTGTCGGCACCGGCGCGCACGTCATCCGGGCTCTCGTCGAACAGCTCGGGCGGCAGGTCTCGGCCCGCCACGATCCGGTGCTTGCCCGAGTGCGCCTTCAGCGCCCGGACGGTCGTGACGACGACCGCGGCATCCGGCTTCAAGCCCGAGACGCGGCACTTGATGTTGAAGAAGCGCTCTGCGCCCATGTCGCTCGCGAACCCGGCCTCCGTGATGAGGAACTCGGCGGCGCGGCTGCCGATCAGGTCGGCGACGACCGACGAGTTGCCCGTCGCGATGTTCCCGAACGGCCCGCAGTGCACGAGCACGGGCGTGTGCTCGATCGTCTGCATGAGATTGGGCCGGATAGCGTCCTTCAGCAGCACCGTCATGGCGCCCGCCGCGCGCACGTCCTCCGCCGTGACGGGGTCTCCGTCACGCGTGAAGCCCACGACGATGCGGCCCAGTCGGGCACGCAGGTCGTGCAGCGACCTCGACAGCGACAGCGCCGTCATCACCTCGCTCGCGGCCGTGATGTCGAAGCCCGTCTGCCGCACCGTGCCGTTGCCGGCGCCGAGGCCCGTCACGATGTCGCGCAGCCCGCGATCGTTGATGTCGACCGTGCGGCGCCACGTCGTGCGGGCGGGGTCGAGACCGGATGGCGCGCCCCTCATCAGGTGGTTGTCGACCTGAGCCGCGAGCTGGTTGTGGGCGGACGCGACCGCGTGGATGTCGCCCGTAAGGTGCAGGTTCAGCCGCTCCATCGGCACCACCTGGCTGAGCCCCGCACCCGCGCCTCCGCCCTTGATCCCCATCACGGGGCCGAGCGACGGCTGCCGCAGCGAGAGCACGGCGCGGCGGCCGATGTGCTGCAGGCCCTGGCCGAGCCCGACGGTCGTGGTCGTCTTGCCCTCGCCGAGCGGTGTCGGAGTCACGGCCGTGACCAGCACGTACTTCGCGGGCGGGCGGTCCTTCAGCGCGTCGATCGCCGCGAGGTCGACCTTCGCGACGCCCTTCCCGTACTGCTCGACGTGCTCCGCCAGGCCCAGCGCGTCGGCGATCTCGCCGATCGGCTTGAGCTCTGCCCGTGCCGCGATCTCCAGGCTGTTCAGCCGCTTTCCCGCACTCGCCATCGAGCTGCCTCCTCATCCGGTCTTCCCCACCCTGGTGGCGCCGGCCCCGGATGTCCAGAGCCGGCGCCGAATGCCGCGCACAGCCGCTCCCGTCGCAACGGACGCGCTCGGCACGCCATCGGAAGCGCGATATCTGCGACCGCGGCCGCTTGCTCCGCACCTGCCGTGCACCACCGACCGCGTCGACCTCACCGCCCCACCGCTCCCGTCGCAACGGACGCGCTCTGCACGCCATGGGAAGCGCGATATCTGCGACGGGAACCGTGGGGTGTGGGCGACACCGACGCGCGGTGCCGCCCTCCGCTAGGCCTACGCCTCCGCCACGCGGTCCGTGTCGAAGGCCTGCTTCGGTGTGTCCTTGGTGGGGTCCATGAACGGCTTCGGCACGACCGTTGCGGGAACGATTCCCGCGGGGGTCGCGACGAGCAGCTCCTGCCCCACCTCGCCGAGGCCGACAGGCACCATGGCGAGGCCGATGTTCTTCTCGAGCCGCGGCGAGAAGCACGCGCTCGTGACGTTGCCGACGGGCATCTCGCCGTCGAGCACCGTGAACTCTTCGATCATGGACCCGTCGTTGAACGTGCCGAGCCGGTCGCCGCCGATCTCGAGCCCGACCATCCGGCGGCTGACGCCCTCGGCCTTGATGCGCCGCAGCGCCTCCTTGCCGATGAAGTCGGCCTCCTGGTCGACGTCGACCATCCAGTCGTATCCCATCCCGACCTCGTATGGGTTGGTGTCGAGCGTGATGTCGCAGCCGTACGACAGGATGCCCGCCTCGATCCGGCGCATGTGGCACGGGCCGATCACCTTCAGGTCGAAGGCCTTGCCCGCCTCCCAGATGGTGTTCCACAGCTGGCCGGCGTCGCGACTGGCGTTCTTGACGTAGACCTCGAAGCCCAGCTCGGCGGTGTACCCCGTGCGCGAGACGACCAGCTGCATGCCGTCGAGCTCGTACTCGCGCAGCCAGTAGTAGCCGATGTCGAGCACGTCGGCGCCGAACACCTCGCTCATGAGTGCGCCCGAGAGCGGGCCCTGCACCTGCACGGGGCCGACATCCGCCTCCCGGATGTCGACGTCGAGACCCGAGTTGATCGCGAGCCCGCGGGCCCACAGCAGCACATCGGAGTCGGCGAGCGAGAGCCAGAAGTGATTCTCGCCGAGGCGCAGCAGCACCGGGTCGTTGATGATGCCGCCGTCCTGATCGGTCAGGAACACGTACTTGCACTGCCCGACGGCGCACTTCGACAGATCGCGCGGCACGAGCATGTTCGTGAAGGTGAACGCGTCGGGCCCCGTGATCTCGATCTGGCGCTCGACGCCGACGTCCCAGAGGGTGACGCCGTTCAGCAGCGCCCAGTACTCGGCGACGGGGTCGCCGTAGTGGCGCGGGTGGTAGGTGTGGTTGTAGACGCTGTACATCGCGACGCCGTGCTCGCGGGAGCTGTGGAAGAAGGGTGACTTCTTCAGCCTCGGGTACAGCAGGATCCGGGGATCCGGGTTCACAGACATGATGACCTCCTCAGTCGACACATCCATCTCATTCCAGGTTGGGGCCTGGATTCTGCCGCCGCAAGAGGCCGGGTCACGGCCCCGCGGAAGTGGTTCGAAGCGCTCAGGACCGCATGCGCAGCCCATCCGGATCGAACGCCCCGGCGCGGCCGTGCGACACGACCTCGACGGGGTGGCGCCGACCGAGATAGTCGACGCTCAGCCGCGCGCCGACCTCGGCGCGCTCGGGCGGCAGGTACGCCAGCATGAGGTACCTGCCGAGCGAGGGGCCGGGCCCCGCGCTCGTGACATAGCTCCGGATGCCCCGCGCATCAGCGATCGGGGTCCCGTCCGGCTCCTGCACGGGCTCGCCGCCCGTGGGGAAGTGTGCTGCGGGCGCCAGCGGCTCGACCATCGCGAGCGTGACGAGCTCGGCGACGGGCGCCGCCGCGCGCTCCGCGAGGTACGCCTCGCGCCCGATGAAGTCCGCGTCCTTGACGCGCGGCATCGCGAGCCCCGCCTCGACGGGGCCGCGGTCGGCCGTCAGCTCGGCGCCCATCAGGCGGAACGCCTTCTCGATGCGGCCCGTCGTGCCGTACACGCCGGCGCCCGCGGCGATCACGCCGTCGTCGCGGCCGGCCGCCCAGAGGCGGTCCCAGGCCGCGGCTGCGTACTCGGCGGGGACGTGGATCTCCCAGCCGAGCTCGCCGACGTACGAGATGCGGAGCATCGTCGCCGGCACGCCGCCGAGCGAAACTTCCTGCGCCGTCGCGAAGCCGAACGCCTCGTGCGAGAGGTCGGCGTCGACGACGCGCTGCGCGCTGTCGCGGGCGCGCGGCCCCCACAGGCCGATGGCCGAGGTGCCGGATGTCCTGTCGACGACGCGGACGTCGGCTCTCGCGTGGCGGCGCAGCCGCGCCAGGTCGCGCGGGCCGTCGTTCGCTCCCGTGATCACCTGGAACTCGTTCTCGCCCATCCGGATGATCGTGAGGTCGGCGGCGAACCGGCCGGCCGGGTCGAGCATGGGGGTGTAGACGGCGGTGCCGACGGGGCGGTCGACGCGATTCGCGGCCATCCGTTCGAGGAACGCGAGCGCCCCCGGCCCGGTGACGTCGAAGACGGCGAACGCCGAGAGGTCGAACATCGCGGCGCGGTCGCGCATCGCGAGGTGCTCGGCCTCGATGATCGGCGACCACCAGCGCTGGTCCCATTCGTGGGTGCGGTCGCCGATGCGCTCCGCGTAGTCGCCCAGGAGCGCGGCGTTCGCGCCGTACCACTGCGGCCTCTCCCATCCGGATGCGTCGTAGTACTCGGCCGCGAGCGCGGAGGTGCGCGTGTGCAGCGGCGAGGTGCGCATGGGCCGCTCGGAGGCGTACTGCTCGCGCGGGTGGCTGATGCCGTAGATCTTCGGGAAGCCCTCGGCGCTGCGCCGCTCGACGAACTGCCGCGAACGGGCGTGCTGCGGGAAGCGCGCGACGTCGGCGCCGTCGATGTCGATCTCGCTGTGGCCCGCGACGATCCGCTCGGCGAGCGCCCGCCCGACCGCGGGTCCCTCTTTGATCCACACGGCGGCGGCGGACCAGAGCCCCGCGACCTCGGCCGTCTCGCCGAGCACGGGCGAGCCGTCGGGCGTGATCGACAGGAGCCCGTCGATCGCGTCCTGCCGCTCGACGCCCGGCTGGTCGAGGAGCTCGCCGAACAGCTCGAACGCCGTCGCGAGCTGCGGTGCGAAATCGGCCTCGCTGAAGGGCATCCTGGTGGGGGACGTCTGAGGCCCGGCCCCGAGCGGGGGAATGTCGCCGGGCCGATGCAGCAGGGGGCGGTGCGCGTAGGAGCCGATCTCGAGGTCGGCGCCCCGCTGCCGCTCGTACATCTTGGCGTCCATGTCGCGCAGCAGCGGCATCGAGATCGCCTCGCCCGTCGCCGCCAGCTGCGGGATCGGGCCGTAGTCAGCCATCTGGTGCACGGCCGGCGTGAGCGGGATCGTCGCGCCCGCCATCTCGGCGATGCGCGGGCTCCAGACGCCGCACGCGATCACGACGAGCTCGGTCTCGACGTCGCCGCGATCGGTCCGCACGCGGCTGACGCGGGGCCCGGATGCCGACGGCGCCGTGTCGATGCCCGTCACCTCGGTCTCGGGGGCGACAGCGAGAGCGCCCAGCTCCTCGGCCCGGGCGCGGAGCATCTCGCCCGCCCGGACGGCGTCGACGATCGCGCCGGACGGCGTGTGGAAACCGCCGAGCAGGAGGTCCTCCCGCACGTACGGCACGAGCTCCCGGATGCGGGCCGGCGACACGAGCTCCGCCTCGACGCCCCAGGACTCGGCCGACGACATTCGGCGCGTGAACTCCTGCAGCCGCTCGGGCGTGCGCGCGACCTCGACGCCGCCCGAACCGATGAGCACGCCGAGCTCGTCGTACTGGCGCATCGAGTCGAGCGTCAGGTCGGTGATCTCGCGCGAGTGGTCGACGGGGAAGACGAAGTTCGACGCGTGGCCGGTCGATCCGCCCGGATCCGGCAGCGGGCCCTTGTCGATCAGCAGGATGTCCCGCTCGCCCAGTTCGGCCAGGTGGCGCACGAGCGCGCTGCCGACGATGCCCGCCCCGATCACGACGATCGAGGCCCGTTCCGGAACTGAACCCATCACCATCTCCTCCGACAGCGACCAGCCGGGGAACGGCGGAGAAACCTCCGTCGCTCCCTCATGTTCCGGGCAATCTACCCCCGCGTCCCTCCCGAACGGAAGAGCGCGGAGGCACCGATTTTCGGCGTGTCGTCTGTGGCCTCCGCGGGCACCGCGCGACGGCGGCGTCGCGCGCGCGAGGGCGCGGCCGGAACGAGGAGAATCCGCACGATCGAGGACGTTTTCGCCCGATTCCTCCTCGATGCTGCCGAACGTCCTCAGTTCTGCCGCGCCTCCTCGACGACCAGCCCACGCACCGGACAGCGCCGAGGCTCCATCACCCCCGCACCGCCGCAACGAAAACGAGGAGATTCCGCACGATCGAGGACGTTTTCGCGCGGTTCCTCCTCGATCATGCCAGGGCTCCTCGGGTTCGCCGGGCGGTGGCCCGCCGATGGCGGGCGGGGCGGCTACAGCTGCTCGCGCAGCCAGCCGGCGGCCTCGGTCGCCCAGTACGTGAGGATCGTGTCGGCGCCCGCGCGGCGGAACGCCGTGAGCGAGTCGAGGATGGTCGCGCGGCGGTCGATCCAACCGCGCTCGGCGGCCGCCTCAACCATCGAGTACTCGCCCGAGACCTGGTACGTCCACACCGGCACGTCGACGGAGGCTCGCACCTCGGCGAGCACGTCGAGGTAGGGCAGGCCCGGCTTGACCATCACGGCATCGGCGCCCTCTTCGACGTCGAGGATCGCCTCCCGCACGCCCTCGCGGGCGTTCGCCGCGTCCATCTGGTACGCGCGGCGATCGCCGGTGAGCTGCGAATCGACCGCCTCGCGGAACGGGCCGTAGAACGCGCCGGCGTACTTGGCCGAGTACGCCATGATCAGGGTGTCGGTGAATCCGGCCTCGTCGAGCGCCTCCCGCACGACGCCGGTCTGGCCGTCCATCATGCCGCTGAGCCCGAGCAGCTGCGAGCCGGCCCTGGCCTGCGCGAGCGCCATCGAGGCGTAGCGCTCGAGCGTGGCGTCGTTGTCGACGGCCCCGGACGGCGTGAGCACGCCGCAGTGACCGTGATCGGTGAACTCGTCGAGGCAGAGGTCGGTCTGCACGACGAGCGCGTCGCCGACCTCCTCGGCGACCGCGGTCGTCGCGACGTTCAGGATGCCGTCCGGGTCGTCGGCGGCGGATCCGGTCGCGTCGCGCACGCTCGGCACGCCGAACAGCATGACGCCGCTGAGGCCGGCCTCAGCCGCCTCCGTCACGGCGCGGCGCAGGGAGTCCATGGAGTGCTGCACGACGCCGGGCATCGCCGAGATCGGCTGGGGCTCTGCGATGCCCTCGCGTACGAACATCGGCAGCACGAGCTGCGAGGGGACGAGGTGGGTCTCGCGCATCAGGCGGCGCACGGGCGCCGACTGGCGGGCGCGGCGCGGCCGGTGCGTCGGGAAGCTCACCGGCGGGACCCGCTCGCGGCGCGCAGCTCCCGCACGTCGTCGACAGAGAGCTCGACCGTCGGCGGAACCGCGAGCGCCTCGGCCGTCGGCACCGGCGCGCTGCGCGCGGAGAGCGTCTCGATGAGCGAATCGATCGACTGCTTCGGCGCGACGACCTGGATCGGCAGGCCGACGCGCTCGGCGTCGCGCGCCGTGCGCGGGCCGATGGCCGCGATGACCGTGTCATCCGCGATCCGCGGGAACTGCTCGCGCACCTGTTCGGCGACCGAACCGCTCGTGACGAGGATCGCGTTGATGCGACCGCTCGTGACGTCCCTGACGACCTTGTCCGTCGCGGGGACGCCGATGTTGCGGTAGGCGACGATGCTGGACACGTCGTGCCCCGCCTTCTGCAGAGAGACCGAGAGCACCGGCTTGGCGAGCTCGCTGCGCAGGGATAGCACGCGGCGCGGCGCGGTCTCGAGCTCGTTCATCTGCTTCGCCATGCCCGCCGCCGAGTTGTCGCGCTCCGGCACGAGGTCGACGGGGTACCCGACCGCCTTCAGCGCGGCCGCCGTCGTCTCGCCGACCGCCGCCACCTTCGTGGTGCTCGGGATCGTCGCACCGTACGAGTGCAGCACGTCGACCGTGGTGGCGCTCGTGATGGTGAGCCAGTCGAAGGCGCCGTCGGCGAGGTCGGCGATCGCCTTCTCGAGCGGCCCTGTGTCGTCGACCGACGCGAAGTTGATCAGCGGGGCCACCACGGGCACCGCGCCCTTGCCGCGCAGGGTCGCCGCGACGCTGTCGCCCCAGGGGCCGCCTCGCGGCACGAGCACGCGCCAGCCGGTGAGGGGCTTGCCGGGCTTTTCGGGAGAGGGGGAGTTGTGGTTCATATGTCTCAGGAGGGGTTGTCGGCTACCAGGCCGGCCGCCCCTGCAACGAGCAGCCGACGCGCAACATCGTTGCCGATGGTGCGTGCGCGCGGGTACGCGCCGGCGGTAGCTTCGTCGCTTCCTGAACCCCGACTATACGCTTCGGCTGTGAAAACGCCAGGCGGGATCGGCCAGCGCTCGTCAAGCGTTACCGAATCGGCGTCATCCGGCGCGTAGACGTCGGCCCGCACGCGGACCTCCTCGCCCGCGACGAACGCGTGGATGCCGACGGGCGCGTGGCACCCTGCCTCGATCCCCGCGAGCGCGGAGCGCTCGACCTCCTGCGCGAACGCCGTGACGGGATCGGTGAGCGACGCGACGGCGGTGCGCAGCGGCTCCGGGGCGTCCTCCCGGATCTCGACGGCGAGCACGCCCTGCCCGGCGGCCGTCGGCCACTCGGCGAGCTCTCGCGGGGCGACGTGCAGGTCGATCTCGGCGCCGAGGCGACCGAGCCCCGCGGCGGCGAGCACGATCGCGTCGAGCTCGCCGTCGCGCACGCGCGCCATCCGGGAGTCGACGTTGCCGCGCAGGTCGAAGATCTCGACGCTCGGGTTCGCGCGGCGCACCTGCGCCATGCGGCGCGGCGAGCCGGTGCCGACGCGACTGCCGGCCGGCAGCTCCTCGAGCGGCGTGCCGTCGCGCGTGATGATGACGTCGCGCGGGTCGACCCTGGTCGGCATGCCCGCCACGACCAGCCCGGGGGCTGGGGCGGTCGGGAGGTCCTTGAGCGAGTGCACGAGCACGTCGCATCGATCGTCGAGCAGCGCCTCGCGCAGGCGGGTCGCGAAGACCCCCGTGCCGCCCAGGCTCGCCAGCGATGCCCTGTTGGTGTCGCCCTCGCTCGTGATCGGCACGAGCTCGACGGTGCGTCCGGATGCGACCTCGAGAGCGCGCGCGACCTGGCCCGACTGGGCCATCGCGAGGTTGCTGCGCCGCGTGCCGAGCCGAATGGGCTCCGTCACTGCAGCACTTCCGGGATCTCCGCGATCGAGATGCGACGACCGGTGAAGAACGGCGTCTCCTCGCGCACGTGGCGGCGGGCGTCGGTGTAGCGCAGGTCGCGCATCATGTCGACGAGGTCGGTGAGCTCGTCCGACTCCATCGGCAGCATCCACTCGTAGTCGCCGAGCGCGAACGCCGCCATCGTGTTGGCCGTCACCCCCGTGAATGCGGCGCCCCTGCGACCGTGGCCGGCGAGCATGTCGCGGCGCTCCTGGTCGGGGAGCAGGTACCACTCGTGGCTGCGGACGAACGGGTAGACCGTGAGCCAGCCCTTCGGGGCGATGCCGCGCAGGTAGCCGGGCACGTGGGCCTTGTTGAACTCGGCGTCGCGGTGCACCGACATGGCGTTCCAGGTCGGCAGCAGCGGGCTCAGCAGCTCGGTGCGGCGCAGGCGTCGGACGGCGCGCTGGATGTCCTCGGGCACGGCGCCGTGCAGCCACACCATCAGGTCGGCGTCGGCGCGCAGCCCCGAGACGTCGTAGAAGCCGCGCACCGTGACGCCCCGCTCCGCGAGGAACGAAACGATGTTCTCGAGCTCGGTCTCGTCGGCTGCGCGCACCGGCTCATCCGGATTGCGCCGCCAGACGGCGAAGAGGCTGAAGTTGTCTCCGCTGGGCGCGGGCGTTTCCGTTGCGTTCTCGGCCATGGGCACATTCTCCCACTCATCGCCGGATGTGCGCTCAGGCGCTGCCGCCGGACGCCGGCCCGCGGGCAGGTCGCTGGTGCGTGCAGCGCAAGGCCGAGGAGTGCAGACGGACTCCGCCCGTCAGACGACGAGAACGCCGCAGGGTCCACGCCGCTCGAGGCTCGGCCGGCCGCGCAGCGGCAGGCCGAGAAGCGGTGGGGAGGCGTGCCAGCGGCCCGCCGGTCAGCCCTTTGCGATGAGCTTGGCGGCACCCCAGACGGCGGCTCCGACGCTCGCGGCGATGCTCACCGCGACGATCGCGGCCGCGACCGGCTCCCGCTTGGCGAACTCGCGAGCCTGCGCGGCCTTCTCGCCGGTCGCCTCGGCCGCGCGGGCCGGGACGTTCGCCTTGAGCTCGATCGCGGCGAGGGCGGCCTTCAGCTCGGCGCGGGCGCTCAGCACCGGGTCGGTGATGCCATCCGGAACGACCGTCTTCGGCGTGGCCTGGTGCTCAGAACTCATCCGTGAACTCCTTCACGATCCCGATGTCGGTCTTCGCCGCACCGATCGGGCTCTCCAGCTTCTGGATCTTCTTGACGTGACCGATCCACGCCCAGAGGCCGCAGATCGCGATGAACACGATGCCGATGCCCAGCACGATGAGGGCCGAGGCCCACAGCGGCATCCACAGGTCGAGCAGGATGATCAGGAACGTCAGGAACGCCGGGATCGTCCAGAACAGGAAGAACAGGGCGGCGACGGCGAGGATCGCGGTCCAGCCGCCGTGCTTGACGAGCTTGCCGATGTAGACCTTGACGTTGTTCCACTCGGCGACGAGGAGGCTCTTGACGAGCTCCGGGACCTCGCCGATCAGCGTGAGCAGGCTGTCATCGGCGCGGTCGCGGCCCGGCCCGTCGTACTTCTCGCGGCGAGCCATCAGTCGTCCGCCGCCCGCTTGACGTCGTCGACGGCGCCCTCCGCCGCATCGACCGCGGCGTCGAGGCGCTGGCCAGCCGACTTGTCAGGTCCGCCGGCGGCCTTGGCGACGTTCACGACGCCGACCCACGCGATGCGCGGCAGCTTCATGGCGCTCGTCGCCGCGAAGTCCTTGGCCCGCCCGACCTGCTTCTGCACGGGGTCGAGGTTCCACACCTTCTCGGCGCCGGCCTTGATCTGCTCATAGCGCTGGCGCCCGGCACGAGTGCCCAGCACGTAGCCAACACCGAGGCCGATCACGAGTCCCACTTTCCCCCGCATGGGGTCTCCTCACGTCGTCGGGTCCTGAAGATGTCGCCCCGATCGGGCCGGAGCTGCACTCGAACCACGATAGCCCGAGAGAGGCCCCGTCGCATTCCTGATCTGGAATATCTCGTCACGGCGCTCGCGCGCCCGGGTCTCAGCCGGCGGATTCATCCGCGGCCTCGCCCGCCCACAGCGCCACGTGGCGCAACCGGGCGGCCTCCGCCTTCGCGTCCGGAACGACCTGGGCGAGCCCCGTTCCCGAGACCCAGGCTCCTGCGACGCCCAGCGCCGCGGGAGCCTTCGCAACCGCCGCGCGCGCCCTGTCGACCGCGGCGCGGCGCCCGAGCGCGGCCGCCGGCTGCGACTGATCGAATCGCTCGACGCGTGCCGCGACGAGGCGCTCGGCGGGCAGTGCCACCCCGAGCATTGCGGAGGCCTCGCCGAGCGCCAGCGCGGCGGCATCGGCCTCCGAGAGGCCGTCGGTCGCGGGAGGCTCGCCCTGGGCACCGAACGACACCCGGACGACGTGGCGACCCGGCCCCGCGGCCTCACGGACCCAAGCCCACTTCGCGGACGCCTGCGTGAGCGCCTTCGCGCGGAAGGATCCGGGGACGGTCAGCACCCCCGTGCCGCGCGGCGCGGCGTCGAGCTCCGGGGCGTCGAGCACGAGGGTGACGACCGCCACGGCAGGGCCGCGCTGGGCGGGTTCGGGGTCGAGGCCATCGACGTGCGGGGCGAGGAGGCGGCGCGCCGCGCCTTCGCCCGTCGCGACGAACACGGCGTCGTAGAGCGGTGCCGCGTCGCCCATCGCCCCCGCGGCGGTCTCGCCGGGGCCCGCAGGCGCGTCGGCCCCGCGCTCGGCATCCGCCGCGGCACCGAGGTCATCGCGCGGGCCGCCCTCCGCGGCATCCGGCGCGTCCGCGTCACGAGCCCTGGCGGCGTCGGCCCCGGAATCGGCGGCATCCGGATGCCCCGCGACGGCGCGCACGCGCCAGGAGTCGCCCTCCCGTTCGAGCTGCATGACGGGCGTCGACAGCCGCAGGCTGACCCCCTGCGCCTCGGCGTCGGCGACGAGCGCATCGACGAGCCGGCCCATGCCGCCCGAGATGCCCTGCACGGCGGCGCCCGGCGCCTTGGCCGCGCCCCGGCGCTCGGCCTGCAGGTAGTCGACGGCGCTGAACAGCCGCCCCGTCTTCGTGATGGCGGCGCCGAGGCCCGGTGCCGCGGCATCCGGATCGATGTCGTCGGGGTCGGCCGAGTACACCCCGTGCGTGATCGGGGCGACGAGCCGGTCGGCCACATCGTCGCCGAGGCGCGTTCGCACGAGCCTGCCGAGGCTGTGAGCGTGGCCGATGGTGAGCACCGGCTTGAGCGTGTCGGCGAGGTAGGCCTTCAGGGCGCCGCCCGTTCCGAGGATCCGGCGGACGTCCGGCGCGAAGGGCGAGGCGGGGATGCCGAGCAGCCCTCCCTTCGGGAGCGGCGCCGCCTTGCCGCCGGGCAGGCCCGCGAGCCACGCGCCGCCCGTTCCGGGGTCGGCATCGACGACGAGGCCGCCGATGCCGAGCTCGTCGATCAGCTTCCGCACGTGGCCGCCGCGGGTCGCGAAGCTCTCCGCCCCGAAGTCGAGGCGCACCCCGGCGAGCTCGCCGGAGCGCACGGCGCCGCCCGGCCGCTCGTCGGCCTCGTAGACGTCGACGGCGAAGCCGAGCCCGGCGAACTCGCGGGCGGCCACGAGCCCGGCGACGCCCGCGCCGATGACCGCGACCCGGATGCCGGCGGCGCGCTCGCGCAGCGCGACGAGGTCGACCTCCTCCATCACTCCGCCCCGTGGGCGAGATCGACGATGCGCGTCAGCACCGCCGGGTCGGTGTCCGGCGGCACGCCGTGGCCGAGGTTCACGATGTGGGCCCTGGCGGCCTCGCCGCGGCGGAGCACGTCGCGCACGTGGGCCTCGAGGATCTCCCACGGCGCCTGGAGCATCGCAGGGTCGATGTTGCCCTGCAGCGTCGTGTCGCCGCCGACGATCGCGGCGGCTTCGTCTAGCGGCAGCCGCCAGTCGACCCCGACCGCGTCGGCCAGGCCGCCGAGGCGCATGTCTGCCAGGAACGGCCCGGTGCCGACGCCGAAGTGGATGACGGGCACGTCGTGGCCGGCGAGCGCCGTCGTCGAGTGTGGCTGGATGTACTCGCGATAGAAGTCGGGCGAGAGCGAGCCTGCCCACGAGTCGAAGAGCTGCACCGCCGAGGCTCCCGCGCCGATCTGCGCCTCGAGGAAGGCGTGCGAGACGCGCGCGAGCCATCCGGCCAGTTTGTGCCACGACGCGGGGTCGCCGGCCATCATGGCCCTGGCGCGCAGGTGCTCCTTCGATGGGCCGCCCTCGACGAGGTACGCCGCAAGTGTGAACGGTGCGCCGGCGAAGCCGATGAGCGGCACGTCGCCGAGTTCGGCGACGACCGCGGCGACCGCGTCGCGGATCGGGCCCGCGTGCTCGGCCACGACATCCGGATCGATGCTCGTGAGCTTCTCGACGTCGGCCGGCGTCCGCACGGGCGAGGCGAAGACCGGGCCGCGGCCCGGCTCGATCTCGACCTCGACGCCCGCGAGCCGCAGGGGCACGACGATGTCGCTGAAGAAGATGCCGGCGTCGACGCCGTGGCGGCGCACCGGCTGCAGCGTGATCTCGGCCGCGAGGTCGGGCGTGAGGCACGCGTCGAGCATCCGGGTGCCGACGCGCAGCTCGCGGTACTCGGGCAGCGAGCGACCAGCCTGCCGCATGAACCAGATGGGGGCGGTATCGGGGCGATCACCGTTGAGCGCGGCGAGCAGCGGAGCATCGTGGGCCATGCGCCCATCCTCCCACCGGGAGGCTGTGAGGCGGCGGCGCTATCTCCGGGCGGCCGAGTCGTCGCCCGACAGCCAGCGGAGCCAGTTCGACGACGGGTCGGATTCGAGCACCAGCGCGCGGACGAGCAGCGTCAGCGGGACCGCGAGGATGGCGCCGAGGGGCCCGATCACGAAGGTCCAGAACAGCACCGAGAAGAAGCTCAGAGTGAGAGAGAGGCCGACGGCGTCGCTGACGAACTTCGGCTGCACGAGCACCTGCAGCGTCACGTTCACGACGCAGTAGACGGCGACGACGATGAGCGCGGTCGGCCAGCCGGCCGTGACGAGGGCGATGACCGCCGGCGGCACGAGGCCGAGGACGAAGCCGATGTTCGGCACGAAGTTCGTGACGAACGCGAGGATTCCCCACACGAGCGGGATCGGCACGTCGAGGATCATCAGAGCGATCGTGTCGATCACCGCGACGATGAGGCCGAAGCTCGCGTTCACGACGAAGTAGCGGCGCACCCCTCGGCAGTAGTCGCGCATCCGCTCCATGACCGGGCGGATCTTCGCGCCGAACGCTTCCTCGGCCCGCGCGTAGCGTGCGCCGTCGACGCTCATGAAGATCACGTACGCGAAGATCAGGAAGAGGCCGAGCAGCACGTTGATGGTGCCGGACGACAGCGAGCCGGCGAACGACAGCACCGTATCCGCGCTGAAGACGTTCGCGAGCTGATCGCCGATCGATTCGCTGAGGCCGAGGTCGGTCGCCAGCGCCACGGCGTCGTCGACCACCTTCGTCACCTCGGGAATGAGATCGGTCATGAGCCGGATGAACTCGCTGATCGCGAAGGCCATCAGCCACGCCAGCACGATGAGGATCGCGTATCCGAGCAGGATGACGGCGGTCGACCCCACCCAGCGCGGCGCGCGGCGGCGGGCGAGAGCCGGACCGAGCGGGAAGCAGATGATGACGATGACGGCCGCGATCGCGGCCGGCCCGATCAGCCCGCGCGCCGCCCACATGCCCGCGAGCGCGACGACGGCGGCCGACAGCGTCAACAGGATCCGGATGGTCGGCGGCAGGGCGCCGCCCCGCTGCGCTGCGCGATCGTTGCTCATCCGAACAATCTAGGCGAGATCACGCGGTTCCCGAGGCGACCCGAGCAGGTAAGGCCACCCTTGCTTCTCTGGAATCGTTCAGAACAACGGTTCGACGCGCTGTAGAATCATGCTCGTGCTGCTGTCACTGTCCGCGAGTCACAAGACCGCCCCGTTCGATCTGCTCGAGCGCCTGTCCGTGGCCAGTGACCCCGTCTCCCCCCGCATCGCGGAGGCCGAAGGCGTGAACGGCGCCGTCGTCCTGGCGACGTGCAACCGTTTCGAGGCCTACCTCGACGTCGTCCCCGGCGCCGACCAGGCCGGCATCGACGCGGCCCTTCGTGCCGTCGAGAGCGCCACGGGTGTGACGCCGGATGACCTCCACGGCGCCTACGAGATCCGCACCGACGGCCACGTGGCCGAGCACCTCTTCTCCGTCGCCTCCGGCCTCGAGTCGGTCGTCATCGGCGAGGGCGAGATCGCCGGCCAGGTCCGCCGCGCCCGGGACGAGGCCCACGCCGACGGCGCCACATCACCCGAGCTCGAACGCCTCTTCCAGCGGGCCACCGAGACCCAGAAGGGCGTCAAGAACGCCACGGCGATCGGCCGCGCCGGCCGCTCTCTCGTGCGGCTCGCGCTCGAGCTCGTCGACAGTCGCATCGACGACTGGTCGACGCAGCGCGCCGTTCTCGTCGGCACGGGTGCGTACGCAGCCGCCACCGTCGCGGCCCTCCGCGACTTCGGCGCACGCGACATCACCGTCCACTCCCCGTCGGGTCGCGGCGAGCGCTTCGCCGTCAAGCACGACATGGCCTGGGTGGACGCCGACGGCTTCGCCGAGGCCGCCGCATCCGCCGACATCCTGATCACCTGCACCTCGCGCGAAGAGCCCGTCGTGACAGCCGACCTGCTGCGGCGCGGCGGTCGTGCATCCGGCGGCTTCGTCATCGACCTCGGCCTGCCCCGCAACGTCTCGCACGACGTCGCCGAGATCGACGGGATCACCCTGCTCGACCTGGAAACGATCCGCCTGCACGCACCGCTCGAGGAGCTGCAGGCGCACGACGACGCCCGCCGCATCGTTCACGAGGCGGCGACGAAGTTCGGCGTCGTCGGCCGCGAGCAGAGC
Organism: Microbacterium halophytorum; assembly: GCF_002970975.1. Lineage (GTDB taxonomy): Bacteria > Actinomycetota > Actinomycetes > Actinomycetales > Microbacteriaceae > Microbacterium > Microbacterium halophytorum. The sequence goes on from NZ_KZ672983.1 coordinate 352,198, forward strand.
GCCGCACCCGCGATCGTCGCCCTGCGCCAGCACGTGTTCGCCCTGATGGAGGCCGAGATCGAGCGCGGCCGCGGCCGCGGCGACACGGCCCGCACGGAAGAGGCCCTGCGCCACATGGTCGGCGTGCTGCTGCACGACCCGACCTCCCGCGCCCGCGAGCTGGCGGCATCCGGCCGCGCCGACGAGGTCTTCGGCGCGCTCGAGACGCTGTTCGGCATCGATGCCCGACCGGCGTCCGCCGCGCAGGCGCCGTCTGCAGCACCTGCGGAGTGCCCCTTCGGGCACGCTGAATCCGCCTAGCGCGCCGCTCGCGATTCTGACGCCGCGGAGCGTGCACGAGGGTGCTCCGTACCCGACCGCCCTACCGGCCCTCGGCGTGGGCGCGCGCGACGTCCGTGACAACGTTGACGAATCGGCCGAGTTCCGGCTCGGGAGCGCCCGGACGGGTATAGAGATAGGTCACGGCCTGCGGGGCATCGACGAGCGGGATGTACCGGACTCCGGACCGCGGATAGATCTCGGCCGCGTCCTCGCCCGCGATATTGACGCCGATGCCCGCTCGGCACAGCTCGAGCACTTCTTCGAAGGTCCGCGCCTGTGCATGGCGCGAGGCACCGGGGGAATGCGGCGCTGTGACCTGAGGGAACCAACGGCTTCTGACGACGTCTCCGCCGACCGGGATGAACGCCTCCTCCGCCAGTTCGTCGAGGCGCACGGACGAGCGCGGCGCCAGGCGATGCTGATCGTTGACGACGAGCACGCAGGGCTGTCGCCACAGGACCAGCGCCGTGAGGTCAGGTGCCGGCCCGTCGCCGACCTCCGCCATGAAGGCGCAGTCGACCTCCCCCCTGCGCAGGGCGTCGTATACGTCGTTGAAGCCCAACTGCTTGATCTCCCAGCTCACGTGCGGCATGACGCGAGCCGCCTCGGCCATCGCCTGCTGGAAGACGGGGCTGGACACCACCATTCCGACTCGCAGCGATACCGGCGCGTGATACCTCGACGCCCACTGGGAGATGGCGTCGGCTGAATCGAGGCTCTTCCGTGCGAGCGGCACGAGCTCACGACCGGCCTCGCTGAGCCGAACACTGCGAGGTGACCGGATGAACAGAGTCATGCCGAGGGACCGCTCGAGCGCGGAGATCTGATCGCTGAGCGCCGACGGGCTCAGCGACAACTGCACGGCGGCCCTGCCGAAGTGCAGTTCCGACGCGACCGCGTCGAAGCAGCGCAGTTGGTGCAGCGTTGCGTTGAAGCGCTCCTTCACGGCTCCGACCGCCTCACGTCGTGAAAGGTGGGAGAGCTCGCGTCAGCGGTCCCTCGACGGACGGCGCCTACTCTATCGCGACGACGTCCAGATCCTGCGGTGCGACGATGCGACCGGTGTATCCGGCCTCCTCCGCCGCCGGCGCGATCATGTCCATCCATTCCTCCGAGGAATGAACGACGGGGGCGTAGTGATTCAGGACGAGGGTCTTCGCGTCGGCCTGCTGCGCAACCCGGGGGAGGTCCAGCACGCTCGAATGTGCCTCCTCCATATGGCTGACGAAGGCGTCCGCGGCTTCCGGCGGAAAGTTCTCCGCGATCTGAGCGATCGCCGCGTTGTCCTGGGCCTCGTGCACCAGGACGTCACAGCCCTGGGCGAGGTTGATCAGGTTCGCGTTCGGCGCCGCCGTATCGCCGGAGAAGACGACGACCTTCCCGCTGCTCTTGATCGTGAAGCGGTATGCGTAGGCGTCCTCCACCTCGTCTCCATGGAACACACGGGTGCAGTCGACAGACACGTTGTCGTCCTCCATGACGGTCGTGACGACGTTCTCGGCCGTCGACACCGTGACGTCGGTGGCCTCGAGAACGGGTGCCTTCCCGAAAGCCCCGTCGGATTCGAACAGCCGGATGTCCTCGCCGTACATCTGCTGGAACCCGGTCGGCTTCTCCGTGGTCTTCGGCGGCCCCCAGAGCATCGCGGACTCCGGCAGACGATTCGGGTCCACCCAGCCATGCAGGATGAGCTCACCCAGTCCGGAAGTGTGGTCGAAATGAAGGTGCGTCAGGAAGACTCCGGCAAGATCGGCGAATGACAGGCCGGCGGCCAGCAGTTGCTCACTGGCGCCCGCACCGCAGTCGACCAGGTAGATCTTCTCGTTCACGACCAGTGCGACGGCGGGCTTGGACGCCTGTGCGTCCAGCACCGGGCCGCCGCCGACTCCCAGGAGGATGATCCGGTCGCCCTGCGGCTCATCTGCGGATGACCCGGCGGCGCCCGTCGTCGCTGACGCGACCGGTGTGTCGGGGGAGAGTGGTGCGCAAGCCGCGAGGACGGACGTCCCCGCGGCGAACAGACCACCCAGGACGAACGTCCGTCGGGTGGGTGCGGACAGGAGAGGCGTCATCGCCTCGGCCGCGCGATCGTTGGGCGGCTGGATACTCTTCGTCACGGTTCTCGTTCTTCTGTGTCCGGGACTCTCAGATGCCGGTGGCGCGCACGCGCTCGGGCGGCGGGCCGACGACGACGAGATCCAGGTCGGGATTGGCTTGGATTCCTGCGAGGACCTGACCGGGGTCGATGAGCCCCTCGGTGTAGACCGGATCCGTGGTCTCCGCGCCCGTGACGTCGAAGAACGGCTCGAACACATCCGAGGTGAGCACACCCAGCATCTGCGCGTTGTGCGACGCGATCGCGAAGCTGTGGACGGTGCCTGCCGGCGCGTGGAGGAAGTCTCCCTGCGTCAGCAGCAACTCCTCGCCGTTCACCCAGAGCCAGACGCGGCCGGACAGGCACAGGAAGTTCTCGGTGTGCTGCTGGTGGAAGTGCCGGATGATGTACGGCTGCTTGGTCGCCAAGGTCGTCACGGAGAAGTAACGGCGCCCCGTCGTGCGGCCGCGCGAGCTGTAGGCGTTGATGCTGTCCGGCCATGCGCGGCGGTCGCCCTCCAGGTGACGCAGGAAGTACGCCTCGGCACCCGCGGGAATGTGCGCATCCCACGTCGTGTCGTCACTGGCGACGCGTTCGAGGTCGGTGTCGCTGATCGCCCCCGGCAGCACGAGGCCGGACCGTGTCGTCTTCGAACCGTCGCCGCGCAGGGAGTACACGTGGTGTTCGACCGGCTCACCTGCATCGAGCAGAGCATCCAACGCTCCGCCCGGTGCGGAGTAGAGGAACAGCTTCGTGAGATTCCCCAGCAACCGGAACGCCACGGGCACGCCGGCCGGGACATGCACCGAGTCGCCGGGCACCAGCACTCGGGACTCACCCGGGATCCAGAACTGGGCGCTGCCCTCGAACACGTAATAGGAGCGCTGATGCGCCGGCAGGCTGTGGAACGGGACATCCGTCCCCCGACCGCCGTGGATGAATGCGGCGTCGAACAGCCCACCGGTGTCCTGGCTGCGCGCGACGACGTTCCACATCATCCCGGCCGTCTCGTATCGCGGCCCCTCCCCCGCGGCGATGTAGTACGGCACCGACTCACCGGGCAGTGCGTTGAGCACCGGGGCCAACCCCTGGATGTCCTCGATGTGGTTGGTCGTCATATCACTACTCTCCATTGCGTGCGGTCGCCAGTGCTGGCGTGATTGCGTGTCATGGGTGTCAACGGCCGCGGCTCGAGGAACGTGGTTCAGTCACGCGGCGGAGCGAGGGCTTCGATGAAGCCGCGCCCGCCTGTGGCCAGACCCCTCGGGTACGCGGGGCGATACGTCTCGTGTCAGCAACCGTCCGCTCCCCGTTCATCTCGGAATCGCACGAGCAACGGCGCATCGGCGAAGAGATGAACATCTGCGGTCACGAATTCGACCATATGGTGTGCCCCGCCTGCACTCCAGCGGAAGAATCCGGCTCTGCATCCGGAAAGTCCGAACGGCTACGACGATGCTCGACGACACAGGCTTCCGATGGACGCCCCTGCCGCTGGCACACTGGCCCCCTGTAAGAACTCCACATCACCGCCGACCCCGCCGCCGACGCGCTGCTGAGCGACAACCCGCTCGCGCTCCTCATCGGCATGCTCCTCGACCAGCAGGCGTGCTGGCCACGCACAGCGCACCAGGCACGCAGTGACGCACGTCTTGTACAAGTTGTATGATTGGAGCATGGCTTCGATCACCCTTTCCGAGTTCCGGGCGCGGCAGAGCGACTACATCGCTGCGGCTCAACGCGAGCCTGTCGAGATCACGTCGCGCGGCGTCGGTCGGCGAGCAGTTGTCGTGTCACCGGACTTCTTCGACCGGGCTCTCGAAGCTCTGGAGGATCAGGAGGACATCCGCGCCGCCAGGGCCGCGCGCAATGAATCCGAACCTCGCGCGCCTCACACAGATGTGATGGCCGAGTTCGGTCTGCAGCCATAGCCCGTGCAGTACGAAATCACCTACGCGCAGTCAGCACTCAAGCACTGCGAAAACTCGACCGTGGGATCGCCCGCCGCATCGTGACCGCTGTCGACGCTCTCGCCAGCGATCCGAGACCTCACGGTTGCACACAGATCAAAGGCGGTCGCGGCGAGCTGCGAGTTCGCGTCGGAGACTACCGCGTCATCTACGACGTCAATGATGGCGAGGTTGTGATCCTCGTGCTGGCGATCGGCCACCGCCGCGAGATCTACCGCTGAATCTCCGCCCCGAAGGACACAGCTCAGGATGCAGGAACACATCCTCTCAGGCGGGAACGCCACCGGCCGCGTCGTGCGCGTCGGAGAGACCGTGCGCAAGCCATGGACTGCCGCCACGCCCAGCGTAACGGCAGTCGTTCGGGCCGTTCGTGCGGCTGGTGTGGACACTCCCGAACCTCTCGGCCAAGACGAAGACGGGCGCTCTGTTCAAGAGTTCGTTCATGGTACGAGTGCGATGGATCTCGACCGTATGACCCGCGACGATCTGATGCGCGTCGGGTCGATCGTGCGCGCGATCCACGATGCGAGCGCGGCATTCATAGCGCCGGAGAATGCGACGTGGGAAAGTGCCATACCTGCGCCGGGGGGTGAGCTTGTGTGCCACAACGACCTCGCACCGTGGAACCTCATCATGGGCGAGCGATGGGTCTTCATCGATTGGGATGCGGCAGCACCGAGCACACGCCTCTGGGACTTGGCCTACGCGGCGCAGGCCTTCACGCTGAATGATCCGAGTCAGTCGCCGCGTGCCGCAGCTCGCAATCTCGCCGCGTTCGTCGATGGCTACCGCGCGGACGAGGCAACTCGAACAGCGCTGCCGGCAGAGATGGGTCGACGAGCAGCTGCAATGCACACTTTATTGAAGAATGCTGCCTTGACCGGACGGGAACCATGGGCATCTCTACACGTCAATGGTCACGGCGCGCACTGGGCGGAAGCAACACGGTACGTCGAGGCGCACCAGGACATCTGGCTGAACGCACTGGCAGATTGAACACATGCCCGACCTTCACATCACCGGAGACACCACCGCCGACGACCTGCTGACCGTGAACCCGCTCGCACTCCTCACAGGCAAGTTCCTCGACCAGCAGGCACGGTAACCATGTGCACCGCGGGGTGACCCGGAGCGGTGCCAATCGCGGGCCATATCGATCAGAGGCGCGCATCGATGCGCGTACGCGGGGCGGGGAGGAGAGCCACCTCACACCCTACGTGCGCACCCTTTGCGCGGAACCAAGGCAACTATGCCAATAGGCTGAAGTCTCCGCCGTTCGGCCCGAGAGGAGAGAAGTCGTGGACGAGATGTCCGGCTGGGGAATTGCGTTCACCCTGTTCGTGGGTCTGCTGACGATCACATGGCTGATTCTGCTGATCCGAACACTGACCGAACTGATCGTACGGCCGATCGCGGCACTCGTCCGGCTCGGTGCGCTCGCCGGGTTCTACCTCGGATTCGGCTTGTTCGCAGCGCTCGTCATCATGTTCGACCAGGGAACGATCGACACATGGTGGTTCGACGGCGCGTGGATGCTCTACGGAGTGATTGTCATCGGATTCGGGCTGGGCGCTCTCTGCTGGCGATTGCGTGAACGGATGGACCGGCGACGGAGATACAAAGATGTCTCATCGCTGATCCGCGATGACGCGATCGCGGTGCACAGGACGATCGCGGAAGACGAACGCAAGCGAATGGGGCGCGGGCGAGCCGCGCAGTAATCACGGGGCCTCGCCCGAAGTCGCCCTCTGGGATGAACATCACATCCGAGCGGTGACACACCATGCGGGGCGCCAAATCGCACACCGCACTGCTCGCGCCACCGCGAGGTGACCGCAAGAATGGAACCATGGCCCTTCACATCACCGGAGACACCGCCGCCGATGACCTGCTCACGAACAACCCGCTGGCACTTCTCGTCGGCATGCTGCTCGACCAGCAGGTCGCGATGGAGACCGCGTTCGCCGGGCCGCGCAAGCTCGTCGAGCGCATCGGCTCGGTCGACGCCGAGACCATCGCCGGGTACGACCCCGATGCGTTCGTCGGGGCGTTCCGCGAGACCCCCGCTGTGCACCGCTTCCCCGGCTCGATGGCCGGCCGCGTGCAGACGCTGTGCCAGACGCTCGTCGACGAGTGGGGCGGCGACGCCGCCGCCCTGTGGACCGAGGGCGACCCCGACGGGCGCGAGGTCCTGAAGCGGCTGAAGGCGCTTCCGGGCTTCGGCGAGCAGAAGGCGAAGATCTTCCTCGCTCTGCTCGGCAAGCAGTACGGCTACGACGGCGCCGGATGGCGCGAGGCCTCCGCCCCGTACGGCGAGGAGGGGTCCTTCCGCTCGGTCGCCGACATCGTCAGCCCCGAGTCGCTCGCGAAGGTCCGCGAGGCGAAGAAGGCGATGAAGGCCGCCGCCAAGGCCGCGAAGGGCTGAACCGGCTCCCGAATGCGGCGTGGGGGCCCCCCCGCGGGTCCGCCGCCGGGCCCCCCCCCCAGAGCGCGGCGAAGGGCGCCGCGCGGCT
>NZ_KZ672983.1:359106-420000 GCF_002970975.1 Microbacterium halophytorum
CCCCCGCACCCGTTGGGGGGGGGGGCCCCCCCGGGTCTGCGGGGGGGCGCCCCCACGCCGCATGTCGGCTCAGATGCGCACGAGCATCTTGCCCGTGTTCGCACCGCGCATCATGTCGAGGAACGCGTCGATCGTGTTCTCGATGCCGTCGACGATCGTCTCGTCGTACGCGATCTCGCCCGCCGCGAACCAGGCGGTCATCTTCTCCTGGAACTCGGGCGACAGGTGCAGGTACGCCGCGAGCGTGAAGCCCTGGAGCGTCAGCCCGCGCGTGATGATGTTCGCCATGTTGTCGGGGCCCGCGACGCGGTCCGTCGTGTTGTAGCCGACGATCGCGCCGCAGAGCGCGGCCCGACCGCCGTCGTTGAAGGCCTCGAGCGCGGCCTCGAGGTGGTCGCCGCCGACGTTGTCGAAGAACACGTCGATGCCGTCGGGCGCGGCCGCCGCGAGCTGGTCGCGCACGTCGCCGTCCTTGTAGTTGAACGCCGCGTCGTAGCCGTACTTCTCGGTCAGCAGCGCAACCTTCTCGGCCGACCCTGCGGACCCGATGACGCGACCGGCGCCGAGCAGGCGGGCGATCTGGCCGGCCGCGGTTCCGACGGCGCCCGCGGCACCCGAGATGAAGACGGTGTCGCCCGGCTTCATACCGGCGATCGCCGTGAGGCCGACGTAGGCGGTCAGCCCCGTCATGCCCAGGATGTGGAGGCGCAGCGAGAGCGGCAGGCCCGGCACATCCGGAACGACGCGGAAGGTCGAGGCGTCGGCCTGGACCGTGTCTGACCAGCCGTGCTGGTGCTGCACGATTGCCCCGACGGGCACGTCGTCGGAAGCCGACGCGGTCACGTGGCCGATGGCGCCGCCGGCGATCGTCTCGCCGAGGGCGTAGGGGGCGACGTAGCTGCGCACGTCGTTCATCCGGCCGCGCATGTACGGGTCGACCGACACGAAGGCGTTGCGCACGCGCACCTCGCCGGGCTTCAGGTCCTCCAGCGCGACCGTCTCGACGCGGAAGTCGTCGTGGCTCGGCCAGCCGACGGGGCGGGCGGCGAGCTGGATGCGGGTGCTCAGTTCTTCTGACACGGGTTCTCCTTCGTGGGGTGGATGATCAGAGGCCGATGGCCAGCGCGACGACGGCGAGGGCGGGAACGACGCCCTGTTTCAGCGCGGCCGCACGCTTGTCGGGGCTGGACAGCAGCAGGACGAGGGCGGCAGCGGCCATCAAGCCGGCGCCCGCGAAGACGAGCGCGGCGCCCACCGCGGTCTGCCCCGCCGCGAACAGCGCGATGCCGACGGCTGCGACGACGGCGAGGAACAGGTTGTAGAAGCCCTGGTTGAACGCCATCTCCTTGGTGGCGGCCGCCTCCGGCTCTGTCGTGCCGAACACGGACCGCGCGCGGGGCGTCGCCCAGACGAGCGATTCGAGCACGAAGATGACGACGTGCACGAGAGCCGCGAGGCCTGCGAGCGCGAGTCCTGCGATGACCATGATGTGTTCCCCTCGTCGCCCGGCGGGCCGTCGATACTGTAACGAACCTTACAATATATACTGAACCGAGCGTTTCACAAAACGAAGAGGACGACTATGGCTCGCACGCAGGCCTTCGATCGGGGCACGGCGGTGCGCTCGGCGCGCACCGTGTTCTGGCGAACGGGATACGAGGGCGCGTCGATCCCCGCGCTCGAGCACGCCACGGGGCTGAGCCGGTCGAGCATCTACAACGCCTTCGGATCGAAGCGCGGGCTCTTCGATGCTGCGGTAGAGAGCTACCTCGACGAGGTCATCCGGCCCCGCCTGCACCCCCTGCGGGAGGAGCCCGTGGCGCCCGAGGCGATCGTCGCCTACCTCGACGGGCTGCGCGGCGCATTCACCGACGCCGGCTCCATGGTCGGGCAGGGCGGATGCCTGCTCGTCAACACGGCCACGGCGCCCCTCGCGCAGGACGCCGAGGTCGCGCGCGTGATCGCCGACTACCGCGACGAACTGCGCGACGCGATCGGGCACGGCGTCGCGGCGTTCCTCGGCGACGGGGCGCGCGACGAGAGCGCCGTCGTCGCCGAGACGATCACCGGCCTGACGATCGCGGCGTTCGCGCTCGCCCGCGTCGCACCGCAGCAGGCGGGCGGCCTGCTCGACACCGCGCGGGGCGTGCTGACGTCGGCGCGCGACCGCATCCCCGCCTGAACTGCATTCACGCGCGCCGCCTCGCTGCGAGCCCCGGCGGCACCGCTCGACGGCTCGCCCGCGACGGGAACGGCTCCCTGATTCGATGGCGTCGGCAGCGCCGGGCATCCATCCGGTCGCCGCGGCCGGCCCGGATCTCGGCCGCAGGTGGCACACTCAGGGCATGGGCGACATCGATGAGTTCCTCGCGGCCGTGACTCCCGCGAAGCGCCGGCGCGACGCCGAGACCCTGATCCGGATCATGCGCGAGATCACGGGTCTCGAGCCGGACCTGCACGGCACGATCATCGGCTTCGGCACCTATCACTACGAATACGCCTCCGGCCGCTCCGGCGACGCCCCGGCCGCGGCGTTCGCGCCTCGGAAGTCGTCGAGCGTGATCTACCTCATGGACGGCATCGGAGCCCACGAGGCCGACCTGGCGGAACTCGGCCCGCAAAAGGCCACGGTCGGCTGCCTGTACATCAACGACCTCACGCTCGTCGACGAGGCCGTGCTGCGGAAGATCATCCGGGACGCCTACGAGGTGCTCACGACGGAGACGTTCCGGAACCGCGCCCGCGAGAGCCAGCGATAGCACCGCGCACCGCCGCGTCGACGAACGCCGCGGCCGCGACCCCGACCGCATACGCCACCAGATCCCACCACGAGAACACCGTTCCGAACACGAGCATCAGCGGGCGCCACGCGAGCCCCCATGCCTCGGGGAGCCCCGTCAGCTGGAAGGCCTCGACCGCCGCGCACCAGGCGAACGCAGCGACCCCGGATGCCCGAGCCGGCCAGCGCGGAGCGACGAACGCCACCAGCAGGTAGATCAGCACGGCGTAGAGCGCATCGGCGGCGAAGTCCCCGCCGAAACTCAGCGGAAGCAGCGCGTGCACGGTGAGACCCGCGGCGACGGTGGTGACCACGGCGATGGCGAGGATGATTCGGCGCACGTGCCGAGGGTACGGCGCCGAGGTGTGCACGCGCGTCCGAACCTCGCAGGTGCGGCCGCGCGGCATCGTGACCGCACGTCGGCCCTGTGCCCGGGTTCAGGCGGACGCGTCCCTGACCCACGCGTGCCCGAGCGCGAGAAGCGTCGCGTCCGAGGTCAAGAGCTCGAGATCGTCTGCGCGCGCCTGCGCGAGGATCATCCGATCGAACGGGTCGTGCCGAACGAGGGTCGCGTCCTCGCGCATCGCGTTCGCGTGACGCGATGTGAACGGCAGCTCGATGAGCCCCGACTCGGCGAAGACGTCGGGGAATCGGTCACCGCCGGGAAGCTCGATCCGGCCGAGCATGTGCTTGATCACGAGCTCCGACACGGATACCGACGAGTAATACGATCGCGGCGCAGCCTCGATGCGCGCCACGGCCTCCGGGCCCATCCGGTCACTGCCCCAGTAGACCCAGACCAGCGCGTTGGTGTCGAGAAGGATCATGCGTCGGCGCCGTAGAACATCTCCTGGATCTCCGGGTCGATGCCGTCGAAGATCGCCGGATCCCATTCGGGCTCGCCCTTGCCGAGGCCGAACCGCACACGGGAACTCACGTGCGGAACGAGATCGACGACAGGCTTTCCCGCCCGGGCGATCGTGACGCTCTCACCCGCAAGCACGCGCTCGACGAGCGCGGAGAGCTGCGTCTTCGCCTCGTGCATGTTGACTTGGGTGATGTGCATTGATTTAGTTTAGCTTAGTCAACTCCACTGGAAAGGCCAACCGTTCCGGTGAGGTGTTGTGTCCGACGCCGCGCGATCACGCTTCTCTCTCCCGACCTGACGTCACGCTCACCTTGACGCGCCATGCGGTACCACCGGCGCAGGGACATCACCTCAATGACGGATGTCTGCGTCTTGCTTCGGTCAGGACTCGATGACGCCAGCGCCGGCGACCGGGTACCCCACCGCCGACGCCCACTCAATCCAACCACCCGGAATCCATGAGTCGCCGACGAACTGAGGGTGGTCAGGATGCACCGACAAAGCCCAAAGAGCAAATACCAGTTCCGCCCAGTCCGACGTGACGCGCCATGTCACCGGGCCGTTCTCCGATTGCCCCTGCATCACGAGCACCGTGAACCATTCGATCTGGGCGAGCTGAATGTCGCTCCATGTCCAACGCAGGAGCCCAGACGCTGTCGCGAGATAGAAGCCACGGGTCGTGACCGTGATCGTGCCGCCGAAATCAGGGCGCCACGCCACTTGCGCATCCGCAGCTGCCTGCGCACGTCGCTGGGTGTTGCCAGCGGCGGAACCGATCAGAGTACCGGCGGTCATCGCAAGGCCGATCGTGCCGGTGCCGAAGACGAAAGAGCTGTCGTGGACGTAGCTGCCATCGCCGAGAGCCCGCATGGAATCTATCTGGAACGGTCCGGTCGCGAGCGCGAGCTCGTCGGGCGCCAGCGGAAACAGCGTCGACACCCGCTGTCGCGGGATCCGCTCGCCCCGCAGGTCCGACACAATCGCGATCGTGTGCCACATCGCCGTATCCGCTGGCGTCCACGCGCGGACAGGCTCACCGGCTTCCGCCGATGTCTCTTTCTTCACCACAGCGATCCCCCCGGATTCGTCGGCTCTTACGCGCCGCGGAGGCGCTCGGCCAGGTAGGCCTCGAGGCCCGCGAGCGGCACGCGCTCCTGACCCATCGTGTCGCGGTCGCGCACCGTCACGGCGTCGTCGTCGAGCGAGTCGAAGTCGACCGTGACGCACAGCGGGGTGCCGATCTCGTCCTGGCGGCGGTAGCGGCGGCCGATGGCGCCGGCATCATCGAAGTCGACGTTCCAGCGCTGGCGCAGGTCGTCGGCGACCTTGCGCGCGAGCGGCGAGAGCCGCTCGTTGCGGCTCAGCGGCAGCACGGCGACCTTGTTCGGGGCGAGGCGCGGGTCGAGCTTCAGCACCGTGCGTGTGTCGGTGCCGCCCTTGGCGTTCGGCACCTCCTCTTCCACGTACGCGTCGACGAGGAACGCCATCATCGAGCGCGTCAGGCCGAACGACGGCTCGATCACGTACGGCACGTACTTCTCGCCGGAGGCCTGGTCGAAGAATGACAGGTTCGCGCCGGAGTGCTCGATGTGGTTCGACAGGTCGAAGTCGGTGCGGTTGGCGACGCCCATGAGCTCGCCCCAACCCTTGCCGGCGAAGCCGAAGTCGTACTCGAAGTCGATCGTGCGGTCCGAGTAGTGCGCGCGCTCGTCCTCCGGCACGTCGAAGCGGCGCATGTTGTCGGGGTTCACGCCGAGGTCGACGAACCAGTTCCAGCACGCCTCGACCCAGTGGTCGAACCACTCGCCCGCCTCATCCGGTGCGACGAAGAACTCGATCTCCATCTGCTCGAACTCACGCGTGCGGAAGATGAAGTTGCCCGGCGTGATCTCATTGCGGAACGCCTTGCCGACCTGGCCGATACCGAACGGCGGCTTCTTGCGCGCCGCCGTGACGACGTTGGCGAAGTTCGTGAAGATGCCCTGCGCCGTCTCGGGGCGGAGGTAGTACAGCCCCGACTCGTCGTCGACGACGCCGAGGTAGCTCTTGATCAGGCCGGAGAACGAGCGCGGCTCGGTCCAGCGACCGCGCGTGCCGCAGTCGGGGCAGGCGATCTCTTCGAGGCCGTTCTGGGGCGCGCGGCCCTTCTTCTCCTCGAACGCCTCGATGAGGTGATCCTCGCGGTGGCGCTTGTGGCACTGCAGGCACTCCACGAGCGGGTCCGTGAAGGTCGCGACATGGCCCGACGCCTCCCACACCTTGCTCGGCAGAATGATGGAGCTGTCGAGGCCGACCATGTCGCCGCGGCCGCGGACGAAGGTCTGCCACCACTGGCGCCGGATGTTCTCCTTCAGCTCCGTGCCGAGGGGGCCGTAGTCCCATGCAGAGCGGGAACCGCCGTAGATCTCACCCGCTTGGAACACGAACCCGCGGTGGCGGGCGAGGGCGATGACCTTGTCGAGGCGGGACTGTTCGGCCACGGTGGCTGCTCCTATGGTCGCAGGGGCGATTCGCACGCGGAGAACTCACGCGCGCACGGTGCCCCCAATCCTACTGGCGCGCGCTGAATAAGCGATTCGGCGCCGGACGGACGACGGGCGGCGCGCAGCTCACCCGGTCGCGCGGGCGGCCTCCGCGGCCCGCGCGAGCCAGGCCGGGGTCCCGCCCGCCCGCGCCGGTGGGACGAGCTCGCCGCCTTCGCAGCACTCCACGAGGCGGCGCGCGCGGCTCTCACGGGTCGCCTCGCGCTTGGCGGAGGCGACCCAGTGGCGCACCAGCTTCCGGTAGCCGGGGGTCGCCGCGTCCAGGAAGGCGACCGCCGCAGGCGAGGCGTCGATGATCGCCTGGAGCTCCGGCGCGAGCTCGGCGTCGGCGTTCTCGAACGAGTAGATGCCGGAGTTGTCGGCCGTGCGGGCCTCGAACGCGGCGACCCCGGCGGGGTGCATCCGCCCCTCGGCGGTGAGCCGCTCGACGTGGGCGATGTTGATCTTCGACCAGGTGCTGCGCGGCTTGCGCGGCGTCCACCGCTGCCGGCGCCTGTCGTCGTCGACGGGCTGCGAGAGCGAGTCGATCCAGCCGAAGCAGAGCGCCTCGGGCACCGCATCGGCCCAGGTGAGCCCTCGGTCGGCGACGTGCGCCTTGCGCATCTCGACCCAGAGCTCGTCCGCGGTCGCGTGGTTCAGCTCGAGCCAGCGCCGGAACTCGGCGGCGTCGCGGAAGAACACGGCGGGCTTGTCGGGGGTGCCGCCGGGGGCTCCCTGGTTGGGGGCGTTCGCCATCCCGCCAGGCTATGCCGCGGCGTCGGCGCGGGGAAGCGGTCGGCGCGCGTCGCCGAGCATCGGGCCGCCGCGGCTGGGATGATGGACGCGTGCCTCACGTCATCGGCCTCTACCGGCATCCGCTGAAGGGCTTCACGCCCGAGCCGCTCGACGCCCTCACGGTGCAGCCGGATGGGCGGATCGCCGGCGACCGCGTGCTCGCGTTCCGCTTCGCCGACGCCGCGACGCCGGATGACAGGGACGGGCTCGACTACTGGCCCAAGTCGAAGGGGCTCGCCCTCGAGAGCTTCCCCGCGCTCGCGGCTCTGCGCGTCTCGTACGACGACGCCGCCGCGCGCGTGCGCATCACCCGCGGTGGCGAGCTGGTGGTCGAGGCCGGGCTCGACGATGCCGGGCGGGCGGAGCTGATCGAGGCCGTGACGGAGTACGTCCTCGCTTCGCCCGAGGCGCGGTACCTGCGCCGCCCCGGCCGACTCCCCCTCGTCCTCGTGGGGGACGGATCGACCTCGCGCTTCCAGGACCGACCGCGCGGCTACGTATCGGTGCACAGCCGCGCGAGCGTCGAGGCGCTCGGCGACGCCCTCGACCAGGGCATCGACGACCGGCGCTTCCGGTCCAACGTCGTCATCGACGGCGCCGAGGCCTGGGAGGAGCTGTCCTGGGCAGGGCGCGCAACGATCGGGGGCGTCGAGTTCACGGTCGAGGGGCCGATCGTCCGCTGCCTCGCGACGCACGCCGACCCCGACCTCGGAGTGCGGAACGCGTCGGTCCTGAAGACCCTGACGGGTTCGGTCGGCCAGGCGGAACCGACGCTCGGGCGCCTGCTCCTGCTCCGCGGGGTGACGGGCGACGTCGCCGACGCGTCGGGAATCGGCGGGGTCATCCGGGTCGGCGACGACGTGCGGGTGCACGCCGACTGACGCGAGCCTTCGGCGCCGGATGCGACCCCCGGCATCCGGAGCGCCGATAGGATCGTTCCAATGAGTGACGATCCCGCCCGCCGCAGACTCACTCATTCCGCGCCCAAGTGGGCGATCGTGCTCGCGCTCGCCTTCACCGGCATGGCGTCGGCCTACATGTTCACCCTCGTGGTGCCGATCCAGTCGGAGCTGCCGCACCTGCTCGATGCCTCGCGCGAGGACACCGCATGGGTCGTCACGATCACGCTGCTCGCGGCCGCATGCGCGACCCCGATCTCGGGACGGCTCGGCGACATGTACGGCAAACGCCGCGTCGTGCTGGCGCTCATCATCACCCTGATCATCGGCTCGGTCGTCGCGGCGCTCGCCACCGGGATCGTCGGGGTGATCATCGGTCGCGGGCTTCAGGGCCTCACGACCGGCGTCGTCCCTCTCGGCATCGCGATCATGCGCGACGTCCTGCCGCCGAAGCGGTTGGGCACGGCCGTCGCGCTGATGAGCGCCACGATGGGCGTGGGCGGATCGATCGGCATGCCGGTGAGCGCGTTCATCGTCGAGCACTTCGACTGGCACGCGCTGTTCTGGGTGTCGACGGGACTCGGGGTGGTCGCGTTCGCACTCGTCAGGATCCTCGTGCCGCCGAGCACGCTGCGCTCGCCCGGGCGCTTCGACGTCGTCGGCGTGATCGGGCTGACGATCGGCCTCTCCGGCGTGCTCCTCGCGGTCTCCCGCGGAGCCGAATGGGGCTGGGCCTCCCCCGCGACGCTCGCCAGCGGCATCGGCGGCGTCGCCGTGCTGCTCGTCTGGGGCTGGTACCAACTGCGCACGAGCGAGCCGCTCATCGACCTGCGCGTAACGGCCAAGCCGGCCGTCCTCTACACCAACCTCGCGTCGATCTGCATGGGCTTCGCGCTGTTCGGCAGCAACGTGCTTCTGCCCCAGATGCTCGAACTGCCCGCCGACAGCGAGGCGGGGTTCGGCGTCGGCGTGTTCGAGACGGCGCTGCTCGTGATGCCCGCCGGCCTGCTGATGATGATCATCTCGCCGCTGTCCGGATGGCTCGAGCGCACCGTCGGCCCGCGCATCATGCTGACGGGCGGCACGGCGGCCGTCGCGCTGTCGTACGTCTACCTGCTGGTCTGGGACGACTCGATCTGGCACCTGTTCACCGCGAACCTCTTCGTCGGAGTCGGCATCGGCCTCAGCTTCGCCGCCATGCCGATGCTGATCATGCGCTCGGTCCCGGCGGAGGAGACCGGCGTCTCGAACGGGATCAACGCGCTCGCGCGGTCGCTCGGCACGTCGACGGCCTCGACGGTCATGGCCGCCGTGCTCGCCGCGATGGCGGTCGACACGGGCGGCGTCGCGGTGCCTACGGCACAGGCGTTCACGACCTGCTTCTGGATCGGCGCGATCGTCGGCGCGGGAGCCGTCGTGCTCTCGCTCCTCATCCCCCGCCATCCGGAACCGACACAGCACGCGTCGGTGCCGAACGGGCGGTAGGGCGCGCCCGCGGATTCGGTATCTCAGGTGTGGCGATGGATTCCGCCTCGAGAGCGCAAGAAGTGAGATAGCGATGGCGGCACCGGGCCGCCGGGCGTGCGTCAGGCGGTGACGAACAGATACCCGCGCTCGGGGTCGAAGCCCGCGATGCGCAGGCCGCGGCCCGTGAGCACGGCCATCTCGCGGCGCACGTTCATGCGCCACTCGTGCGCGGCCGCCGGGTCGTCCTCGCGGAGCTGCTCGACGTCATCCGGGATCGCGAGCGTCGCGACGACCGATGCGTCGGCCGGCTCGTGCGCGAGGTCGGCGAGCGACCACTTCACGTCGAGGCGGTCGGATTCGTCGCCAGCGTCGCCGCCTCCGAAGATGCCGTACTGGTTCACCACGTAGTCGGTCACCCGCGCGCCGAGCACGCCCAGATAGAAGCGCGCGTTGCGCGCGACGAGCGGGTCGAAGGTCCACGTGATGTGGCCGACGCCGCGCGACAGCGCCCACTGGCGCTGGTGCTCCTTGAGCTCGCGGCCCCAGCCGCGACCGCGGAACTCCGGCAGCAGCGCCGTGATGTGCGAGTGCATCGTGCGATTCTCGGGCAGCGAGAAGAACGCGACGGACGCGCCGACCATGCGGCCGTCGTCGAAGTAGCCGGTGACGTAGTTGCCCGACTGCTGCAGCGCGCGCATCGTGCCGGCATCGATCACCCTGGTGCCCCGGATGGCATCGAAGATGCCCTGGGCTTCGAGGATCAGTTCGACGGTGTCCAGATCACGGATCTCACGCATACACAACAGCGTATCCGGCGTTCGGGGCAGTTCGTTCGCCGGGAGGCGCGGCGATGCCGTCACGCGCGCGCGGTGAGGCCCTCGCGCATCCGGTCGCGCGCCCCCTTCGTGACGACGGGCTTCAGCGCCGTCGCCGCCCCGAGGCCGGTCGGCGGCATGGAGTAGTAGAACGTCTCCGCTCGTTCGACCTGGAACGTCTCGTGCCAGATGCCCACCGAGCCGCTCGCCGTGCGCGCCCGCCGGTTGAACGCGGCCCATGCCGGTCGATGCTGCGCATCGGGGTTCGACGCGTAGTCGTAGAGCTTGTCGAGGCTCGTCCAGTACAGCAGCACGCTCGGGGTGCGGGGCAGGCCGAACAGGCGGTACCCGACGGCACCGGAATCCGGATCGGACATCAGCTCCCTGATCATCGGCGGCATGGCGGTGAACGTCGGCCACCAATCCCGGATGCGCGACCAGCGATTGATGCGCATGCCGATGAGGAAGACGACCAGTTCGCCGTCGTAGTCGTGCGTGAGCCGCTCGGGCGCGGGTCGCATGCGGTCCTCCTGACCTCGTCGTATTGGATAGCGAAGCTCTCCAATTATGGGGAGTGTTACTATCTAATGTCAACAGGAGGACCATGCGCATTTCCGAGCTCGCCCGTCGCGGCGGGGTGACGACCGCCACCGTGAAGTACTACCTGCGGGAGGGGCTCGTGCCCCCCGGCGAGCTGACGTCGTCGACCCAGGCGGTGTACGGTGACGCGCACGTCGCCCGCCTTCGCCTGGTGCGCGCCCTGCTCGGGCCGGGCAAGCTGTCGATCGCGCAGGCGAAGGACGTCCTCGCGGTCATCGACGACCCGGGCGACGACATGTTCGAGGCGCTCGGCGCCGCGCAGGCGGCCGCCTATGGCGCCCCGGATGACGTGGATACGAGCCGCGCGCTGGCGCTCGTCGAGCGGGCCGGATGGCGCGTCGACCCCGCCAGCCGAGAGGTCGGTCAGCTCGCGGAGGCGCTCGCCGCGCTCGAGGATGCGGGCTTCGATGTACCGCCGTCGGTGATGGAGGGCTACGTCGCCGCCGCCGAGCGGATCGGCGCGCTCGAGCTCGACGCGATACCGCAGGACCCCGCCGAGGCGCTGCGCTACGCCGTGCTCGGGACGATCCTCGTCGAGCCGCTCCTGCTGGCGCTGCGCAGGCTGGGCGAACAGCACGCCTCGGCCGTGCGCTTCGCCCCCTCGACCGACTGACGCGCACCCGCCGCGGCCGCCGGCAAGACGCGGTCGCCTAGGATGACGCGCCGGCCGGCCACGCCTGCCGGCGCCAGGGGCTCTCGGCGTCGTCGCGCAGCCACTCGACGGCGCTCACGCGCTGCTTGTGCGCCGTGAACTTCGACGACCGCAGACCGGCGACGTACCGATCGGCGTATTCGCCCCAGCCGTCGAACAGCGCGGCCGCCGACGCACCGCAGACGTCCTGGAGCAGCTCGATGCTCTCCTGCGGGGCGAGGCCGACGTGCCCGATCCACCGAGCGAGGTTGGCGCTGCGGCCGATGTCGAAGGCGAGGGTGTTCTTCGCCTCCTCCAGCTCGGCAGCGCTGACGTCGAGGTCGGCGTCGGCGATCGGCGCCTTCACGACCTCGTCGAGCTGGAACTCGTCGATCACCCTCCGAGGGGTCCCCGCCGCCTCGAGCCGCGTCCGGATCGCGTCGGCATCGCTCGCGGGGTCCGCGACGATCAGGGCCTGCGTCGTGCGCATCACGAGGTTCGCGCCCTCGGCGATCCTCGCACCCGCCTGGGCCTCGTTCCGCACGCCCCAGTCGCGCGCGAGCGCCTGCCCGACGGTCCCCCACGGCTGGCACACGCCGTAGCCGAAGTACGTCTGATCCTCGGAGTGCTTGCTCTGGCGGCCCTTCGTGATCTGCCACTCGTAGCGCGCGTACGGTGCGGCGAGCGCGGCCGCGAACCGGCGCCACGGGTCCGTCTGCGGCGGGGCGTCCGGCGAGCCGGGGCCGGCGAGGTGTTTGCGGGTGCGCGAACGCCGCACGGCGACCGCCCACCAGATCACCGCCACGCAGAAGACCAGAACGGCCCCCACCACGATGATGACGACGGTGGTCTCGGAACCGCTCATGATGCCCCCTGTGCTCGATGGCTTCCCCGACATATTCCTACCGCGCCCGGGGCGCGCGCGTCCAGCGCGGCTCGCACTCCGACCGCCCGAACGGCGGCTTCACGGAACGTCCGCGCTTCGGGATAGCGTGGTCGGCATGAGCGACTACACCGCGATCGAACTGGGCGGCCTCGACGAATGGGGCTCGGGCGGGGAACACCCCGGCAAGCGCTTCATCGACGCCGAGCTGGGTACCGCACACACGGGCATCTCGGTGAACTCGACCGAGCCCGGCGGCGAGTCACCGTTCTGGCACGTGCACTCGGCGATCGAGGAGACCCACATCGTGCTCTCGGGCCGCGGCGAGATCGCGCTCGACGACGAGGTGGTCCCGCTCGGCCCCGGGACCGTCGTGCGCGTCGGGCCCGGCACGTGGCGCGCCGTGCGGGCGCTGCCCGACAGCGGCGAGCCGATGAAGTGGCTCTGCGTGCGCTCGGGCGCCGACTCGCTCGCGGGCGTCGGCGACGACGCCGAGATCGACAGTGAGCGCCCGTTCCCCTGGAACGCGTGACGCGGCGCCCTCACCGGCGACGTCCGGCTGGCGGCCATAAGCTCGAACGGTGACGTCACCGGCCGAGCATCCCCCGACGCACACGCTCCCCCGCGTGCGCCCGCAGTTCGCAATCGGCCCCACCCTCCGCTCGACGCGGCTGCCGCGCGACACCTGGTACCTGCGTGCGGCGGGGCTCGTCGTCGCGGCGCTGATCCCGCTCGCGATCCTCGCGGCGATCGGCCGCGTCGACCTCGGCTCGTACACGATGGCCGGTTCGATGACGGCCCTCTACACGCACGGCCTGCCCTACCGCCGGCGGGCGCGCACGATGGCGGGCTTCGTCGCGATGCTGTGGGCCGGCTGCGCTCTCGCGCTGTGCACGGCGGCCGCGACCGACGAGACCCTCGTGCGCATCGCCGTGGCTGTCGTGCTCGCCGCGGTCATCAAGGTCGCGCACGAGGCGTCCGCCGTCGGCCCTCCGCCCGCGGTCATCCCGATCTTCCTCGTGACGGCGCTCGCCTTCACGGATCAGGAATGGCCGGATGTGCCGCTGCACGCCGGCCTGGTCGCCGCGGCCGGCGTCGTGGCGTGGCTGGTCGTGATGTCTCCTTCCCTCGTGCGCAGGCACGGTCCCGAGCGGCGGGCCGTCGCGACGGCCGTCCTCGCGACGATCCCGTGGGGCACGGATCCGACGGACCTCGCGGCCCGCGACGGCCTCGCGACCGCGATCGCCGCCGCGTGGCGCACCATGTCGTTCGCCGGCACGCGCAGCGCCGAGCACACCGCCCTCGAGGGCCACATCGTGGCAGCGGAGCGCGTCCTGGCCGACCCGGCGCTCAGCAGCCCCGAGCGGGCGCGCGCCGCGGCGCGCGAGATCGAGCGCTCGCGCACGGCGCTGCCCGTCCCGCCGCTCACCGAGGACGAGGTCGCGCAGATCCGCGGCGTCGAGCTCAGCTGGCGGGCACCGCGTTCGTTCGCGGAGCGCCACCCCGTCATGGCCGCGTTCCGCCCAGGGTCGCCATCGATGCCTTTCTTCTGGCGCGTCGTCGCCGGATGCCTCGCGGCCGCACTCCTGTCGTATGCGCTCGGCGTCGGGCGCCCCTTCTGGGCGATCACGTCGGCGGCGGTCATCGTGCAGCCGAACCTGCTGCTCACGTGGCGCAAGGCGCCGCCCCGCGCGCTCGGCGCGGTGCTCGGCGTCGGCCTGTTCGCCCTGCTGGCGCCCGTCGCCCACGTCGACCCCCTCGTCGGCGTCGCGATGATCCTCGTCATGAACGTGCTCGCCGAGTTCTTCGTGCCGCGCAACTACCTGATCGGCCAGGCGTTCGTCACGCCGATGGCACTGCTGATGAGCCAGTTCGGTGCGATCCTGCCGACCGGCGAACTCGTCGTCGACCGGCTGATCGACACCGTCCTCGGCGTCGCGACGGGCCTGGCCGCGTCGTTCCTCATCCGGAACGGCCACCTGCGGCGGCACGCGAAGGAGGCGACGGAGCGCCTCGAGCGGGCGACGTCGGCCGCCCTGGCTCTCGATGACGGCGCGCGCGAGGCCGAGCGCACCCGCGTCAGGCGCGAGCTGATCGCCCGGCTCGCCGCCGTCTCGGCCGCCGTCCGCTCATCGGACGACGAGTGGTGGACCCACCGCGTCGACGAGGCGCGCGTTGTGGCCGCCCAGAAGGGCGCCCACAACGCGCTCGCGAAGCTGTCGGGCTGACGAGCTCAACCCCGCTTCATCCGGCTCGTGATCACGGCAGCGGCGGCCGCGAGGACGCCGATGATGCCGACGGCCCCCGCGAGCCCGCCGAGAGCGGCGCCGAGGCCGTTCGCGACGACGGGTGCCAGGAAGTTGCCGAGGAAGAACGCGCCCGTCCAGAGGCCTGTGACGCGGCCGCGCTCGGCGAAGCCCGTGCGTGCGACGACCCAGGTGAGGAATCCGGGCAGGATGAGGCCCGCACCGAACGACGCGATCAGGGCGCCCGGAACGACGCCGCCCACGCCGAGGCCGCTGAGCGCCCAGAGCAGGATCATGCCGACGGCCTGCAGCGCGAAGCCGACGGGAACGACGCGGTCGCCGAGGAGCTTCCGGATCTGCGGGAAGAAGATGCCGCCGAGGGCGACGAACAGGGAGGCGACGGCCGCTATGCCGCCGATCACCGCGGTGTTGCTCGCGGCGATGCCTGCCTGCTCGACGATGACGGGCAGGTTGACGACCAGCGTGTAGAACGTGAGGCCGCCGAGGATCGTGACCAGGAGCGGACCGACGAGCGGGCCCCACGCGATTCGGCTGCGCTCGACGGTTCCGACGGCCTCGCCGCCCCGCGGCTCCCACAGCAGGACAACGGCGGCCGCGGCGATGACGAGGCTCACGAGGTACACCCAGAACGGCGCCTGCCAGCCGGCGGCGCCGACGGCCGTGCCCACGATGATGAACACGGTCGCGCCGATCGATGCCGTGGCCCCCTGCAGGCCGAGGTAGCGGCTGCGCTGCTTCTCGTCGCGGTAGTAGTCGACGATGAGGGCCGTCGCGACGGTCATGATCGCCGACTCGCAGACGCCCAGCGCGAGGCGGGAGGCGAGGATCGCGCCGAGCCCGTCGACGAACGCGGGGATGACGCCGAGCGCGGCGTACGCGACGAGCCCGATCACGAGGAGCCACTTGCGACCGACCCTGTCGACGATCTGGCCGGCGAACGGCGCGAACACTGCGATCATCAGCGCCGGCGCCGTGATGAGCAGCGGCACGAGCACGGCCGAGCCGGGCGTGCCGGCGAAGTGCTCGAGCATCTGCGGCAGGACCGGGGTGAGCAGGGTCGCCGCCATCACGGGCATGCTGGCCGCGGCGAGCAGCACGATGGCCTGGACGGCCGTCGCGTTCCTCCTCGTCACGGGGTGTGCGTGTGTCGCTGCTGACACGGGAACTCCTTCGTTCATGGCGCGCTCGCCTTCGAGGCACGCCGGGGTGTCGGGATCCTTCTACTCTCGCCCGACGGCACCGGTTCCGACCCCGCTCATCGGTGATGCCGGATATCGGATGTGGTGATCCACGGCCCGAATCACACGCCGACGGCGATGGCCTCGAGGTCGTGCGCGACGACGAGCTTCCCGTCGAACCCCTTGCGCGCCGCGCGCCAGTGGCTGTCCGGGGTGCTCACCGGCACGCGGTGGTTCAGCACCAGCGTCTTCACCCCGGCGGGCTGGGCGACCTCCCGGCCGACCTGCGCGATCGTCGTGTGCGATTCGAGAAGGTGCTTCCGCAGGGGCTCCGCCGTTTCGGGCGGCAGGTTCGCGACGAGCTGGTCGACCCACGCCGGATCGATGACCTCGTGGATCAGGACATCGGCGCCGCGAGCCAGATCGATGAGGTTCTCGCTCACGGTCGTATCGCCGGAGATGACGATCGAGCCGTCAGGCGTGTCGAAGCGGTACGCGAAAGCCGGCGCAGTGGGGTGGTGGTCGACGAGCGTGGCCGTCACCGTCACGTCTCCATCTCGCCACACGGGGATGGGAGCGTCGAGCCGCGGCGGAACGCCGTCGGGGCCGATGTCCCAGATACCGGTGAGGTCGATGTCGTGCACGTCGAACGTCTTGCTCGGCAGGGGGAAGTTGCTGTCCTGAACGCGGTCGTTGATGTCCTGCGCGAAAGCAGCCTCGAGCGACCGGCTCATGCTGACGAGTCCTGGGACCGGGTTGTCCTCGGCAGCGAGATCGCGTTCCGGCGCATCCGGCGGGGACAGCCGCGGGAGGGTGCCCCTGTCGCCCGGTCCGAACACCTGGATCGGGGTGTCGTCGCGCCCGACGATGTTGGTGCCGCCGGTCGCGTACATCGCGGGCCAATCGGTCGTGTGGTCGGAGTGGAGGTGGGTGAAGAGCACCGCGGCGACGTTCGTGAGGCTCGAGCCGACCTGCGGGTTCGGCGCTATGCCGGACGCAGCAAGGTTGGCGAACGCTCCGAGACCGAGATCGACGATGTAGGCACGCCCGGCGTGCACGATCATCGTGGACGTCCCCGCCGTGTGATCGCCGAGGTAGGTCGGACCGCCGGCGACTCCGAGCGGCACGATCTGCGTCCGTACACCGCTCAGCAGACCGGTCGTGTGCTTCGACCCTTTTCCGTTTCCGGGCTTCGCCGCTGCCCCTGAGGCGGGCCCGGCTGCGGCAAGCACCCCCGCTCCGAGCGGCACTGCCATTCCGCCCAGCAGCATTCCGCGGCGGGAGAATCGTCGGTTGTCGGTCATAGCTCATCCCCTTCGATGACGCCTTGCGAGTTCCACTTCCAGTCGAGCAGAAAGCGCAGATTCTCGTACCCGGGATCGATGATGCGGGCCATCCGGATGTCTGATCCGCAGAGAACTGGGCGCACGGAAGCGCCGGGGCGGGCGGTCCCGTCCCGGCGCCCGGTCGGCTCAGTCGCTGCGGCGCCGCGCCCGCGAGCGCTTGCGCGCGGGCGGGATCGCCGGGGGCTCGACGGCCGCGCCGACGGTGCCGACGAGCTCCCCGATGCCCTCGACGACCATCCGGACCTCGTCGCCGGTCTTCAGCGGCGGTCGGTCGCTGCCTCGGCCCCAGAGCTCGCCGAGGCAGCCGCCGTTCCCGACCGTGCCTGACCCGAGGACGTCGCCGGGCACGACCTTCGCCGCTCGCGATGCGTACGCGACGAACTCGCCGAACGGCCATCCGGCGTTCGAGACGAGGTCCTCGCCCACGAGCTCGCCGTTGACGCAGACCTCGGCCCGAAGCGCGAGGAAGCCGTCGGCGTCGCGGAAGGGTTCGAGCTCGTCGGCCGTGACGATCCAGGGGCCGAGGCTCGTCGCGAAGTCCTTGCCCTTGCTGGGCCCGAGGCGCACCTGCATCTCGCGGGCCTGCAGGTCGCGCGCCGACCAGTCGTTCATGATGGTGTACCCGAAGATCGCCCGCTCGCCGTCCTCCGGCGAGAGGTTCGTGCCGTGCGCCCCGACGACGACCGCGACCTCGAGCTCGAAGTCGAGCTTCCGCGTGACGGGCGGCGTGATCTCGCCGGGGCCGGTGATCGTGTGCGGGTTCGTGAAGTAGAACGTCGGGAACTCGTACCATTCGTCGGCGACGTGGCTCTTGCCCTCGACGCCCGCGCTGACGCCCTCGACGTGCTCCTCGAACGCCACGAAGTCGCGCACGCTCGCGGGCGCGATCGGCGAGCGGAGCGCCACATCGGCGAGCGCGGCGACCGGTTCGCCCGCGCGGGCCCTCAGCCCCGCGAGCGCTGCGGTGCCGCCCGCGACCACGTCGGTGACGGTCAGGCCGTCCGGGAACGGGATCACTCCCGCGTCCTCGATGAAGCCGTCCTCGTCGGCCCCGCTCCTCGTCCAACGCCCGATCCTCATCGGCGCGCTCCTTCCGTCGTTCCGGATGCCGCGGTCGCGACCCTGCATCCGCAGGTATCCGTCACCGGGCGGGTCATGCGGACACCCCCGCGCGGATGCCCGCCGCAAGAGCCGCGGCGTTCCGCTCAAGGACCGCTTCCGTCGCCTCGCCGGAGAGCGCCGCCCCGCGCACGAACGCCACGGGGGCGTCGAGCCCCATGTCGAACGGGAAGTCGCTGCCGAGCACGACGCGGTCGGCGCCGACGATGTCGACGAGGTCGCGCAGGCCCCGTTCGTCGTGCACGACGGTGTCGAACCACATCCTCTTCAGGTAGCTGGACGGCGCGTGCGCGCAGCCGCGCGCCTCGGGGCGCACCCGCCAGGCGCGGTCGGAGCGCCCGATCGCGGTGGGCAGGTACCCGCCGCCGTGCGCCGCGACGATCCTCAGATCCGGATGGCGGTCGAGCACGCCGCCGAAGATCAGGTGCGAGATCGCGACGGCGTTCTCGACCGGCTGCCCCACGGTGTTCGACAGGTAGAAGCGATCCAGGCGCTCGTCGAGCGTGCACCCGAACGGGTGCAGGAACACGATGAGCGAGAGTTCGGCGGCGCGCGCCCAGAACGGCTCGAGCCGCTCGTCGGAGAGCTCCACATCACCGGCGAACGACGACAGCTCGACGCCGATCAGGCCGCGCGCCGCCGCGTCGTCGAGCAGCTCGACGAGGCGGTCCGGGTGCTGCAGCGGCACGAGGCCGAGGCCGCGCAGCCGCTCGGGCGCGAGCGCGACGTGCTCGGCCAGCATCCGGTTCGCCTCCTTCGCCGACCACACCGCGAGCTCCTCGTCGGCCCACGGGTAGTAGTGGCTCGGCGACGGGCTCACCCACTGCACGTCGACGCCCTGGGCGTCCATCGACTCGAGGCGCGCGTCGATCTCGGTGAGCTTCCCGAAGGCCGCCCCGACCATCGCGCCTGAGGCCTTCATGCTCTCGGCCCCGGTGCGGCGGGCCTCGAGCGCCTGGGCGGCCGCGAAGCCATCCGGATCGCGCTCGGCGACCTGCTGCTGCAGCGCCGGCAGCAGCAGGTGGGCGTGCACGTCGATCGGGCCGCTCATGCGGGTTCCGCCATCTGATGAGCGATGCCGAAGATGAGGCCGGGGGCGTCGGCGTCGCGGTTGTGCTCCAACTGCCACTTCCCGAGCTGGACCGAGGCTTCGACGACGGCCCTGGCGCGAGCGATCCGGCGCGCGTGGAACGCCTCCCACAGCGGGTCGTCGACAGCGTCGCCCGCGAGCAGGAGCTCGGCGAGCACGATGCCGTCCTCGAGCGCCTGCGCGGCGCCCTGCGCGATCGTGGGCGGGCAGCTGTGGGCGGCGTCGCCGATCACGACGGTGCGGCCGCGGTTCCACGCGCCGTCGATGATGTGCGACGTGAACCACGTGTAGTTGATGCGGCGGGTCTCGTCGAGGGTCTCGCGGACCTCGTTCCACGGGCCGCCGTACGCCCCGCAGAGCCCCTTCATGATCTCGGCGCCCTCCGCGGGCCCGAGCGCGAAGCGGTCCTGCGCGTCCTCGACGAAGAACGCGTACATGCTGTCCTCGCCCGTCGGCGTGTAGCCGGCGATGTAGGCGGGACCGCCGTAGTAGAGCTGCGACTGCGCGACCTCGGCGGGGCGCGGGACGAACGCGCGCCAGATGCCCATTCCGGTCGGCTCCGGCTTCTCCTCGATGCCGATCAGCTCGCGCACCGTCGAGTGCAGGCCGTCCGCGCCGACGAGCAGGTCGAACTCCCCGACCGAGGCGCCGCCGACGTCGACGCGCACGCCGGTCTCGGTCTCGGCGACTCCCGTCACCTTCGACCCGAAGTGGATGCGCACGCCGACCTCTTCCGCGCGCTTCGCGAGGATGCGTGCGAGGTCCGGGCGGTACATGCCCATTCCGGCCGGGTAGTCGGGGCCGCCGGTCCCCACCTCGGGGAGCTCGGCGACGACGGCGGCGTCCGGGCCGGGCGCGCGCAGCGTGAGGCCCTCGAACGGATAGCCCTCGTCGCGCACCTCGCCCCAGACGCCGAGCCGGTCGAGCGCGCGCAGGGCGTTGCCCTGCAGCGTGATGCCGGAGCCGAGGGCGGAGATCTCGCTCTTCAGCTCGTACACGTCGACCTCGACGCCGGCCTCGGCGAGCGGGATCGCGACGGCCATGCTGGCGGCGCCGCACCCGGCGACGGCGACCTTGGTGACTGCGGCCATGGGAAGAACCTCTCTGTTCTCTCGAGTGGATGTGTCTAGAAGACGGCGATCGGGTTGACGGGCGACCCGACGGCGCCGGTGATGCGCAGAGGAGGCGCGACGAGGAGGAACTCCCAGCGGCCCGCGCCTCGGCAGGCGTCGGCGAGCTCGTCCAGGTCCCACATCTCGCCGATCGTCAGCCCAATGTTCGGGATGGCGATCTGGTGCAGCGGTTGGAAGGCGACGTCGAACTCGTTCGGGCGCACCTCGAAGCCCCAGGTGTCGGTCGCGACGGCCGCGACCTCGGTGCGGTGCAGCCATCCGGCGGTCGTCACCGACAGGCCGGGGGCGGGCCCTCCGGCGTACTCGCCCCAGCCCTCGCGGCGGGCGCGGGCGTAGCGACCCGTGCGAACGAGCAGGATGTCCCCCGTCCCGACGGCGCTCGTGGCGCCCTGGGCCCGGATGCACGACTCGATGTCGTCCGCCGTGATCGCGTATCCGTCCTCCAGCTCGCCCGTCTCCGGCCGCAGGTGCACCCCCATGTCGAGCAGCACCCCGCGGCCGGTGATCTCGGCGGCGGTGTGCTCGATGCCCGTCACGAGGTCGCCGTCGCTCGTGACGACGTCGCCCGCACGGCGGCCGTTCCACGCGAAGCCGCGGTCGAAAATGTGGCCGAGGCCGTCCCACTGCGTCGAGCACTGCAGCGGCATCGCGATCACGTCGTCGGCGCCGCCGATCCCATGCGGGAAGCCCTGGTTGCCGCGCTCGGCGTCCGTGCCCGTGTCCAGCATGGTGTGCACGGGGTTGGTGCGGCGGCGCCACCCCTTCTGCGGGCCGTCCATGTCGAACGGCTGCGAAAGCGAGAGCGAGCGGCCGGATGCCACGAGCGCGGCAGCGCGGGCGCGGGCCGCGTCGTCGATGAAGTTCAGCGTGCCGAGCACGTCGTCTTCACCCCACCGGCCCCAGTTCCGGTACGCCTGCGTCGCCTCCGCGAGGTAGCCGTCCGGGTCCGCCGGGTCGATCTGCGTCGGGTCCTCGAGGTTCATGCGGCCTCCTCCGCGACGCAGCGCACGACCTGGGTGCCGAGCCCCTGCACCGATCCGGTCATCACGTCGCCGTCCTTCAGGAATCGCTTCCAGTGCTGGCCGTTCCCGGCGGGGCTGCCGGTGAGCAGCAGGTCGCCGGGGAGCAGCGGATGGATCTGCGAGGCGACCGAGATGAGGGCGGGGATGTCGAAGAGGAGGTCGGAGGAGTTCGCGTCCTGCTTGACCTCGCCGTTCAACTCGAGGCGCACGTCGAGGTTGCCCCCGTCGGCGAGCCGCGCCGGGACGAGGTAGGGGCCGGTCGGCAGGAAGCCCGGCGAGTTCTTGGAGCGGTACCAGTCGGAGCCGATCTCCTTCATGTCGCGGCGGAAGGTGAACTCGCGCGTCGAGATGTCGTTGACGATCGTGTAGCCCGCGACGTGGTCCATCGCCTCCTCGCGCGAGACGCGGAAGGCCTCCTTGCCGATCACGACGGCGATCTCGAGCTCCCAGTCGTGGGTGTCGCTCGCGGCCGGCAGCCTCAGCGGCACGTCGTCGCCGACGACGCACGCCGGGAGGCCGATGAAGAAGTAGGGCTCACCGTTGGCGCGGCGGTCGTCCATGATCTTCGCGGCCCGCTCGCGCGCCTGCTCGGGGGTCGCGTCGGTCGTCGTGCCGAGGCCCGAGGCCACCAGCTCGATGACGTGCTCGCGGTAGTTCGCGCCGGCCTGCAGCACCTGGCGCGGCTCGACGGGCGCCGTCAGCGTGACCTCGGCGAGCGGTCGCCACGGGCCGTCGGCGCCGACGAGGGCCGCGACGCGGTCCCACGCGGTCTCGCCCTGCGCGAGGAACGCGTTCAGGTCTGCGGCTCCCAGCTCATCCGGGCCGATCGGGCGGATGCGATCGCCCGCCACCAGGCCGAGGCGGGTGCTGTCGCCGTCGCGGTAGCGCGCGAGGGCGAAGTCGTTGTCGAGGGGCGGGCGTGACGTCATCGTCTCTTCCTAACGTATGGGGTCCGGATGGCGGGACCTGGTGGCCGAGGCGCCGCCGCGGCCCGGATGGGGCCGCGGCGGTGGTTGATGTCTCGCGGCCTGGGCTTCGGGAGCCCTGGCCGCGAGACACGGGTCAGCCGCGGCCCTCGACGGCGTAGGGGTTCAGGAGCGCGTCCTTGATCTCATCCGGAACGCCCTCCTCCGTGGCCGAGGGGCCGTCGGCGGGCGGGAACGACTCCGTCATCGACATCGGCATAGCGCCGTTGCGATAGAAGTTGTTCGAGCCCTGCGACGGCTTCCAGGTGTTCGCCTCCCAGTCGGGCACGTAGTTGCGGTAGCCGCCCGTGTTCAGCTCGATGCGCAGGCTCGACGGCTCGCGGTAGTAGAGGAAGTTCTGCTCGCCGATGCCGTGAATCGACGGGCCGTACTCGATGTCGGTCCCGTTCTCCATGAGCACGTCGGCGGCGATGAGCAGCTCCTCGCGGGTGTCGACCCAGAACGCGAAGTGGTTGACGCGGCCGTCGCGGCTCGAACCGTCGAGCACGACGCCGAGGTCGTGCGACTTCTCGTTGGTGGTCAGCACGCTGAACACCGAGATAGGCGCCTCATCGAGAACCGTTCGGGCCATGAAGCGGAAGCCGAGGACGCGCACGTACCACTCGACGAACGCGTCGACGTCGCGGGCGGCGATCGTGACGTGGTCGAGCTGGCGGGGCGCGCCGGCGTGCGACGAGCGGCGCTGCGGGCGGTCGGGGTAGATCGACGCGAGCTCGGCGCCCGACGAGTAGTGCTCGACGTCCCAGTGCAGCGTCATCGGGTGGCCCTGCGGGCCCACGAAGCGATAGGCGCGGCCGATGGCGTGGCCCTCGACCCACTCGCCCTCGACGCCCTCGGCCTCGAGGCGCTTCACGGCCTCCTCGAGCGCCTCGGGGCTGGAGGTGCGCCATCCGGCGGTCTCGAGCGCCGGCTCGTCGCCCGGGGCGACGACGAGGCTGTAGCGGTAGTAATCGCCCCAGCAGCGCAGGTAGACGCGGCCGTCGATGCGGTCTGTGACCTGCATCCCGACCTGCTCCTCGTAGAACTTCACGGATGCCTCGACATCGGGCGTCGTCACGGTGACGAACGACAGGTGCGACAGCAGTTTGATCATCTTTGATCCCTTCTCGGGTGGCTTGAGTACCACTCTCGCGGGATCGCAACTATCAGGGAAGGTGAATCTGAGTATCCGCACTATCAGCGGTGTTTATACACTCGAACTCCCCGATGCGCGCGTGGAGGCGGAGGCGCGCGAAGAAGTCGCCGATGATCAGGCGCGCGTCGAGTGCCGTGCAGGTGCGGCGGGCCGCCCCGTCCTGCGCGAAGCGGGCCGCCGCGTGCGGGAGGGCCGTCACGGCGAGCGGCGCGCTGTCGCCGAGCGGCCACACCGGGTCGACGTCGACCTGCGGCGGGAGCGGGAGGTCGAGGTACTTCTGCCACAGCCACCGCCCCACGGCGCCGGATGAGGTCAGGTCGTCCTCGAGCTCGGCGACCGAGACCGCCATCAGGCGGTAGGTCTCGAGCGGGAAGCGGTCGATCCGCAGGCCGTCGTGCGCGAACACGAACTCGGCGGCGGCGGGGTCGGTGTCGCGGTTGTACTCGAACTCATCGGCGATGGATCCGCCGACCCACGCGAGCCGCACGCGCGGCGCGATCGACGGGTCAGCGGCGAGCGCGTCGGCGATATTCGTCAGCGGTCCGCCGCACACGACCACGACCTCGCTGTGCGCGCGGACGGCCTCGACGATCGCCCGCGCCGCGGCGGTCTCGCGCCCCGCGGGGTCGAAAGCCGCATCGGCCCCGCCGACCGTCGGCACGCCGTCGTGCCCTCCGATCAGGTCCAGCAGTTCGCGCGCGTGCCCGGCGCCCTGCGCGGCAGAACCGGTCGGATCCCCGAATGACGGGCTCGTGAACGAGCCCGTCACGAGGACGACGTCGTCGGCCGGCGACAGCGCGTGGTGGGCGAGCGCGACGAGGCCGTCGGGGTCCCCCGCCCAGTCGTTGTCGACGACGACCGCGGCGCGGGGTTTCAAGGTCCAGGTCATGTGTTCTCCTCGGGTCCGCCCCGAAGCCTCACGCGCCGAAGGCGGCGGCGGGGCGGGCCGGCTCGGGCGCGACGAAGCGGCAGGCGAATGCGTGGGTTCCCGAGGCGACCTCGACCGATGCCGAGCCATCCGGCAGCACGACCTCGGCGGTGGTCGACGGCGGCACGACGACCTCGAGGGCGAAGTCCTCGCCGTCGAGCGTCCAGCTCACGGCCGCGCTGCCATACGGCGTCTCGTGCGATGCGCGCGCCCAGGTCAGGTGCGGTGACGGCAACGGCGCGATGCGCTGGCGCCGGTAGCCGGGGGCGGCCGGTGCCAGGCCTGCGACACGGCGGTGCAGGAAGTCGGCGACGGCGCCGAGCGCGTAGTGATTGAACGACGTCATCTCGCCGGGGTTGATGGAGCCATCGGGCAGCATCGAGTTCCAGCGCTCCCAGACGGTCGTCGCGCCCATCGTCACGGCGTACAGCCACGACGGGCATTCGCGCTGCATCAACAGCTCCCACGCCGTGGCGCCGTTACCGGTGTCGGCCAGCGCGTCGGCGACGTGCGGTGTGCCGAGGAACCCGGAACCGATCCGGAAGTCGTCTGCGACCACCTGCTGCGCGAGCAGATCGCCCGCGTGCGCGAGCTGCTCGTCGCTCAGCAGGCCGAACCGGATGCCGAGCGCGTACGCCGTCTGCGACGCGAACGCCGCCCGGCCGGTGGGCGTGACGTACTCCTCGCGGAAGCGCCGCGCAGCCCGGTCGAAGAGGTCGCTGTGCCGGGCCTCAGCCTCCGGCTCGCCGAGCACGACGGCCGCATCGCGCATGATGCGTGCCGTCTGCGCGAGGTAGGCGACCGCGACGGGCTGCCACGGCAGGCGCGCCGCCCAGGGTTGGTCGTCCGGAGCCGCCGCGTCGAGCCAGTCGCCCAGCGCGAAGCCGCCCTCGAAGGCCAGGTCGTCGCCGCCGCGCGCCGCGAAGCGCTCGGTCCAGGCGGTCATCGACGCCCACTGGCGCCGCAGGATTCCCGCGTCACCCGTGCGCTCGTACAGCGTCCACGGCACGATCGTCGCGGCGTCGCCCCAGCCGGCCTCGGCGTCGAGCGGCGGCAGGTCGTCGGAGGCCGAGAAGCTCGGCACGTACAGCGGCACGTTGCCGTCGTCCGCCTGGTCGGCCTCGAGGTCGCGCAGCCAGCCGCCGAGCATGCCCGAGGTGTCGTAGAGGAAGGCCGCCGTCGGCGCGAAGACGGCGAGATCGCCCGTCCACCCGAGGCGCTCGTCGCGCTGGGGGCAATCCGTCGGCACGTCGAGGAAGTTGCCGCGCATGCCCCACACGACGTTCTCGTGCAGGCGGGTGAGGTCGGCGTCCGACGCCTCGAACGCGCCGAGCCGGCGCATATCGGTGTGCGTCACGACGGCTGTGAACGACGATGGGTCGATCTCGCCCGGCCACCCCGACACCTCGGCGTAGCGGAAGCCGTGGAACGTGAACTCGGGTTCGTACTCGAGCGGCTCCCCGGCGGAGATGATCTCGTCGGTCGCGCGGGCCGCGCGCAGCGGCCGCGTGCCGAGCTCCCCGGCCTCGAGCACCTCGGCGTGGCGCAGAGTGACGACCGTCCCGGCGTCCGCGGCCGGTACGCGCACCCGCACGCGTCCGACGAGGTTCTGCCCGAAGTCGAGGATGCTCCTCCCCGACGGGGTCGCGATGATCTGCGCGACCCCGAGCTCCTGAGTGCGCCGTACGGGCGGACCGTCGGGATGCACGAGCGCCCGGGTGTCGACGTCGGCCGGCTCCGTCGCGCTCCAGCCGGAGTCGTCGAAGCCCGGCTCGTCCCATCCGGCGAGCTCGCGGCGCGCGTCGTAGGTCTCGCCCATGTAGAGGTCGGCGCGGGTGACGGGGCCGAGGGCCGATCGCCACGACTCGTCGGTGCCGCGCACGACGACGGCGCCGTCGGCGAGCGTCGCCTCGAGCTGCACGAGCGCGGCTGTCGCGTCGCCGTAGATCGCGCGCTTTCGGCCGAAGCCGAGGTAGCCGCGGAACCAGCCGTCGGCCAGGTGCACGCCGATCGCGTTGGCGCCCTCGCGGACGAGCCCCGTGACGTCCCACGTGCGGAAGCGCAGGCGATGGTCGTACGTCGTCCAGCCGGGGTGGAGCACGTCATCGCCGACCGCGGCGCCGTTGAGGCTCAGCGTCATCACGCCGCGAGCGGTCGCCCGGATCCGTGCGGAGACGACCCCGTCAGGCAGGTCGACCTCGCCGCGGAGCAGGGCCGCGGGTTCTCCGCCTTCGCCCTGCTCCGGCAGCGCCGGCGCGATCATCCGGGCCTCCCACAGCGCCGGATCGAGCAGGCCAGCCTCGATCGCGAGCGGCGCGCTCCAGCCGCTGGCGGAGCCGTCCTCGCCCCACACCCGCACGCGCACCTCGCGGCGCTCGCGGCTGGCCATCGGGGCGAACGGCCATGCGACGAGCACCTGCTCGACCGAGTCGATGCGCCCCGTCGTGTCGTCGCCCGAGGCGATCTCGTAGGCGGCTTGGTTCCATCCGGCGGCGTCGGCCGACGTCGTCCAGGACAGGCGCGGCTCGGCCTCGCCGACGCCGATCGGCTCGGCGTGGTGCTCGGCAGCGAGTCGGTCGATGCGGATCATCGCAGGTCCTCTCGGAGTTCATCGGTTCAGGGGTGCGGAGAACGGCGACGGATGTCGATGGCCGGATCGTCCGAACCGGTCTCGCCGCCATCGCATACGGGCGGAGCGGCGGCCGCAGGAGGCCCGTCGCGCGGGTGCGGTCGCGGGGAACCGCACCCGCGCGGCGGAGAGCTCAGGCGCCCGCGCGCTCCCAGGCGGGGAGCTCGGGGACGTCGATCGCGAACCGGGTCTCGAGCCACGCGGCCGCCTGGCGGAACCAGTCCGCAGCGCGAGGCTCGATGTCGCCGCGCGAGCCGGCGGTGGCCTGGGTCGCGAGCGACAGACCGTGACGACCCTGCTCGTAGACGTGCACTTCGCACGGAACGCCAACGTCGGCGAGGCGCTCCGCGAGCCGGAGGCTGTTGCGCGCCGGCACGAGCGGGTCACCGCCCGTCGCCCAGAGGAAGGTCGGCGGCGTGCTCGCATCGGCGACGAGCGCGGGGCTCGCCGCGACCAGCGCCTCCTGAGCGGGCTCGGCGGAGCCGAGGTAGGCGACCGCGACGGCCCGGCGGAGCGCTCGTTCCATCTCCCCCAGTTCCTCGCCGCGCTCGAGGGCGTCCACATGATCGGTCAGGGCGTAACCGGCGATCAGCGCCGCCGGCCGTAGGCCCTTGCCGGCGACATCCGTGATCACCGGCTTGTCCCAGTTGGTCGCGTACATCGCCGCGTTGTGCCCGCCCGCCGAGAAGCCGCAGACGGCGATGCGGTCGGTGTCGACGCGCCACTCGCTCGCACGGTCGTGGATCTCGCGCATGCCGAGCCCCACGTCCACGAGCGGATTCGGGAACTGCGAGCGCTCGCGCGGTTCCATGGGCCGTGTGAAGTCGACGTCACCGTACACGGAGTACCGCAGCACGAAGGCGTGGTAGCCCAGCGAAGCGAAAGCCATGGCGATCGGCTCGCCCTCTCGGTCGGAGCAGCTCAGGTACCCGCCGCCCGGCAGGATCAGCACGGCGGGCCGGGCGGCCCCGTCGAGCATCTCGGCCGAGTCGTCGAGAACGTAGGTAGTCAGGGTGACGTCGTCGCGCCCCTCGCGGAGCGGAATGCGTTCGATCCTCATGACGCCTCACGGTAGCGGCGGACGGCCTCGGCGTACACGGCGGCGCTGGGTTTCGGGGTCCGCGCGAACGTCTCGCGGTCCACCGCGACCAGCCCGAGCTGGGCCCCGTAGCCGAAGATCCACTCGAAGTTGTCCATCAGAGTCCAGTGGCAGTAGCCGAGGATCGGCGTGCCCCGCTCGACCTCGAGCGCGAGCTCGGCCAGCGCGGCGGGCACGAAGTCGGCGCGCACGGCGTCGTCGTCGGTCTGGATCCCGTGCTCGCTCACGAGCACCGGAACGCCCGACACCTCGTGCGCGTACCGGGCCGCGCCCGCCACGGACGCGTGCGAGATGACGGTGCCCATGCCGTTGCGCGGGCCGTCCGGGAACACCTCGCCGTCAGGCCCGTGCCACACGCGCTCGTAGTTCTGCACCCCGATGAAGTCGTCGCCTCGGGCCTCGCGCAGCCAGAAGTCGTAGACCCGTTCGCGCTTGGCGTCGCGGCGCGCCTCACCGCCCGCCATCGCGACCTCGTCGCCGATCGCGATCGAGACCCCGACGGGCAGGTCGCTCCTGCGTGCCTTGATCGCCTGCTTGCCGGCGCGGTGGGCGCGGAGGAAGCCTTCGCGCAGAAGCTCCTGGTCGTCGGCGGGGATGACGTTCGCCGCATAGTAGGTGTCGCTTCCGGCGTCCTTCGCCGCCTGCGCGAGCATCGCCCGCTTCCGCTCCTCGACCTCGGGCGGCATGTGGCCGAGTGCCTGCAGCAGCTGCTCGAGGTTCGGCTCGTTGAGCGTGATGCCCGCCCCGATCCGGTCGCCGATGCGCTCCATGACGCGGTCGCAGTGCGCCGCGAACAGGTCGGGCGCCTCGGGGCCGATCCAGGACCCGGATGCGGCGAACCAGTGCGGTGCCGCGAAGTGGCTGAACGTGATGAGCGGCGTGATCCCCCGTTCGAGCGCACCGTCGACGACCTGCTCGTAGTGGTCGAGCGCGGCCGAGTCGATCGACCCGCGGGCCGGCTCGATGCGTGCCCACTCGACGCTGAAGCGGTACGCGTTCAGCCCCATGTCGCGGATGACGTCGAGATCCGTCTCCCACAAGTCGTACGCACGGCAGGCGGGGCCGCTCGGTTCGCGGAAGATCGTCGGCGACGTGTGCTC
This sequence comes from Microbacterium halophytorum, assembly GCF_002970975.1. Taxonomy (GTDB): domain Bacteria; phylum Actinomycetota; class Actinomycetes; order Actinomycetales; family Microbacteriaceae; genus Microbacterium; species Microbacterium halophytorum. Next base: position 388,398 of record NZ_KZ672983.1, read on the forward strand.
GAGCGTCCAGATATCGCTGTGCACGCTGTCGCCCTCGTTCTGGTGACCGGCGCTCGCGACGCCCCAGTAGAAGTCCTTCGGGAAGGTCATTTCTCTCCTTGGATTTCCCTGCGCTCGGCTCGGCGCTTCTCCTGTGCCACGGGGTCGGGCACGGGAGACGACAGCAGCAGTCGCTGCGTGTAGGGGTGTTTCGGGTTGCTCGTGACGGCATCGCCGTCTCCGAACTCGACGATCTCGCCGCGGCGCATCACCGCGACGCGGTGCGCCATCTCCCGCACGACGGCGAGGTCGTGCGAGACGAACAGGTAGGCGACGCCCGTTCTCTCCTGGATCTCGATGAACAGCTCGAGCACGCGCGCCTGCGTCGACAGGTCGAGCGCCGACACGGGCTCGTCGGCGACGATGACCTTCGGGTCAAGGGCGAGAGCGCGGGCGATCGCGACGCGCTGCCGCTGGCCACCAGAGAAGTCGCGCGGGCGGCGCTCGAGCGTGTCCGACGGCAGCTGCACGACGTCCAGGAGCTCCTGCACGCGGGCCCTCGCGTCGGCCTTCGACGCCTTGCGCGACACGAGCGGCTCGGTCAGGATGTCGCCGATCGTCATGGTCGGGTCGAGCGACGAGTACGGGTCCTGGAACACCACCTGCAGGTCACGGGTCAGCTCCCGCCGGCGCGCGGGGGACGGGCGGCTGATGTCCTCCCCCGCGTACGTGATCGTTCCGGATGTCACGGGCGCCAGGCCCAGGATCGCGCGGCCGATCGTCGACTTGCCCGACCCGGATTCGCCGACGAGGCCGACCGTCTCGCCCGCCCGGATGTCGAGCGAGACACCCTTCACGGCACGGAACGGCTCGGCGCGGAACCCGCGCCCCGGGTACTCGACGACGAGGTCGTCGATCTCGAGAAGGCTCATGCGTCCGTCCCCTCCGTCAGGCGTCCGCGCGCCTCGCCCCGGGGGACGGATGCGAACAGGCGCCGGGTGTACTCGTGCCGTGGGTCGGCGAACACGCCGCGGCACGGCCCCGTCTCGACGATCGCGCCGCTCTGCATCACCGAGACGTGGTCGCAGATATCGGCGACGACGCCGAAGCTGTGCGTCACGATCAGCACGGACATGCCGATCTCCTCGCGCAGGTCGCGCAGCAGGTCGAGCACCTCGGCCTGCACCGTCACGTCGAGCGCCGTGGTCGGCTCGTCGGCGATGAGCAGGTCGGGCTCGGTCGCGACCGCGGCCGCGATGAGCACGCGCTGCGCCATGCCGCCCGAGAGCTGGTGCGGGTAGGCGCTGTACGTGCGCTCGGGGTCGGGGATGCCGACGATCGCGAGCAGCTCGAGGGCCTTCGTCTTCGCGTCGGCCTTCGACATCCCGTGCACGACGCGCAGCGGGTCGGTGAACTGGTCGCCGACCGTGAACGCCGGGTCGAGGTTCGACATCGGCTCCTGCGGAACGTAGGCGATGCGGGAGCCCCGCATCCGGTTCATGTCGCGCGGCGTGAGCGTCGTCAGCTCCCGGCCGTCGAAACGGATCGAGCCGTCGACGACCCGGCCGCCCGTGGCGAGCAGGCCGAGCACGGCGAACGCCGTCTGCGACTTGCCCGAGCCGGATTCGCCGATGAGGCCGTGCACCTGGCCGCGTCGCACCGTGAGGCTCGCATCGTGCACGACGGTCGTCCACCCGTCGTCGCCGGGGTAGGCGACCGCGAGGCCCTCGATCTCGAGGAGCGGCTCCGCCGTGCCGTCATCCGGATGCGCGATCGCCGGCTCGGGCGCGCGCTCGGCGTGCCAGGGCTCGCTGGCGCCCTTCGCTGAGCGGTGCGATCCCTCGAGCTCGTCGCGGAGCGCCGTGCCGAGCAGCACGAGGGCGATCATGGTCAGGCCCAGCGCGAGCGCCGGCCAGAGGACGAGGAGGGGCGCGCGAGTGAGCTGGTAGAAGCCCTCGCTGAGCATCTGACCCCAGGTCGGGGTGTCGGGCGACCCGAGGCCGAGGAAGTCGAGCGCGGCCATCATGCCGATGCCGCCCGCGATGATGCCCGAGGTGAGGAGGATGATCGGCGCGCGCACGGCGGTCAGCACGTGGCGCCCGATGATCGCCGGTGTCGTCAGGCCGCTCGTGCGGGCAGCGTCGATGAACAGCTCGTTCCGGACGGCGCGCACCGAGTTGTAGACGACGCGGTAGTAGGTCGGCGAGATGATCGCGCCGAACAGCGCCATCGTGAGCCACATCGACGGGCCGAAAGCGGCCCGCGCGGCGAGCAGGACGACCATGCCGGGCAGCGACATCGTGAGCGACGTCAGCCACGACGCGGCGGTGTCGGTCCAGCCGCCGAAGTAGCCGGCGACGAGGCCGCCCGTCACACCGACCACGGCCGCCACGATCGCGACGACGAGGCCGCCGGCGATCGAGTAGGTGGTGCCGATGATGAGGCGCGAGAGCACGTCGCGGCCTGCGCTGTCGGTGCCGAGCGGGTGCCCGTCGCCGGGAGACCCGAACACGTTCTGCACGTCGGTCGCTGTCGGGTCCATCGGGACGAGCCACGGCGCGGCGATCGCGATGAGGGCGACGAGCGCGAGGAAGCCGATCGACGGGGCGCCGAGGGGGTGGCGCAGGAGGCGCGCGAAGACGTGGTCGCGGCCGCCCTTCCTGGCGATCGTGGTGACGAGGGTCGTGGTCATGACAGCCTCACCTTCGGGTTGATGATGCCCTGCAGCAGGTCGACGATGAGGTTCACGACGATGACCATCGCGCCCATCACGAGCACGATGCCCATGACGAGCGGCACGTCGCCCTGCATCGTGCTCGTGAGCGCGATCGGGCCGAGCCCCGGGATCGAGAAGACCTGCTCGACGACGACGGACGCGGACAGGATGATGACGAACTGGAGGCCGAGGACGCTGAGCGCCGGCCCTCCCGCGTTCCGCAGCACGTAGCGGTAGATCACCCGGCTCTCGGGCAGGCCGCGGCTGCGCAGGGTGCGCACGTGGTCGCGGCCGAGCACGTCGAGCACGGAGCCCCGCACCTGCTGCGCGACGCCGCCGACGGAGCCGAGGGCGAGCGCGACGATCGGAAGGGTGATGGACTGCAGCCAGCCCGCCACGGAATCTCCGATCGGGGTGTAGCCCGTCGCGGGGAACCAGTCGAGCTGCACGGCGAACAGCAGCACGAGGCCGACGGCGATGAGGAAGCCGGGGATGGCCTGTCCGATCACGGCGAGGATCTGCACGACGCGGTCGAGCGCTCCTCGGCGCGTGGCGGCGACGACGCCCAGGATGACGCCGAAGACTCCCGTGAGCAGGACCGATCCGATCGCGAGGGTCACGGTGACGCCCGTGCGCCCGAAGACGGTCGCGCCGACCGGCTGCCCCGTGAACCACGAGCGGCCCATGTCTTCCGTGAACAGCGACGCCGCCCAGATGCCGAACTGCTGGAGCAGCGGGAGGTCGAGGCCGAAGCGCTCCTCGATGAGGGCGACCTGCTCGGGCCCGGCGCTCTGCCCGGCGATCTGCTGCGCGATGTCGGCGGTGCCGAGCCGGAGCAGGAAGTAGGCGAGCACGGCCAGCGCGATCAGCAGCACCGCGCCGGATACGACCCGCCTGAGGAGGAATTTCAGCATGTCTCAGCCTTCGTCGGAGGAAGCGGCGGGGCGCGAACCGCGCCCCGCCGCCCGGTCGATCACTCCGGGACGATGTCCCAGAGGTTCGGCACCGCTTGGCCGACCTTCTGCGTCGCGGTCGTCCCTTCGCCCGTCACGATGACGCCGTCGACGCGATAGATCGGGGCGAACCACGCCTGCTCGACGAGGTACTCGTTCATCTCCTGCGCGGCGGCATCGGCGTCGTCACCGCCGTGGCGCATGCGCTCGGTGAGCTCCTCGACCGTCGGGTCGACGACGTGCTGCACGTTCCACGCCGCCCCCGGCGCGACCGCCAGCTGGTAGGTCTGCCACGCGAGCGGCTCCTGGTTCAGGCCGAACTGGAACGCGCCCCACTTGCCGCCGAGGAGATCACCGATGAAGCTGGAGCCGACCTGGTCGGCGACCATGTCGATGTTCGATTCCGCGAGCATGTCGGCGACGAGCTCGTAGTCGGACGCCGGCGTGAAGCTCGTCTGCGGCTGCACGACCTCGACGCCGTCGGGGTAGCCCGCCTCGGCGAGCAGCTCCTTCGCCTTCTCGGGGTCGTAGGGGTAGCGCTCCTCGAGCTCCTCGCTGTACGCCTCCGTGTCGACGCCGAAGATCTGCGTCGTCGGCTCGCCGTAGCCGCTCTCGATGGCCTCGAGCAGGGCCTCCCTGTCGAGCGCGTAGTTGAACGCCTGACGCACCCTGACGTCGCCGAGCGCCTCGTTCACGGTGCCCTCGCGGTCCGAGAGGATGAAGCCCTTCCAGTTCACGGGCGCGTGGTGCGCCGTGTAGCCGGCCGCCTCCGCATCGGGCAGCTGGGAGACGCTGTTGAGGTTCGAGTAGTCGACCTGGTTGTCGCGCAGCGCGTTCTGCGTCGCCGTCGCGTCGGCGTAGAAGTTGATCGTGATCGAGTCATAGACCTGGGTGTCCTCGTCCCAGTAGTCCTCACGCGCCGTGAGCTCGTAGCGGGACCCGGGGATCGATGCCTCGAGGTCGAGCTCGTACGGCCCCGAGCCGACCGGCGTGGTCGCGGGGTCGGTCGCGGCAGGGGATCCGACGACGCCGGCGTTCGCCGTGAGGTACGCCTCGAGGCCCGGGTTCGGCTGCGCGAGGTGGATCGCGAGCGTGTCTTCGTCGACCGCCTCCGCCGCCTCGACGTCGGCGAGGTTCGCCGCCTCGGGCGCCGCACCGTCGCGGTAGGCCAGCACGCTGTCGGCGGCGACCTGGGCAGTGAGCTCCTCGCCGTCGGAGAACGTCACGCCGTCGCGGAGCTCCAGCGTCAGGGTGGTGCGCGACTCGTCGTACTCCCACGTCTCGGCGAGGCCCGGCTCGATCTCGCCGTCGCTGTTCATCCGGAGAAGGGTGTCGTAGACCGCCTGGAAGTAGAGCGCCTCGTTGCCCCAAGAACCCTCCGCCGGGTCCCAGGTCGTGACGTCGACGACCGCGCCGAGGCGCAGGTGCCCGCCGCCGTCCGCGGATTCTCCGTCGGACGAGCCTGCCGAGCAGGCCGTCAGTGCGAATGCCGCGGCGGCTCCCACCGCGACTGCTGTGATCCGTCGACGCATCTGCGCCACCTCTTTCGCCATTGAAGGGTGCCCGGGGAACCGAGCTGACGCGACCGTAGCATCGAAAACCTATAGGGGTCAACATTTTCAATTTTGGCGCTTGGTAACAATTTGGCCCGACGCCTGCTACCGTCGATCCACATGTCAGGCTCTTCCGTCGAGTACCGCCGCGGCGAGTACCGGAAATCGGCCGCCAGGCGCGAGCAGATCCTCGAGGCGGCCTTCGCCGTGTTCTCCGAGATCGGGTACACCGCCAGCTCCGTGAGCGAGATCGCGCGGCGCGTCGGCATGACCCAGACGGGCGTGCTGCATCACTTCAAGGGCGGCAAGACCGCGCTGCTGCGCGCCGTGCTCGATCGACGAGACGAGCAGGCCCAGGCGATCATCGCCGGCAAGCGCGGCATCGAGTTCTTCCGAGCACTGCCCGAGATCACGGCGACGCAGCTCGACAAGCGCGGCATGGTGCAGGCCTACCGCATGCTGTCGACCGAGGCCCTCAACCCGGAGCATCCGGCGCACGCGCACTTCCAGGCCCGCCAGCGGGTCGTGCTCGGCGGGCTGGAGACGGCGTTCCGAGAAGCCGTCGAGGACGGCGACGCCGAGCCCGACCTCGACGCGCACGCCGCGGCGCTCTCCTGCCTCTCGATGACCGAGGGCCTCGAAGTGATCTGGCTCACCGGCTTCGACGTCGACATGGTCGCCGACTCCCGCCGCCACATCCAGCGGTTCCTGACGACCGAGCTGTAGTCACACCCGACGACGGCGCAGAAATGCCGCAAGGTGCTCTCCGGACTCACATCTGGGAGCACCTCGCGGCATGTTGAGGACCCGCGGGCGCATCGCCGCCTCGAGGATCACGGGACTGCCGCCCCATAGTCCGGCGCGATCGCGAAGCGCGCTCCATCAACACCAGTGATAGCCTCCGTGCACACCTGCCCGCCGGACACCGAACCGAGGAGCACACCGCCGTGCCCGAGAACCCCCCGCTGTCACGCCTCGACCTGAACCTGCTCGTCTCGCTCGACGCGCTGCTCTCCGAGCGCAGCGTGACGCGCGCGGCCGAGCGCCTGCACCTGAGCCAGCCGGCCCTGAGCGCGTCGCTGGCGCGCCTGCGCACCCACTTCAACGACCCGATCCTCGCCAGGCGGGGCAACGCCTACGAGCTGACGCCCCTCGCCGTCCGCCTCGCGGAGCACACCAGTACGGCCCTCGAATCGGCCCGCCGGGTGTTCGAGAGCCAGGCGACCTGGACACCGCACGAGTCGACCCGCGAGTTCACGATCTACGGCTCCGACTACGGCTTCGCGACGCTGGGTCCGCGGGCGACCACGCTCGCCTCGGAGATCGCACCGGGCGTTCGGTTCCGATTCGTGCTCCACTCGCCGACCGTCGTCGGCGACGCGATGCACTACCTGCGCTCCGTCGACGGCATGATCCTGCCGCACGGCTTCCTCAGCGACCTCCCCTACACCGACCTCTGGTCGGACGATTGGGTGCTCCTCGCCGCCGACACGAACACCCGGATCGGCGAGACCGCGACCATGGCCGACCTCGCGGAGTCGCCGTGGGTGTTCACCTACCAGTCGCGCACCGCCTACACGTCGGCGACGCAGCAGCTCCAGCAGCTCGGGCTCGAACCCCGCGTCGACGCCGTGGTCGAGAGCTTCCTCGCCCTGCCGCACTTCGTCGCCGGCAGCGACCGGCTCGCGCTCGTCCAGCGCCAGCTCGCCGCCTCGTTCCGCGGGATGCCGGGCATCCGGGTTCTGCCGCCCCCGTTCGACGCGACCCCGATCGTCGACGCGCTGTGGTGGCATCCGGTGCACAACCGCGACCCCGAGCACGCGTGGATGCGCGAGCTGCTGGCGCAGGCCGCCTCGGAGCTCTCCTCGCCGTAGCCGGCGCACCGGGCGGGCGCCCCGCGGGGCCGTCACTCCGCGGCGGCCGCCTTCCCGTCGGCGTGCCCGAGCGACCTTCCGGGCGCGATGACGTCCCGCACCCGCCGCTTGAGCTCGGTGATCTCGGGGAAGCCGCCGTCGCGCTTGCGGTTCCACACCCGCTTGTCGCCGATGTCGACGCGGAAGACGCCGCCCGTCGCCGGGATCAGCGCGATCTCCCCGACCTCCTCCTCGAAGGTCTGCAGCAGCTCCCCCGCGTACCACTGGGCGCGCAGCTGCCAGCGGCACTGGGTGCAGTACGTGATCTCGATCCGCGGTGTCGCCATGCCTCCACTCTGCCAGGCGAGGCCGTCGCGGCGCCCCCGCCGCCGAGCGGCGCCGTGATCGCCACCGCGCGACCGGCCGGTCTTCCGCGTCGTTCCTGATACCCCGCATCGGCAACCGCGATGCCCCGCCGCTTACGGCGGCGAACCGAACCGGGTAGCGTCCGAAGTGCGAAAGCGCGCGGGGCCGATCGCGCCCGCGCGCCGCTCACGAAGGAGTGACATGACGATCGACAAGACCTGGGCCTCCGCCGCGGAGGCCGTCGCCGACGTCCCCGACGGTGCGAGCCTCGCCGTCGGCGGGTTCGGCCTCTCCGGCAACCCGACCGCCCTGATCGAGGCGCTCTACGCGCAGGGGACGTCCGGGCTCTCCGTCGCCTCGAACAATTGCGGCGTCGACGACTGGGGCCTCGGCATCCTGCTCACGGCGGGGCGCATCCGGAAGGTGACCGCCTCGTACGTCGGCGAGAACAAGGAGTTCGAGCGGCAGTTCCTCGCGGGCGAGCTCGAGCTGGAGCTGACGCCGCAGGGCACGCTCGCCGAGAAGCTGCGCGCGGGCGGTGCGGGCATTGCGGGGTTCTACACGAAGACCGGCCTCGGCACGCAGGTCGCCGAGGGCGGCCTGCCCCAGCGCTACGCCGCCGACGGCTCCGTCGCCCAGGCCTCGCCCGCGAAGGAGGTGCGCTCCTTCGGCGAACGAGGCGACTTCGTGCTCGAGGAGGCGATCGCCGCCGACTTCGCACTCGTGCATGCCCTCCGCGGTGACCGCCACGGCAACCTCGTCTTCAACAAGGCGGCCCGCAACTTCAACCCGCTGGCGGCGATGGCCGGGAAGGTGTGCATCGCCCAGGTCGAGGAGCTCGTCGAACCCGGCGAGATCGACCCCGACGCCGTGCACCTGCCCGGCGTCTACGTGCACCGGATGATCGAGGTGGGAACGGGCATCGAGAAGCGCATCGAGAAGCGCACGGTCCGGACGAACGGGGAGGCGTGACCATGGCACTGACTCGCGACGAGATGGCCGCCCGCGCGGCCGAGGAGCTCACCGACGGCTCGTACGTCAACCTCGGCATCGGCCTGCCGACCCTCGTTCCCAACTACGTCCCGGACGACGTCACGGTCGTGCTCCAGTCGGAGAACGGCATCCTCGGCGTCGGCCCGTACCCGACCGAGCAGAACGTCGACCCCGATCTCATCAACGCCGGCAAGGAGACCGTCACGACCCTGCCGGGAACGTCGTTCTTCGACTCGGCGACGAGCTTCGCGATGATCCGCTCCGGCAAGATCGACGCGGCCATCCTCGGCGCCATGCAGGTGTCGGCGCGCGGAGACCTCGCCAACTGGATGATCCCGGGGAAGATGGTGAAGGGCCCCGGCGGCGGCATGGACCTCGTCTACGGCGCGGAGCGCGTGATCGTCCTGATGACCCACACCGCGAAGGACGGCTCGGCGAAGATCGTGCACGACTGCTCGCTGCCGCTGACGGGCCTCGGCGTCGTCGACAGGATCATCACCGACCTCGCCGTGATCGACGTGACCGACGACGGGCTCGTACTGCGGGAGGTCGCGCCCGGCGTCAGCGTCGATGAGGTCGTCGCGGCGACGGAGCCTCCCCTGACGGTCGCCCTGACGAACGCGCCCTGACCGCTCTCGAGCACCCGGAGGAGAAGCCATGACATCCGCAGAAGACATCGTCCTCGTCGCCGCCGCGCGCACGGCGCAGGGCCGCATGGGCGGCCAGTTCGCCTCGCTCCCGGCGACCGCCCTGGGCTCGCGCGCCATCGCGGGCGCCCTGGAGCACGGCGGCGTCACCCCCGGCGACATCGACGCCGTGATCCTCGGCCAGGTGCTCGCGGCGGGCGCCGGCCAGAACGCCGCCCGCCAGGCCGCGATCGGCGCCGGCATCGGTTGGGACGTTCCGGCGCACTCCGTGAACAAGGTGTGCCTGTCGGGCCTGACCGCCGTGATCGATGCCGCCCGGATGATCCGGACGGGCGACGCGCGCGCGGTCGTCGCGGGCGGCATGGAGTCGATGACCCTCGCCCCGCACCTGCTGCCGCGTTCGCGCGCCGGCTACGCCTACGGATCGCTCGAGGTGCTCGACCACATGGCGTACGACGGGCTCACGGACGCGTTCGACGAGGAGAGCATGGGCGCCTCGACCGAGCGCCACAATGCGCGCTTCGGCCTCACCCGCGACGACCAGGACGCCGTCGCGGCCCGCTCGCATCAACGCGCCGCGGCCGCGCGCGAGTCGGGGCGCTTCGACGCCGAGATCGTGCCCGTCGAGGTGCCGCAGCGCAGGCGCGACCCCGTCGTCGCGTCGGCGGACGAGGGCATCCGACCCGACACGACGGTCGAGACCCTCGCGCGCCTGCGCCCCGCGTTCGCGGAGGGCGGCAGCATCACGGCCGGCAACTCGTCGCAGATCTCCGACGGCGCGGCCGCCGTGGTCGTGACGACCCGCGCGAACGCCGATGCGAAGGGGTGGGGCGTGCTCGCGGCGCTCGGGGCATCCGGGCAGACCGCCGGCCCCGACAACTCGCTGCAGTCGCAGCCGGCGCAGGCGGTCTCCCGCGCCCTCGAGAAGCAGGGCATCGCCGCGGCCGACCTCGACGTCGTCGAGATCAACGAGGCGTTCGCGGCCGTCGTCGCGCAATCGCAGCGCGAGCTCGGGCTGCCCGACGACGTCGTCAACCCGAACGGCGGCGGCATCGCCCTCGGGCACCCGATCGGTGCGTCCGGCACCCGCCTCGTCGTCACGGCGGCGCACGAGCTCGCGGCGCGCGGCAGCGGCACCGCCGTCGTCTCGCTCTGCGGCGGCGGCGGCCAGGGCGACGCCCTCATCCTGACGCGCTGACGCGGGCGGGGCCGGTCTCCTCGGAGATCGGCCCCGCCACAGTCCGCGCGGTCAGATCGCGGCGCCGAGGTCGTGCCGCACGAACCAGGAGTTCAGCATCGCCAGCTCTGCCGGCTGGCCCGCGCGGTCGCTCTCGACCACGACCCATCCGGAGTAGTCGTGCTCGCGCAGCGCACCGACGAAGGCGGGCGCGTCGACGAGGCCGCCCTCGGCGCCGAGCTCGCAGAACCAGCGCTCGATGCGGCGACCGGCCCCGCCCTGCAGCATGGTCTGCTCGGCGCCCGGCATCAGGTGCTCCTCGCCGGTGTCGGCGTGCAGGGCGTCCTTGAGGTGCACGTGCGTGACGCGGTCGGCGCGATCGCGGTAGAACGCCGTCGGATCGAGGCCCGCGATCGCCATCTCGGCCGTGTCGATCGCGACGCCGACGGCATCCGGGTCCGTCTCCGCCAGGAACACGTCCCACTGCTCGGCGGTGCGGATGCCGCCCAGGCAGTCGTAGTGCGCGGCGACTCGCACGCCGTCCCTGCCGGCGCGCTCGCCCACGCGGTTCCACAGCGACGCGACGCGGCGCACCGCGTCGTCGTCGAGCGGCCCCGTCATCCACGCGGAGGGCGCGGAGCGCACGACCAGCTGCTCGGCGCCCATCGACGACAGGAACGAGACGAACGGCTCGGCGGCCGCGACGATGCTGTCGTGCTGCGAAGGGTCGACCGTCATCAGGAACGCGTACCCCTCCTCCTCGACGGGCGCGCCCGGGTCCCAGAAGACGCTCGAGACGCCCTCGATCGACGCCCGCCCGAGGAACCGCGAGAACCCCGCGGCGTCGCCGTGGTTGGCGAGGATCACCTCGGGGCGGCCGATGTTGTCCCAGCGCCCGCCCATGCCGCTGGCCAGCTCGACGTGGTCGAAGCCGAGCGCCGAGATCGTCTTCAGCGCCCTGAGCTGCTCGTCGTGCCTGACGAACACGTCCATCCGGTAGTTCCACTGGTTCAGCGCGTACGACCAGCGCAGCGAATCGCTCACGATGCGACCTCCTTCGCGGCTTCGGCCCGCACCTGCTCGAGTACGTTGTCGATGTACCACTTCGCCACGCACGTCGCCTCGGCGTACGTCCCACCGAACGTGTCGGCCTTGTCGTGCTCGACCGTGAGCCAGCCGTCATACCCGGACGCCACGATCTCGCGCATCAGCGCGGGGAAATCGACGAGCCCACCGTCGGTGCCCATCTCGTAGAACCAGCGGTCGACGCCCGGCGCCATCAGCTCCGGATCCGGCGGCGTGCGGTACGCCTCGTTCGTGTCGACGTCGTGCGTGTCCTTGAAGTGGAATCCCGAGCAGCGGTCCCGGTAGTCGCGGAACATCTCGACGGGGTCGACGCCCGCGATCGTGTGCTGCGCCGTGTCGCAGAAGAAGAACACGGTCTCGGGGTCGGCGTACTCGAAGAACGTGTCGAGTTGCTCCCTGGTGCGGATCGCGCCCCAGAACTCGAAGTGGCACGTCGTCCGCATGCCGTGCCGCAGCGTCATCTCGCCCACGCGCGACCAGAGCTCGGCCATCGCCTTGATCTTGTCGCCCGTGATGGGCTCCGTCTGGTGGTAGGTGCTCGACGGCATCACGATGAAGTTCTCGACCGAGAGGCCGTCGAGCTGGCGCACCGTGTTCTCGCAATCGGCGAAGATGCGGTCATGCGTCTCGCGCTCGTGCGGCGAGGTGAACTCGGTCGCCGACGGATACGCCGTGAAGATCCCCGTGATCTTCTCCATGCCCACGTCGCGCAGGCGCTGCTCGAAGTTCGCCAGAGAGCCGTACATGCCCTCGAGCGCGCGCAGGTAGAAGAAGAACGTGTCGAAGCCCGTGAACCCCGCGGCCGCGAGCTGCTTCAGGTAGCGGTCCATGTGCGCGCGGTTGAACTGCGGCGGCAGCGGCCCCTGCGGGGTCTGCGTCACCCAGTGGTCCATGTACGACCACTTCTGCCATGCCATGTCGTGCCCTCCCGTCAGGCCGTCGCCGCGATGCCGCGGATGAAAGCAGTGGACGCGGCCGACTCGACGGTCGGGTAGTACTCCAGCCCGATCGGCCCTTCGTACCCGGATGCGCGCAGCGTGCGCAGCGCGCTCGGCCAGTCGATGTCGCCGCTCCCCGGCTCGCCCCGGCCGGGGGCGTCGGCGACCTGCACGTACTTCACGAGATCACCGGCGGCCTCGAGCTCCGCCGCGGGGTCCTCGCCCTCGACGGTGGAGTGGTACAGGTCATACAGAACGCCGAAGAACGGCGAGTCGACGCCGCGGGCGACGTACGCCGACTCGGCGGTGCGATCCAGCAGGGAACCCGGATGATCGACCCGGACGTTCACGGCCTCGAGCACGAGGGTGACGCCGGAACCGTCGATCTGGGCGATCGCCCTGCGGTAGATCTCGACGAGCTCGTCGAGCTGGGTCTGCCGCTTCGAACCGCCGAAGCCCGTGCCGCTTCCGACGACGATCCGGGGGCAGCCGAGCTGCCGGGCGATCTCGACGCCCTCGTCGAGCTTCCGGTAGAACTCGGAGTGGTCCTTCGGCGGGATCATGAACTGCGTGCGCGGCTCTGACAGCTGCGCCGTCAGCACCGTGCCCGTCTCCTCCAGCGCCGCCTTCAGCGCGGGGATGTCCTTCGGCGCCGCGGGCGCGTCGACCCCCGTCGGGCCCCACATCTCGACCGCGTCGAAGCCGGCCGCCGATGCGGCGCGGACGCGTTCGTGGTAGTCGCCCGCCTCCGTGAACAGCAGCTCGATGTTCGGCGCAAGGGTGTACGTCATGGTGTTCCGTCCTCTCCGGATGGCCGTGCCCCGCGCCGTCGGCGCGCGGGCTCCGTCGACCGCGATGCGACAGTAGCACGAAAACTGACTCAAATGTAAGTTTTCAGCGCCGATCGATCATCCGGATGCGGACGCTGTGGTTGGATGGACGCCGTGGGCGACAGGAGCAACGGCTATGCGACCGGCCGGGCCCGGCGCGAGCGGCTGATCGACGCCGCCATCGCCGCGTTCGGAGAATCGGGGTTCCACACCGCGACGCTCGGCGACATCGCCGCGGCGTGCGGGATCTCCCGACCGGGCCTGCTGCACCACTTCGACAGCAAGGAGGCGCTCCTCACCGCCGTGCTGGAGCGGCGCGACGCGATCGACCGGGAGGCGTTCACAGGCGCGATCGACCGCTCGGTGTCGCCGCTGCAGGCGATCGTCGACATCACGGCGAGCAACGCGGAGACCGCCGGCCTGATCCAGCTCTACGCCGTTCTCTCGGCCGAGGCGACCAACCCCGCCCACCCGGCGCACGACTACTTCGCCGGGCTCTACCGGCGCCTGACCGACGACGTCGCCGACACGCTGCGCCCCCTCGTCGACGACGGCACGGTCGCTGGGCCCGCCGACGAACTGGCGCGCGAGCTGCTCGCGCTGCGCGACGGCCTCGTGCTGCAGAGCCTGCTCTCGCGCGGCCGCATCCGCCCGACCGAGGCCCTGGCAGCGGCGATCACCCGCCTCACCGGCGTCGAGGTCACCGCCCGCTGACCCGCCCTCCGTAGACTCGGCACGACGACGAGGAGGCGGCGACGGGAGGCCAGGTGAGCGCACGCACGCGGTTCGCCGCGATCCGCTTCGCGGCGGCCGCCCTGTGCGCCGCGTCGCTCGTGCACCGCTGGCTGTGGGGGCTCAGCTCGCAGACCGTGGCCGGCCAGAACTTCCTCGCCTACCTCACGATCGAGTCGAACATCGCGTTCACGGCGGTCGCGGCGGTCGGCGGTGTCGTCGCCCTGCGGCGCGGAGCCGACCCCGGCTGGCTCACGGACATCCGGACCGTCGTCCTCAGCTGGACGATCACGGCCGGCCTCGTCTTCGCGCTGCTGATGTGGCAGGCGAGCCTGCGCGGCATCCCGATGACGGTGCCGTGGTCGGACGTCGTGCTGCACTTCGTGCTGCCGGCCGCCGCGATCGCCGCATGGGTCCTCGCCCCCGGCCGCGGCAGGGCGCATTGGCGGCTGATCGCGTGGGTCGTCGCGTTCCCCGTGGTCTGGGGTCTCGTGACGATCTGGCGGGGTGCGCAGATCGGCTGGTACCCGTACTACTTCCTCGACCCGCGGCAGGTCTCCGGCGCCGCCGAGTTCGCAATCACGAGCGCGATCGCGCTCGCGGTGTTCGCGGGGGTTGCCAGCGGTCTGATCGGCCTCAGCCGCTGGCGTTCGACGCTGCCGGATGATCCCGATGCCGCCGAACCCGGGCCGCTGGTTCCGAACGGGGGCGAGCCCGCACGGGATGATCCGGATGCGGAGGAGAGCGGAGCGGCCATGCTCCCGGATGCGCGTGAGGTCGCGAACGTGTGACGCCTTCGGGCCGCGGGTGGCTCCGGCCCGGTTCAGGAGGCTTCCGGCGCGTCCGCGAACGGCGCGAGCGAGTCGATCGCCGCCTGCGCGGCCTCGCCGTCGCCCAGCTCCGCGAACGCTTGGGCGGCCTCGCCTCCGACGAACCCGACGAGGATCGGTTCGCCCGTCGCGGGCGCGAGATTGACCCAGGTGCGCACGGCGGCTTCGCCGCCGACGATGTGCCAGATCTGCTCCTCGGCCGACCAGAACTGCTCGTCGAAGCGCAGCCACACCGTCTCGATCGCGCCGCTGCCCGTGCCGTCGATCGCCGCGCGGTGGTCGAACGGGAGCGGCGGGTCGAACTCCACGGACCCGTGCCGCAGCACCCCGATCGGAACCGTCAGGACGACGCGGTCGGCCGACAGCGCCTCGCCTGTGGACAGCCGCAGGCTCACGCCGTCGCGGTCGTACGCGACGCCCAGGACGGTCGTCTTCAGCGAGACGTTCAGCCCGTCGAGCTCGCGGTCGATCACCTCGCCGACGTCGCCGTCGAACGCGACGCGATCGCCGGGGATCGTCGGCGGGTACCAGGACGACAGCTGGGCCGGCTCGGCCCCCGTCGTGTCCGTGAGGTAGGCGAGCGCTGCGGCGAGCTCCGGCTCCTCCGCATCGGCTCCTGATGCGGCGAGCGCGGCCCCCAGCGATGCGTCCGACGGGGCGGACTGCGCGCCGTCGATCGCGCCGCGCACGGGGTCCATCGACGGCACGTCGACGGCGCCCTCCGCTCCGCGTGCCGCCTCGCCCTCTAGCGGCTCGGTGCCGACGCCCTCCTCCGCGAGCGCGTCGATGATGCCGTCGGCGTCAGCCGGCGCCGTCCACGCGCCGAGCGCGGGGGCGACGGGCCAGTCGTCCGCGTCGACCCTGTGCACGCGGCCGCCCGTGCGGTCGCGGCCCTCGATCACCGTCACCTCGAAGCCCGCATCCGCGAGGAACCGCGCGGCCCTCGCGCCCGCGAGCCCCGCACCGACGACGAACGCCCGTTCGCCCCGTTCCGCGACCTCGGTGACGGCGGCCGCCGCGCGCAGACCGTCGTTCGCCGCCGCGTACAGCGTGCCGATCGGGGTGCCGAGGGCGTCGCCCGCGAAGAAGACGCGGCCCTCGAGCGGCGTCGCGAGCACGGCGCGCTCGGCCTCCGCCGACCCCACCGGCACGAAGGGGCGCGCGCCGCGCGAGTGCGGGTCGGTGGTCCACGAGCTGCGGACGAAGCCAGCTGGGACCGGGACGTCCTGCGACGGCGTGGGCGAGACATCCGGTTCGGTCGGCGAAGGCGACGGCTCCGGGTCTGGCGTCGTGCACGACGCGAGCAGCAGCGCGACGGCGCCTGTCCCGGCACCGACGAGCAGCGAGCGTCGCGTGAACTCCATCGCCGGTCAGCCTATCGCCGCGCGCGTGCCGCGCACCGTTGACCGGCCGCACGGCAGTGCACCGAATGGGCAACAACTGCGACGCGCGCCTGCCGAAAGCGCAACCGTCGCCCTCAGCAAGCCGCCGGAAGGGCCACAGGTGCGACTTCCGCACCGGTGCACCGCCCACGCGGGGCGGGCGAGGCGGTCGCCCGCCGCCCGTGCGGCGATGCTGGGCGACGGGGCGACCGCGCGCGGAACAGGGACTGACGCCGGCGCCGCGCGGTGCGGACCGTGACTGTGCAGGTCATCCGGTCCGCACCTCCACTCTCGCGCGCGCCGGTTCCGGCCCGTTTTCGGTCGTGTGTCGATCGTGTGAACCCGCGGGGCCCACCGCTCCGGCGCGGGAACGGGCGGCTTCCCGACGCCGGAACCCGCAGCGGGCCGCACCCGGGCCGGCGGTCAGGTCCGCAGCGACCGCGTCAGGTCGGCGGCGGCCTGACGCACGAGCCCGCCGAGGCGCCGCTCCTCGGCGCGGTCGCGCGCGACGACGACGCCGAGCGCCGCGAGCGGCAGGCCGGGCACCTGGCCGAGCGTCGCGCCGATCGACACGCTGCCGAGCGTCATCTCCTCGCGCGCGACCGCGTAGCCGAGGGCGCGGGCGGAGTCGACGTCTGCGAGGATCCCCGGGGTGTCGATCTTCGTGAGCGTCGTCTCGCGCAGCAGCGGCTGCCGGCAGTACGCGGCGATCCACTCGTCGTCCTGCGCCGCGAGCATCGCCTTGCCCGTGCCGACGGCGTGCAGCGGGAGCCTGCCACCCATCCGGGCCAGCGTCGGGACGGAACCGCGGCCCGTGACTCGGCCCACGAACAGGGCGGCGGCGCCCTCCGGATCCGTCTGGTCGAGCACCGAGAGGTGCACGTTCTCGCCCGTCGCCTCATACAGCCGCTGCATGTGCGGCAGCGCCGTCTCGCGCAGCCGCAGCGAGAGCGGGGAGAGCTCGCCGAGCTCGAACAGCCGATCGCCGATGGCGTACCGCCGGCCCGGAACGCGCACGAGGAGGCCGAGGTCGATCATCTGCGCGGCGATCCGGTGCAGCGTCGACGGCGACAGCCCCGTCTCCTCCGCGAGCCGCGTCGCCCCGAGCTCGGGCTCGTCGGCGGTGAACGCGCCGAGGATGCGCATCGCTCGGTCGAGCACCCCGCCGTCGTCCTCCGCTCGCATCGCCCCAGGTTACGCCAGATTCCCACTGACTGGGATGACGGCGGCCGCCGGCCCCGGGCGACACCGGATGATCGGAGGCGGCAACCCGCACCGAGTCGAAGGAGACGCCATGGCCGAGCGCACCCGAGTAGCGATCGTCGGAGCAGGACCGGCAGGCCTCCTGCTGTCGCACCTGCTCGACGAAGCCGGAATCGAGTCGATCGTGATCGACAGCCGCACGCGCGAGCAGATCGAGACCACGATCCGCGCCGGCATCCTCGAGCAGGGAACCGTCGAGGTCCTCACCGAGACGGGCGCGAGCGAGCGCGTGAACACCATCGGAGACAAGCACTCGGGCATCTACCTCGGTTTCGACGACGAGCTGCACCACATCGACTTCGGCGCGCTCGTCGGCCGCAACGTCTGGCTCTACCCGCAGCACGAGGTGCTGGTCGACCTCATCGCCGCGCGCCTCGCCGCCGGCCAGGACCTGCGGTTCGGCGTCACGGCCGAGCGCGTGGAGGACGCCGAGACGGAGCGCCCGCGTGTGGTCGTGCGCGACGCGGAGGGCCGCGAGTCGGTGATCGAGGCCGACGTCGTCGTCGGCGCCGACGGCTCCCGCAGCGTCGTGAAGAAGGCCGTCACCGGCTCGCACGGCGGTTTCTTCCACGAGTGCCCGTTCGCGTGGTTCGGCATCCTCACCGAGGCGCCGCCGTCGAAGGACGAGCTGATCTACTCCAACTCCCCCGACGGCTTCGCCCTGATCAGCCAGCGCAGCCCCGAGGTGCAGCGGATGTACTTCCAGTGCGACCCTGAGACCGACCCGAGCTCCTACAGCGAGGCCCAGCTCTGGGACGAGCTGCAGCGCCGCACTCCCGCGACCGAGCTGAAGGAGGGCCCGATCTTCCAGCGCGACGTGCTGAAGTTCCGCAGCTTCGTCGCGCACCGGATGCAGGCCGGCCGGGCCGTCATCGTCGGCGACGCCGCCCACACAGTGCCTCCGACGGGCGCCAAGGGGATGAACCTCGCGGTCGCCGACGTCGTGCTGCTCGACCGCGCCATCCGGGACCTGCTGCTGCGCGGCGACGCGACGCACTTCGAGAGCTTCACGGACGAAGCACTGCGGCGCACGTGGAAGGCCCAGCAGTTCTCGTGGTGGATGACGAGCATGCTGCACCAGCAGCCGGGCGCGAGCGACTTCGAGCGCCACCGCCAGATCGCCGAGCTGCGCACCGTCACCGACAGCGAGGCCGGCCGTCGCTACCTCGCCGAGGCCTACACCGGCTGGCCCCTGCTCGGCCGCTGACCGGACCGTGCGTGCCGTATGGTGCCGATGGCCCGCCCGGGCCCACGGCGCGGCTCGGAGTGTCGCTGCGCGCACAACGCAGTCATTCCCGCTGCGGGACGGGTCGGCGCGGGCCTTGGCCGGCCGCCGGGCGCGAGAATGACTGCGTTGTGCAGCGGTGCCGACAACGGGCGTTCGGCAACTTCCCGGGAACGAGAGACTCCGGATATGCGGCGTTCATCGTGGCGTAGGGTCGGCGGGTGAGCAGCGACCGCCCGACGACCCCCACTGCGAACCACGATAACGCGCGGGGCCCGTCGATCGCTCTGCTGCTCGCGGCGATCGTCGTGGTCGGCATCAACATGCGCGTCACGATCACGGGCGTCGGGCCGCTGCTCGAGCAGATGAGCGCATCGACGGGCGACTCCGTCGCGACCCTGAGCCTGCTCACGAGCGTTCCCGTCGTGATCTGGGCGCTGGTGTCATCGTTCGCGCACACGCTGTCGCACCGCTTCGGCATGAACCGGGTCGTGCTCTGGGCGCTGCTGGTTCTGGCGGGCGGCACACTCCTCCGCTCCGTTCCCGGCCCCGAGACGTCGCTGTGGATCGGGACGGTGCTGATCGGCGTCGCTCTCGCGGTGGCGAACGTGCTGCTGCCGGCGGTCGTGAAGCGGTCGTTCGGCTCGCACGTCGCGCTCGTGACGAGCATCTACACGGCGCTCTTCGCCGGATGCGGGGCGCTCGCCTCCGGCCTCGTCGTGCCGATCTCGTATGCGGTCGAGCCCTCGGGAGGCGACATCGGGTGGCGGGTCGCCCTCGTCGCCGTCGCGGCGACGCTGCCGATCGCGATCGTCCTGTGGCTGTTGCACATGCGCCGCTTCGGCGCCGACCGAGGGCACCGCCTCGCAAAGGGCACGGCGCGCGGCCCGAGCGTCTGGGCCGACCCGGTCGCGTGGCTCGTCGGCATCTACATGGGCGTGCAGGCGATCATGTTCTACGTCATGATCACGTGGCTCGCGCCCTACGCGCGCTCGCTCGGCCACAGCGAGGTGCTCGCCGGCTACGACGTGATGATCTTCCAGATGGTGGGCGTGCTCGGCTCGATCGCCCTCCCCTTCGCGATGCGGGGCCGGATGGAGCGGTGGGTGCCCGCGATCCTGCCCCTGTTCTCGATGGCGGGCGTCGCAGGCTTGCTGCTCGCGCCATCCGGAATCTTCCTGTGGATCTCGCTCGCCGGGCTGTGCAGCGGCGGCTCGATCGCGTGCTCCCTGACGCTGATGGCGACGCGCGCCCGCGACCACCAGACCGCGTCGGCTCTGAGCGGCATGGGGCAGTCGGTCGGGTACGTGATCGCGGGCCTCGCCCCCGTCACCTTCGGCGCGATCCACAGCGCAACGGGAGGCTGGACGGCGTCGCTGCTGTTCCTCCTGGTGTTCTCGTCGATCGCGCAGTTCGTCTTCGGGCTGCTGGTCGGGCGCGACCGGTACGTGTTCGACCGGCTGCGCGCGCGGGCGGGGCGGCCGGCGGCGTAGTCAATCGGGCACCCGCACGTACATCACGACGTGCAGGTCGACGGCGTCGCTCGGCACGAGCCTGTGGTGCTCGAACTCGACGAGGCCCTCGTCGCGGTGGCGGAACGCACGCCGGCGCGAGGCGAAGCGCTGCACCTCCAATTCGGCGGAGTGCGCGCGGAATTCGGGGTTCTCCGCCATCAGGCGGTCGACGACGGCGCGGTGGTCGGGGCCCGTGAGCCGCACGCCCGCCTCCGCCCGGAACTCGGCGAGGAAGCGGCGGCTGTCGCGCTCCCAATCGGGCAGCATCTCGCGCAGCTCCGGGTCGGTGTAGACGAGCCAGAGCAGGTTCCGGTCGGCCGGGTCGACCGTCCGGATGCGCGGGTAGAGCCATTCGTAGGCCTCGTTCCACCCGAGGATCGCCCAGTCCGTCGTGACGACGAACGCCGGGAAGTCGAGCGCATCGACGAGACGCTGCAGGTGATCCGGGATCCTCTCGCGCCGGACGACGGGCGCGGTGTCGTCGCGCTCCGCGAGCCCGTAGACGTAGTCGGCCTCCGCGGCCGTGAGCCGCAGCACGCGCGCGACGGAGGCGAGCACTTGGCGGGAGACGTTGATGTCACGCCCCTGCTCGAGCCAGGTGTACCAGCTGGCGCTGACGCCCGCGAGCGTCGCGACCTCCTCTCGGCTGAGGCCCGTGTGCACGCGGCGGGGCGTCGGGGGAAGCCCCAGCGCCTGGCGCTTCGCGGCCCGCCGGCGGTCGGCGAGGAACGCCCCGAGCTCCTCGCGGCGGGGCGTGCGCGGTCGGATCATCCGGTACCCCCTCTCGCTCAGCGATAGTACTCCCAGTACCCGTACCAACCGCATCGGCGACCGTGCGAAAAGCGCCCAGGTGCCGGGCGAGAATGGCAACATGCCCTCACTCCGTTCACGCACTGTCACCCACGGCCGCAATATGGCGGGCGCCCGCGCACTGATGCGCGCTTCCGGTGTCGAAGGAAGCGACATCGGCCGCAAGCCCATCATCGCGATCGCCAACTCGTTCACCGAGTTCGTCCCCGGCCACACCCACCTCGCCCCCGTCGGCCGCATCGTCGAAGACGCCGTGCACGCCGCCGGCGGCATCGCGCGAGAGTTCAACACGATCGCCGTCGACGACGGCATCGCGATGGGCCACGACGGCATGCTGTACTCGTTGCCCTCGCGCGACCTCATCGCCGACTCGGTTGAGTACATGGTCAATGCGCACTGCGCCGACGCACTCGTGTGCATCTCGAACTGCGACAAGATCACGCCAGGCATGCTCCTGGCCGCCATGCGGCTCAACATCCCGACGGTCTTCGTCTCGGGCGGCCCCATGGAGTCCGGCCGCGCGACCCTCGTCAACGGCAACCAGCGCACGCTCGACTTGGTCGACGCGATCAGCGAGGCCGTGAACGAGAAGGTCTCGGATGAGGACATCCAGCGCATCGAGGAGGCCGCCTGCCCGACCTGCGGCTCGTGCTCCGGCATGTTCACCGCCAACTCGATGAACTGCCTCACGGAGGCGATCGGCCTGTCGCTGCCCGGCAACGGCTCGGTCCTCGCGACGCACACGGCCCGCCGCGCGCTGTACGAGAAGGCGGGCTCGCTCGTCGTCGACATCACGCGCCGCTACTACGACGAGGACGACGACTCCGTCCTCCCCCTGAACATCGCAACCCCCGAGGCGTTCGAGAACGCCATGGCGCTCGACATCGCGATGGGCGGCTCGACGAACACGATCCTGCACCTGCTCGCCGCGGCCCACGAGGCCGGCGTCGAGTTCGGCCTCGACGAGATCGACGCCGTCTCGCGCCGCGTGCCGTGCCTGGCGAAGGTCGCGCCGAACGTCGCGAACGGCCGCACCTACTACATGGAGGACGTTCACCGCGCCGGCGGCATCCCCGCGCTGCTCGGTGAGCTGCGTCGCGCCGGCCTGCTCAACGAGGACGTCCACACCGTGCACGCCAAGACGCTCGGCGCCTGGCTCGACGAGTGGGACATCCGGGGCGGCGAGGCCTCAGCCGAGGCGGAGGAGCTGTGGCACGCCGCCCCGGGCGGCGAGCGCTCGTCGAAGGCGTTCTCGCAGTCGAAGACCTGGAAGTCGCTCGACACCGACGCGGCCGGCGGCTGCATCCGCGACCTCGAGCACGCCTACTCGAAGGACGGCGGCCTCGGCGTTCTGCGCGGCAACATCGCGGTCGACGGCGCCGTCGTCAAGACCGCGGGCGTCGACGAGTCGATCTGGACCTTCTCCGGCCCCGCCGTCGTGTGCGAGTCGCAGGACGAGGCCGTGAGGCGCATCCTGGCGAAGGAGGTCGAGGAGGGCGACGTCGTCGTCATCCGGTACGAGGGCCCGAAGGGCGGCCCCGGCATGCAGGAGATGCTCTACCCGACGTCGTACCTGAAGGGCCGCGGCCTCGGCAAGGCCTGCGCCCTGATCACCGACGGCCGCTTCTCCGGCGGCACGTCGGGCCTGTCGATCGGCCACGTCTCCCCCGAGGCGGCCGCCGGCGGCGTCATCGCGCTGGTCGAGGAGGGCGACATCGTCTCGATCGACATCCCGACCCGCACGCTGCAGCTGGAGGTCTCGGACGACGAGCTGGCCCGCCGCCGCGAGGCGCTCGAGGCGAACGGCGGCTACCGCCCCAAGGAGAAGCGCCCCCGCAAGGTGACGCCCGCCCTGCGCGCCTACGCGGCGTTCGCGCAGTCGGCCGACAAGGGCGCCGTGCGCCTCGTGCCCGAGATCGACTGACGCGCCGCGCGAAGGCGCCGCGCCGGCGCGGCGCCTTCGCCGTTCCGAGGCGCGGCACAATCCACCAGCCGCGGCATTCTGCGCCCGATTCTGCCGCGGCTCGGCGATTGTGCAGTGTCTCGGCGCCCCGCCGCGGGGATCGTCCCGCGCGTCGGCGCCAAGCGATGCGAGGCGGCGCGATACTACGCTTGAGAAGTGACCATCCAGGCCGTCGACCTCGCGATCGCGGCCGCCTGCGCGCTCGTCGCAGTGCTTCTCGCCTGGCCCGTCCCGATCCGGCTCTCGCGCGCGTCGTGGCCGCCGCGCCACCCCGCCCTCGCGCTGGTGCTGTGGCAGGCGATCGCCGTCGCGGGCGGGCTCACGATGGTCGGCGCGCTCTGGCTCGTCGCCGCCGCCCTGGTGCCGCAGCACCCGTGGCTCGCCGGCATCCCGTCGCTCGCCCTCGCGGCGTACCTGTTCGGGCACCTCATCGCGGCGGTCGTCTCGTTCGAGCGGCAGAGGCGCAGGCACCTCGCGCTCGTCGAACTGCTCTCGGTGCCCGACCCCGACCGCGACCGCACGCGCGTGCTCGACGACGCGGCGCCCGTCGCCTACTGCCTGCCGCACGGTGTCGGCAGCGTGACGGTGCTCTCGCGCGGCCTGCTCGACGCCCTCGCATCGGATGAGCTGCTCGCGGTCACGGCGCACGAACGCGCGCATGTCGAGCAGCGGCACGAGGTGCTGCTCGTCGCCTTCCGCGCGTGGCGCCGGGCGCTGCCGTGGTTCCCCATGGCGGCCCGCGCCGAGAGCGAGGTCGCGGCGCTCGTCGAGATGATGGCCGACGACGTCGCCCGCCGCACGCAGCCGGATGAGGTGCTCGCCCGCGCGATCCTGCGCGTCGCCGAGACGGGCGCCCTCGGCACGGCGAACGCCGAGCGCGCCTCCTCCCGCCAGGACAGGATGCACGACCGCTTCCGCCGGCTCGCCGGCTCCTGAACGCCCAGGGGCCGGCGCCGCCCGAGGCCCCGAGATTAGGCAGATCTCCCGAGATTAGGCCGAATCGGCGGGGAACCTCCTAGGGCCGGGGCAACCTCCTACGGCCAGCGCACGGGGTTGCGCGGTTCAGCGGCCCGCGGGTGGCCGGACGCGATCGCATCGGCAGGATGCCGCGTGCGGGGCGCGCCGACGTCAGGAGGCGAGCAGGTTGCGCAGCGTCGCCTGATCCTCGGCGGAGACGCCGCCGATGAAGCGCGCGAGCACGGCGGAGCGGTCGGCGGTCTCGCCGAGCACCTCGTGCATCAGCTCGGCCATGTGCGCCTCGCGCGTGCCGACGGGCTGATAGCGGTGCGGGCGGGCCGAGCGATCGGAGGTGACGAAGCCCTTCTTGTCGAGCCGCGACAGCACGGTCAGCAGCGTGGTCGCCGCGAGGTCGCGACCCTGCGCCTCGAGCGCGTCCTTGACGTCGTACGCGGTCAGCGAGTCATCGGCGTCCCAGACGACGTCCATGACGGCGCGCTCCAGGTCTCCCAGATGTGCCATTGCCCCTCCTTCCGATCAGA
Organism: Microbacterium halophytorum; assembly: GCF_002970975.1. Taxonomy (GTDB): domain Bacteria; phylum Actinomycetota; class Actinomycetes; order Actinomycetales; family Microbacteriaceae; genus Microbacterium; species Microbacterium halophytorum. The sequence continues at coordinate 412,707 of NZ_KZ672983.1, forward strand.
CCATTCTACTCGACATCGAACTACTTCTACGCATAGTCGAAGCCTGCCGTGCCGTGTCGGTTTCTCACGGCGCGCTGTGGGTGTTGACATATTTCTACACGGCGTAGAATCCCCGTGAGGTCGGCCGCTTCATCCGGGTCGACCGCCCCGACATGAGGAGGTTCCCGGCGTGGACCCGCTCGATATCGCCCGCTGGCAGTTCGGAATCACGACCGTCTACCACTTCCTGATGGTGCCGCTCACGATCGGCCTCGGCCTGATGGTCGTGATCATGCAGACCGCCTGGGTGCGCACCGGTGACGAGCGCTACCTGCGCATGACGAAGTTCTGGGGAAAGCTGTACCTCATCAACTTCATCGTCGGCGTCGCGACCGGCCTCGTGCAGGAGTTCCAGTTCGGGATGGCGTGGAGCGAGTACTCCCGCTTCGTGGGGGACGTGTTCGGCGCCCCGCTCGCGCTCGAGGGCCTTCTCGCCTTCTTCGTCGAATCGACGTTCCTCGGCATCTGGATCTTCGGATGGGGCCGCCTGCGCAAGGGCCTCCACCTCGCCGCGCTGTGGTGCGCCGTGATCGGCAGTTGGGTCTCCGCGTACTTCATCATCGTCGCGAACTCGTGGATGCAGCACCCCGTCGGCGTCGAGCTCGGCGACGACGGCAAGCCCATGATGACCGACATCTGGGCCGTGCTCGGCAACAACACCGCGATCGCCGCCTTCTTCCACACCGCTGCCGGCGCCCTGATCGTCGCGGGCATGTTCGCCCTCGGGATCAGCTGGTACCACCTGTGGCGGCGCCGGCACGACGGCATCGACACCGTCGACGCCTCCGGCCGGGTCGTCGTCGGTGCGGCCGACGGCATCCGGTCGCGCGATGAGAAGGACCACGGCGTCTGGCTCACCTCGCTGCGCTTCGGCGCGCTCGTCGCGATCGTCGGCTTCGCCGGCACGGCGCTCAGCGGGCACACCCAGGGCCAGCTGATGTTCGAGCAGCAGCCCATGAAGATGGCCTCCGCCGAGGCCGCGTGCCACACGGGATCCTCGTTCTCGATCCTGTCGCTCGGCGACCCCGGTTCCCGTGACTGCAACGACGTCATCACCCTCATCGAGATCCCCGGCCTGCTCGGCTTCCTCGCGACCGACGAGTGGGGCCACGAGATGCCCGGCATCAACGACCTCGAGCCCGAGTACCAGAACCAGTACGGCGAGACGATCCCAGATGAGGAGATCTACGGCCAGCACGCGGGAGCCGACGTGCAGTACGTGCCGCCGATGTGGGTGACCTACTGGGCCTTCCGGCTCATGATCGGGCTCGGCGCGGTCGTCGCCGGCGCCGCCGTCGTCGCCCTCTGGCTCACCCGGAGGGGCACCGTGCCTCGGTCGCCGTGGATCATGCGCCTCGCGATCCTCGGCATCGCCGCGCCGTTCGCCGGCAACATCGCCGGTTGGATCTTCACCGAGATCGGGCGCCAGCCGTTCGTCGTGGCCCCGAACCCCGACGGCACGGGAGTCGACGGCGTGTTCATGTTCACGCAGGCGGCGATGTCGCCGGGCGTGACGGCGGGCGAGCTGCTGTTCTCGACCATCTCGCTCACCGCGATCTACGCCGTGATGGGCGTCGTCGAGATCGTCCTCCTCGTGAAGTACACCCGCGGCGGGGTCGGTTCTGCCATGCCCGAACTGTCGCACGAACCGCCGACATCCGGCGGGCCGTCCGACCCATCCGGTTCATCCGGGAAAGACGACCGCGACGACGTGCTGTCGTTCGCCTACTGAGGCCGAGGAGCGATCATGGACATCCTTCCCATCGTCTGGTTCATCGCCATCGCGGCCCTCTGGGTCGGCTTCCTGGTGCTCGAGAGCTTCGACCTCGGCGTCGGCATGCGGATGCTGTTCACGCGTGACGAAGGCGAGCGCCGCACCCTGCTCAACACGATCGGCCCGGTCTGGGACGGCAACGAGGTCTGGCTGATCACGGCGGGCGCCGCGATCTTCGCCGCCTTCCCCGCCTGGTACGCGTCGCTGTTCTCGGCGCTGTACGTGCCGCTCACGATCGCCCTGCTGGCGCTCATCTCGCGCGCCGTCGCGATCGAGTTCCGCGGCAAGGTGAACACCGAGCGGTGGCGCACCGTGTGGACGTGGGCCCTCGGCCTCGGCTCGCTCGTGACGGCGTTCTGCGTCGGCGCGATGCTCGCGATCACGTCGACGGGCCTCCCGATCGACGCCAACGGCGACCGCATCGGCGGGCCGTTCGTCTGGCTCACGGTGCCCGCCGTGCTCGACGGGCTCGGTCTCGTCGGCTTCTCGCTGGTCCACAGCGCGACGTTCCTGGCGCTGAAGACCGACGGCGACATCCGGAAGCGCTCGGCGCGCTTCGCCGCGACGTGGGCGCCGCTGTTCCTGCTGCCCGCCGCCGCCTGGGCGCTGTGGGTGCAGTTCGCCGGCGGCACGGTGCTGTCGTGGGTGCTCGTCGCGCTGGCGGTCGTCGCGGCCGTCGGCGGCTGGCTCGCCGCGCGGGCCCGCCGCGAGGGCTGGGCGTTCCTCGGCTACGCGGGCTTCATCGTCTTCGGTGCCGGGGCGATCTTCGCCGGCATGTTCCCGTACGTGCTGCCCTCGACGGCCGACCCCGCCAACGGCCTCACCGTCTGGAACGCGTCGAGCGGCGACTACACGCTCGGCGTGATGACGATCGTCGCGTGCGTCGGCCTGCCCATCGTGATCGCGTACCAGGCCTGGTCGTACTGGGTGTTCCGCAAGCGCCTCACGCCCGGCATGATGCCGGAGCCGCACGACTTCCTCCCCGCGATCCTGCGCGAGAAGCGCGAGGCGTGAGGGCCGGGCTCGGATGACCCAGGAAGCACGCGGCGCGGAGGTCCCGACGGGCGGGGGCGGCGGGGCCGGTGCCGAGCGGCGCCGCACGGCGCCGGCGGGCGCCGATCCGGCCGGCACGGATGCGGTCCGGCACAATGCGGCTGCCCCTGCAGCGTCGGAGCACAGCGATCGAGCGGGCGCGGATGACGGCGCCGGGAACGATCTGCCCCCCACGGGCCTCGACGGGAGCGCCGCGGCGCCGAACGACGAGGATCGCCCGGCGCGACCGGACCTCGGGCCGGTGCCGCCCATCCGGCTGTTCGTGCTCGGGGTACTTGCGGCGCTGAAGGCACTGGGGCTCGTGCTGGTCGCCGAGGCGATCGCGCGCGGCATCGCGGGCGCAGCGTCCGGATCGATCGATGTGCTCGCCGTCGTCGCCCTCGGCATCGCCGGCGGGCTGCTGCGGGCGGGCGCCGGATGGGCGTCGCAGGTCGCCGCCCGGCGCATCGCGAGCGGCGTGAAGGCAGTCCTGCGCGCGCGGCTGTGGCGCCGCATCGCGGACGGCGGCGCGGGGCGGCACGGCGGCGTGAGCGTGCTGGCGGGCGAGGGGCTCGACGACCTCGACGACTACTACACGCAGTCGCTGCCCGCCATGATCGCGGCAGTCGCGGTGCCGGCGATCGCGGGCCTGCGCATCCTCGGCGCCGATTGGGTCAGCGCCCTCATCGTTGTGCTGACGGTGCCGCTCGTACCGGTGTTCATGATCCTGATCGGCAAGCACACGCAAGCGGCGACCGACGAGGCGACGGGCGCGCTGACGCGCCTCGCCGACCACCTCACGGAGCTCGCGCGCGGTCTGCCGGTGCTCGTCGGGCTCGGCCGCGTCGAGGATCAGACGAAGGCGCTGCAGGGGATCCAGCGCGAGTACCGCACGCGCACGATGACGACGCTGCGCACGGCCTTCATGTCGGCGCTCGCCCTCGAGCTGATCGCGACGCTGTCGGTCGCGCTCGTCGCCGTATTCCTCGGCCTGCGCCTCATGAACGGCACCGTGACGCTCGAGGCGGCGCTCGTCGCGCTCATCCTGGCGCCCGAGATCTACGGCGCCCTGCGCGAGGTCGGCACGGCGTTCCACGCGTCGCAGGCCGGCGTCGCGGCGCTCGCCCGCGTGAAGGCGCTGCTCGGGCGACCGGCCGCCCCGGATGTACGGGTCGTGATGCCCGCGACGCCGACCGACGCGGGCGCGGCGCACGGGCACCAGGTCGGCGTTTCGCTCACCGACCTGACCATCCGGTACGCGGGTCGCGGTCGCCCTGTCGTCGACCGGTTGAGCGTCGAGCTGACGGGCATCACCGCCCTGACGGGGCCGAGCGGCTGCGGGAAGTCGACAGTGCTCGCCGCGCTCGCGGGCGTGCTTCCGGATGACGCGGCCGTGACCGGCGCGATCCGGATCGACGAGTGCGGGCACAACGCAGTCGATTCGCACGCCGCGAGGGTCGACCCCTCCGCGATCCCGGGAGCGGACGCACACAGGGGGCGAGGTCCGACTGCGTTCTGCAGTGGCGATCCCGCGCGAGCTGCGTTCGGCACCGACTCCGGTCGCGGACCCGGTGTCGCCTGGGCGCCGCAGGCGCCGCACGGGTTCGCCGCGACGCCGCGCGACGAGCTCGCCCTCTACGGGGCCGGGGACCCGGATGCCGCGCTTGCGGAACTCGCGCTCGCGCACGTCGCGGACTCAGCCGTCGCCGAGATCAGCCCCGGCGAGCTGCGTCGCCTCTCCGTGGCCCGCGCGCTGGCCCAGGTCGACGCCGGCGCGACGCTGCTCGTGCTCGACGAGCCGACGGCGCACCTCGACGCCGCTTCCGCCGACCTCGTGCGGGCGGCGATCATGCGGCGGGCGGCGCGTACGACGATCGTGATCGCATCGCACGAGCCCGAGACGGTCGCTCTCGCCGACCGACGCATCGCCATCGGCGCGCCGGCGACCCCCGACGCCGCGGGCGCGGCCGGTGCCGACCCGGGAGCGCCTGAAGCACGTGCGCTGCCTGCCGCGCCGGCGAGTACGGCGGCGACCGCGGATGGAGCCGGAGTGCACCCCGACCCTGCCGCCGACTCGGATACGGCCCACCGGGCCGGCGATGCGCGTCCGGGCAGCCCCGGCGCTCCGGCCCCCGACGCCGGCGGGCTGCTCCCCCTCATACGGCCGCAGCGCTGGCGCTGGCTCGGCGCTGTCGCTCTCGGTCTCATCGCGACGGCGCTCGGGCTCTCGCTGACCGCCGTGTCGGGCTGGCTCATCGTGCGCGCGAGCGTCGAGGAGCACATCATGTACCTGATGGTCGCGATCGTCGGAGTGCGCTTCTTCGGCCTGGGCCGCTCCGTCGCCCGCTACGCCGAGCGCCTCGCGACGCACTCCGCGGCGTTCCGCGCGATCGACGGCCTGCGGGTCCGGATGTGGCGGTCGATCGCCGCCCGCGGCGCCGGCTCCCGTCGGCTGCTGGAGGGCGGGGCGCCCGTCGACTACCTCGTGACGCAGGCCGACGAGCTCCGCGACCAGCTCCCGCGGGTGTTCCCGCCGATCGCCGTCGGCGTGCTCGCGATCGTCGGCGTCACGATCACGACGTGGTTCGTCGCCCCGCAGCTCACGGCGATCGTCGGCCTCACGCTTTCGGCGGCCGCGGCGCTCGGCGCCGTGCTCGCCGTTGCGGCCGAGCGCGGCGCGGGCGCGGCGGGCGTCGCGGAGCGCGCGGCGATCGTGCGCGGCACGGCGTCCCTCGCGGCCGCGGCCGACGACCTCCGCGGCAACTCCGCGCCGGGCTCGCCCCCTGCCCCGGATGGAATTGCGCCGTTGTCGACGAACGGCGCCTCGAACGCCGACAACGGCACAGATCGGCCGGCGGATCAGGGTGCGCGCGAGGCGACGGGCACCGCTGCACCGCACCTTCCTGCCGCGAACGCACCGCGCGCGGCCCACGCCGCGGATGGAATTGCGCCGTTGTCGACGAATGGCGCCTCGAACGCCGACAGCGGCACAGATTCACACGCGAACCCGTTCGAGGAGGGGGGCGCGGGGGCGCCGGCCTCCCGCGCGCACGCCCTCGACCCGCGGAGCGCCGCGCTCGCGCGGCTCGACGCCGTGGCGGCGCGGCTCGCGCGGGCCGAACGCCGCGCGGCGCGGGGCGCCGGGCTCGGCTCCGCCATCGCGGTGCTCGCGACGTCCTTCCTCGCCGCCCTGGTCTCCCCGCTCGCATTCGCGGCGGGCGTCGGCGCCGAGCAGATCTCCGTCATCGCACTGCTGTGCCTCGCGGCGTTCGAACCCGTCGGGGCGATCGTGCAGGCGGCGCAGCGCGCACCGGGCCAGGCGGCGGCCATCCGGCGCATCGACCCGATCCTCGAGCCGGTGCCCGCCGCGCTCACGGGCGCGGGCCGCGTGACGCCGCCCGTCCGCTGCCTCGAGCTCGACGACCTCGCGGCGGCCTATCCGGCAACGACCGCATACGGCCGCGGCGAGCGCACGGGCGCACGGGTGGGCGAGACGCTCGGCGCCGACGAAACGACGCGAGATGACCGCTCGGCAGTCGGAGCCCCCACCGTCGCGTCCGCGGCGCCCGCCCCCGCCAGCGCGACCATGCCGGCCGCCGACACCGCCGAACGCATGGTCTTCCGGCACGTCTCCGCCGAAGTCGACCGCGGCGAATGGCTCGTCGTCGAGGGACCGAGCGGGTCGGGCAAGACGACGCTGCTGTCGATCCTGATGGGGTCGCTGCGCCCCGCGGCCGGCGAGGTGCGCGCGAACGGCACACCGCTGCCCGCGCTCGCCCCGGACGGCTGGCGCGAGCGCGTGGCGTGGTGCCCGCAGGAGGCCCACGTGTTCGACTCGACGCTGCGCGGCAACCTCCTGCTCGCGCGCGGGGCGGACGACGCCCCGACTGACGAGGAGATGCGGGGTGCGTTGCGCCGCGCGGGTCTCGGCACACTGCTGCTGTCGCTGGCCGATGGCCTCGCTGCCCGCGTGGGCCCCGCCGGCACGGCCCTCTCCGGCGGCGAGCGGCAGCGCCTCGCGATCGCTCGAGCCCTGCTCAGTCGCGCCGACGTGCTGCTCCTCGACGAGCCGACCGCTCACCTCGACGCCCCGACGGCCGCGGACATGATGGACGACATCCGGAGCGCGAGCGCCGACCGCATCACGGTGCTCGTCTCGCACCGCGCCGACGATCACCGCGAGGGCGACCGCACCGTCTCGCTCGCGGCGGCCGACGCGTTCACCGCAGCGAGGTGACGCCGCTGCGTGCGAGGCGATCCGGCAGAGGCGGCCGGATGCGCGCGTTCGCAGCGCACCCGCGCGACGAACGCTTGCGGTCCCCGCGCAGAAGGTTGCCGCAGCCCACAACACAGCGGTGCCGCCGACGGTCCCGGAGGACCGTCGGCGGCACCGCTGTGCGAGGGGGTGGTTTAGCGGGCGGCGGGTCGGCGACGAGCGGGGAGTCGCCG